>NZ_CAMQSF010000046.1 GCF_947036865.1 uncultured Caulobacter sp. | reverse complement strand
CCCTGGCAGCGTGTAAACAACCTTCTTGGAAACGACACCTAGGTCTCCCTCGTCCGATCTCCCCGGCGAACGCCGGGGCCCAGATCGAACCCTCGAGCTTGGCTGGGCTTGGCTGAGTGGGCGGGCGCGAGCAGGCCAGCCTCCCAAGGTGAATCTGGGCCCCGGCATTCGCCGGGGAGAACGGATTTCGGGGATGGCCGCATGACCCGCAACTGGGCCCGCGCCGCCCTGGCGCGTCTCGACGCCCATGACGAAGCCGCCCTGGTCACGGTGCTCGCCACCGAGGGTTCGGCCCCGCGCGAGGCCGGGACCAAGATGGTGGTCTGGCGGGACGGCCAGGCCGGCACGATCGGCGGCGGCAATCTGGAGCACCGCGCGGCCGACCAGGCGCGACGGATGCTCGACGCCGGCCAGACGCCGTTCGCGATCCAGGACTATCCACTGGGACCGCTGCTGGCCCAGTGCTGCGGCGGGCGCGTGCGGCTGTTGCTGGAGCGGCTCAACGACAACAGCCGCGACTGGCTGACCGACGCGGCCCGGCGGATGGACGCGGCCCAGCCCTTCGAGGTCCGCACGCGCTTCGAGCCCGGCCTGCTGAGCAAGGCCGTCGCGCCGATTTCGGCGAGCCAGGAGGATGGGCCGGCGATCACCCTGGCCGGCGCGGTCGCCACGGCGCGGGGCGCGCGACCCGCCCCCGGCGACGAGCTGGTCGAGCGCGCCGACGCGCCGCGTCCGCCGCTGCTGCTGTTCGGCGCGGGCCATGTGGGCCAGGCGATCGCCCGGGCCTTCGAGCCGCTGCCCTTCCGTCTCTTCTGGTACGACACCCGGCCGGAGACCGCCGCCATCCCCGGCGTCACCGTCCTGGAGCCCGCCGAGATGGCGGCCAAGGCCATGGGCGCCGAGCCCGACGCCTACGGCCTGGTGCTGACGCACGACCATGCCCTGGACTATGCCCTGGTGTCGGCGGGCTTGGCCGGCGGCGGGTTTTGTTACCTCGGCGTCATCGGCTCGAAGACCAAGCGCGCTAGGTTCATGAGCCGGCTCCGGGACGACGGCTTCTCGCCGGCTGTCCTGACCCGCCTGACCAGTCCCATCGGCCTGCCGCAGCTGAAGAGCAAGGCGCCGGAGGTGATCGCGGTCTCGGTGGCGGCCGACCTCCTGACGCGCCAGGAAGCGGCGCGCGTTCGCAACGACGAGAGCGCCAGTGCAAGCCTTTAGGGCGTCGATCCTCCACCTGCTGGACGACCCGACCAAGACCGGCGAGGCGGCGATCGCCTACCACCCCGACGGCCTGCTGCTGGTCGAGGAGGGCCGTGTCGTCGGCTGCGGCGCCTATGCCGAACTCGCGCCCTGGCTGGGCGGGGCGGAGCTGGAGGACCTGACCGGCCATCTGATCACGCCGGGCTTCGTCGATACGCACATCCACTTCCCGCAGGTCGACGTGATCGCCGCCCACGGCAAGCAGCTGCTGGACTGGCTGGAGCAGCACACCTTCCCGGCCGAGGCGGCCTTCGCCGATCCCGAGCATGCCGCCGATACCGCGGCCTTCTTTCTGGACGAGCTGCTGCGCAACGGCACGACCACGGCCCTGGTGTTCGGCTCGGTGCACAAGGTCTCGGTCGACGCCCTGTTCGCCGAGGCCCATGCCCGCGACATGCGGCTGATCGCCGGCAAGGCGCTGATGGACCGCAACGCGCCCGAGGGCCTGACGGACACGGTCGAGAGCAGCCGCGTCGACATGGAGGCCCTGATCGCCGACTGGCACGGCAAGGGCCGGCTCGGCTACGCCGTGACACCGCGCTTCGCGATCAGCTGCAGCGACGCCCAGCTGGCCATGGCCGGCGAGGTGCTTGAACGGCATCCCGACGTCTGGATGCAGACCCACCTGTCGGAGAACCTGCACGAGATCAAGGAGACCGCCCGGCTGTTCCCCAAGGCCAAGGACTATCTGGACGTCTACGACCGCTTCGGCCTCGTGCGAAAGCGCTCGGTCTTCGCGCACTGCGTCCATCTGAAGGGCGGCGCCTTCCGGCGGCTGGCGGCCAAGGGCGGGGCTGTGGCCTTCTGCCCGACCTCGAACCTGTTCCTGGGCTCGGGCCTCTTTCCGCTGGAGGAGGCCTGCTCGCACGGCGTGAAGGTCGGCGTCGGCACCGACGTCGGGGCGGGGACCACCTTCTCGATCCTCCACACGCTGGGCGAGGCCTACAAGGTCGGCCAACTGCGCGGCGACGCGTTGGACCCGTTCCACGCCTTCTACCTGGCGACGCTGGGCGGGGCGCGGGCGCTGGATCTCGACGACAAGATCGGCAACCTCATGCCCGGCAAGGAAGCCGACTTCCTGGTGCTGGATCCCGCCGCGACCCCGCTGCTGGCGCGGCGGCTGGCGGGCGCCAAGAGCCTGGAGGACAAGCTCTTCGCGCTGACGGTGCTGGGCGATGACCGGGTGGTGGCGCGAACGTATCTGGCGGGCGTGGAGCGGTACAGGCGCTAAAGCCGTGCGTCCTTCGAGGCCCGCTGTGCGGGCGCCTCAGGATGACGACCTCAATGCATAGAGTTCCTCATCCTGAGGTGCGCGCTCCTAAGCGCGCCTCGAAGGACGCAGCGCGTCTCAGCGATAACCCGCCTTCATCGTCTCCGCGTACAGCGCCAGCAGCCGATCCCCGTCCACCGCCACGGTCACCGACTGGATCGGCTGGTCGTCCCAAGCCGACGGGCCGAACAGCTCGCCTTCCGGGCTCTGGCAGGTCTGGCCGAGCGTGATGCCCTCGGTCACCACGCGCACCGCGCCGCGCCGGATCTTGAACAGCGTCGGATCGATCACGCAGGCCACCGCCGCCGCGTCGTGGACGCAGCAGCCGACGACGCCGTCGCGCTCGCCATAGAACGCCGCGTAGGGCTTGGAGATGGCGTTGAGGAACTGGCCCGCGTCGCCGCAGGCCGCCGCCAGGGCGTCCATATAGTCCGGCGACATGACCACCTGGGTCGTGACGTCCAGGCTGACGGCGGTTAGGGTCCAGGGCGCGGTGAAGACCTGGTCGGCGGCCTCCGGATCGTTCCAGATATTGGCCTCGGCCACCGGCGTGACATTGCCCGGCTTGCCGGCCACGCCGAACGCGCCGCCCATGATGACGACCGACTTCAGCAGGGTCGCGACCTCGGGATCGGCTTGCAGCGCCAAAGCCAGGTTGGTCAGCGGACCCACGGCGCAGAGGACGACCTCGCCCGGATACTGGCGCGCCAGATCGATGATCGCCTGGTGCGCCGGCTTGGCCTCGGGGTGTTCCGCCACGTGGCCGGTCAGCTCGACGTCGCCCAGGCCGTTGACGCCGTGCACGAAGGTCGGCGAGGGGTTGCGCGGCCGGGTCAGGGGCTTGTCGGTCCCCTTGAACACCGGCGCCTTCAAGCCAAAGCGGCGTTTCAGATAGAGCGCGTTGCGGGTCGTGGTCTCGATGTCCGAATTGCCGAAGATGGTGGTCACGGCGATCAGATCGAGGGCCGGGCTGGCCTCGATGAACAGCAGCGCCATGGCGTCGTCGATGCCGGGATCGGTGTCGAAGATGATCTTGGTGGGGGCGGTCATGGGCTGGCTCTAGCGGTTTTCATCGGGCGAGGCGAGGCGCTGATCGGCTCTGGCCTGCATCAGGGAGACGTGGGCCGAGGCGACCTTCCAGCCCTCCGCGACGCGGATCCAGGTCTGGCTCTGACGGCCGATCTTGCCGGTGTCGTCGCGGCTGAACACGATGTTGGCGATGGCGAGGTCGGCGCCGAAGGTGGTGATCTCGGTCCGCAGCCGGGTGCGCGGCGGCGAGCCGCCCGCGCGGCCGATCCGGAAGGCGGCGATCTCGTCGAAGCCCCACAGGTTCTCGGCCACGCCCAGGCGCACGGTGTGGGGCGAGCGCCAGAACGCCTCGTCCAGGGCCGCGACGTCATTGGCCATCAGCGCCGCCTCATAGGCGTCGACCGCGTCGGTGACCTCGGCGAGGACGTTGGGATCATTGACGATCATAGGGCGCCTTTCGGGGGATGGGCGGCCACGACGCCGGCCCGCTGCAGCCGCAGGGCGGCGGCGAAGGCCAGATCCTCGCGCCAGGCCGGGGCGATGATCTGCACCCCGATCGGCAGCAGGCCGGGGCGGTTCACCGGCGCGGCCACGACCGGTAGGCCGACATAGCTGATGGGCTGGGTGAAGGCGCCGAGATTCTTGCGGACCGAGACCGGGACGCCGTCCATCTCCATCGTCGCCTGGCCGATCGGCGGGGCGGGGCATACCGAGGCGGGGGCCAGCAGGATGTCGTGGCGCTGGAAGGCCTCGCGGACCTGGTCGCGGAAGATCGTCCGATAGCGCCGGGCGGCGTGGGCCACGCCCTCGGGCAACAGGGCGCCGGCCAGCAGGCGGTCGCGGACGGCGGGGTCATAGTCCATCGCCCGCCGGGCCAGATCGGCGTGGTGCAGCGCGCCGCCCTCGAACGCGGTCAGGCAGAAGGCCGCCGCGCGGGCGGCCTGGGCGCCGGGGAGTTCGACGGGGGCGGCGTCCAGGGCCTCGGCGACCTGGCCCAGCGCCTCCAGCGCCTCGGGGAACGCGCCCTGCTGGAACCAGCCGCCCAGCACGCCGACACGCAAGGGGCGCTCGGACAGCGCGTCGAGGCGTTCGCTCACCGGCTCGGCCGCGCGCACGCACAGGGCGTCGCCCTCGGGATCGGGGCCCTGCAGGACGTCGTAGGCCAGGGCGAGGTCCTCGACCGAGCGCGCGAAGGGGCCGACGTGGTCCAGGCTCTCGACGAACGGAAAGACGCCCTGGCGCGACAGCCGGCCATAGGTCGGCTTCAGCCCAAAGACGCCGCACAGGCTGGCCGGGATGCGGATCGAGCCGTTGGTGTCCGAGCCCAGGGTCAGCGGGACCAGGCCCGCCGCCACCGCCGCCGCCGAACCGCCGGACGAGCCGCCGGCGATGCGGCTGGGGTCGTGCGGATTGCGGACCGGCCCGTCGTGCGCGTTCTCGGTGACGAAGCCATAGGCGAACTCGTCCATGTTCAGCGCCCCGACCAGGATCGCCCCGGCGGCGGTCAGGCGCTTGACCAGCGTCGCGTCTCGGGCGGGGGGCGGCGCGTCGCGGCGGATCTTCGAGCCGGCCAGGGTGGGCAGGCCTTCGAGGTCGAACAGGTTCTTCACCGCGAACGGCGCGCCGGCCAGCGGGCCCAGCGGGCGTCCCGCCAAGCGGTCGGCGTCGACGGCGTCGGCGGCCGCCAGGGCGCGCTCGGCGGTGACCGCCGTGAACGCGTTGACGCCGCCGTCCAGACGCTGGATCCGCGACAGCACGGCCTCGGCCACCGCCCGGGCGCTGACCCGGCCGGCGCGCACCTCGCCCGCGATCTCGATGAGGCCGGGAAAGCTCACGGAACGAAGGCCTCGGGCGCGTCGCCGGCGCGATCGCCGAGGGCGGCGAAGACCAGCGCGGCCTGGCTCCTCAGCAGGGCCAGGTTCTCGAGGACGCCGGGAAGGGCGGCGGCGGGCGGAACCAGATCGCGTTCGGCGGTCCGGGCGGCGGTCCAGGACGCGATCTCGGCCTCGGTCAGATCGAGAAAGGCTTGGGTCTCGGCGTCCATCTTTCCCCCAGCGGCCGCCCCCGCGACCGGATCAATAAGTAATAAAAAACTTCATACACCCAGCTTCGCCGGCCGCGCCAGCGCCGCTTGCCCTTGGCGCCGCCGAACGCCCAAGCGCCGGGCGTCGCGCGCCTCGACCGCCCGCCGCGTGGGCAGACGGGGGCGAAGCTAGACGATCTTCGGGCCGGGGTCTTGGCGCTCGGGCCAGGCCGGCGCGAGGTGGTCTTGTAAGAGAAGGCTTACTTGATGGCGCATCACCGGCTCACCTCCGCCCCCGACACCATCCGTTTTGGCATGTTCGACGCCGCGTTCGATCCGGTGCTGACCGTGGCCTCCGGCGACAGCGTCACCTTCGAGTGCGTGTCGGGCGGTGTCGAGGTGATGCCGCCGGAAGGATCGCCCTACGCGGTTCCGCCGGCGCTGCGGGCCATCCACGCCAGCAAGCCCGAGCGCATCGGGCCGCACATCCTGACCGGCCCCGTGGCCATAGCCGGCGCCGAGCCGGGCGACATGCTGGAGGCGCGGATCGAGGCGATCGCGCCGAACAACGACTGGGGCTATTGCGCCGTGCGGCCCCTGGCCGGCACGCTCCCCGAGGACTTTCCCGAGCGCTATGTCAGCCACATCGCCGTCGACCGCGCGCGCGGCGTCTGCAAGCCCGACTGGGGTCCGGAACTGCCGCTGGCCCCGTTCTTCGGCACGATGGGCGTCGCGCCGCCGGCCCGCTACGGCCGCCTGTCCAGCCGCGAGCCCCGCGAGCACGGCGGCAACATGGACAATAAGGAGTTCACCGCCGGCGCGACCCTTTATCTGCCGGTCTGGGTTCCGGGGGCGAACTTCTCGGTCGGCGACGGCCACGGGCGGCAGGGCGACGGCGAGGTCTGCGTCAACGCCCTGGAGATGGGCCTGACCGGGACCTTCACCTTCATCCTGCACAAGGGCGCGGACCTCCGATGGCCCCGCGCCGAGACGCCGACGCACCACATCCTGATGGGCTTCAACGAGGATCTGGACCTGGCCATGAAACAGGCCTTGCGCCAGACGATCGACTTCATCGTCGCCCGCTCGGCCCTGACCCGGGTGCAGGCCTATCAGTTCTGCTCGCTGGCCGTGGACTTCCGCGTCACCCAGACGGTCAATGGCGAGAAGGGCGTCCATGCGCTGCTGGCCAAGGGGCTGCTGTTCTGACGCCCGAGCCGCCGCCACCTTGGCGCGTGGCCTGAAGCCCCGTCGGAACCGGGCGGGAGCGGGGATCCCGCCGAGCGTCCCCCTTGATCGAAGTCCTCGCGGACTCCAAAGCGCGCAAGGGATTTCGTGCCAAAACGGCCCCGCCGTTCCCGAAGCGGCGCATGCTCAAGGTTAATATTCCACCTCCGGCTGAAAAGGGTTCGGTCCACGTCTTGCACTCGCTAGGTCACGCTGAGGTTGCGGTTTGGCCAGAGGGGTTCGAGAGATGGAATTGTACGGCACGGAAAGCGGCGATGTCCTGACCGGCGGTCCCGGCGACGACATCCTCTATGGGTTCGGCGGCAACGACACCTTGAAGGGCGGCGCCGGGAACGACGTCCTGGCCGGCAATGACGGCAACGACACCCTGCTGGGCGGGGAGGGCGACGACTATCTGCTGGGCGGCGCGGGCAATGACACCTTGGACGGCGGCCCCGGCAACGACTGGGCGGCCTACGAGGACGCGACCTCGGGCGTGAAGGTCGACCTCAACATCACCGGGCCGCAGAACACCGGCGGCGGCGGGACCGACAAGCTGATCTCGATCGAGAACCTGTACGGCTCGGACTTCAACGACACCCTGATCGGCAACGCCGGGGCCAACATGATGGTCGGCGGCAAGGGAGACGACACCCTCCGCGGCAATGGCGGCGACGACACCCTGTGGGGCTCGGCCGGCAACGACACCCTGGATGGCGGCGACGGCGACGACTACCTGGTCGGCGGCGCGGGCGACGACATCATCAAGGGCGGCGCCGGCAATGACTGGTCGTCCTACGAGGACGCCACGGCCGGCGTGACCGTCGACCTGACCAAGGTCGGCGTGGCTCAGGACACGATCGGCGCGGGCAAGGACACCCTGACCGGCATCGAGAACCTCTACGGCTCCAAATTCAACGACGTCCTGAAGGGCGACGCGGGCGACAACTACCTTTGGGGCGGCGACGGCGACGACAAGCTCTACGGCGGCGCGGGCGACGACCACCTGTCGGGCGGCGCGGGCGTCAACGTGATCGACGGCGGCGACGGCTTCGACACGGTGGACTATTCGTTCAGCGACGTGGGTGTGACAATCAATCTGTCGGGAGCGCCAGCGCCCCAGGTCCCGATCCCGGCCGGCGTCGACACGCTCGTCTCGATCGAGGCGGCGATGGGCTCGGCGCATAACGACTACATCGTCGGAAACGACGCCGAGAACTATCTATTCGGGGACGCGGGCGACGACGTTCTCTTTGGCATCGGCGGTCACGACACCCTGGATGGCGGCGACGGCAACGACATCCTTCGAGGCAGCTACCGCAAGCCGGGCGACCTGCTGCTGGGCGGCGCTGGCGACGACACGATCATCGTCTGGCCGGGCCCGGGCAGCGAGGGCGACGCGACGATCGTGGACGGCGGCTCCGGCGTCGACACCCTGATGTTCTCGTCCATCCTCGATATCACGCTCGACCTGACGAACACCGGCGATCAGGTGATCTCGCCCGGTATCCACATGGTCGTCTCGAACATCGAGAACGTGATGGGCAGTTACGGAAACGACCGCATCACGGGCGACGCGGGCAACAACGTGATCAACGGCGCCGCTGGCGACGACATCCTGGACGGCGGCGCGGGCTTCGACGTCGTCTCTTACGAGACCTCCGCGGGGGTGTGGGTCGATCTGTCCAAAGCCGGTCCGCAAGATACACGGGGCGGCGGCGTCGACACCCTGCTTCATTTCGAAGGCGTTCGGGGCTCCGGCGCGAATGACGTGCTGATCGGCGACGCGGGCGACAACACGCTGGAGGGCGCGGGCGGCGACGACATCCTTGATGGCGGCGCGGGAACCGATACGGCGATCTTCTTCGGGGACGCGAGCGACTACACCTGGACCAAGAACGCCAACGGCTCCTGGACGGTGAAGGGCTTCAACGAGGTCGATACCCTCGTGAACATCGAAATCCTGAAGTTTCACGACAAGTCGGTCACGCTGCCGTCGTCGACCGCCACCGTGACGGTGAGCGATCTGGCCAAGCCGAAGATGATCGTCACGTCCGCCGCCGGCGATCTGCGGGACGTGGTGCTCTCCCTCAGCGGGCGACAGGCCTATGTCTCGGACAAGGACGGCTTCGTCAGCATCATCAATTCCAACACGGGCGATGTGCTGTCGAAGATCAAGGTCGGGACCGACCTGGGCGGCATGGATGTCACGCCCGACGGCCGCTACTTGGTCGTCGCCGAGCACGCGCTGACGAATTCGGTGGCCGGTGAGGATTGGACGAAGAACAAGGCCACGGCGACGGTGCACGTCCTGGATTTGTGGACCAAGACAGTGACGGACTACACCACCACCGTCACGGGCATGGATCTCGGCTTCGCGGACGCGGCCGTCCTGAAGGACGGCACGGTCATGCTCACGCAGGACTTCGGCGGCTCCGGCTGGACGCCCGTCACCACGCTGAACCTCGCGACCGGGGCCTTCGCCTCTGGTACGGCGGAATATCGGCAGAGCAGCGTGCTCGTCGGCAGTTCCGATCATGATCAGGTTCTGCTGGCGTCGGGCGGCTACACGCTGGAGCTCTTCGAGTCCGGCAAGGGCCATACGGTTTCGGGCGCGCCGTATGCGGGCAGCGCGGCCGGCGGCGGGTCCAGCACCATGGCTATTTCGCCCGATGGATCGATCATCGTCAGCGGCGGCGCCGTCTTCGATGGCGCGCTGAACTACAAATTCGATCTCTTCGCCAGTCAGCCGCAGGTTCTGGGTCTCTATGGCCTCGACTTCAGCGCGGACGGAAAGCATCTTTTCGTCGTCGATAACTATGACCGGCTGTTCCAGTACTCGACGACGACGTGGGGCCTTGAGCAGGTGTATGCGTTGGGTGTCGACATCAATCCTCTGGACTCGCCCGCCTACCACTTCGGCGGTTACGGCAATCGGGTTCAGGTCAGTGACGACGGCGGAACTCTGCTGGTGTCGAGCGCCACGGGGATCGTCTCGCTCAACATGACCGCTTTGGCGCCGCTCGCCAGCTCGGTCGCCGCCCAGCCGACGGCGGGCAACGACGTGATCCAGGGAACGAACGATTTCGACGTCATCACCGGGGGCGCCGGCAACGACACCCTTTATGGCGGCGGCGGCAACGACCTTCTGAACGGCGGCGACGGCGCGGACGTGCTTTTCGGCGGCCAGGGCGCCGACATGCTGATCGGGGGGGCTGGCGCGGACGTCTTCAAGTTCCTCGCCGGTGAAGGCTATTTCTCGACGTCCTTGACCGTGGCGGACGTCATCACGGACTTCGGCGCCGGCGACAAACTGGCGTTCTCCGGCGCGCCGACGGTGGTCAAGGAGAGCGACATCCTGCGCATGACGGCCACGCTGAGCGCCGACGGCAAGATCAGCGCGAGCTCCGCCCTCACGATCGACGCGTTCAATAACCAGCTGCAACTGGGGACGCTGGCCAAGAAGTATCTGATCGTCGACGCGGGGCCGGACACCTATGTCGTCGTCGACAACGACATGGCGCACGACGGCTATGACCAGGTGGTGCTCCTGAAGGGCGTCACCTCCTCGCTCGTGACGGCCGATATGTTCATCGCGGCCTGACAGCCGCTACCGCAACCTCCGCTTGGTCCCTACGTTGACGCTAAGCCAGCGTGGGGACTGGCGATCGCGGCGGGCTCCGCCGCGGGAGACATCAGGAGGGACGCCTTGAAATCGATCCTGCCCGTCGCGGCGCTGCTGGCGCTCGCGGCCTGTTCGCCCGCTCCGGCGGAGAAGAATGCCGCGACCCCGCCCGTCGTCGCCGCGCCGCCGGCGACCGCGCCCAAGCCGCCCAGGGCCGATATTCCGGCCGGCGACTACACGCTGGACAAGTCGCACGCGAGCCTCGTGTTCCGCGTCAGCCACCTGGGCTTCTCGCGTTACACCGCCGCCTTCGCGGACTTCGACGCCAAGCTTCGCTTCGATCAGAACAATCCCTCCGCCAGTTCGCTGGAGGCGACGGTCGATCCCAAGTCGCTGACCTTGCCGCATCCGCCGGCGGGCTTCGTCCAGCAACTGACCGGACCGCAGTGGCTGAACGCGGCGACCTATCCGGCGATCACGTTCAAATCCACGAAGATCGAGACCACCGGTCCCGACACGGGCAAGGTCACCGGCGATCTGACGCTGCACGGCGTGACCAAGCCGGTGGTGCTGGACGTGACCTATAACGGCGGCTACGCCGGCCATGCGATGGACCCGCACGCCCGCGTGGGCTTCTCGGCGAAGGGCGCGTTCAAGCGCTCGGACTTCGGCGTCGCGTTCGGCGTGCCGGCCCCCGGCACGACCATGGGCGTCGGCGACGAGGTCGAGGTCACGATCGAGGCCGAGTTCAGCGGCCCGCCGCTGGCGACCGCGCCGGCCGCCGCCAAGCCCTAACGCGCGCCGCGCGTCAGATAGCCTTCGAGCAAGGCCAGGGCGTGGTCCAGCCGCGCCTTGCGCCACTCGGGGGCGGTCATGTCGGTGTCCAGGGTCGCCGACAGAGAATAACCGTTGGCCAGGTGGAAGCGGCTCATGGCCGCGATGGTCACATAGATCTGCACCGGGTCGAGGTCGGGCCCGAAGATCCCCTGGTCCTGGCCGCTCTTGATCAGGCCCTCGATCGTGCGCCGCAGCGGGAAGGCCGTCTCGGTCACGACGCGCGACTGGGCGGCGAACTTGCCGTGCTGCAGGTTCTCGTTCCGCAGCAGCCCCTCGAAGCGGGGGTTCTTCTCGAAATAGTCGAAGGTGAAGCGCTGGAGGGCGAGGAAGCCCTCGAGGGGCTGGTTGAAGTCGATGCGAAGCTCGGCCTCCCGCGCGCGCAGGTCCATATAGGCGCTTTCGAGGACGGCCATGTACAGGCCCTTCTTGTCCCCGAAATAGTGGTAGAGCATGCGGATGTTGCACTTGGCGGACTTGACGATCCGCTCGATGCGGGCCCCGGCGAAGCCGGCCTGGGAGAACTCCTTCAGCGCCGCGGCCAGGATCGCCTTGCGGGTCCGTTCGGCGTTGCGCTTGCGCGGGGCGGGATCGCTCTCGGTCTTGGGCGGCGCGTCCAGGACGGCGTCGGTCACGGGCTCTTGGCTCCCTGCTTGATCCAGGCGCCCAGCTGGGCGCGCTCCTCATCGGTCATGCCGGTCTCGTTGCCAAGGGGCATGCTGGTCGAGAGGACCGCGCGCTCGTTGATTTTCGGCGCGTAGGCCTGGATATGCGCAGGGGTGTCGAAGGTCGCGCCCAAGGGCGGGGCGGAAAAGCCGGCGTGGGTGGGCGTCGCGCTATGGCACATGACGCAGTGCTTCTGGATGATTCCCTGGACGGTCGCGAAGGGCACTTCGCCGGAGACCGTGACCTTGTCCTTGGGCCTGATCGAGGCGATCGCCGTCGCGCCGAAGATCAGCAGCGCGCCCACGAACAGCAGTTCGTGCCGGATCTTGCCGAAGTGCCGCTGGATGAAGAAGTAGCGGATGGCGATGGCGCCGGCGCTGATCATGGCCAGCAGCAGCCAGGCCTTCGGATGGCCCGAAACGGCCGGATAGTGGTTGCTGATCATGATGAAGATGACCGGCAGGGTCATGTGGGTGTTGTGCACCGACCGCTGCTTGCCCATCGCCCCGAGACGCGGGTCCACCGGCCGCCCCGCCAGCATGTCGGCGACGATCTTGCGCTGGTTGGGGATGATGATCAGGAACACGTTGCCGACCATGCAGGTCCCGAGGATCGCGCCGACGTGGATGAAGGCGCCCCGATCGGAGAACAGGTGGGTCAGGGCCCAGGTCGCGGCGGTCATGACCGAAAACCACACGACGCCGAACAGCCTGCCGTTCTGGCCCAGCGGCGAACGGCACAGGGCCTCGTAGGTCAGAAGACCGCCGAAGATGAAGGCGAGGCCGACGCCGATCGCCTGGCCTTGGGTGAAGGCGTGCTTGGCCGGGTCGATCAGATAGACGTTGGCGCCGACATAGTAGAGCACGGTCAGCAGGGCGAAGCCGGACAGCCAGGTGGTGTAGGCCTCCCATTTGAACCAGTGCAGATGCTCGGGCATGTGCGCCGGAGCGACCATGTACTTCTGGGAGTGGTAGAAGCCGCCGCCGTGCACGGCCCACAGCTCGCCCTTCACCCCGTCCTTGGGCGGATGCGGCTCGCGCAGATTGTTGTCCAGCCAGACGAAGTAGAAGGACGCGCCGATCCAGGCGACGCCCGCCACCACGTGCAGCCAGCGCAGGGCCATGCTGGCCCAGGAGGCGAGGTCGTAATCCATCATGCGCTCACCGCGTCGAGGAGCCGGAGCTTGGAGATCAGGCCGATCTGCGTGATGGCCTCGGCGATCTCGGCGGCTTCGTCGTTCGAGAGGCGCGCCCGCATCGCCGCCAGGATCGAGGCCTTGTCGTTCAGGCGCACGCAGATGATGAACGGAAAGCCGAAGCGCTCGCGATAGGCGGCGTTCAGGTCGTGGAAGCGGGCGAACTCCTCGGGCGTCAGCCGGTCGAGGCCCGCGCTGGCCTGTTCGGCGTTGCTCTCGGCGGTCAGCTGCTTGGCGATGGCGGCCTTGCCGGCCAGTTCGGGGTGCGCGCGGATCAGGGCCAGCTTGTCGCCGATGGGCGCGGCCTCGAGGACGGCCATCATCGCCGCGTGCATCGCCTCGACGCTGGCGAAAGGCCGCTCGCTCCAGGCGCGTTCGACCACCCAGGGCGAGAGCTCGAAGGCGAAGCCCAGGGCGGTGGTGAAGCCGGTCTGGTTCATGCTGTTGAGCAGCTTCAGCGACAGGGGAGGGGCTGAGCTCACAAATCACCTCCCCACGGCGTCATCCCGCGCTTTATGCGCGGGACCCATTGATCCGTCGCAGGTGCGGGAGTGATCACGCTCTCACGTGAAAGCTGAACCATGGGTCCCGCGAACACGTCGCGGGATGGCGGCTTTTGATGGATGGGGCTCATTGGCCGCTCCCCCCATACGGATACTCGGCGATCCAGTGCCGGGCGATGTCGATCCGCCGCGCCACCCAGACCCGGTCGTGCGCGACCACATGCTCCAGGAACCGCCTTAGCGCCCCGATCCGGCCCGGCTTGCCGACCACCCGGCAGTGGAGGCCGACGCTCATCATCTTCGGCGCGGTCTCGCCCTCCAGGTAGAGCGCGTCGAAGGCGTCGCGCAGATAGGTGAAGAACTGCTCGCCGGTGTTGAAGCCCTGGGCGGCCGTGAAGCGCATGTCGTTGGCGTCCAGCGTATAGGGCACGATCAGTTGCGCGCGGCCGTGCTGGCTGTCCCAGTAGGGCAGGTCGTCGGCGTAGCTGTCGGCGTCGTAGACGAAGCCGCCTTCCTGGGCGACGAGGCGCGCGGTGTTGGGGCTGGTGCGGCCCTGGTACCAGCCCAGTGGACGCTGGCCGGTCAGGCGCGTCTGGATCTCGATGGCGCGCTGGATGTGCTCCATCTCCTGGTCGGGCGTGACGTGCTGGTAGTCGATCCAGCGATAGCCGTGGCTGGCGATTTCCCAGCCGGACTTCATCATCGCCTCGACGGCGTCCGGGTGGCGCTCCATGGCCTGGGCGACGCCGAACACGGTCAGCGGCAGGCCGAATTCATCGAACAGCCGCCGGATGCGCCAGAAGCCGGCGCGGGAGCCGTATTCGTACAGGCTCTCCATCGACATGTGGCGCATGCCCTCGATGGGCTGGGCGCCGACCATTTCCGAGAGAAAGAACTCGCTGACCGGGTCCCCGTGCAGGATCGAGCGCTCGGCGCCTTCCTCGTAGTTCAGCACGAACTGCACGGCGACGCGGGCGCCGTTCGGCCACCGGGCGTGCGGCGGATGCTCGCCATAGCCGATCAGGTCGCGGGGGTAGGGAGGGGTCATGCCAGGCTCCCCTTATTCCTGTTGTCATCCCGGCCGTAGCGAAGCGAAGAGCCGGGACCCAGGGGCAACCGCGCTGCCGCTGGCCCCTGGATCCCGGATCGGCCTACGGCCGTCCGGGATGACGAGCGTTTTTCGGGCGAAAGGCTCATCCGTACACCCCCGCCGCCGCGTCGACGCCGACGCCGGCCGGGGCGCTGAAGCCCTCCCAGCGCAGCACCGCCTCGAAGGCCGCCAAGGTCTGGAGAACCGCGTGCTTACGGGCGTTCACGCCCATGGTCCCGATCCGCCAGATCTTGCCGGTCAGAGGACCGAAGGCCGAGCCGATCTCGATCTCGAAGTCCGTGCGCATCCGGGCCTTCACCCGGTCGTAGTCGACGCCGTCCGGAACCCAGATCCCGGTGACGTTGGTCATCTTGTGAGCCTTGTCGCCGTAGATCGACAGGCCCATGGCCTCCAGGCCCGCGGTCATCGCCGCCCCGGCCTGGGCATGGCGCTCGAAGCGCGCGGGCAGGCCTTCCTCCAGCACCAGCCGCGCGCATTCGCGGGCGGCGAACAGCATCGGGGCGCATTCGGTATGGTGGTTCAGGCGACGCTCGGACCAGTAGTCCATGATCATCGCCAGATCGAAATAGTTCGAGGCGATGCGCCGGCCGTTCCCCGCCGCGCCGCCGGTTCCGACGAGGCCCTTCTCGACGTGGCGGCGCGAGAAGATGTGCTCGGCGGCCTGGTCGCTGAGGGTGATCGGGGCCGAGCCGGAGGGCCCGCCCAGGCACTTTTGAAGGCCGGCGGTGACGATGTCGGCGCCCCAGGCGTCGACGGGGACGTCCATCCCGGAGAGCGTGGCGGTGGCGTCGACATACATCAGCGCCCCGTGCGCGCGGCAGATCGCGCCGATCTCGGCGAGCGGCTGGGCCATGGTGGTCGAGGTGTCGCCGTGCACGCAGGCCACCAGGCGCGGCTTCACGCGCTTGACGGCGTCCTCGACCGCCTGCGGGTCGACCACGGTCCCCCACGGGGCCTCGACGAAGGTGACCTTGGCGTCGCAGCGCTCGGCGATCTCGGCCAGCAGCAGGCCGAAACGCCCGGCGTTGACCACCACCACGTCGTCGCCAGGCTGCAGGGTCGAGACCAGGGCCGCCTCGATGCCGGCGCGCGAGGTGCCGTCGATGACGAAGGTCCAGCGGTTCTTCGTCTGGAAGACGCCGCGATAGAGCGCCATGACCTCGTTCATGTAGCCGGTGAACTCCGGATCGAACTGGCCCAGCAGCTGCACCGACATGGCCCGCAGCACGCGCGGGTGCACGTTGATTGGGCCGGGCCCCATCAGCAGGCGGGCGGGGTGGTCGAGTTCGTTGAAGGTGTCGGTCATCGGTTGGTCTTGGCGGTGGTCACTGTGCGTCCTTCGAGGCGCGCTTTCGGCGCGCACCTCAGGATGAGGTAGGGGATGCGCTGCAAAATCCTCATCCTGAGGCGCCGCGCAGCGGCCTCGAAGGACGCAAGGGATTGGCGGCCAGCTTCTCCACGAAGCCCAGCATCGCCCGCGCCGCCAGGGCGCAGTCGGCCTCGGTGACGGCTTCGGCGGGGTTGTGGCTGATCCCGCCCTCGCAACGGATGAACAGCATGGCGGTGGGGCAGAGGTCGGCCATCACCATGGCGTCGTGACCCGCGCCCGAGGGCAGGCGGCGCGCGGGCAGGCCAAGGTCGGCGAGGCTCTCGTCCAACAGAGCCATCAGCGACGGATCGCAGGGGCTCTCGGCCAGGGCCTGGGCCAGGCGGATCTGCGCGGTCAGGCCGCGCGCGGCGGCGATGGCGTGAATCTCGGCGCTGATGGCATCGACGGCGGCGTCGCGGGTCGCCGAGGTCTCGGCGCGGATGTCCATCGAGAACTCGACCGCGCCCGGAATGACGTTGAAGGCGCCAGGCAGGGCGGTGATCCGCCCGGCCGTGCCGACCAGGCCATCGGTCCCGGCCCGGCAGATCCGCTCCAGCGCCAGGATACACTCGGCGGCGGCGGGGCCCGGGTCCTTGCGCAAGGCCATCGGCGTCGTGCCGGCGTGGCCGGCGGTTCCGATGATCCGGACGATCAGCCGCTTCTGAGCGGCGATGGCGGTGACGACGCCCAGCGGCAGGCCCTCGGCCTCCAGCACCGGACCCTGCTCGATGTGCGCTTCGAGGAAGGCCAGCACGTCCTCGGGCTTGCGGGCGGCGCTGGCGACACCGGCCGGATCGCCCCCGAAGGCCGCGAGCGCCTCGGCGACGGAGATCCCGTCGGCGTCGGTCATCGCCAGGGCCGCGGCGCCCAGCGTGCCGGCGATGGCGCGGCTGCAGCTCATCGAGGCCGGGAAGCGCGAGCCCTCCTCGTCGCCGAACGCCACGACCTCGATGGCGAACGGCAAACGGCGGCCGGCGCGGTGCAGCGCCTCGACCACGTCGATCCCCAGCATGATCCCGAGCGGTCCGTCATAGCGCCCGCCGTTGCGGACACTGTCGATGTGCGAGCCGATGATCAGGGCCGGCGCGTCCGCCGTCTCGCCTTCGTAGCGGCCGATCAGACTGGCGGCGGCGTCGCGGCGCGCGCTCATGCCGGCCTCGCGCATCCAGCCCGCCAGCGCCGTCAGGGCGGCGTCGTGGGCGGGCGTCAGGAAGCGGCGCGTCAGCTGGCCCTCGACCTCGCTGTAGGGTGGAAGACCCAGCAGGTCGCAGCGCGCCTTGGCCCGCGCGCCGATGTCCACGCCCCCGATCACGTCCGTCTTGGCCTCCATCCCCCGACCCTAGCAGGCTGCGCCGGCGCTCCACCGGCGGCAAGCCTTACCGGCGACGCTTTCCCGCCCGGCGCCCACGCGCGCGCCACGTCGGCGACGCGGCGCCTCTCCATAAGTCATAATTCTATTACTTACGGAAGGCCTCCGGTCAGGCTTGCCCGCTCGCCAGGGCTAGACGGCGCCTCGGGAACGCCTCCGGCAGCTCGTCGCGCAGGAAGGCCATCATCTTCTCGCGCACCTCGCAGCGAAGGTCGAAGGTCCTGCCGGCGTTGCGGGCGCTGACCAGGCAGCGCACCTCCATGACCTCGGCCGTGAGATCCGTGACGGCCAGATTGACCACCTTGCCGTCCCACAGCGGCGAGGCCTTGGCGATCTCCTCCAGCCTGGCGCGCAGGCGGTCCACCGGCGCGGCGGGATCGACATAGAGCATGGCCGTGCCGATCAGGGCGGCGCTTTCGCGGGTCCAGTTCTGGAAGGGGGTCTGGATGAAGTAGCTGAGCGGCACCACCATCCGCCGCCAGTCCCACAGGCGGACGACGACATAGGTGGCGCTGATCTCCTCGACATTGCCCCACTCCTTCTCGACGATCACGGCGTCGTCGATGCGGATCGGCTGGGTGACGGCGATCTGGATGCCGGCGATCAGGTTGGTCAGCAGCGGCTGCAGCGCCAGGCCGACGATGACGCTGGCCGCGCCGCCGGCCGCCAGCAGGCTGACGCCCCATTGCCGGACGCCGGGCACCGTCATCAGCGCCAGGGCCACCGTGACGAGGCCCAGCAGGATCGCCACGGCGCGGCGAAGGATCCGCACCTGGGTGATGTGCTTGCGGGCCAGGAGGTTGTCCTCGACGTCGACCTTGAAGCCCCGCAGGTAAAGCGCCGCGGCGATGTCGAGCGCGGTCATGGCCATCATGCCCAGCAGCAGGATGAACAGCACCAGCAGCAGGTGGCGCGCGGCGTCGGCCTGGCCGCCCGTCAGGGGCGCGGCCGAGACGGCGGGACCCAGGGCGGCGACGATCAGGGCCAGGCGGGTGGGGCGCCGCGTCCGCGCGATCAAGGTCTGCCAGAAGGCGTCGCGGCGGGAGAGGCCGCGCCGGACGACCTTGACCACCACGCCGTGGGCGGCGAGCGCCACGAGCACCGCCAGCGTGATCAGCGCCAGGCTGACCAGCCACGGCGGCGCCCAGTTGAGCAGAGCGACCGACTCGGTCAGCCAAGTGGAAAACGCGGTCATGCGGGGGCGAACGCGACGGCGCGCGAAACGCTCCCGGACCGAGCCGGTGAGGTCAGGCGCCGAAGCGGCGCAAGGCGGCGAAGCCCGCCGAGGCGGCGAGGGTGGTGACCAGCGTCCCCCAGGCCATGTCCGCCAGGGTGATGGTCGTCGACCAGGTCTTCAGCGTCGCCTGGTTGGTCAGGTCATAGGTGGCGTAGGCCACGAGGCCGAAGACGGCGGCGTTGACCAGCAGACGCTTCCAGCCGCCCTCGCGCGCCGCCGGCAGGACCGCCAGCACGACGATGCCCAGCACATAGAGCAGGTAGAAGATCACCGCCGGCGCCAGCGACGGCTTGGCGGCCAGCAGCTCGCCGATGCGCGGCTGATAGAGGCGCGGCGACATCGTCGTCAGCCAGACGGCGTCCAGCGCCAGCATGGCCAGGGCGGTCGCGCCATAGCCGATCGCCGTTTTGGTCAGGGTCATCCGCCGGTCTCCTTGATCGTGTTGACGATACGGCAGGCGCGCGCCGCCGGATGCGTCCGGCCGCGCTCACGGTCCGTAGACCTTCCGTAAGCCTAGTTCGGGAGATCGCCTTGACGACCGTCGTTCCTCGCCTGTCCGTCGCCGTTGTCGGCGCCGGGATCTCGGGTCTCTCGGCCGCCTGGCTGCTGTCGCGTCGTCACGACGTGACGCTGTACGAGGCCGACGGGCGCCTGGGCGGGCACGCCAACACGGTGACCGTCGAGGGGCGCGACGTCGACACCGGCTTCATCGTCTACAACGAGCCGAACTATCCGAACCTGACGGCGCTGTTCCAGCATCTGGGCGTCGAGACCGCGCCCACGGACATGTCGTTCGGCGTTTCGCTGGACGACGGCGCGCTCGAATATTCCAGCACCAAGCTGCTGGCCCAGAAGCGCAACGCGCTCAATCCCCGCTTTCTGAAGATGCTGCTGGACGTGATGCGGTTCTACCGCGAAGGCCGCCGCATCCCGGCGGACCTCGAGGCGGGCGGCCTTTGCCGACTGGACGAGTATCTGGCCCGCCAGGGCTTCGGACGCGCTTTCCAGGAGGACCACCTGCTGCCCCAGGCGGCGGCGATCTGGTCGGCCTCGATGAGCGATATCCGCGAGTTCCCGGCCGCGGCGCTGCTGCGGTTCTTCGACAATCACGGCCTGATGCTGCCGATCGACAAGCGGCCGATCTGGCGGACGGTGGTCGGCGGTTCGGCGCGCTATGTCGAGAAGCTGGCGGCGGGCGTCTCTGGCGAGATCCTGACCGGCCGTCCGGTCACGGCGATCCACCGGGGTCCCGACGGCGTCCGGATCGAGGATATGACGGGAGAGACGCGCGCCTTCGATCACGTGGTGATCGGGTCCCATGCCGACCAGGCGCTGTCGATGCTGGCCTCGCCTTCGGCCGAGGAGACCGAGCTGCTGGGCGTTTTCCGCTACAGCCGCAACCGCGCCGTCCTGCACCGCGACGCGGGGCTGATGCCGCGCCGCCGCTCGGCCTGGGCCAGCTGGAACCATGTGGGCCGTCGCGGCGACGACGGCGGCGTGACCTACTGGATGAACCGGCTGCAGCCGATCGGCGAGACGCCGTTCTTCCTGTCGCTGAATCCCGATCGCGACCCGGCCGACACGCTGCACGACCAGGTCTATGAGCACCCGCTGTTCGACGGTCCGGCCATGCTGGCCCAGCGCCGCCTGTGGTCGCTGCAAGGCCGCCGGCGCACCTGGTTCTGCGGCGCCTATTTCGGCTCGGGCTTCCATGAGGACGGCTTGCAGGCGGGCCTAGCCGTGGCCGAGGAGCTGGGCGGCGCGCGCCGGCCCTGGCTGACGCCGGACCCCTCGAGCCGGATCTTCCTGAACCCGCCGCCGGCGCCGGCGGAACGCGAGCGCGCGGCGTGACCTTACGGTCGGCGCTCTACGCGGGTCATGTCGTGCACGACCGCGCGCGGCCCAAGCGCCACCGCCTGCGCTATCGGGTGTTCATGCTGCTGCTGGACCTCGACGAGGTCGACGTCCTGGATCGCCGGCTGAAACGGTTCTCGCGCGACCGCTGGAACCTGGTCGGCTTCAGCGAGCGCGACCATCTCGACGCGCCGGCCACGTCGCTGAAGGACGAGGTGCTGGCCAAGCTGCGCGCGGGCGGCCTGGCGCCCGACGGCGCGCGGATCAGCGTGCTGGCCATGCCGCGCATCCTGGGCAAGGGCTTCAATCCGCTGAGCGTCTTCTTCTGCCACGACGCCGAGGGGCGGCTGGTGGCGACCGTTCACGCGGTGCGCAACACCTTTGGCCAACGTCACGACTATGTCCTCCCAGCGGGCCCGCCGCGCGGCGGCGTCGTCGAGCAGCGGGCGGGCAAGGTGTTCTACGTCTCGCCGTTCATGCCGATGGATCTGCGCTACGCCTTCGCGATCGTCCCGCCCGGCGAGACCGTCCAGATCGGCGTCGATGTGCTGGACGAGGACGGCCTGCTGATGACGGCGACCTTCGCGGGCGAGCGGCGCGCTCTGACCGACGCCGCGCTCTGGAAGGCGCTGGCCGGTCACCCCTGGCAGGTCGCCGGGGTGCTGGCCGCCATCCACTGGGAAGCGGTGAAGCTGGTGCTCAAGGGCTTCCGTTTCTTCCCGCAGGACCCGGCGACGCGCGGGCTCAAGCGGCCGGCGGAGACGCGCCCGCCCACGCGTCCAGATCCCGCAGCGCTCGCAGGCTCATGAGCCGCTTCTTGGCCCGACCGCGTTCCTTCAGCGGGATCTTCTTGCCGTCCTCGTCGACCTTGGGGGCCTCCAGCGGCGGCAGCAGGCCGTAATTGATGTTCATCGGCTGGAAGCTGCCGCCCTCCAGGTGACCGCCGGTGATGTGCTCGACGAGGGCCCCCAGGGCGGTGGTCGGCGGCGGGGCGTCGATCGGCGCGCCATGGCGGTCGGCGGCGGCGAAGCGGCCGGTCAGGAGTCCCATGGCCGCGCTCTCGACATAGCCCTCGACGCCGGTGACCTGGCCCGCGAAGCGCAGGCGCGGCATGGCCTTCATCCGCAGCGACTTGTCCAGCAGCTTGGGCGAATTGATGAAGGTGTTGCGGTGCAGGCCCCCCAGCCGAGCGAACTGGGCGTTCTCCAGACCCGGGATCATGCGGAAGGTCTCGGCCTGGACGCCGTGCTTCAGCTTGGTCTGGAAGCCAACCATGTTCCACAGCGTCCCCAGCGCGTTGTCCTGGCGCAGCTGGACGATGGCGTGGGCTTTCACGGTCGGATCGCGCGGATTGGTCAGGCCCACCGGCTTCATCGGCCCGTGGCGCAGGGTCTCGCGACCGCGCTCGGCCATCACCTCGATGGGCAGGCAGCCGTCGAAATAGGGGACGTTCTCCCACTCCTTGAACTCGGACTTGGGACCGGCCAGCAGGGCGTCGATGAAGGCCTCGTACTGGTCCTTGTTCATCGGGCAGTTGATGTAGGCGGCCGCGTCGCCGCCAGGGCCTTCCTTGTCGTAGCGCGACTGACGCCAGGCGATGTCCATGTCGATCGAGTCGTAGTGGATGATCGGCGCGATGGCGTCGAAGAAGGAAAGCTGGCCCTCGCCGGTCAGGTCCAGGATCGCCTGGGCCAGGGCGGGCGAGGTGAGGGGGCCGGTGGCCACGACGACATTGTCCCAGTCTTCCGGCGGCAGGCCGGCGATCTCCTCGCGGACGATCGTGACCAGCGGATGCTCGGAAAGACGCTTCGTCACCTCGGCCGAGAAGCCGTCGCGGTCGACCGCCAGGGCGCCGCCGGCCGGCACCTGATGCTGGTCGGCGCAGGCCATGATCAGGCTGTCCAGCTTGCGCATCTCGGCGTGCAGCAGGCCCACGGCGTTGAACTGCCAGTCGTCGGAGCGGAACGAGTTGGAGCAGACCATCTCGGCCAGGCCGTCGGTCTGGTGGGCGTCGGTGGTGACCTTGCCGCTGGCGTCGTCCTTGCGCATCTCGTGCAGGATCACCGGCACGCCGGCGCGGGCGATCTGCCAGGCGGCCTCGGAGCCGGCCAGGCCTCCGCCGACGACGTGGACGGGTTTGGGGGAAGAATTCGTGGTCATGGCCGCGCCCTATACCCCCGGCTGTCGCGCGGCGATACCTGCTGATAAGCTCGCGCGATCGGACCGGACGCCGCGCGCCTGGCGAGCAAGGGGAGGGGGACATGGCGAAGTTTTCCGTGAGCGAGGCGGCGACCGCCGGCTTCGGACTTATCGGCCGCGAGCCGCTGGCGGTGGTCGGCTGGACGATCGTTCTGCTGCTTTCGCTGGGCGTTACGAGCTTGTTGCTGTTCCTGGCGATGGGCCCCGACCTTCATCGGTTGATCGTGCTGGCGATGAGCCATCGCTCGGGCGCCGAGACCGACCTGAGCCAGTTCCGCGAGATGGCGGGGCTGCAGTCGCGCATGAACGCCCTGAACATGCTCTTCTGGCTGGGCGCGTCCTTCGTCAGGGCGGTGCTCTGCGCGGCCGTGTTCCGCGCCATTCTGGCGCCCGGTCAGTCGGCCTGGGCCTATCTGCGGGTCGGCTCGCGCGAGCTGTGGCTGACCCTTTTGCTGCTGGTCGAGCAGGTGCTGGCGATGATCGCCATCGTCGTGATCGTCCTGGTCCTGGCGGTCATCGTGGCGATCGTCGCGGTCAGCGCCGGCGAGGGCGGCAAGATCGCGGCGGCAGCCACCGCGGTGGGCGGCGGCGTGATCGCCGCGGGCCTCCTGCTCTGGGTCGCGCTGCGCCTGTCGATGGCCGCGCCGATGACCTTCGTCGACAACCAGTTCCGGCTGTTCGAGTCCTGGAGCCTGACCAAGGGGCAGGGCTGGCGCCTGCTGGGCGTGGGGCTGCTCCTGGCGGCGTTCCTGATCGCATTGGAACTGCTGATTGGCGGACTGGTCGTGGCGCTGCTGTTCACGGGCGGGGCGATGACGGTCATGGCGGCGCCGGGCGGGCTGGAGGCGTTTCTGGCTCGGCCGCCCATCACCGTGCTCAGAGACCTCTGGCCGTGGATCGCAGCGTGGGCGACGTTCGGGGCTCTGTTCGGCGCGGCGGCGCAGGCGATCCTCTACGCGCCCTGGGCGGTGATCCACCGGGCGCTGACCGGCGAGGAGGCGTAGCCGCCGCGCTACGCCCCGGCAAAATCCGCCCGCGTCGGCGCCGCCTCATCGCCAGAACCGTGGCGAGACCCTAGATTGCCGACGAGCGCCGCGACTCGGATCGGGACGCGGAGCGAGAGGGACTTGATCGGATGACGGAGGAATCGGCGACGGTCGGCGCCAGTCTGCGCGCGGGCCTTTCCGATGTGGCGGGCGCCGCGCGCGACTGCTGGCTGGCGCTGGCCGCGGCGGCGGCCCTCA
>NZ_CAMQSF010000045.1 GCF_947036865.1 uncultured Caulobacter sp. | reverse complement strand
GGACTGCCGGCCAAGCTGGGCGTGGCGACCAACACCGGCGCGGTGGGCTGCATGGTCCGTCCGGCGCGCGCCTATGCGGGAGGCCAGGGATGAGCGGCGCGAGCGAGACCGGCCCGATGATCTTCGCGATCCCGTCCAAGGGCCGGCTGAAGGATCAGGTCGAGGAATGGCTGGCCGAATGCGGCTTCCGGCTGGAGATGGCCGGCGGCGCGCGGGGCTATTCGGCGGAGCTTTCCGGCCTGCCGGGCGTGTCGGTGCGGTTGCTCTCGGCCGGCGACATCGCCGCGGGCCTGGACAGCGGCGACCTGCACCTGGGCGTCACCGGCGAGGATTTGCTGCGCGAGCGCGGCGACGACATGGACAGCCGGGTCATGCTGCTGCGGGCCTTGGGGTTTGGCCGCGCCGACCTGGTGGTGACCGCGCCCAAGAGCTGGCTCGACGTCGAGACCATGGCCGATGTCGACGCCGTCGGCCACGCCCATCTGGCCCGCACGGGCCGGCGGCTGCGGGTGGCGACCAAGTACGTGACCCAGACGCGCGCCTTCTTCGCCCGTCACGGGGTGGCCGACTACCGGATCGTCGAGAGCAGCGGCGCCACCGAGGGCGCGCCGGCGGCGGGGGCGGCCGAGCTGGTGGTCGACATCACCACCACCGGCGCGACCCTGGCGGCAAACGGGCTGAAGATCCTGTCGGACGGCGTGATCCTGAAGAGCCAGGCCCAGCTGACCGCCTCGAGGATCGCGACCTGGTCGGAGGGGCAGCTGGACGCCCTGCGTCGGCTGTTGTCGGTGGTCGAGGCCAAGGGGCGCGCGGCCAAGCTCGCCACCCTGGTCTGGCCGGCCGAGCAGGACGGCGCGGCCCAGGCGGCGGTGGCGCCGTTCGTGGCGCGCGGCGGCTCGCGCCGGGCCAATGGCGCGCTGCTGGCGACCGGCGACCTGTTCGACGCCGCCGCCGCCCTGGCCGCCGCGGGGGTCGAGCCGGTGACGGTCTCGCGCCCGGACTACGTCTTCGAGTCGCGCTCGGCGGTGCTGGATCGCTTCGTCGAGACCTTGGCCTCGACGTAACGATCGCACTTTTGACGATTCTGTCAAAAATAACGACGGAATCCGGGGGTAAATTCGACCAGCGGGTCCAATCTACGGCTCGCCCGTCAAAATTTTGGCGAGTCCTTTGCGAAAACGGGTTTTGTCGCGTTGACACCGTCACGAATTTGACGTTTCTTGACACTGCAAGGAAGAAACGAGCCCGTCAGAGAGCTCCCTTCCTTCGGCGTTTCGGGGAGGAAACGCCCGCCTAGATCGAATGATCGAGAAAATAGCCAGCCCGTCGCGATTATCCCCCGCGGCGGGTTTGGTGTATCTGGGCCTTGGTTTAGAATTTTGACGCAGTTGTCAAAATAATGAGCGCGCCGCTTTGGCCGGCGGGAGGGAGCGCCAGCCGAGCGCCTCGACGGCGCCGTGGTCAAGCTTGCGTGCGAACGCACGCGCCTTGACAAATCCGCGTTCCGTGAGATCGTGAGCGCACCCCCGACATCGTCGGGCTTCCAGACCGTCTTCTTTCTAGCGGACGGCCCTCTTCGGGAAGGCGACATCGGCCCGCGAAGGCTGAAAACGATGCGAGGGCGCGCCGACAGGTCGAGAGACGGGCGCGCCCTTTGCCTGTCTCGCGCGGGCGCAAGAATTTGGCGTGGGCCGGGGCCGGCACTGGATTTCCACGCACGATCCGCCCTATATCGCCGCCATGTCCGGTAAAACCCTTTACGACAAGATCTGGGACGCCCACGTCGTCAGCGAAACCGACGGCGAGGCGATCCTCTATATCGATCTGCACCTGATCCACGAGGTGACGAGCCCGCAGGCCTTCGCCGGTCTTCGCGCCGCCCATCGGCCGGTGCGCCGTCCCGACCGCACCCTGGCGGTGGCCGACCACAACATCCCGACCGAGGGACAAGGCCTGGGCGTCGCGGCGGTCAAAGACGACGAGGCGCGGCTTCAGCTCCAGACCCTGGCGCGCAACGTCGCCGACGCGGGCATCGAGTTCTTCCCGATGGGCGATCCGCGCAACGGCATCGTGCACGTGGTCGGGCCCGAGCAGGGGCGCACCCAGCCGGGCATGACCATCGTCTGCGGCGACAGCCACACCTCGACTCACGGGGCCTTCGGGGCCCTGGCCCACGGCATCGGCACGTCCGAGGTCGAGCACGTGCTGGCCACCCAGACCCTGCGCCAGCGCAAGGCCCGGAACATGCTGGTGCGCGTCGACGGCCAGCTCGGCCCCGGCGTCACCGCCAAGGACATCGCGCTCGCCGTGATCGGCGAGATCGGCACGGCTGGCGGCACCGGCTATGTCATCGAGTTCGCCGGCGAGGCGGTGCGGTCGCTGTCGATGGAGGGCCGCATGACCCTCTGCAACCTGACCATCGAGGGCGGCGCCAAGGCCGGCCTGGTGGCCCCGGACGACAAGACCTTCGCCTACATTCAGGGCAAGCCGGCGGCGCCGAAGGGCGCGGCCTGGGATATGGCGCTGAGCCACTGGAAGACCTTCTTCACCGACGCGGACGCCGTCTTCGACCGCACCGTGGTGATCGATGGCTCGGCCCTGGTCCCGATGGTCACCTGGGGCACCAGCCCCGAGGACGTCGTGCCGGTCACCGGCGCCGTGCCGGATCCGGAGAGCTTCGCCACCCCCGACAAGCGCGCGGCCGCCCATCGGGCGCTGGACTATATGGGGCTGACCGCCGGCCAGCCGATCTCGGAGGCCCGCATCGACCGCGTCTTTATCGGCTCATGCACCAACAGCCGCATCGAGGACATGCGCGCCGCGGCCGCCGTGGTGCAGGAGGCCTTCCTGCACGGGCGCCTCGTGGCGCCGCACGTCAAGGCGATGGTGGTGCCCGGCTCGGGCCTCGTGAAGGAACAGGCCGAGGCCGAGGGCCTCGACGCCATCTTCAAGGCGGCCGGCTTCGACTGGCGGGAGCCGGGCTGCTCGATGTGCCTGGCCATGAACCCCGACAAGCTGGCCCCGGGCGAGCGCTGCGCCTCGACCAGCAACCGCAATTTCGAGGGCCGTCAGGGCCGCGGCGGCCGCACCCACCTGGTCTCGCCGGCCATGGCGGCGGCGGCGGCAATCGCGGGCCATCTGGTCGACGTCCGGACCTTCCTGCAGGAGACCGCCTGATGCGCGCCTTCACCCGTCTCGATGGCCGCGCGGCGCCGCTGGAGCTGGCCAATATCGACACCGACCAGATCATCCCCAAGCAGTTCCTGAAGACCGTGGAGCGCGAGGGGCTGGCCAAGGGTCTGTTCTACGACTTCCGCTTCGACGCCGAGGGGAACGAGATCGGCGATTTCGTGCTGAACAAGCCCGAGTACAAGGGCGCCAGCGTGCTGATCGCCGGCGACAACTTCGGCTGCGGCAGCTCGCGCGAGCACGCGCCGTGGGCGCTGATGGACTTCGGGATCCTGTGCGTGATCTCGACCAGCTTCGCCGACATCTTCTTCAACAACTGCTTCAGCAACGGCCTGCTGCCGGTGGTGGTCCAGCCCGACGAACTGGCGGTGCTGATGGACGAGGCCAAGGGCGGCAACCACATGGTCAGCGTCGACCTGGAGGCCCAGACCGTGGTCTCGCCGTCGGGCAAGGTCTTCCGGTTCGAGATCGATCCCGTGCGCAAGGAGAAGATGCTCAAGGGTCTCGACGCGATCGGCGAGACGATGCAGCACGCCGCCGACATCGACCTCTTCGAAAGCAAGCGCGCGATCGGCCAGCCCTGGCTGGAGGCTTAGTTCAACAATAGCTTGTCATCCCGGCCGCAGCGAAGCGGAGAGCCGAGACCCAGGGGCGGCGCCCACGGCGCTTTGTCACCCCCCTGGGTCCCGGACAGCCTCTGCGAGGCTTCCGGGATGACAAGCAGTTTTGGCCTGGGGCGACCGAGATGACCCTGATCCTCGCCGGTTCGATCCGCATCGCGCCCGAGCGCCTCGCTGACCTGCGGCCGCATCTGGCGGCCCAGGTGGCCGGCAGCCGCGCCGAGCCCGGCTGCTTGGCCTATGCGCTCAGCGAGGATCCGCTGGACCCCGGCCTGATCCGGGTGTTCGAGCACTTCACCGACGCCGCGGCGCTGGAATTCCACCGCGCCAGCGCGCACATGGCGGCCTGGCGGGCGGCGTGCGCCGCGCTCGGCGTCCATGAGCGGCGCATGGCTTCCTTCGACGTTTCCGACTATCGCGAGATCTAAGATGGCGACTCTTCTGCTCCTGCCCGGCGACGGCATCGGCCCCGAGGTCTGCGCGGAGGTGCGCCGCGTGGCCGCCGCGCTTACCCCCGACCTCGAGATCCAGGAAGCCCCGTATGGCGGCGCCAGCTACGACGCGCACGGCACGCCGCTGCTGGACGAGGTGCGCGACCAGGCCATCGCCAGCGACGCGGTGCTGATGGGCGCGGTGGGCGGACCCCAGTGGGCCAGCGCGCCCCGTCACCTGCGCCCCGAGGCGGGCCTCTTGAACCTGCGCAAGGCCATGGACGTCTTCGCCAACCTGCGCCCGGCCTATTGTTTCGAGGCCCTGGCCGGCGCCTCCAGCCTGAAGCCGGAGCTGGTCTCGGGCCTGGACATCATGTTCGTGCGCGAGCTGGTCGGCGGGGTCTATTTCGGCCAGCCGCGCGGCGTCGAGGACCTGCCCGACGGCCAGAAGAGAGGCTTCGACACCCAGGTCTACACGACGAGCGAGATCGAGCGCGTCGGGCGGGTAGCCTTCGAGATGGCGCGCGGCCGCCGCAACAAGGTCCACTCGGCCGAGAAGTCGAACGTCATGGAGTCGGGCCTGCTGTGGAAGCAGGTGATCACCGAGCTCCACGCCCGCGAATATCCCGACGTCGAGCTCGAGCACATTCTCGCCGACAACTGCGCGATGCAGCTGGTCCGCGCGCCCAAGCAGTTCGACGTCATCGTGACCGACAACCTGTTCGGCGACATTCTGTCGGACGCGGCGGCCATGCTGACCGGGTCCCTGGGCATGCTGCCGTCGGCGGCGATCGGCGATCCCGGCAAGCCGGGCCTCTACGAGCCGATCCACGGCTCGGCGCCGGACATCGCGGGGAAGGGCCTGGCCAATCCGCTGGCCGCCATCCTGTCGTTCGAGATGGCCCTGCGCTGGTCGCTGAAGCAGCCCGAGGCCGCCGACGCCCTGCTGGCCGCGGTCAAGGCGGCGCTCGACAACGGCGCCCGGACGCGGGATCTCGGCGGCGCGCTGACCACGCGCGAGATGGGCGACGCGGTGCTGGCGGAGCTCTAGGTTTTCCCTTCCCCATCGAGGGGGAAGGGGGCGGAAATGGCCTTTCCCAACGCGCGTTCGAGGCCCTAACCTCGTCCCAACGACAAGCGTTGGGAGGCGCGCCGATGATCCCTGGCCTGATGCAGACGACGCCGCTGATGATCAGCGGCATCCTGACCTATGCCGCCCAGGCCCACGGCGCCCGCGAGATCGTCTCGCGGCTGATCGACGAGCCGGTCTGGCGCTACGACTATGCCGGCCTCGCCCGGCGCGCCGCCCAGCTGGCCCATGCGCTCAAGCGCCTGGGCGTCAAGGCCGGCGACCGGGTCACGTCGCTCGCCTGGAACACCCACCGGCACCTGGAGCTGTTCTACGCCGTCCCCGGGATCGGCGCGGTGCTGCACACCGCCAATCCCCGGCTGTTCGACGAGCAGATCGTCTACACGATCAATCACGCCGAGAGCGGCGTGCTGTTCTTCGACCGCAACTTCCTGCCGCTGGTCGAGCGGATCGCCGCCCAGCTGACCACGGTGAAGACCTTCGTCATGCTGTCTGACGCCGAGCGGACCGAGCGCGGGAGCATCGGCGCGGCGTCCTACGAGACTCTGATCGCCGACGAGCTGGAGGCCTATCCTTGGCCGAGCTTCGACGAGAACGCCGGCGCCTTCCTCTGCTACACCTCGGGCACCACGGGCGATCCCAAGGGCGTGCTCTATTCGCACCGGGCGGTGGTGCTGCACGCCATGGCCGGGGGGCTGAACAGCGCCTTCGGCTTCACCGCCTTCGACGTGGTGATGCCGTGCTCCAGCCTCTATCACGCCACCGCCTGGGGCCTGCCGTTCAGCGCCCCGATCTGCGGGGCCAAGCTCGTCTTGCCGGCCGACAAGATGGACGGGGCGTCGCTGCACCAGCTGATCGAGGGCGAGGGCGTGACCTTCACCGGCGGCGTGCCGACTATCTGGACGATGTATCTGGACTGGCTGGAGCGGAACGGCCAGGCGCCGACCGCCTTGAAGCGCGTCGTCATCGGCGGCAGCGCCGTGCCGCGCGCCATGGCCGAGGCGTTCAAGCGCCGCTACGACGTCCAGACCCTGCAGATCTGGGGCATGACCGAGACCTGCCCGATCGGCGTGGTCTCCACCCCGACCCCGTCCCTGGCCGCCCTGGGCGAGGCGGCGATGGACGAGGCGATCTGGACCCGCCAGGGCCGGCTGCAGTTCGGCATCGAGCTGAAGGTCGAGACCGAGACCGGGGCCGAGGCGCCCTGGGACGGCGAGACCTCCGGCGCGCTCTTGGTGCGCGGGCCCTGGGTGGTGCGGCGCTATTTCCGCAAGGACGAGGACGCGGCGCGTCCCGACGGCTGGTTCGACACCGGCGACATCGCCACGCTGGACGCCCACGGCTTCATGCGCATCACCGATCGCCAGAAGGACGTGATCAAGTCGGGCGGCGAGTGGATCAGCTCGATAGACCTGGAGAACATCGCCGTCGGCTGTCCCGGCGTGAAGATCGCCGCGGTGATCGGCGTGCCGCATCCCAAGTGGGAGGAGCGGCCGCTGCTGGTCATCGAGCCGCACGACGGCGTCGAGGTCGGCAAGGACGCGGTGCTGGCGTTCCTGGCCCCGCGCATCGTCAAGTGGTGGACCCCCGACGACGTGGTCTTCGCCCGGGTGCCGCTGACCGCCACCGGCAAGATCGACAAGAAGGTCCTGCGCGAGGCCTGGCGCGGCCATCTGATGGGATGATCGAAGCGCTTCAGGGCATATTTCAAAGAAACTTGACTCCAAAATTAAAAATATTAAGTTCGAGATCAAGAAAATGGATCTCGACCGATGACCCGCGCGACCGCTGACTGGCAGGACCTGACCCGATTGACCGGCGACGAGCCCTTCGTCGTCGAACGGGTGCGGCTGGTGAACAAGGACATCGCCATCGAAGGCGCCTTCGCCCCGCCTCAGCTGGCGGCCCTGACCGCCGAGGACCAGGTGTTCGTCGCCGCCTTCCTGCGCGCCCATGGCTCGATCAAGGAGATGGAGCAGCTGTTCGGCGTCTCCTATCCGACGGTGAAGGCGCGGCTGAACCGCATCGCCGCCAGCCTGGAATTCGTCGACGAGGCGCCGCCGCCGCCCGCGTCCGGGCGCTCGGAGGTGCTGGCGCGCCTGGAGCGGGGCGAGATCTCCGCCGACGAGGCGATCGCCGCGCTTGAGCGGGGAGAGCGGCGATGAGCCTCGTCGGACCCGTCCTGCCGGCCCTCCCGGCGCGTCGCCGCGCGACGGTGCGGCTCTGGCTGCCTTTGACGCCGCTGTGGCTGGTCCTCGCGCCGTTCGCCCTGGTCCTCGCGCCCCTGGCCCTGCTGGTCCCCGCGTGCCGGGGCCTCAATCCCTGTCGCGCCGCCTGGATCGTGGGCGGCGTGCTGCTGGGCCTCTCGGGAACCGAGGTGCAGGTCGACTCCCCCGCGGCGCTGGTCCGCGTCCGCATTCTCTGAAGGAGACACGCCATGAACGCCGATCGCCTGCGTATCCTGAAGATGCTCGCCGACGGCAAGGTCTCGGCCGAGGAGGCCGAGCGCCTGCTGGACGCCCTGGCCGCCGCCCCCGCGCCGGTCGCCGCCGCCACGCCCTCGGCCCCGCCGCGCTATTTCCGGGTGCTGGTCGACGCCGCCGACCAGGACGGCCCCACCAAGGTCAATGTCCGCGTGCCGATGCAGCTGCTGCGGGCGGGCGTGAAGCTCAGCGCCCTGATCCCGCCGGCCGCCCGTGACGAGGTCAACGCGGCCATGGCCCGCCAGGGCCTGCCGTTCGACATCAACCAGCTGAAGCCCGAGAACCTCGACGACCTGGTCGCCAGCCTGGACGACCTGACCGTCGACGTCGACACCGACGACGCCCGCGTGCGGGTGTTCTGCGAATAGGCCGGCCTTTCCGCGCGTTACTCCACGGTCATCTGGGTCTGGGTGACGACGGCGATCAGCTTGCCCCCCTCGTCCTCGATCCGTGTGGTCCAGACGCTGGAGCGGCGGCCGATGTGCAGAGGCGTGGCGACGGCCGCCACGGTCGCGCCGAGCCTGGCCGCGCCGATGAAGTTCGTCTTGCTCTCCAATGTCGTGGTGCGCTTGCCCTCGGGCGTCGACAGGAAGGCGCCGATCGCGCCCAGCGTATCGGCCAGCGCCATGGCCGCGCCGCCGTGCAGGATGCCGCCGGCCGTGCAGAGATCGGGGCGAACGACCAGCCGCCCCTCGACGCGATCGGGCGCGGCGTGGGTCACCGTGACGCCCATCAAGGCGGCGAACGGCAGGAGGTCGAGGTCGAAGACGGGGGTGCTCATGCGGTCATCTGACGCCCGTCTTCCCGCGCGATGCAAGCGTCAGCGGACCGGCTCAACGCGCTAAAAGTAAGGCTGCTCTAGCGTTGCGTCTTGATGGCCTCTCGCGACGGCTGTCGGCCCCGCGGGCGCGAGATCCTCATCCTTAGCGTGTCGAAGCACGTCCTCGGGCCGGCGCCGCCGGACCCGGGGGGACGAGGATTTCCATCCGGACCACGCCCGACGCGAGCACAGCCCAAAGCAAAAGGGCCGCCGGTCTCCCGGCGGCCCGCGTCGCGTCCTGGAAGACGGACTTACCAGATCTTCACGCGGTCTTCCGGCGCGACGTACAGCTTGTCGCCCGGCTTGACGTCGAAGGCGGCGTACCAGCCCGGCTGGTTCCGGATGGTGCCGTTGACGCGGTAGTAGGCCGGCGAGTGCGGGTCGCTGGCGATCTGCTGCTTCAGGGCGTCGTCGCGCGACTTCTGACGCCACACCTGAGCCCAGCCCAGATAGACGCGCTGGTCGCCGGTGAAGCCGTCCAGCACCGGCGAGGGCTTGCCGTGCAGCGAGACGTGATAGGCCTCGAGCGCGAAGGTCAGGCCCGACATGTCGCCGATGTTCTCGCCCATGGTCAGGCCGCCCTGGACGTGCACGCCCGGGAACGGCTCGAACGCCGAGTACTGGGCGCCCAGCTTGTCGGTCTGAGCCTTGAACTTGGCGGCGTCTTCCGCCGTCCACCAGTCGCGCAGCACGCCGTCGCCGTCGGACTTGCGGCCCTGGTCGTCGAAGCCGTGGCCGATCTCGTGGCCGATCACGCCGCCGATGCCGCCGTAGTTGATGGCCGGGTCGGCGTCCGGATGGAAGAACGGCGCCTGCAGGATGGCGGCCGGGAACACGATCTCGTTGTTGACCGAGTTGTAGTAGGCGTTGACCGTCTGCGGAGTCATGCCCCACTCGGTCTTGTCGACCGGCTGGTTCAGGCGGGCCACGTCGCGGCGGTATTCGACGGCGCTGGCGCGCATGGCGTTGCCGTAGGCGTCGTTATCCTTGACCTCCAGCTTGGAATAGTCGCGCCACTTGTCGGGATAGCCGATCTTGACGGTGAACTTGGCCAGCTTTTCCTGCGCCTTGGCCTTGGTCTCCGGGCCCATCCAGTCGGACGCGGCGATGCGGTTGCCCAGGGTGGTGCGGATGTCGCCGACCAGGGCGACCATCTTGGCCTTCGACTCCGGCGGGAAGTAGGCGGCGACATATTCCTTGCCGACGGCCTCGCCCAGCATGGCGTTGACCACCCCGACGCCGCGCTTCCAGCGCGGGCGCTGTTCGGGCTGGCCGGCCAGGGTCTTGCTGCGGAACTCGAAGTTGGCGTCGGCGAAGCGCTTCGACAGCATCGGCGCGGCGCCGTCGATGATCTTGAAGGCCTGCCAGGCCTTCAGGGTCTCGATCGGGGTGTCGGCGTAGATCCTGGCGTACTTCGGGAACGAGGTGTTGGTCGTGACGATGATGCGGTCGACCTTCGGCAGTTCCGTGCCGACCAGATAGCGGTTCCAGTCGTAGCCCGGGGTCAGGGCCTGCAGCTCGGCCAGGGTGGCCGGGTTGTAGGTCTTGTCGCGGTCGCGGCGCTCGATGCGGCTCCAGGAGGCCTGGGCCAGCTGGGTCTCGAACTCGACCACGGCCTTGGCGCTCTCGGCCGGCTTTTCCCAGCCGCCGAGGGTCAGCATCTTCTCGACATAGGCCAGGTACGCGGCCTTCTTATCGGCGAACTTGGCGTCGATATAGTAGTCGCGGTCGGGCAGCGAGGTGCCGCCGGTCGAGGCGTAGACGGCGTAGGCCTTGGGGTTCTTGGCGTCGGCGCCGATGTTCACGCCCATGATCGTGGAATAGGGCGTGGTCGCGGCCTTGCCCATCAGGGCGGTGAACTCGTCCTTGGTCTTGACCTTCTTGACGCCGTCCAGCCACGGCTGGATCGGCTTGGCGTCGAGCTTCTCGATCGTCGCCTCGTCCATGAAGGCGCGATAGGCGGCGCCGATCTTGGCCTTCTCGCCGGTGGCGGTCTTGTCGGCCGCGGCGCCTTCGATGATCGCCTTGGTGCGCGCTTCCGACAGCTCGGCCAGCTTGTCGAAATTGCCGTAGCGGGCGCGGTCCGACGGGATCACCGTGCGGGCGTCCCAGGCGCCGTTGGCGAACTTGTAGAAGTCGTCGCCCGGCTTGACCGTGGTGTCCATGCCGGAGATGTCGAAGCCCCAGGTCCCGTACTTGGGCGACTCCAGGGAGGTGACGTCGCCGGCGCCTTCGGCGATCGCCGGCAGCAGCGACTGCATCACGCAAGCATCGTCGATGCAGGGGTGTTGTTCGTGGGCCTGGGCGCCGAAGGCGGACAGGGAAAGCGCGGCGACGGCGGCGGCGCCGAACCAAACTCGTTTCATGGAAATCGCATCCGTTGGAGTGAGCCGGCGGCAATCTGCAACGGCGCGAAAATTTGTCTCCCTTAAAAAAAGTTCATGTAACCCATTTTTTGACTCAATGATGACGATGTCCGGCGGCGGACGAGGCTTGCGCGGCCTGGGGCGGGGCGAGCCGAACCTCCAGCGCCACCGCCGCGCGACGGCCGTTGTCGAAGATCAGGGTCATGGGGACTTTTTGCCCCACGGTTTGGGCGGCCTTGAGGTTCAGAAGCATCAAGTGCAGACCGCCCGGGGCGAAGGCGACCTCGCCGCCGGGCGGGACGACGACGCCGTCGTCCACGCGGCGCATGCTCATGACTCCCCCCGCCATCGACGACTGGTGGATTTCGACGACGCCCGCCGCGGGGCTTTCGACGCCTTTCAGCGTCACCGGCGTCTTGCCGCCGTTGACCAGGGTCATGAAGCCCACGCCGTTCATCCCCGCCTGGGCCGGACGGCTCCAGGCCTGGCGGACGGTCACGCCGGCGAGCTTGGCGTCGGCGGCCTGGGCGGCGGGGGCGGACAGGGCGGCGGTCAGGGCGAAGGCGATCGCGAGGGGGCGGATCATGGGACGCTCCTAATGATGATGCGCGGCGGGCGCCGCGTCGGCGGGGGTCAGGATGACGGTCGGGGCCGGACGCGCCAGCTTCTCGTCCGGCTTGGCCGGATCGGCGAGCTCCGTCCAGCGGCTTTCGCCCTTTTCGCAGGTCTGGACCACCGGGAAGACGAGGCGATCGCCCGTGGCGGGCAGCTTCATCAGCACGGCGAAGTCGTCGAAGGCCTCGTCGGGCAAGCGGCCGGTGAAGGTGATGGCGGTCGGCGGGGCCTTGGGATCGGCCGGCCGTTCCAGGGCGTAGGTCCAGCCCGTCTTCGGCTGCGGCCGGGCCGAGGCGACGCCGGCCGGAATCTCGATCCGCAGCCGGGTGGTCACGTCGCCCGCCGCGCAGGCATGGCCCACGCGGAAGGCGACGACGGCGTAGGACCCGGCCTTGGCCGTGTCGGGAACGGCCACAACATGGGCGGCGGCGCTCGTGCAGAGCGCCGCGGCGGTAACGAGCGCGAGCAACGGAACTTTCATCGCATCCTCCCTCAGAAGCTGACCATGACGCCGCCGAAGACCGACCGGCCGTCGCCCGGCCAGAGCGTCGCGGTGGCCGGGGTCCAGGCCACGGCGGCCTGGGTGTTGGAGACATAGGCCTTGTCGAACAGGTTCCGGCCGTCGACGAACAGCGAGACCTTGTCGCTGACCTTCCAGCCGGCGTTCAGGTTCACGATCGCGTAGGCCGGCGCCTTCCGGCTGTTGACGTAGTCGATCCACGGGTCGGTCATCGACCATTCGAGCGAGGGGGTCACGAACCAGCCGCGCGCCGCGTCGTAGCGGACCTCGGCGCGATAGACGCTCTTGGGCACGATCGGCAGGCGGTTGTCGCCGTACTTGATGTCGCCCTTGAAGCGGAAGTCCGAGAAGGTCCAGGTCTGGCGCACGCGCCAACGCGGCGCCACCGCCCAGTCCAGCGCCGCCTCGATCCCCTGGTGCATCGTCTTGTCGGCGTTGAAGGTGGCGGCCGGGATGTTGACGCTGTTGTCGATCGCGTACTGCAGCATCTCGTGCGTCAGCTCGGCGCGATAGAGCGTCAGGTCGTAGGTGAAGGGGCCGCGACGTCCCCGGGCGCCGATCTCGCCCGTCCAGGCCTCCTGGGCCTTCACCGGCGCGAAGCCGACATTGGTCGGGGTCATCGAGCCGAAGTTCGGCGGCTCGACCGAGCGGGTCAGGTTGGCGAAGACCTGGTCGCCGGCCTCGTTCCGCCAGAGCAGGCCCACGCGCGGCGAGATCCAGTCGTAGGTCTTGGCGGCCTTCAGGTCGAAGGTGCCTTTCACGCCCGGCACGGCGACGCTGGTATAGTCGCGCTCGGCCTGGCCCCAGGTGGCGCCGGCGACGAGGGCGACCTGGTTCGTGACGAACAGCCGGCCCTCGCCGAACACGTCGATGGCCTTGGCGTTCTGATACGAGATCGACTGCGGCGCGCCGCGCGCCCCGCGATTGTTCAGATAGAAGTGCGAGTCCAGATCGCCCTGGCGGTACCAGGCGCCGAAGAAGGCGTCGGCGCGCTTGCCGCCCAGCTCGCCGTCCCAGTCGAAGCGGCCGAAGGCGCCGTAGTTACGGCTCTTCTGGTCGATGACCTGGAAGATCGGGTGGTCCAGATCCTTCCAGACGCCATAGACCGCGCCCTGGAAGACCAGCTGGTCGTTCAGGCGCCAGGTCGTCTGGAGCGAGCCGCGCACGCCGCGCTGGTTGCGGCCCTGATCGCCGTTGGCGCTGGCGACGGCGGTCTGGCGCGGATTGGCCTGGAACTGCGCCAGCGTCAGGGCGCCGGGGATTTCCTGGTTGATGTTCGAGCCGTTGATGACCAGGCGCGCCTCGCGGTCCTGGCCGAAGGACCGTCCGATGTTCAGGCTGCCGAACTGGATGTTCTGCTGGCTCTGCGAGCGCCAGCCCTGGCCGGTCTGGTTGGTGGCGGCCGCATAGACGTCCCACGCGCCGGATTGGCGGGCGAAAGCGACGTGCTCGCGCAGCAGGCCGAAGGACCCGCCGTCGACGCGGACCTGGTTGGAAAAGCCGGCGTCCCGGCCGGTGGGCGTGACCATGTTGATCGCCCCCCCCAGCAGCGCGCCGCCGAAACGCAACGCGTTGCCGCCGCGATAGACCTCGGCGTAGCGAGTGTTCAGCGGATCGGCGACCTGGCTGTCGCCATAGCCGTCGGCCTCGTTCAGCGGCACGCCGTCCTGGGCGATCAGCAGGCCCCGATTGTGATTGGCGTTGCCGATGCCCGAGCCTCGGATCGAGATGCGGATATCGCCGCCCCACTTGCGCTGGGCGTAGACGCCCGGGGCGTCGCGCAGCATGTCGTCGAGGGCCAGGGCCTGACGATTGATGTAGGATTCCTGGGAGATCACCGAGACCGCGCCGGGCGTCTCCGACAGGCGCTTGCGGGCGGCGGCGACGACCGGCGGATCTTCCGGATTGGGACGGGCGGTGACGATGACCGAGGAGACCTGGGCGTCGTCCTCGGCATGGGCGTGGCTACACAGGGCGGCGAGCGCGGCGGCGCCCAGCAGGACGCGGCGGAACGTAATCATGGAACTTGAATCCTGAAGGCGTGACGAGGCGCGCGGCGTCTTCAACGCGGCGCGGCGGAAAAGGTCAGGCGTTCAGGGAAATGGGCGGGCCCTGGCCGGGCGGACGCGGCGGCGCGCGGGCGTGACCGCGCACGCCGAGCACGCGCTCGACCGGGGTCTCGACATATTCGGCGTACTGGACGGGCGCGACGCTGGGCGCGGGCGACGTCAGGGTCACGGCCAGGGTCGGGGCGGCGCAGTCCGAGCACTTCAGGCCCATGAAGCCCTTGGCCGGGGCCGTGCGGACCGTGCCGTCCTTTTCGAGGATGACGACCTTGGAGCCCTCGGCCGAGCAGATGACGATCGCCGAGCCGCTCTCGCGCTGGTCGTGGGCCATGGCGGCCGCGGGCGTCAGGCCCTGGACGAACACGGCCAGCATCGCCGCGAGCGCGGCGAGCAAGACTCGGAGCTGTCCGGGGCGGGCGATCATCACGCGGGTGACTAGGCGGCGACGCTTGGGCGGTCAATCGGGCGCGCGGCGCGCCAAACCCTTAAGGTGAGCGCGATCAGGCGCTCGTCTTTCGCGGCTCCGGCGCGGGCGCCGTCCCGCCGCGCCGCTGAAGGAGGCCGCGCACGGCGTCGACGACCTGCCCGCCGGTCACGGGCTTGCTCAGGTATTGCGCGCCGCGCCAGCGGGGCGGCAGAACGCGCCGGTCATAGCCGGTGACGAAGACGAACGGCACGCCCAGACGCTCGAGCGTGGCGGCGACGGCGTACGACGGGCCGTCGCCGAGATTGATGTCGATCAGGGCCAGGGTGGGGCGCGCGCGATCCAGCTCCGACAGGGCCTGATCCTCGTGACCGCGGCAGCGGACGGCGTAGCCCGCGTCCTCGAGCGCGACCTTGAGGGTGTTGGCTTGCAGGAAACAATCCTCGACCACCAGGATCGTGGCGCGGGGGGAGCCGTTCGCGACGTCGTTTCGGTCGCGCGCGCCGACATAGCGCTCGCCTTGGCAGACGATCACGTCGAGCGCGCGGGGCTGGCTGACGAGCAGGGCCTCGGCGCGGCGCAGGGCGGCGTTGTCATCCGCCAGGCGCGCGACCGTGACGGTGGGGCGCGAGGCGTCGTCGAGGCGGAGATGAAACTGATAGCTGGGCATGGCGCTTCCCGTTGTGTCAGGCGGGAGCATGGACCTTGGCCACTCTCTCAGCCGCCGACGCCCAGGATGTGTCAGGCCGACGATGACGCGAGGCTAGCCCCTTCTCGTCCACGGCGCGAGCGTGGCCGGGGGAACGAATTGTTACAGGCGCGGTCGAGCGTTAAATGCAACGGCCACGCTTGCTAATCCCGGGCGAAGGTCCATATTCAACCAATCTGGTTGAAATGGTGGATGCGCGGCATGCCGCACGCCAAGATCCTGTCGCCCGCGCAATGTCGCGGCGCGCGCGGCCTTCTGAACTGGTCGCAAGGCGAGCTGGCCGACAAGGCCGGCGTGTCGCGGAGCACGGTCAAGGACTTCGAGACCGAGCGCCACGCGCTGCACAGCGGCACCGAAAGGCTTCTGATCGAGGCGATCGAGGCGGGCGGGGTCATTCTGATCGCCTCGGCGGAGTTCGGGGCGGGCGTTCGGCTGAGACGGGCCGGGTAGGAGCAACAACGACGAAGGAGGGCGCGTGGCGCACGAGGTTTCCCCCGCGGACTACAAGGATGTGGTCCTGTTCCTGGCGACCGCGGGCGTCGTCGCGCCGATCTTCAAGCGCCTGAAGATCAATCCGATCCTGGGCTTCCTGCTGGCCGGGGTGATCCTGGGTCCGTTCGGCCTGGGCCGGTTCATTCCCGTCGCGCCCTGGCTGAACCACGTCACCGTCGACAAGCCCGACGAGATCGCCCAACTGGCCGAGTTCGGCGTCGTCTTCCTGCTGTTCATGATCGGGCTGGAGCTCTCTTGGGAACGCCTGCGGCTGATGCGGCGGCTGGTGTTCGGCCTGGGCGCGATTCAGGTGGTCGGCAGCTCGCTGGTCATCGGCGTGGCGGCCATGCTGCTGGGCCAGCCGCCGGTGGCGGCCCTGGCCATCGGCGCGGCCCTGGCCCTGTCGTCGACCGCCATCGCCGTGCCGGTGATGGCCGAGACCAAGCGCCTGCACGCCGAGGGCGGGCGCGCCACCTTCGCCGTGCTGCTGTTCCAGGACCTGGCCGTGGCGCCGATCCTGATCACCCTGGCGATCCTGGGACGCGGCGACGGGTCGTTCAAGCTGGGCGATCTGGTGGCCCTGGGCCCGGCGGTGATCGGCCTGGCGGTGATCGTCCTGTTCGGACGCCTGGCCCTGCGGCCGATGATGAAGTCGGTGGCCAAGGCCAAGAGCGAAGAGATGTTCATGGCCGCCTGCCTGCTGGTGATCCTGGGCGCGGGCCTGGTCGCGGCGCTGTCGGGCCTGTCCATGGGCCTCGGGGCCTTCGTGGCGGGCGTGCTGCTGGCCGAGACCGAGTATCGCCACGAGGTCGAGGTCAAGATCGAGCCGTTCAAGGGCCTGCTGCTCAGCCTGTTCTTCGTCTCGCTGGGCATTCGCCTGGACCTGTCCCTGCTGATCGCCCAGCCGCTGATGGTGCTGGGCTCGGCGCTCGGCCTGCTGGCCGCCAAGGGCCTGATCGTGTTCGGCGCGGGACGGATGCTGGGCCTGGGCGCCAGGCCGGCGATCGAGAGCGCCCTCACCCTGGCGGCGGGCGGCGAGTTCGCCTTCGTCATTCTCGACAACGCCATGGGCGCCGGCGTCGTGCCTCGACCGGTGGGGCAGGCGGTGCTGGTCGGCGCGACCCTGACCATGTTCCTGATCCCGGCCCTGACCGGCCTGGGCGGAAGACTGGCGCGCAAGAAGGCGGCGCCGGTGGCCGAAGCGCCGGCGGGCGCCGTCGACGCCGCCGAAACGGCCGGCCAGGTGCTGGTCGTCGGCTATGGCCGGGTCGGCAAGCTGGTCGCGGACATGCTGCGGCGGCACGACCTGCCCTGGCTGTCGGTCGAGCGCGACGCCCGCCTGGTCGAGCAGGGCCGGCGCGATGGCGGGCGCATCTACTATGGCGACGCCTCGCGGCTGGAGCTGCTGGAGCGCTGCGGCCTGGCCTCGGCCAAGGCGGTGGTCGTGACCATGGACTCGCCCGAGGCGGCCGAGGCGGTGGTCGCCGCCGCGCGCGGGGCGCGGCCGGACGTGCCGATCGTCGTCCGCGCCCGCGACGCCCGCCACGCCGCGCGGCTCTACGAACTGGGCGCCACCGACGCCGTGCCCGAGACCATCGAGGCCAGCCTGCAGCTGTCCGAGGCGGTGCTGGTCGATATCGGCGTGCCGATGGGCCTCGTCATCGCCTCGGTCCACGAGCGCCGAGACGAATACCGCAAGGCGCTGAACCGGCCGGACGCCCTGGGCGGGCGCCGGCGGCGGCTCAGGGACGCGAGCCTGCGGGAGGCTTGACGGCGATGAACAGATCCTGGCCGCCGGAATAGGCGCTGGGCGGCAGCCAGCAGCCGAAGGCGACCCCGTTGGGCAGATCGAGACCCGCCGCCGCCGTCGCCGCCTTTAACGCCGAGAGCGGATGAGCGATGGCGCGTTCGGGCGAGCGGGGGTCCACGACCCAGGCCCCGTCCTTCCAGGGCTTGAACCGCATCGGCGACCGACCCGCCTCGATCCGGGCCACCCGCTCCTCGGTCAGGGCGAAGGCGGTGAACAGGAAGCGGCCGCCGGGCTTCAGCGACCGGGCGGCTTCGCGGAGATAGTGCGCGATCGAGTCCAGTCGCATGTGGCTGAACACCGAGGTGGCCATGGCGATGTCGATCTCGCCGTCCGCCGTCGGAAACACGAACGCGGTCTCGGCGACGGCGCCCGAGGCGCGATACTCCCGGTTCCGGACGTCGGCGTGCACGAAGCGGAAGTCCGGACGCGCGCGGCCCAGGCGCTGGCGGCAGGCGCGGATCGCCGCGCGCGAGACGTCGAAGCCGACATAGCCGCCGTTGGCCCCCAACACATAGACGAGCGGCGCGGCCATCCGTCCCGCGCCGCAGCCGATATCGAGAACGCGGCTGCTCGGCGTCAGGCCGGCATAGCGGGTCAACAGGTCGAGATTGTGCCGGCCCGCCGCGGCGAAATCGCCACCGCCGACATTATGTAGGGTCTGCCAGGGCTCGTCGCGGCGGTCCGGATCGCGCAGGCGCTCGGGCAGGCTCGCGAGGTCCAGGACCGCGCCCGACGCCGCGCGGCGCACGGCGGGAGGCAGAAGGCTCGCCGCGCTCTTAAGTATGGACTTCATAAGGACGCTCACCGGGCCGAGCGGATGCCGACTCAACCTCTAGAGGATTGGCGCTCGCGGCCAAGCTGTCCATCCCCTTTAAGGGGCAACCAATGGGAGACGTGACGATGACGGACATGGCCGCTTACTGGGACCGCGCCGGGCGGGTCTGGGTCGAGCAGCAGGCCCTGCTGGACCGGATCTACGCGCCGGTGGCGCGGGCGGTGGTCGAGGCCGCCGACCTTCGCGCGGGCCAGGCAGTGCTGGACGTCGGCTGCGGCTCGGGCGCCACGACCTTCGCCGCGGCCTGGCGCACCGGACCGGAGGGGCGCGCGATCGGCGTCGACATCTCTCCGGCCCTGGTCGAGCTGGCCCGGCGGCGGGCGGGCGAGGACGGCCTGGAGGGCGTCGCCTTCGAATTGGCCGACGCCCAGACCGCGACCTTCGCCACGCCGTTCGACGCGATCGTCTCGCGGTTCGGCGTGATGTTCTTTCCCGATCCGGTCGCGGCCTTCGCCAATCTCCGGCGCGCGGTGAGGCCCGGCGGTCGCCTGGCCTTCGCCTGCTGGCGGAAGCCCGAGGACAATCCGCTGTCCCTGATCCCGCTGGCGGCGGCAGCGCCGTTCCTGTCGACGCCGCTCAAGTACGAGAATGACGCGCCGGGTCGCTTCGGCTTCGCCGACCCCGACCGCGTGCGGCGGATCCTGGCCGAGGCGGGCTGGCGGAAGATCGAGATCGCGCCGCTCGACACCGCCATGCCCGGGACCTTCGAGGACCTGATGACGCTGAGCGTGCGGGTCGGCCCGCTGAACCCGGCCCTGGCGGGCGTCGACGAGGCGCGGCGGGCCAAGGTCCACGCGGCCGTGGCCGAGGCCCTGGCGCCTTACGTCGAAAATGGCGCGGCGAGCCTGGACGCGGCCTGCTGGCTGGTGACGGCCGAGGGCTGAGAAGCTTCCGCGCCGGCTTGTCATCCCGTGGTCCTGGTTTATAACTGACTAGTCAGTTATTTTTGGTGAGCGACATGGAAGGGGGCGCGCCCAAGTGGCGGCGACGCAGCGAGGCGAGGCCGGGCGAGATCGTCCAGGCGGCGCTGGAGGTGTTCGCCGAGAAAGGCTTCGCGGCCGCGAAGCTGGACGAGATCGCCGCCAAGGCCGGCATCTCGAAGGGGGCGCTCTATCTCTATTTCGAGACCAAGGAGGACATCTTCCGCGCCGTGGTGCGCGAGGCGGTCGTCCCCAATCTGGATTTCGTCGAGGCCATGCTGGCGCAGGCCGCCGTCCCCTTTCCCGATCTGTTGCGGATGGCCTTCGCGCGGATCGGTCAGGTGATCGAGACCTCGAGGATGGGCGCGGTGGCCAAGCTGGTGGTCGGCGAGTCGCGCAACTTCCCGGAGCTCGCGCGCGTCTGGCACGACGAGGTCGTCAGTCGGGCGCTGGGCGCGCTGACCCAGGCCCTGGCCGCGGCGCAGGCGCGGGGCGAGGTCCGGCCGGGCGATCCGCGCCTGCAGGCTTTCAGCGTCATGGGGCCGATCCTGATGGGCGTGATCTGGCGCGAGACCTTCGCGCCGGTCGGGGCTCCGACGATCGACCTGCCGGCCCTCATCGCCCAGCACCGCGAAATCATCCTGGCGGGCCTGGCGCCGCCGACGGAGCCCCTGTCATGAAACCGGCCGTTCGTATCGTCATCGTCGTGGTGGCGGTGGGTCTTGTCGGCTTTCTGGGCTGGCGGCTGCTCGGCCCCGACGCCCGTCGGCCGCATCGGCTGTCGGGCTATGTCGAGGGCGAGACCCTCTATGTCGCGGCGTCGAGCGCGGGGCCGGTCTCGACCCTGGCCGTCGGTCGCGGCGACCGGGTCAAGGCGGGCCAGCCGCTGTTCGCCCTGGACGCCGCCCAGCTGACCGCCGCCCGCGATCAAGCCCAGGCGCAAGTCGCCCTCGCCGAAGCCCAGCTGCGCGACGCGCGGAAGGGCCAGCGCCCGCAGGAGCTGGCGGTCTATGACGCCGAGCGCAACGCCGCCGAGGCCCAGGCGCGTCAGGCCAAGGCCGACTACGATCGCATCGCGCCGCTGGTGGCCAAGGGCATCTACGCTCCGGCGCGACTGGATCAGGCCAAGGCGGCGCTGGACACCGCCCGCGCCGACGCGCTCACCGTCGCGCGACGGCGGTCGGTCGGCGCCCTGGGCGCGCGACCGGACGCGGTCGGGGCCGCCCAGGCGGCGGTCGCCTCGGCCCGCGAGGCCCTGGCCGCCGCGCAAAGCCGGCTGGACCAGATCAGTCCGCGCGCGCCCGCCGACGCCCGGGTGCAGGACGTATTCTACCAGGCCGGCGAGTGGGTCGCCGCCAACCAGCCGGTCGTGGCGCTGCTGGCCGACGACCGCGTCCGGCTGCGGTTCTTCGTCCCCGAGGCCGAGGTCGCGCGATATCGGGTCGGCCAGGCCATCCGCTTCTCGTGCGACGGCTGCGGGGCCGAGCGTTCGGCCCGGATCAACTATGTCAGTCCCCGGTCGGAATTCACCCCGCCGGTGATCTACAGCCGCGAGGCGCGCCAGCGGCTGGTGTTCCTGGTCGAGGCCCGCCCCGAGCCGACCGCCAGCGCCAAGCTCGCTCCGGGCCAGCCCGTCGACATCGTCCCGCTGGAGGCGGGGCGGTGAGCGCCCTGGCGGTCGACGTCCGGGGGCTGAACAAGTCGTTCGGTCCCCGCCATGTGGTTCAGGACGTCTCGATCCAGGTGGAAAGGGGCCGGATCACCGGCTTTCTCGGCCCCAACGGCTCGGGCAAGACCACCACCTTGCGCATGCTCTGCGGCCTCCTGACCCCCGACAGCGGCGAGGGCGCGGTGCTGGGCCTCGACTTTCGCCGCGACGCCGAGGCGGTCAAGCGCCAGACCGGCTACATGACTCAGAAGTTCTCGCTCTACGAGGACCTGTCGATCGAGGAGAATCTCGACTTCGTGGCGCGGGTTCATGAGCTGGACCGCCGCCGCCAGCGGGTGCGCGAGAGCCTGGAGCGTCTGGGCCTGACCGCGCGCAGGAAGCAGCTGGCCGGCAGCCTGTCGGGCGGCTGGAAGCAGCGGCTGGCCCTGGCCGCCAGCGTGCTGCACGCGCCCAAGCTGCTGCTGCTCGACGAGCCGACCGCCGGCGTCGATCCCAAGGCGCGGCGCGAGTTCTGGGACGAGATTCACGCCCTGTCCGCCGAGGGCCTGACCGTGATGGTCTCGACCCACTACATGGACGAGGCCGAGCGCTGTCACGACATCGCCTACATCGCCTACGGCCGGCTGATGGCGCGGGGCACGGCCGAGGCGGTGATCGCCCAGAGCGGCCTGATCACCTTCCGCGCCGAGGGCCAGACCGCCGACGGGACCGGCGCCGACCGCCTGGCGGGCGCGCTGGCCGGCCGGCCCGGCGTGATCATGGCCGCGCCGTTCGGGGCCGCCCTGCATGTCAGCGGCGTCGATCGCGCGGCCCTGGAGGCGGCCATCGCGCCGTATCGCCAGCCGACGCTGCGCTGGACCGAAGTGCAGCCGACGCTGGAGGACGTCTTCATCCGGTTGATGGGCCAGTCCTCGGACAATTTCCAATGAGGGGGCTGTCGGGCGCGCGGATCCTGGCCGTGCTGATCAAGGAGTTCATCCAGCTGACCCGCGATCGGCTGACCTACGCCATGATCCTGATCCTGCCGATCGGCCAGCTGCTGCTGTTCGGCTATGCGATCAACAACGACCCGCGCGATCTGCCGACCGCGGTGCTGGCCCAGGACCAGGGTCCGATGGCGCGCTCGACGCTCGCGGCGCTGGTCAACAGCGGCTATTTCAAGATCGTCCGCACCGCGGCCTCGCCCCGGGAGCTGGACGAGGCGGTGGCGCGCGGCGAGGTCCAGTTCGCGCTGACCATCCCGGCCGACTTCACGCGGCGCGTCGTGCGCGGCGACCAGGCCCAGATCCTCGTCGAGGCCGACGCCTCGGACCCCGCCGCCACCGGCGGGGCGATCTCGGCCCTGGCCAGTCTCCCGCGCGTGGCGCTGTCGCGCGACTTGGTCGGTCCCGTCGCCGCCCGGGCCGGCGCTTCCGATCCGTTCGAGGTGGTGATCCATCGCCGCTACAATCCCGAGGCCATCACCGCCTACAACATCGTGCCCGGCCTGCTGGGCGTGATCCTGTCGATGACCCTGGTGATGATGACCGCCCTGGGCGTGACGCGGGAATATGAGCGCGGGACGATGGAAAGCCTGCTGGCCACGCCGGCTCGGCCGATCGAGGTGATGATCGGCAAGCTGGCGCCCTATGTGGCGGTCGGTCTCGTTCAGACGGTGGTGATCCTGGTGCTGGCCAAGGCGCTGTTCGCGGTGCCGATGGCCGGAGGCTGGCTGGCGCTGGCGCTCGGCGTTCTGCTCTTCATCGTCGGCTCCCTGGCCTTGGGCTTTCTGATCTCGACCGTGGCCAGGACCCAGCTGCAGGCCATGCAGATGTCGTTCTTCTACATGATGCCGTCGATCCTGCTCTCGGGGTTCATGTTCCCGTTCAGGGGCATGCCCGCCTGGGCTCAGGTCCTGGGCTCGGTGATACCGGTCACGCACTTCCTGAGGGTGGTGCGCGGCGCGCTGCTGAAGGGTCTGGACACGGCGCAGCTCTGGCCAAGTCTAGCGGCGCTGGGTCTGTTCGTGATCGCGATCGCGGGTCTGGCCATGGCCCGTTACCGGACGACTCTGGACTAGGACGATCGCGCGGGGCGCCGACCAAACACCTCGCGCGCCAAGCGAAAAGGCGTGGATTTTCGCCGACGCCCTTCGAATGCTTGACCATTTCCTGGGTCAAGCTCTTGCGCGCGAACGGTTCACGTGCGAACCCAGCGGAGCTGACGCTTATCTTCCGTGGATGTCGGCGGGCACGCTCGGAAGTCGATTCTGAGGGGCGGTCTTGTTTTGTTTTCCTGAGCAAAGGGCAGGGGGCGAAACCTGACGAGTGTGTCTTTGCTGACACTTTCCCGTGGCGTTCGCCTTGGTATAACGATGCTCGGTCGGTAACCGGCCTGGGCAGGGCAATAGAGGGCTCTTCAACGATGAAACTCAACCTCCTGGCGGGAGCTGCTCTGGCCGCGGTGTTCGCCGCGTCGGGCGTTTCGGCCCAAGAGACCGGCTGGTACGGCGCGGTCGATCTTGGCTATCACTGGCCGCAAAGCCTGAAGACCGAGTCGGACGGCAACGCGCCGGACGGCGCCACCTATCACTGGGCCTGGAAGTCGAAGAACGACTGGACCGGCTTCGTGCGTCTTGGCTACCAATTCACCCCGCACTGGCGCGCTGAAGTCGAGGGCGGCTATCGCCCCGGCGATCTGCAAGGCGCCCACGGCAACGCCGTTCGCGCTCAGCCCGTCGCGCTCTGCACCCCGGGCGTGACCCGCTCGTCCACCGCGGCCGTCTGCGGTTCGCCGGACGGTTCGATCGACAGCTGGACCCTGATGGCGAACGTTCTGTACGACTTCGCCCCGGATTCCTGGCTGAACCCGTACCTGGGCGCTGGCGTCGGCATCAATCGCCTGAACGTCAAGGCCCTGGGTCAGTTCAGCGGCGTGGGCGCGGTCACCGCGACCAACAGCGCCATCCAGAACCTCAGCGTCGACGACAACGACATGGCCGTCGCCTGGCAAGCCATCGCCGGCGCGTCGATCAAGGCCACCGAAAAGCTGAAGATCGACTTCACCTACCGCTACATCACCGGCACCGACCACACGTTCCAGTCGTCGGGTTCTGGCCTGCTGCAGCCGGGTTCGTGGACCGGCCAGTATCGCGACCAGTCGGTGACCGTGGGTCTCCGCTACTCGTTCGCGGCTCCGCCGCCCCCGCCGCCCCCGCCGCGGCCACCTCCAGCGCCACCCCCTCCGGCTACTCCGCCGCCGCCTCCTCCGCCACCGCCACCGCCATTAGCCGCGTCGACA
>NZ_CAMQSF010000044.1 GCF_947036865.1 uncultured Caulobacter sp. | reverse complement strand
CGGGGGCGGCGGAGGCGGCGGGGGCGGCGGCGGGGCCGAACCGAAGGTGTAGCGCAGACCCAGGGTCACCGAGGTGTCCTTGTAGCGGCCCGAGAACGTGCCGACGTCGGTGATCGAGCCGCCGGCGGGACCGGCGTTCTGGGTCACCGAACCCCAGTCCAGCTTGGTGGTGCGCAGATAGCGGCCCGTCAGGTCCATCGACCAGTTGTTGGCGAAGTTCCACGCCACGCCGACCAAGCCCTGCATCGCGAACGCCTGGTCGACGTCGTCGAAGCTGGTGTTCTGGTAGATGGCCGCGCCGGCCGGAACGCCCGACAGCTGGCCATAGACCTTGTTGTGCACCCAGGCGGTGCCGACGCCGACGCCGATGAACGGGCTGATGCTGGAGTTCGGAGCCATGTCGTAGATGACATTGGCCATCAGGGTCGAGGCCTTGAACTCGCCTTGCGGCTCGCCGCAGGTCGCCGCTGCCGACGTGCGGCCGACGCCGGCGGTGCAGAGGCCGACCGGCTGGCCCGTGCCCGTGCCGTTCACGCCGACCAGGCCCGCGCCGCGAACGCTCTTGATGTCGCTGGGGCGATAGCCGAACTCGGCCTCGACGCGCCAGTTCGGGCTGAACTTGTAGCCCATGCGTCCGAAAGCGGTCCAATCGTGGTCGCTGCCGAAGTTCCACTGATAATTGTTGGTGGAGGTCGCCTTGACGTCGTCCGGCTGATGATAGCCAGCGTCAGCCCCGAGGTACCAGCCACTCGTAGCGCTTTGGGCCAAGGCGCCCGAGGCGGCGCCGAGCGCTACCGCCGCGACGCCGACCAGCAACCGCATCTTCATGTCAAAACCCTTTTCAATGTATGTCGCGGGCCCGACACGTCCCCGGGACCCAGCACGACAAACGCGCTGAAGTCGGATTCAGGTGTTGCCGATAAGCCACAAATCGCGGCCAACTACGAAAATTGTGGCGTGGTCGCCATGATGCGGCGAAGCTGCGGTGGCCTGGAGCGGTGCGCGAACTTGTCGCAAATAGCTAAGATTGCGGAAGAATCTCGGACTATCCATAGTTCCGACCAGGGGCGATTGGAGTATGGCCGTGAGCGTTGAACCTTTCCCCCAGCCCGGCCCCGAGCCGCAAGCCGTGACCGGCGGCGACCAGCCGAACGCCTTCGTCGACGCCGACAGCCGCGTCGGGACGGTGGCCGGCAAGAACAGCCTGACGGTCGCGGGCGCCGCCTCGCAGCTGCTGCGCGGCGAGCCCGGCTGGTCCGCGGCGCTGAACACGCCCGCCACGGTGACCTACGCCTACCGCGCGACCGCGCCTCAGACCATGCCCAGCGACACCGGCGGCTTCTCCCAGTTCACCGCCGCGCAGATCGTCCAGGCCGAAAAGGCGCTGCAGGCCTGGGCCGACGTGGCCAACATCGTGTTCGTGCGCGTCGGCTCGGGAACGACCGACCCGGCCGCCTACAGCAACAACGCCGCCATCCTGTTCGCCAACTACGCCACGGGCGAAAGCGGCTCGGCGGGGTTCGGCTTCTATCCGGGCAACTACGCGCCCAACAACAGGTCGGGCGACGTCTGGATCAACGCGACCCTGAGCTACAACGCCAACCCCACCGGCTCCAACTATGGCGGCATGGTGCTGGTGCATGAGCTGGGCCACGCGATCGGCCTGGCGCACCCGTCCGACTACAACGCCAGCGCCGACAAGACGATCACCTACGCGACCGACGCCAGCTATTACGAGGACAGCCGCCAGTACACGGTGATGTCCTATTTCAGCGAGTCGAACACCGGCGGCGCCTTCAACGGGGCCTACGCCTCGTCGCCGCTGCTGGACGACATCGCCGCGGCCCAGCTGGCCTACGGGCCGAACATGACGACGCGGACCGGCGACACGGTCTACGGCTTCAATTCCACCGCCGATCGCGACTGGTTCTCGGCGACGTCGTCCTCGACGAGGTTGGTCTTCGCCGTCTGGGACGCCGGCGGGACCGACACCTTCGACTTCTCGGGCTATAAGGTCGCCCAGACCATCGACCTGCGCTCGGGCTATTTCTCCAGCGTCGGCGGCCTGACCGGCAACGTCACCATCGCCATCGGGGCCACCATCGAGAACGCCATCGGCGGCTCGGCGGCCGACGTGATCAACGGCAACGCCGTCGACAATCGCATCACCGGCGGCGCGGGCAACGACACGATCGACGGCGGCGCCGGCGTCGACACCGCCGTCTACGCCGGCAAGTTCGCCGGGTACGCCCTGACCCCCAACGCCAATGGCGGCTGGACGATCAAGGACAATATCGGAACCGACGGGACCGACACGCTCGTCAATATCGAGGCGCTGGCCTTCTCCGACCGCACCGTGGCCATGGTCGACAGCCGCGTGGCGTCCGCGATGACCAACGTGCTGCGCCTGGCGCCGTTCAGCGTCGCCGGCGACGCCCTGACCAAGAGCCTAGCCGCCGCCATGGCCGCCGGCGGCAGCTATGCCGACGCGATCACCCAGGTGACCAAGGCGGCGATCTCGACCAGCGCGGTGGCCGCCCTGACCTATCAGTTCTTCACCGGCAAGACGCCCACGGCGGCCGGCATGGACTATCTGGTCGCGCCGAGCGGGGCCAATCCGAACAACCTCAACAGCGCCTACTACCAGTCGTTCAATTACGAGAACCGCTACATCAACTTCGCGGTCAATCTGGGCAAGCTGGGCGAAGGCGCCGCCAGCTTCGCCGCCAACTATGGCTCGCTGTCGCTGTTCGAGGCCACGCGAAAGGCCTATGCGACGATCTTCGGCCTCACGCCGACCGACGACAAGGTCCACGCCCTGATCGACTCGCGGGCCGACTATCTCGCCGGCTATGGCGGCGACGGCGTCGGGGGTCTGGGCACCAAGGCCGCCATGGTCGGCTGGCTGCTCGCCGAGGCCGAGAAGGCCGATATCGGCGTCTACGCCAAGTCGGCCGACGCCCTGTTCGCCGATCAGGTCACCCACAACGTGTTCGGCGTCGACCTGATCGGGGTCTACGCCAAGCCGGAGTACAATCTGACCTGAGGCGGTCCGGGAATCCAAAGGCGGCGCGGCGCGTTCTCGACGACGAGAGGCTTCGAAGAGACCCCGCATGCCCTACACCGTTCGCGCCCTTCACCTGCACGGCCACCACGCCCGCCCGGTCGACGAACCCAGCCCCGAGCCCGCGGCCGCCGCCTATGTCGAAGACTTCGCCTTCGACGCCGACGACGACGGCGCCCTGGCGCTGATCGTCCGCGACACCGCCACGGGCCGCGAGCAGTGCTTCCGGGTGGACCTCGCGACCGGCGAAACCGAGCCGTGCGGCTAGAGCCTGTCTGTTTCGAATGGGATCATTCGAAACAGACAGGCTCGCTTTCAAACGTTTAGAGGTCAGGCCTGAGCCAGGGGCACGCTTTCCAGCTGGGTCTCGACGACCGACTTCACCGCCGCGTCGACGGGAAGGCCGCTTCGCTCCCGGCTCCAGACCTCGCGGAACGCCGCGACCGTGTCGGCGGCGGTGCTCAGCACCAGGGTCTCCGGCAGCCCCGCTCCGCGCGACATGACGATCAGCTCTTCCCGGCCAAGATCCGACCAACGCTTGCTGCGCGACACCTTCAGAGCGGCCTTGTCGTCGGGGATATAGGCCTGGGTCGCCACGAAGTCGTAGGCCGGCGCCAAGGTCGCGTTGATCCCGTCTCGATAGAGAAGGGACCAGTTCTTCAGATGCATGTCCGCGTTGCCGATCAGGGCGCTGAACACCAACCGCCTGACGAACTCCATCAGGCCCTGCTCGCCCGTCTCCCGCCAGATCACCCGGGCGATGCCCCGGTACGACGCGCGCTCGTACTTCTCCTCGGGATACAGGCCGAAGACCTGAGCGAAATCCTCCATCTGCACGCGTTCGCCGGTGGCGAGACGATCAAAGCGCCGAGCGGCGAACACCCTCCCCTCAAGCCGGCCGATGTCGGCGGGCAGGCCATCGATGTCTTCAAGACCGAGCAGCCGGATGTCCGGCGTCTCGATGCCGATCGCCCGCGCCAGCGACATCATCGCGTACTCGTTCTCGGACACTCCGGCGTATTGGGCCGAGGGCAGCTTGACGATCCAGTCCCCGCCATCGCCATGAACCGGAATCGTTAGCCCCCTCGGCGAACCGGCCAGGGCGGAAAACTTCAACTGCACGCCGGCGAGCGAGAAGCGCAGCGCGCGATCCGCGCGCGCGGCGAGCGGGGCGTCGACGGATCCGCCGACGCCGACGGGAGGCCCGCCGCCGTCTTGCGAGACGATACGCGTCGCCCCGGGAAGGTCCGCGCCAAGCGCCCAGAGAAGGAAGAACTCGCGACTGGACTTCACGCCGGCGCGTTCGGCCAAGTAGTCGCGCAGGCGGCCCTCCGGAAGGAGGTTGGAGAAGTAGGGCAAGAGCCGTGTCTGAGTGGCGCCGTGATCGCGAAGAAGGCCGCCCGTCTCGCTCTTGAACGCCAGGCTCAGCGTGGGCCGCCGGGGGTCTTCGGCGTAGTCGTCGTCGAACGTGAAGATCGAGCGATCGCCGCCCAGGCCGGTGATCGCGCCAACCTTGCGCTCACCGATCCAGACCTGAAGGATGTCGACCATCGCCTAGACCTCGTCGTCCAGCGTGTAGGCTGGCCGCTCCGCGGGGTTCCGATCGTGCACCAGTCGATTGCGCAACGACGCGAGCCGGTCGACGCCGCGGCGGAGGCCGTCGAGATTCCTCGCCGGCTCGTCCGCCCGTCGACGCAGGTCCTCGACGATATCCTTCAGCTCGGCCCGCGCGGCGGACGGCTGGAACAGCGACTCGATCGGATGCAGATCGCCCGCGAGCGCTTCGAGCCGGTCGGGTAGAGGTTCGCTCGGATAACGAACGCGGAGGCTCTTGGCGATCCGCATGAGCTCATTGGCCGCGCCGCGAACCATGCGCGCGTCTTGACCCGCCTCGAGCTCCCGGAGAACGGCGCCGACGCCCGCGAGCGCCGAGCGCGGAACCAGGACCGGCTCGAGATCCAGAATGCGGGCGAGTTCGACGAACGTGGCCAGCCGCACGTCGGAAGCGCCGCTTTCGATGCGGGACAGCTGAGCCTGGGTCAGCTTCATCCGTTCACTCACATCGCGCTGGGACCATCCCTTACGGCCGCGCGCCTCGCGCAGGGCGTCCGTGAGCGCGCGCGTCCGGCTTTCCAACTTGATGCACCTTTTTATATCATACAGATTATATCATATAAAATAATATATCACTCAGCTCGCGAACCTCCAAGTTCGATATTTGATTTAATATCGAAAGCCCACTTTGATGTAATTTAATGCATCAAAACGCACGCGGGGAAGCGTTGTAACCCGAAACCGCTGACACATTCCAGCGCGCTCCTCACGGCCCGGGCTGGCGGGCGACGTGATGGCGGCTTCAGGGGGAAGGAGACGACAAGGGGCGCCGTTTCGGAACGAGCCCGCCGAGCAGATAAACGTGTCCGCGTCCGAGCCAGGTTAATTCATAGGAAGAGGAAGGATGGTGGACGCGACAGGGATTGAACCTGTGACCCCTACGATGTCAACGTAGTGCTCTCCCGCTGAGCTACGCGTCCGCCGAAGCGATCCGGGGCGACCTCTCTGGGAGGCGTCCCGGCCGGGAAGGTGTGGGGGTATAGCGGCGGCTCGGCTGGCGCGCAAGCCGCCTCTCGAAACTTTTTGACGGCCCTAGGCGGCCATCATCTTTTCCACCTCGGCGACCAGATCGCGCAGGTGGACCGGCTTGGACAGAACCTTGGCGCCGGCCGGCGCGCGATCCTGGGCCGACAGGGCGACGGCGGCGAAGCCGGTGATGAACATGATGCGCAGGGACGGGTCGCGGGCGGCGGCCTGACGCGCCACCTCGATGCCGTCCATGCCCGGCATGACGATGTCGGTCAGCAACAGGTCCCAGGGATGCTCGAGGTGCTGAACGGCTTCCTCGCCGTCGGCGCAGGCCTGAACTTCGAAGCCGGCGCGCTCCAGCGCGCGGGCCAGGAAGCCGCGCAGGGAATCGTCGTCTTCGGCGAGGAGGATGCGGGCCATGAGGTCACGTTCCAGGGTCAGTCGTCGATAGAGCGTCCACCTTATCGCGGCGAGCGTAAATCGGGGATGAACCTAAACGTCGCGGTCTGTGGATCGATTGGCGTTTGACCGCGCCGCGTCGGGCTTCGATGATGGGGCATGAGCGCTTGGCGGCCGATGGCGAACGACGAGCTCGCGACCGCGCCGCTGGAGACCTTCGGCGGACCGGCGTTCGAGGTGCTGCGCGCCGCGCCGGCGGGCGCGCCGCCGCCCACGGCCCTGGTCTTCGCCTCGCCCCATTCGGGCGCCGTCTATCCCGAGGACATGATCGCCGCCGCGCGGCTGCCGGTCGAGACGCTGCGGGCGTCCGAGGACGCCTTCGTCGACCGGATCATCGGCGGCGCGCCGGTCCTGGGCGCGGCGGTGATCCGCGCCCGCTTCGCCCGCGCCTATATCGACCTCAACCGCGAGGCCTGGGAGCTGGATCCCTCGATGTTCGAGGACGAGCTGCCCGACTACGCCCAAGGCCGGACGGCGCGGGTGGCGGCGGGCCTGGGCGCCATTCCGCGGCTCGCCGGCGAGGGCCGGCCGATCTATGCGCGCAAGCTGACCTTCGACGAAGCCAGGCGTCGGGTCGACCTGGCCCACGGCCCCTATCACGCCGCGCTGGACCGGCAGCTGGCGGCGGCGCGGGCGGCGCACGGCGCGGCGATCCTGATCGACTGGCACTCGATGCCGGCGGCGGCGGCCAGCGGCCAGCGCGCCCGGGGCGGCGGGCCGTGCGACATCGTGCTGGGCGACCGGTTCGGCGCGGCCTGCTCGCCGAAGCTGACGGGCCTCGTCGAGCGCGAGCTGGAGGCGATGGGCTATCGCGTCGCCCGCAACGCGCCCTATGCCGGCGGCTACACCACCGAGCACTACGGCCGCCCGGCCAAGCGCACCCACGCCCTGCAGATCGAGATCAACCGCGCGCTCTATATGGACGAGACCACGCGCGAGCCGACCGAGGGCCTGGCGCGGCTTAGCCGCGACGCCGAGATCCTGACCCGCGCGCTTGCGTCGCTGGACCTCGCCGAACTGCGCTAGCCCCGCGCCAATCGCGGGACCTAATCGCGCAGGAAGAAGAGATCCTCGACCGTCACGCCGAGCGCTCGCGCCAGCTCCAGGGCCAGCAGGGTCGAGGGCGTGAAGACGCCGTTCTCGACTGTGTTGATGGTCTTGCGCGAGACGCCGGCCTTGTCGGCCAGGCCCTGCTGGGTCAAGCCGGCGCTGATCCGCGCCTCCTTCAGCCGAGAGCCGAGGCGGGCGTCACCCACGCTCGGCCTCGCGCTCAAGCCAGGCGAAGCGAAGTCCCGCCACGGCGCCGCTGATGGCCAGCACCAGGGGCAGGGCGACCACGCCGAAGATCGGGCGCCAGAGCCCCAGCCCCAGGGCCGCCGTCGTGCCGGCCATCAGGCAGAGGAAGGCCGCCGTCAGCGCTTGGCTGCGCAGGGCGCGGGTGAACTCGTCGTCCAGATAGCGGCGATGGCGCCGCGACTGCCCATCCCAGCCCATGACGATCGCCGGGATCAACCAGCCATACAGCACCGGCATGAGAATCTGGATGTAGCTGACCATCCGGGCCTCGCCGGTCGCCAGGGCGTGCAGGCCGCCGATAGCCTGGCCCAGGAGCATTAGCATCAGGGCCGGCAGAACCACGAGCTGGCGGCTGCGCTGCCGCTGCAGCGTGTCCAGCCGACCGGCGGCCGGCGTTTCGGATAGCGGCGAGCGCTTGAATTTGATCGCGCCGCCGATCGCCAGGGCGGCGCCCAATCCGACCGCGAAGCCGGTTTCGAAAGACCAGCCCTGGGGACGTTTCAGGGCCACGACCGCGCCAGCCGCGGCGATCGCCACGCCGAGTCCAACGACCACGAGCGCCACGCTCCGCGCGCGCGCCGCGCGATCTCGATCCGGTCCATTCATGCCACAGCCCTCCTGTAACCCATGGGTGACATATCACCTATAGGTTACAAGCCGTCAAGGGGCGGCGGCGTTTGGCGAGGTCCGAGCGGGTTCGCGCGCCTCAAGCCAAAAAAAAGCCCGGTGAAACCACCGGGCCAGTTCATTAGGGAGGAAACGCCCAGGAAGGGCAGAAGCGGCAGCGCCGCCTCACGGGATTGGTTATAGGGTGCGGCGCAAAAACGAGCAAGCGAAAAATCGCGCTTTAATGTCGATTTATCTACAGGGGATTAGAGAAACCCTTTACGCCGCAAGGAATGCTGAAACGCCGAACGCTCATTTGCCTCATTTTGCGGCATGCTGCGCCGCACAAATTGTTGCGTTTGAAACCGTCTGCCTCGCGACAGTGTCGCAAAGCCAAGCGCCGTAAGGCTTTGCGCATGACACCGGTTTCCCGCGACAAGTGTTTCGGAGCGTCGGGGGTGGATAAATTGTACGCGGTCGCGTAAAAGCCGCGCGCCTGATGCTTTGCCGCGTCATCCCTAATCCTCCCGAAAGTCCGTCCGTTCCCATGAACATGCGAAATATCGCCATCATCGCGCACGTCGATCATGGCAAGACCACCCTCGTCGACCAGCTGCTGGCCCAGTCGGGCGTCTTCCGCGCCAACGAAGCCACGACCGAACGGGCGATGGACTCCAACGACCAGGAACGCGAGCGCGGCATCACCATCCTGGCCAAGTGCACCAGCGTGCTGTGGAACGGCGAGGCGGGCGAGACCCGCATCAACATCATCGACACCCCCGGCCACGCCGACTTCGGCGGCGAGGTCGAGCGGATCCTGGGCATGGTGGACGGCTGCGTCCTGCTGGTCGACGCCGAGGAAGGCGTCATGCCGCAGACCAAGTTCGTGCTGACCAAGGCGCTGAAGATGGGCCTGCGCCCGATCCTCTGCATCAACAAGGTCGACCGCGCCCACGCCGATCCGGACCGCGTGCACAACGAGACCTTCGACCTGTTCGCCGCCATCGGCGCCACGGACGAGCAGCTGGACTTCCCGCACATCTACGCCTCGGGCCGCAACGGCTGGGCGACGCTGGACCTGAACCAGCCGAACGACGACCTGGCCCCGCTGTTCGACCTGATCGTCCGTCACGTGCCGCCGCCCAAGGTGGCCGAGAACAAGGACAAGCCGTTCCAGATGCTGAACGTGCTGATCGAAAGCGACCCGTTCCTGGGCCGCCTGCTGACCGGCCGCATCGCCAGCGGCAAGGCGATCCCGGGCATGGCCATCCACGCCCTGGACCGTGACGGCAACGAGATCGAGCGCGGCCGCATCACCAAGGTGCTGGCCTTCCGCGGCCTGAAGCGCCAACCGGTCGACGAGGGCGCCGAGGCCGGCGACATCGTCGCCATCGCCGGCATGAGCAAGGCCACCGTGGCCGACACCCTGTGCGCCATGGAAGTGACCGAGGCCCTGCCCGCCCAGCCGATCGACCCGCCGACCATCTCGATGACCGTCTCGGTCAACGACAGCCCGCTGGCCGGCCGCGAAGGCGACAAGGTGCAGTCGCGCGTCATCCGCGACCGCCTGCTGCGCGAAGCCGAGAGCAACGTGGCCATCCGCGTCACCGAGACCTCGGAAAAGGATGCCTATGAAGTCGCCGGTCGCGGCGAACTGCAGCTAGGCGTTCTGATCGAGAACATGCGCCGCGAAGGCTTCGAGGTGTCGATCAGCCGTCCGCGCGTCGTCTATCAGACCGGCGAGAACGGCGAGCGCCTGGAGCCGATGGAAGACGTCGTCATCGACGTCGACGACGAGTTCACCGGCATCGTCATCGAAAAGCTGTCGGCGCGTAAGGCCGAGCTGAAGGACATGGGCCCGTCGGGCGCGGGCAAGACCCGCATCCAGTTGCTGTCGCCCTCGCGCTCGCTGATCGGCTACCAAGGCGAGTTCCTGACCGACACCCGCGGTTCGGGCGTGCTGAACCGCGTGTTCAGCCACTACGAGCCGCACAAGGGCCCGATCGACCAGCAGCGCAAGGGCGTGCTGGTGTCGAACTCGGACGGTGAAACGGCGGCCTACGCCCTGTGGAACCTGGAAGAGCGCGGCGTGATGTTCGTCGGGGCCGGCGAGAAGACCTACCAGGGCATGATCATCGGCGAGAACAGCCGCTCGGACGACCTGGACGTCAATCCGATGAAGGCCAAGCAGCTGACCAACGTCCGCGCCTCGGGCAAGGACGAGTCGATCCGCCTGACCCCGCCGCGCCGCATGACCCTGGAACAGGCCATCGCCTATATCGAGGACGACGAGCTGGTCGAGGTGACGCCGAAGAACATCCGCCTGCGGAAACAGGTGCTGAACCCCTCGTTCCGCAAGAAGCGTTCGAAGGAAGACTAGGACGGAATCGACGGCGGCCGGCGATCAAGCCGGCCGCCGTCATCGTCTAGGGTGGGCAAAACGCAGGCGCCCCGCGTGGCGGAAAAGCACAGCCTTCCGACATTCGTCAGTCTGTCATCGAAGCGTCACAAATAAAGTAACAATCTGTATACTTGGCGCAGTAGGGGGCGAGGCAGTCGTCCCGACTCTCTGGGGCGATTCACCTCAGGGGGTTTCCATGTCTTTCGCCCGCAAGTTGGCCGCGGGAGCGGCCTTCGGCGCGCTGGCCTTCGCGCTCGCGCCGGCCGCCTATGCCCAGCAGACCACCGCCGCCGTCCGCGGCGTCGCCGTTGACGACAAGGGCGCGCCGATCGTCGGCGCCACCGTCACCGTCACCCACGTCCCCAGCGGCACCGACCAGGTCGCCGTCACCAACGAAGCGGGCGCCTTCGACGTGCGCGGCCTGCGCGTGGGCGGCCCCTACAAGATCACCGCCACCGCCCAGGGCTTCGCCCCGCAGGCGCTCGGCGACCTGTTCCTGAACGTCGGCGACGCCCAGCGCGTCCGCCTGGCCCTGGCGCCGGCGGCCGAGGTCTCGGAAGTCGTGATCACCGCGGCCAAGGCCGCCACCACCAGCCAGCTGGCCAATGTCGGCTCGCGCACCACCCTGGGCCGTCAGCAGATCGACGCCGTCGTGTCGGTCAAGCGCGACATCCGCGACATCGGTCGTCGCGACCCGCTGGCCAACCTCGACTTCGTCGCGCGCGGCACCGGCCCGTCGGGCGGCCTCTACATCGCCGGCTCCTCGCCGCGCGCCAACCGCATCACCATCGACGGCGTCCGCTCGGCCGACAGCTACGGCCTGAACACCGGCGGCCTGTCGACCAACCGCGGCCCGGTCTCGTTCGAAGCCCTCGAACAGGTGTCGATCCAGGCCGTGCCGTTCGACGTGGAAGACGGCGACTTCACCGGCGGCGCCCTGAACCTGATCATGCGATCGGGCGGCAATCAGTTCCACGGCACGGCGTTCGACAACTACCGCACCACCCGCATGGTCGGGAACGAGCTGCCGAACGTCGGCTTCGTGAACAACGACATCCTGCAAGGCCCGGTCAGCGGCTACCGCAAGGTCAAGAACAAGATCCACGAGAGCAACTTCGGCTTCTTCCTCTCGGGTCCGATCATCAAGGATCGCCTGTTCTTCGCGACCTCGTACGAGAAGTTCAAGAGCTTCGACGTCACCGGCGTGGGTCCGGCCGGCGCGGGTTTCGCCGCGAACTTCAACAAGATCCCGGGCGTCTCGACGGGCGCGGGCGCGACCCAGGCCGACATCGACTCGGTGCTGTCCAACTGGAGCGGCTACGCCGCCTCGGGCCTGCTGAAGCCGGGCGCGGTCAGCCTGGTCAAGCCGATCCTCGACGAAAAGTCGTCGGTCAAGATCGACTACAACATCGCCGACGGTCAGCGCCTGACGGCCACCTATCGCCACGCCTTCAGCTCGGTCTGGAAGCGCAGCCCCTCGACCACCAGCATCAGCCTGGACACCAACTGGTACGTCCAGCCTGAGAACGAAGACAACTACGCCCTGCAGCTGAACTCGCGCTGGACGCCGAACCTGTCGACCGAAGCCCGCGTCGCGTTCCGCGGCTATCAGCGCGGCCAGCTGCCGCCGGAAGGCCAGGGCTTCGCCAACGTCACGATCTGCACCGACCCGACCAGCGTCGGCGCGGTCTTCTCGTGCTCGTCGGGCGTGCCGTCGATCGCCTTCGGCCCGGACCAGTTCCGTCAGGCCAACGTGCTGAAGACCAAGGACACCTCGGGCTCGTTCATCGCCAACTTCACCGGCATCGAGCACCACCAGATCAAGGCCGGCTACCAGTATCGCGGGATGGAGATCTACAACCTCTTCCTGCAGGCCGCCCGCGGCGTCTACTACTTCGACAGCGTCGCCGATTTCCAAGCCGGCATCGCCAACCAGCTGTCGTACGGCAACTCGCTGACCGGCACGGCCACCGACGCCGCCGCAGTGCTGGACTACAAGGTCCACACGCTGCTGGCCCAGGACACCTGGGACGTCAACGACAACCTGACGGTCAATTTCGGCGTCCGCTGGGACCACTACGCCGCCGACAAGAAGCCGACGCTGAACCCCAACTTCGTCAAGCGCTACGGCTATTCCAACCAGACCACCTATGACGGCATCGACGTCGTCATGCCGCGCGTCTCGGCCAAGTACAACGGCGACTGGTTCGAACTGTCGGGCGGCTTCGGCCTCGTCTCGGGCGGTCTTCCGGACGTGTTCCTGGGCAACAGCTACGGCGGCACCACCGGCGCCCTGACCAACAGCTTCGCGATCCGCCGGAACCCCACGGGCTTCGTCGACACCGCCACCAACCTGGCGGTCGACCCGGCCGTCGGCAACGCGCTGCTGACGATCAACAAGGGCTCGGCCTCGTTCATCACCAACCCGGCGGCCGTTGCTCAGTCGCTGCTGACCGCCGACAGCGCCAGCCGCCGCAACGCCTACACCAACTCGCTGGCCCCCGGCTTCAAGATGCCGGCGGACTGGAAGACCAACATCTCGTTCAAGACCACTCAGCTGGGCATCGACTGGGGCATCGACGCCGTTGCCAGCTGGTCGGAAGTGAACGTGGCCTTCCGCGACGCCCGCGCGCGCCTGCTGACGATCAACGGCGTCCAGCAGTACACGCCGGACGGCCGCGCCCGTTACGACGGCCTGGTCATCCCCGGCGCCGACGCCAACGCGGTCAACGCGAACCGCGCGGCCCTGGGCCTGCCGATCGCCAGCAACCCGGACCTGGCCAATCTCGGCCTGTTCGGCGACATCCAGGCCTACAACCCCTCGACCAAGAACTGGACGCGGACGGTCGCCCTGTCGGCCCACCGCAACATCTTCGGCGTCGACGCCTGGGGCGCCTACACCTGGCAGTACGGCCACGGCTACGGCGGCATCTCGGAATTCGGCACCACCGCCGGCGGCAACACCACCAGCGGCGCCTACTATCCGGACCAGGGCTTCGGCCTCGATCCGAACGCCGCCACCGAGGGCAAGTCGAACAACCTGATCCGCAACTCGCTGAAGGTGAACCTCAGCTACAAGCTGGAAGTTCGTCCGGGCTGGGTGTCGCGCTTCACCCTGTTCGGCGAGCGCCGCGACGGTCGTCCGATCACCTTCCTGATGACGGATCCGGCCGGCGGTCGTAACCCGACCTTCGGCGTGTCGCGCGACGACGCCCTGGCCTATATCCCGAACCTGAACAGCCCGGACGCGGCCAACCCGCTGAAGTTCGTCGGCCCCACCGGCGCGACGGTCTTCTTCGACAGCCAAGCCTCGGTCGACAAGATGAAGGCCCTGGTCAAGCAGTTCAATCTGCCGATGGGTCAGATCGTGCCGCGCGGCTATGGCAAGAACCCGAGCGTCAACCGCATCGACTTCCAGTACGCCCAGGACATCCCGGTGCCGATGCTGGAAGGCCACAGCCTGCAGTTCACGGTCGACATCCAGAACCTGGGCAACCTGCTGAACAAGAAGTGGGGCGTGGTGAAGGAATACACCAACAGCCGTTCGGGCGGCGTGGTGGTCAACGCTCAGTGCGCCAAGGCCGACGGCACCGTGGCCGGCGCGGCCGACCCGACCTGCGCGGCCTACCGCTACAGCTACACGACGGCCTCGCCGACGACCCTGGCCACGCCGACGGTCGACCAGGCCGCCAGCCTGTGGTCGGTGGGCTTTGGCCTGAAGTATCGCTTCTAGTCGGGAAACCGGCCTCGAAGACGGAAGGGCGCGGCCTCGGCCGCGCCCTTTTTGTTATTCCCCTAGCCCTTCTTCATTTGGCCCAGCAGCCACAAGAGCAGGATCGCGCCGAGGGTCGAGATGACCAGGCTGCCGATCCAGCCCCAGAAGTGGATGCCCAAGATCCCGGCCAGGAACCCGCCCAGCAGCGAGCCCACCAGGCCGACGCCCAGATTGGTCCAGAAGCCGTGGTCGCGGTTCATCACCTTCTCGGCGATCCAACCGGCCAGCAGCCCGATGATGATGGCTCCGATGAGCCCGACGCCGTGCATGTCGTTGTTCTCCCCTCGCCCGCTTCCCAAAGAAGCTGCGCCGTAGGAATGCGCGGGCGAACGGCGAGTTTCAATGCTACGTCGAACCCATGGTCCACCCCGTCTTCGACAATCTGCCGACCACGATCTTCGAACGGATGAGCGGCCTGGCCCGCCAGCACGGCGCCATCAACCTGGGCCAGGGCTTTCCGGACGATCAGGGCCCCCTGCCGGTGCGCGAGGCCGCGGCGCGGGCCCTGCTGGACGGCTCCAACCAGTACCCGCCAATGCGCGGCCTGCCCGAACTGCGCGCCGCGGTCGCGGGCCACTACGGCCGAACCCAGGGCCTGTCGCTGGACCCGGACAGCGAGATCATCGTCACCTCCGGCGCGACCGAGGCCCTGGCGGCGGCCTTCCTGTCGCTGATCGCGCCGGGCGACGAGGTGGTGCTGTTCCAGCCGCTGTACGACGCCTACCTGCCGCTGGTCCGCCGGGCCGGCGGAATCCCGAGGCTTGTCCGGCTGAGCCCGCCGTCCTGGCGCTTCGATCGGGCGATGCTGGAAGCGGCCTTCTCCGACCGCACGCGGCTGGTGGTGCTGAACAGCCCGCTGAACCCCGCCGCGGTGGTGACGCCCGACGAGGACCTGGCGCTGCTGGCCGAGTTCTGCGTCCGGCATGACGTGATCGCCGTGTGCGACGAGGTCTGGGAGGCCGTGGTCTTCGACGGCCGCGCGCACCGCCCCTTGATCGGCGTCCCCGGCATGCGCGAACGGACGGTGAAGATCGGCTCGGCCGGCAAGCTGTTCGGCATGACCGGCTGGAAGGTCGGCTTCCTGTGCGCCGCCCCGCCCCTGGCCAAGGCCCTGGCCGCCGCTCACCAGTTCCTGACCTTCACCACCCCGCCGAACCTGCAAGCCGCCGTCGCCTGGGGGCTGGAGCACCATCGCGCCTGGTTCGACGAGATGCCCGCCGCCCTCGCCCGCGCCCGCGACCGCCTCGCCTCGGGCTTGGCGGTGGCGGGCTACGCCGTGCTGGAGAGCCAGGGCAGCTATTTCCTCAATGTGGACCTGGCGGCGTCGGGGATCGGGCTCGACGACGTGACCTTCTGCGAGCGGATCGTCGCCGAACAGGGGGTGGCGGCGATTCCCGTCTCGGCCTTCTATGCGGAGAATCCGGTGACCACCGTGGTCCGCCTGTGCTTCGCCAAGGCCGATGCGACGCTGGACGAGGCGGTCCGGCGGCTGGCGGCGGCCAGGACGCTGTACCGCTAGATCGCGCCAAGACCCGCCGCGACGTCGCGGGCCATGCCGCGCGCCATGCAGCGGTCCATGACCGAGAGCAGGTTGCGGAGGTCGATCGGCTTGGCGACATGGGCGTCGCAGCCCGCTTCCAGGCAGGTCTTGATCTGGGCCGACATCACGTCGGCCGTCAGGGCGATGACCGGCAGGCGCGCGAAGCGCTCGTCGCGCCGCAGCCGGCGGGTGGCCTCCAGGCCGTCCATCACCGGCATGTTGACGTCCATCAGCACCAGGTCGACGGCCTGGCGCTCCAGGGCGTCCAGCGCCTGTTGGCCATTCTCGGCCTCGATCAGCTCGCAGGCGAAGGGATCGAGGAACATGCGGATGACCCGGCGATTGACCGGATGATCATCGACCACCAGCACCCGGCGCCCCTGCAGGGCGGCGAACGCCGGCGTCGCGTCGCCGGCCTCGTCCTCGTAGGCCGGCAGATCGGCGGGCTCGGCCGGGTCGACGATCATCTCGATGGTGAAGACCGACCCGAGCCCCTCCTGGCTCTCGACGCGGATTTCCCCGCGCATCATCTCGACCAGGCGGCGGGTGATGTTCAGGCCCAGGCCCGTGCCGCCGAAATTGCGGGTGGTCGAGGCGTCGGCCTGGGTGAACGGCCGGAACAGCTTGGCGATCGTGGCCTCGCTCATGCCGATGCCGGTGTCGGAAACCCGCAGACACACGCGCACCCGCCCCTCGGCCTCCGGATAGCAGGCCAGCGCCACCTCGACCCGGCCGTGGGTCGTGAACTTCAAGGCGTTGGAGACCAGATTGGTCAGGCACTGGCGAACCCGCACGCCGTCGAACATCAGCGGGCCGGGCGCGGGACCTTCCAGGTTGAAGGTCAGCTCCACCCCCTTTTCGCGCGCCGTCGGCTGGTGGCCGCGGACCAGTCGGCCGCAGGTCTGGACGATGTCGCCGACCGTCGGCGCGATCTCCAGCTTGCCGGCCTCGATCTTCGACAGGTCCAGAATGTCGTTGAGCAGCACCAGCAGGGTGGCGCCGCTGTCCAGCATCAGGTCGACCTGATCGCGCTGCTCCTGGCTGAGCGGACCGGCGCGCAGGGCCTGACCCACGCCCAGCATGCCGTTCAGCGGCGTGCGCAGCTCGTGGCTCATCACCGCCAGGAACGCCGACTTGGCCTTGCTGGCGGCCTCGGCGCTCTCCTGAGCGCTTCTGAGCCGCCGCGACGCGCGGCGCTGGTGAAGCGCCCAGCCGATCCCGCCGGCGACCAGCACGCCGAGCAGCAGCGCGATGACCGCCGAGGCCTGGGCCAGGCTGCGCGACAGCCGCACCTCCTCGGTCAGGCGGCGGCTCTCGTCCCGCTTGGCCCGCAGCTCGCTGTCCAGGGCGGCCGACATCTCGGCGACGCTGCGGGCATGCGCGTGCTCGGCGTTGGCGCTGTCGGCGCGGCGCCAGGCGTCCAACTCGCGAAACGCCTGGGCGCTGCGGCCCTCGGCCTGGTCGATATAGGCCTCGACCAGCGCCTCGGCGTGTGGATTGCGCGGGGTCAGGGCGTCGGGCGCGGCCCGCACCGCCGCCAGATCCGCCCGCGCCAGCGCGCCCTGGCCCAGTTGCGCCTGCGCCAGGGCCCGCTGGCCCAGCATCAGCACCTCGAGCCGGATCTTCGGATGGGCCAGGTCGGCCCGGGCCGGCTCCAGGCATTCGAGAACACGCCGGGGCGCCGCGCGCTGGGCGGCGATGCGCGCGCAGAGAAAGCGGTCCCAGGTCTTCAGGTCCGGATCGACCGCGGCGGCGACCATCCGGTGATGCATCGCCGCGAACCGCTCGGCCGAGTCCAGCAGATCCAGTTCGGCGGCGGTGAAGGCGATGTCGTAGATCCGTTCGATCCTGCGGATGTAGAAGGTGTCCCGCTCGTCCAGGCGCACGGCCTGGGCCATGTGGTCGAGCGCGCCTTCCTTGTCGCCGATGTCCGACAGCGTGTAGCTGTGCACCTGGTGCAGCTCGGCCAGCACCGGCTGGGCGATCGCGCCGCGGTTCTCCAGGTCGACGCCGAGATTCACCGCCAGCCGGGCCGCCTCGGCCCAGCGGCCCACCTGGCCCAGATGCCGCACCCGCTCGACGCCCGCCATCAGGCGGATATCCGGGCCGGAGCGGGTCAGGAACGCGCTCCAATCGGCGTCGGTGAAGGCCCGAAAGCCATGGGTTTCGTGGCGATAGGCCAGGACCTCCAGATCGACCAGCCGCGCCAGGGTGGGATCGCGCTCGCGCTGGGCCGTCTGGCGAATGGTCTCGGCCCAGCGATTGAAGCGGCCTTCGATCTGGTTGCTCTTGTAGGCGTAGAGCACGCGCCAGAGACCATAGAGCCTGGTTTCGCCGCGCTCGCGCAGGGCCCTGCGGCCGGCCCGTTCGATATCCTCGTCGTCGCGCGGCGGGTCGCGGACCTCGCGCGAGGCGACCTCCTGGGCCAGTTGCGTCAGCCTGTCGTCCAGCGACGCGCTGTCCCGCGCCCAGGCCGGACCGGTCGCGAGCATCCCCAGCAGGACCAGAAAGATGAAGAACCCGCGCAAGCCAAGCCTCGAAGTCTGGCCGCAGACTTCGCGGGAACAGATGTAAGCAGGGTTAAGCTTGAGGCGCGCTCGGCGGGATTTGGCTCTGCTCGCGGCGACTAGATTGTCGCACCCCCGTCCACGACCAGCGCCTGGCCCGTCATGAAGCTGCCGGCCTGGCTGGCCAGATATACGGCCGCGCCGGCGATCTCGTCGGGCTCGCCGATGCGGCGCAGGGGCGTCCCGGCGGTCGAGCGCTTCAGGGTCTCGGGATTGTCCCACAGCGCCTTGGCGAAGTCGGTCTTGATCAGGCCCGGCGCGATGCAGTTGACCCGGACATTGTCCGGACCGAACTCGTGCGCCAGGTTCCGCGCCAGCTGGAAGTCGGCGGCCTTGGAGATGTTGTAGGCGCCGATGATGGCGTTGCCGCGCAGGCCGCCGATCGAGCTGACGATGATGATCGACCCGTCCCTCCGCGCGCGCATCTCGGGGGCGACCATGCCGATCAGCCAGTGATTGCTGATGATGTTGTTGTCCAGGATCTTGCGGAACTGGTCGTCGCTGATCCCGGCCAGAGGACCGTAGTAGGGATTGCTGGCGGCGTTGCAGACGCAGATGTCGACCCGGCCGAAAGCCTTGCGGGTCTCGTCGACCAGGTTCTGCAGCTCCTCCTTCGAGGCGATGTTGGCCGGGACCGCGATCGCCGTCCCCTCGCCGTGCTTGGCGTTGAGGGCCGCCGCGACCTCCTCGCAGGGACCGGCCTTGCGCGAGGAGATCACCACCTTGGCCCCGTGCTCGGCCATCCGCTCGGCGATCGCCTTGCCGATCCCGCGCGAGGATCCGGTGATGATCGCCACCTTGCCCGAAAGGTCGAAGAGGCTCATGGCGCCCTCCCTAAACGCTTGTTTGAATTTTCGTCACAGTGCGTCGCGGCCGCCGCGCGGTCAAGCCGTCGCCGCTTGATCTGGATCAGGGCGGACCCGTCCTCGCCATGCAAGCTGATCGCGTGGAAGGAGGCACGCGATGGACCGTAGCACGCACCGCGACATCGTCCGGATTCTCGACTCCGGAAGGGATCTGACCCTGGCCACCCTGCGCGCCGACGGCTGGCCGCAGGCGACCACGGTCAGCTACGTCAATGACGGGCTGTCGATCTATATCGGCTGCTCGGCCCGGTCCCAGAAGGCCGCGAACATGGCCCGCGACGGGCGGGTGTCGCTGACGGTCACCCTGCCCTATGACGACTGGGACCAGATCCAGGGCGTCTCGCTGGGCGGCCAGGCCGCGCGCGTCACCGATCCCGACCACATGCTGGCGATCGGAGGCCTGTTCCTGGAGAAGTTCCCGCAGGTCTCGCAGGCCTTCAAGGCCGACGACGAGGGGGAACTGGCGCTGTTTTGCGTGACGCCGCGGGTCATCTCCCTGCTCGACTACCGCAAGGGTTTCGGCCACACGACGCTGGTCACGGCGGAGGCGCTGGAGGCGATGCTGGCCCCGGCCTGAGATTTTTTCGGGACCGATGTCGATCTGGCTGGAGCGCGCGCGTCCTAGCCGCGAGACTTGCATCGCAGCCGGAGACGCCCCCCATGCCCCTCGACACCGCCCTCGACGCCGCCGCCTTCCCCGCCGACCGCGAACTGGTCCTGGAGCGCATCATCGATGCGCCGGCCGAGACGCTCTACCGCTGCTGGACCTCCGCCGAGCTTCTGCCGCTCTGGTTCTGTCCCAAGCCCTGGTATGTGTCGGACGTGCGTCAGGACGTGCGCACCGGCGGCAACAGCTATCTGGTGATGAACGGCCCGAACGGCGAGCGCGTGCCGCAGCCGGGCGTCTATCTGGAAGTGATCCCCAACAAGAAGCTCGTCTTCACCGACGCCTTCACCGAGACCTGGAGCCCGTCCGAAAAGCCGTTCATGGTCGGCATCATCACCTTCGAGGACCTGGGCGACGGCCGGACCCGCTACCGGGCCGCGGTCCGCCACTGGAGCGCCGAGGACAAGGCGACCCACGAAAAGATGGGTTTCCACGAGGGCTGGGGCGTGGCGACCGATCAGCTGACGGAGCTGGCCAAGACGCTCTGACGCCTCCCCAGGACCGTCCGGGCGGCGCGCGGTCGGGACTTGGCCTCGCGACCGAAAAAGGCCATGTGCCGCCCATGACCTCGTCTTCCTCGACCCAGAGCCTCGTCGACAGGGCGGTGGCGCCGCGCTTCGCCCTGCTGTGCCTGGGCATCTGGCTGAACGCCGCCGACACCCTGGTCACCGCGACGATCATGCCCAGCGTGGCCCGCGAGATCGGCGGCTACCAGTATTTCGGCTGGTCGGTGGCGGCCTATCTGACCGGCTCGATCGTCGCCGGCGCCTGCTCGGGCAAGCTGTCGGTGGGCTTGGGCCTGCGGACCGCCACCGCCCTGACGGGCCTCGTCTACGCGATCGGCTGCGCGATGAGCGCGGCCGCGCCCGACTTCGTGATCTTCATCCTTGGACGCCTGGTCCAGGGCCTGGGCGCCGGAGCGGTCGTGGCCCTGTGCTACGTGGCCATCACCGCCCTGTTCCCCGAGAGCCTGTGGCCGCGCGTCTATGGCGCGATCGCGGGCGTCTGGGGCGCGGCGACCCTGCTGGGGCCGACGCTAGGCGGGCTGTTCGCCGCCGCCGGCTTCTGGCGCGGGGCCTTCTGGCTGTTCGTGATCCAGGCGGTGATCTTCGTCGGCGCGGTGATGGTCATGCTGCCCGCCGAGGGCCGCGACACGGGCCGAAGCCGCGTCCCCACCGTCCAGCTCGTGCTGCTGGTGATCGGCGTCAGCCTGATCGGCGCGGCCGGAGTCGTCGGCTCGCCGATGCTCGCGGCCGTCCTGGCCGTCGGCGGCGTGCTGGGCATGGCGGCCATGCTGGTCGCCAACGCCCGCACCGCAGACCGGTTGCTGCCGCGCTCGGCGGCGGACCTGCGCACGGCCACGGGCCTCGGGCTGCTCACCATCTTCGCCTGCGAGGCGGCGGCGATCGGCTTCACCGTCTACGGCCCGGCCTTCATCCAGGTCCGCCACCAGGCCTCGCCCCTGCTGGCCGGCTATGTCACCGGCGCGATCGCCGCCGGGTGGACGACCTGCGCGCTGCTGGTCGGCCACGTGCCCGCCGAGAAGGACGGCCGGCTCGTGCGGCTCGGCGCCGGCCTGATCCTGCTGGGCGCCCTGATCAGCGCCTGGGCCACCGCGCGCGGGACGATGATCGAGACGGCCCTGGCCTTCGCGGTCCTGGGCGCGGGCTTTGGCCTGGCCCACGCCTTCATCGCCCGCCGCACGATCGCCGGGGCCCCGGCCGACGAGCAGGCCATGGCCTCCGGCGCCGTCCCGACCGCCCAGCTGATCGGCGGCGCCGCCGGCTCGGCCGGCGCGGGGGCGATGGCCAACATCCTGGGCTTTGGCCACGGCATCGACCCGACCCTGGCCGCGAGCCACGGCCTGCTGCTGTTCGCCGCCTTCGCGCCGCTGGCGGCGGTGGGCTGGGCGGCGGCTTGGAGGCTGGGGCGGGGTTAGGGGTCCTCGATCTCGGCCAGCATCGGCGCGATCACGGCCTCCAAGGCGTCCAGCCTTGTCGTCGCGATGTCCCAGACGATCCTCGCGTCCAGCTCCGGATAGCCGTGGGCGACCAGATTGCGCACGGCGACCATGCTCTTCCAAGGCAAGCCGCTAAGCCGCTCTTTCAGGCGATCCGGCAAGCGTCCGATCGACTCCCCGATCACCAGGACGTTCATCGACACGGCGTCGAACAGCATGGGCTCGGCTCCGAACCGCGCGAAATCGGCGCCCGCGACATACGAGCGTATGCGCTCGATCGCTTGCAGGATGTCGTCGAGGCGCAGCTCCGCGTCCCGCTCGCTCTTAGGCATAGGCGACCTCGCGCAGCACGCGGTCGCGCACGCGCCGGTGCAGGCCATCCGGCGTCACAAGGTCGATCTCGCTCGCCAGGACATCAGCCAGATCGTTCTGCAAACGGAAGAAATCCAAGCCCGGGTGCTTTTCCGGCGCGAACTCCACCAGCACGTCCACGTCGCTGTCGGGCCTCGCCTCGCCGCGCGCCGTCGAGCCGAACACGCCGATCCGCGCGACGCCGTAGCGGTCGAGCAGCGGCTTGGCCGCGCGCAGCTTGGCGAGGGCTTCGTCGAGGGTCATGGCGCGATCATAGCACGGAAGCGCCGATCATGATGACGCGGCGTCGCCTCAGGCCAGGACCGGCGTCCAGCCCCACGGGTCGGGATCATCGGCGGTCGAGCCTTCCGGCCGGCGCGGACGCGACGGCGTGCGGGGTTGTCGCGCCCCGAACGGGCGCCCCAGCCAGGCGGCCAGCCGGTTCACCGCCTGGCGAACCAGCAGGCCGATGTCGCGCAGCCGCGCTGTCGCCGCGATGGCCGCGCCCAGCATCAGGGCGTCCATGATCAGCGACAGCTCGAACGTGCTGAACCAGACGCCGATCTCCGGCGCCATCATGCCGAACACCCGCAGGCCTTCGGCGTCGAACAGACGGAACATGATCAGGCCGAAGATCGCCAGCCCCACCAGCATCGCCACGTGGCCCGGCCTGATCGCGTTGAGCCGACGGGCCGGAAGTTCGACCAGATAGCGGCGGAGCAGTCCGCCCAGCGGCGACGTCGAAAACGCCGCCAGCCCCATCAGACACGCCAGCAGGAAGATCAGCATCGCGAAGCCCTCGCCCGAACCCCGTCGCACTTGGGGATCATGGCGGCGCTTCTCAAGCGTCGCTCACGCCTCCGCCAGCGCCGTCGCCTCGACCAGCTTCACGACGTCCCCCATGATCTGCGTGATCTTGAAGTCCTTGGGCGTATAGATCCGCGCCACGCCCATCTGCTTCAGGATCAGGGCGTCCTCGGGCGGGATGATGCCGCCGGCCACGACCGGGATGTCGCCGAGCCCCTCGGCCCGCATCACCCGGATCACCTCCTGCACCAGATCGAGGTGCGAGCCCGACAGGATCGACAGGCCCACCACGTGGGCGCGGCTCTCCTTGGCGCGGCGGACGATCTCTTCCGGCGTCGAGCGGATGCCGTCATAGATCACCTCCATGCCGCAGGCGCGGGCGCGGGTGGCGATCTGTTCGGCGCCGTTGGAGTGGCCATCGAGGCCCGGCTTGCCGACCAGATAGGTCAAGGTGCGGCCCAGCAGGGCCGAGACCCGCTCGACCTCCTGCTTCACCGCCTCGACGTCCTCGGCCTCGCCGGTCGAGACCACGACGGCCACGCCGGTCGGGCCGCGATATTCGCCGAACACCTCGCGCAGCGCGCCGGCCCACTCGCCGGTGGTGACCCCGGCCTTGGCGGCGACGATCGAGGGCTCCATGACGTTGCGGCCCTCGCGCGCGGCGGCCTTCAAGGCGGCCAGCGCCGCGTCGACGGCGGCGGCGTCGCGGTCCGCGCGCCAGGCCTTGAGCCTAGCCACGACCTCGGCCTCCAGGCGCGGGTCGACGGTCTCGATGGCGCCCTCGCCGGCCGAAAGGGGGGAGGCCTCGGTCTCGGTCCAGCGGTTGACGCCGACCACGGTCATCGCGCCGGTCTCGACGGCCCGCACGCGCTTGGCGTTGGAGGCCACGAGCTCGGCCTTCATGTAGTCGATGGCGCTGGCCGCCCCGCCCATCGCGTCGATCAGGGCCAGCTGCTCCAGCGCTCCCTTCGACAGCTCGGCGACCTTGGCCTCGACCACGTGGGAGCCGTCGAACAGGTCCTCGTATTCCAGCAGGTCGGTCTCGTAGGCCAGCACCTGTTGCAGCCGCAGCGACCACTGCTGGTCCCACGGCCGCGGCAGGCCCAGCGCCTCGTTCCAGGCGGGCAGTTGCAGGGCCCGGCAGCGGGCGTCCTTGCTGAGCGTGACGGCCAGGGCCTCGATCAGGATGCGGTAGACGTTGTTCTCGGGCTGCGGCTCGGTGAGACCCAGGGAGTTGACCTGCACCCCGTAGCGGAACCGCCGCGCCTTCTTGTCCTGGACGCCGTAGCGCTCCAGCAGGATCTGGTCCCACAGCTTGGTGAAGCTGCGCATCTTGCACAGCTCGGTGACGAACCGCACGCCGGCGTTGACGAAGAAGCTGATCCGCGAGGCGACGATCTCGAAGTCCTCGTCCGGCACCTGGCCGCCGGCCTTGACGGTGTCGAGCACGCTGATCGCCGTGGCCAAGGCGAAGGCCAGTTCCTGCTCCGGCGTCGCCCCGGCTTCCTGCAGGTGGTAGCTGCAGACGTTCATCGGGTTCCACTTGGGAACCTCGCGATAGCACCAGGCGATCATGTCGCCGATCAGCCGCAGGGACGGTCCCGGCGGGAAGATGTAGGTGCCACGCGACAGATATTCCTTGATCAGATCGTTTTGCGTCGTGCCCTGCAGCAGGCGCCGATCCGCCCCCTGCTCGTCGGCCAGGGCGACGTACATCGCCAGCAGCCAGGCGGCCGGGGCGTTGATGGTCATCGAGGTGTTCATCTTCTCCAGCGGGATGTCGCTGAAGAGGGTGCGCATGTCGCCGAGATGGCTGATCGGCACCCCGACCTTGCCCACCTCGCCCCGCGCCAGGATGTGGTCGGGGTCGTAGCCGGTCTGGGTCGGCAGATCGAACGCCACCGACAGGCCGGTCTGGCCCTTGGCGAGGTTCGCGCGATAGAGCGCGTTCGACTTCTCCGCCGTCGAGTGGCCGGCATAGGTGCGGAAGATCCAGGGCGGATCGGGCGCGTGCTGGTACGGCGTCGAGGTCATGGCGGGCTCCCGGCTTATCGTTCTTGATTATCAACGATCATGAGCCGGGATTTGCTGCGGCGCAATATGGATTTCGCGGGTGCGAATGGGGCGCGACACGAATCGAAACCCTTGTCTGTGAGGAGCTGTCGTAAGCTTTGGAGGTCTTCCGGGACGCCCGCCT
>NZ_CAMQSF010000043.1 GCF_947036865.1 uncultured Caulobacter sp. | reverse complement strand
TCAAGCGTCAGAGCTTCGAAATCCGTCTTGCGCTAAAGGGGGCGTCCACAGATGGGAAGCTGTCCGAGCAGATCGACCTCTAGTGTACCAGCCTAACAGCTTCGGCGGGCTTCCACCGAACATCGCGTTCTTGGAGGCACGCCAGCGTCAGTTCATGGCGAAATATTACCGAGTACCACCGATCGGAGCTTAGAGCTGGCAAGTGCCCAAAAAGGCGCTACACGCCAAGGCTGGGATCCAAACCGACATACCCACGGCGTGCTTTAACGGCCGCGATGCGCGCGAGTTCTCTTTCTGCGTCGGCCGCGTTGTCGAACCAGTCATATCGCACTCGGCCATATGTGCCGATGCGACCCCACTGTCGCGCTAGCAGGACGTCGCCAAACAGGGAATTCTCTAGCGACAAGGTATAGAACCTTTGCATGTTCACACTCGGATCGACTCGATGCAGGGTGAGCAAGCATTCCTCCATTGAAGCTCGCGTCGAGCGTGCAGCATACCCCCGACAAAATCGGTCGTATGGGGCTAGATGATCCATGCGTCTAATTTATCTTAGCCGAAATTAAGCTGATAAAACAGTGGCTTACGTACGGCGTCTAACAAAGATTATCGGAAATGATGCGTCGGTTGGGCCTATTGACTAGCTTTGCGCTGGCGGCCGTTGGTTAGCTCTGGCTCAGTTCGACAGCGGCCATCACTGATGGGCGCGTCTCAGTCCGGGCTTGATAAGTCGCAATGAGGGAAGGCGTTTTGGGATGCGTAGTGCCTAGCGTGTCGTAGCGCGCGAAGGGTAGGCGAATGAGCGGTTCGAACTCGCACCAAGGTCATCATGCTGACCCTGGCGGCCCGGCCGGCGAGCATCGCGATCCCGTCTGCGGCATGAGCGTGGATCCGGCTACCGCCCCGGAGCATCGCCTGCACGCGGGCCAGAATTTCCACTTCTGCTCAGCCCGCTGCGCCAACAAGTTCGACGCCGAGCCCGAGCGCTACCTGCGAGACGCCACCAAGCCGAAGGCCGCATCGTCCGAGGCCGCGCCGGAAGCGATCTACACCTGCCCGATGCACCCGGAGATCCGCCGCCCTGGTCCGGGAAGCTGCCCAATCTGTGGCATGGCGCTCGAACCCGTGACCGCCACGGCCGATACCGGGCCCAATCCCGAGCTCAAGGACATGACGATCCGCTTCTGGATCGGCCTTGTTCTAGCGTTGCCGGTGTTCGCGCTGGAGATGGGCGGGCACGTGGGGCTGATGGCGCTGCACTTGGAGCCGCAGGTCTCAAGCTGGGTTCAGTTGCTGCTCGCAACGCCCGTTGTCCTGGGATGCGGCTGGCCGTTCTTCGAGCGCGGTGCGCGGTCGATCGTCACGCGCCAGCTCAACATGTTCACCCTGATCGCCATGGGCATCGGCGTGGCCTGGGCCTATAGCGTCGTCGCCACCCTGGCGCCGCACATCTTCCCGGCCGCCTTCCGGCGCCCGGATGGCTCCACGCCCGTCTATTTCGAGGCCGCCGCGGTGATTACCGTGCTGGTGCTGCTCGGCCAGGTTCTTGAACTTCGCGCTCGTGAGAGTACTTCCGGCGCCATCAAGGCGCTGCTCGACCTGTCGCCTAAAACCGCGCGGCGCATCTTCGACGGCGAAGACTTCGAAATCCCGGTCGAGGACATCCAGGTCGGGTTCCATCTGCGGGTCCGTCCGGGGGAGAAGGTGCCGGTCGACGGCCGGGTGCTGATGGGCGAAGCCTCGGTCGATGAGTCCCTGGTGACCGGCGAGTCGATGCCGGTCCACAAGAAACCCGGCGATAAGGTGATTGGCGGCGCGCTGAATAAGACAGGCTCCTTCATGATGATCGCCGACAAGGTCGGCGCCGACACCCTGCTCTCGCAGATCGTCGCCATGGTCGCGGAGGCCCAGCGCAGCCGCGCGCCGATCCAGCGCATGGCCGATCAGGTTTCGGGCTGGTTCGTGCCGGCGGTCATGCTGGTGGCGCTGATCGCCTTTGGCGCCTGGGCCGTTTTCGGCCCGCCGCCGAGCATGGCCTTTGGCCTTGTCGCGGCGGTGTCGGTGCTGATCATCGCCTGTCCCTGCGCCCTGGGCCTGGCGACGCCGATCTCGATCATGGTCGGCGTCGGCCGCGGCGCCTCGGCAGGCGTGCTGATCAAGAACGCCGAAGCGCTGGAGCGCTTCGAGAAGATCGACACGCTGGTCGTCGACAAGACCGGCACCCTGACCGAAGGCCGACCGGGCGTGACGGCGGTGCGCCCCTCGCCGGGATTCACCGAGACCGAGATCCTTCGGTTGGCCGCCAGCCTGGAGCGGGCCAGCGAGCATCCGCTCGCCGACGCCATCGTTCGGGCCGCTGCCACGCGCGAAATCCCCCTTTTCCACCCGGAGGGCTTCGACTCGCCGGTCGGCAAGGGCGTGGTGGGCAAGGTCGATGGCCGCGCGCTCGTGATCGGGTCGGCGCGGTTCCTGGAGGAGCAGGCGATCGCGCCCGGCCCGTTGGCGACGGAAGCCGACGCCCTGCGCCAGGATGGGGCCACGGCGATCTTCCTGGCCGTGGACGGCGCGGTGGCGGCCGTTCTGGCCATCGCCGACCCGGTCAAGCCGACCACCCAGTCGGCCGTCGAGGCGCTCAAGGCGGATGGCGTGCGGGTGGTGATGCTGACGGGCGACAACCGCACGACGGCGCAGGCCGTGGCCCGGCGCCTGGGGATCGACGAGGTCGAAGCCGACGTCCTGCCTGACGAGAAGGCCGCCGTGGTCAATCGCCTGCGGGCCGAGGGCCGCAAGGTCGCGATGGCCGGGGATGGGGTCAACGATGCGCCGGCCCTGGCCGCTGCCGAGGTCGGCGTCGCCATGGGCGCGGGCTCGGACGTGGCCATCGAGAGCGCCGGCGTCACGCTGCTGCACGGTGACCTGGAAGGCCTGGTCAAGGCGCGGCGGCTGTCGCGCGCGGTAATGGGCAACATTCGCCAGAACCTGTTCTTCGCCTTCGTCTACAATGTCGCCGGCGTCCCCATTGCCGCCGGCGCGCTCTATCCGGTGTTCGGCTGGCTGCTGTCGCCGGCGATCGCGGCGGGCGCCATGGCGCTCTCGTCGGTGAGCGTCGTCGGCAACGCCCTACGCCTGAGGGCTGTGCGGCTATAGCCGCGAACCTGCGTCCGACACGGTGAGGGATCGGCGTCGCCGCTGCGTAGACTAAAAGGCAATCGCCTCTCAACAGGACCCTCCCATGGCTCTCCGTGCGTTCTTCCTCACCGCCGTCCTCTCGGCCGCTGTTCTGACCGCCGGCCAGGCCAGCGCTCATGCCAAGCTGGTCTCGTCCGATCCCGCCGCCAACGCGAGCGTGGCCGCGCCCAAGGCGATCCGCCTGACCTTCAATGAAAAGCTTGCCCCGGCCTTTTCGACCTTCGAGCTGGCCATGGCCGACGGCATGAAGGCCCCGGTGAAGACCACCGTTTCCGCCGACCGCAAGACGATCACCGGCGTGCCGACCGGCCGGCTGATGGCGGGGGCCTACAAGCTCACCTGGCACGCCGCCGCGGCTGATGACGGCCACCGCATGGACGGAACCCTCGCCTTCACAGTGAAATAGGCGATGGAGACCGCGATCGTCCTGCTGCGCTGGGCGCAGTACGCGGCGAGCTTCGTGCTGATGGGCGGGACGCTGTTTTCCGTATACGCCCTGCCGGCCCATGGGCTGTCGAGCGCCGCGGCGCTCGGCTGGCCGCGACGGCTGCTGACCGGCGCGGGCGCTCTGCTCGCCGTGACCAGCCTGGTGGGCCTGTTCCTACAGACCGCAAACGTCGCCGGATCCTTCTCGGCGGCGGTCGATCCCGCGACGCTCGTCTCGGTCCTCACCGAGATGGCCATGGGCGCATCGTCGCTCGCGCGCGCGCTGGCCGCCATGCTCTCGGTCGTCCTTTTGCTGGGTCTGCGCCCCGGTCGTTCGACCTGGCTGTTGGCGTCGGCGCTCGGTGCGATCGCCACGGCCAGCATGGCCTGGATGGGCCATGGCGCGGCCAGCGAGGGCCGAGATGGCGTCATCCATCTCAGCGCTGACATCCTCCACCTTCTGGCCGCGGCGGTCTGGATCGGGGCCTTGGCGTTCTTCGCCGGCCTGGCCGTCCAACGCCCGCTTGGCGAGGACAGGTTGCGCGACTTCCATAGCGCCCTGGCTGGTTTTTCCGGCGTCGGTTCCGCCGTGGTCGCGACGCTGGTCGCCAGCGGGCTGGTCAACAGCTGGTTCCTGGTCGGCCCCTCCGGCTGGCCGGCCCTGGCGACAAGCCTCTATGGCCAGCTGCTGGTCCTCAAGCTGGCGGTGTTCGTCGCCATGGCCCTCGTGGCGGCCGCCAATCGCTTTCGCCTGACGCCGGCCCTGCGCGCCGGCCTTGATGATCCGGGCCAGGCGAATGCGGCGCTCGCCCATCTGCGCCGCAGCCTGCTCCTGGAGTTCGGCGCGGCGCTGACGCTTGCGCTGCTGGTCGCCTGGTTGGGGCGGCTGGCGCCGATCAGCGCCCAATAGTCCGCCACCGGGCTCCGCTTGCCGAACCTAATTTAGAGGACAGGTTCCCGAGGCGGCTCCGGGATTGGGCGCCGCGCGAAGGGATCGTGAGCCCGGAGCCAGTTGCGCGCCGGCCGCTCGACTCCGTGATAGACCATCATCGCGGCCAGCAGGCAGGCCACGAACGCCCCGCCCCAGGCGAGCGCGGCGGGCACGCCGGAGAGGTTCGGCGCGATGCGGCCAAGGCCGTGGAAGTAGACGATGTCGACCGGCAGGTGGACCATGTAGACGCCGTAGGAGACTTCGCCGAGATGGACGAGGATCGGCGCGGCCATGACGCCGCCGCCGCTCGTCTTGGAGGTCTCGGCCAGGCAGAAGATCAGCAGCGCCAGGGCCGGCCAGATGTAGAGGTCGTTGAGTCGCAAGCTGGCGGCGGTCGCGACCCAGGCCGTGGCGGCCAGGGCCCCGAGCACGGCCGCGCGCGAAGGCACGGTGACGCTGGAGCCGAGCCGATGCAGCGCCGCGCCCATCAGGAAGGCGGGAATGATCCGCAGGGCGCCAATCTGGGCGCTCATGTCGGTGAAGAGCACGCCGCGGGCCTGGGCGATCAGGAACATGACGGCAAATAGCAACAGCGCGCCCAGGACCATCAGCCGGGGCCGCTGACGCAAGGCCATCGACAGCATCGCCGCGACCGGAAAGCACAGATAGGCGAACCACTCGGCCGAAATCGACCACGAGGGGAAGTTCCACTGCACGGTGGGGGTCGTGCCCCAGGCATGCACCAACAGCAGGTGCTGGGGCAGCATGCGCGGGTCGAAGGCCTGGGGTTCGAAGCCGACGCCGAGCCGCAGCGCCACGAGCCAGATGGCGATCGTCGCGCCGAGGGTCACAAGATGGACGGGGTAGACCCTGGCCAGCCGCGCCCACAGGAACGAGCCATAGTGGAAGCGTCGCTCAGCCCAGGCCCGGGTGTAGACGTGGCTGAGGATGAAGCCCGACAGGATGAAGAAGAGATCGACCCCCAGATAGCCTTTGAAGGCCAGCCCGAAACGATCCAGGCCGAGGTCGAGGTGATTTCTGAAGTGATAGACGAGCACCCACAGCGCCGCGCAGATCCGCAGCGACGTGAGCGGACGGATGTCCGATGGATACATGGCCTCCCCCCGAGATGTATTGGCGGGCCGGCCGAGCCGGCCCGGGTCCGGCGCTAGAGCACCGTCAGGCCGACAATGGTCTGGCCCTGCAGCTTGAAGCGGACCTTCTTGCCCACGGTGAGCCCGTTCAGCAGCGCCGGATCGGCGACCTTGAAGGCCATGGTCATCGGCGGCCACTTCAGGGCCGGGATCGCTTCATGGGCCAGGGTCAGCTTGCCGGCCTTTGCGTCGATGGCGCGCACGACGCCGACAGCTCCCACCGGCGCGACCGCGGCGCTCGTGGCGCCATGGCCCGCATGTCCAGCGTGGTCGTCCATGCCGGCCATCTGGGCCCCGGCCGGCTGGGCGGCCAGGGCGAGAGCCGCAAGCCCAGCGGCGGCGAAAACGGTCTTCATGGTCAAGCTCCGTGAAAGGGGATTGCGGGATCGCCGTCTAGAACCAGGCCCGCAGGCCGACGACGAAGCTGGTGTCGGAGACGTCCTGGCCGCGCGCGCGAGAGTAGTCGGCGCTCTGGCCAAAGCGCCGCCCCCAGCTCACGCCGACATAGGGCGCGAACTCGCGGCGGATCTCGTAGCGCAGGCGCAGACCCAGCTCTCCATCGGACAGGCCCGAACCGGTGGCGGTGTCAGGAATGTCCTGGGCGGCGAAGTTAAGTTCGGCGCGCGGCTGCAGGATCAGCCGCTGGGTGAGGCGCCAGTCGATCGAGCCCTCGACGCGCCCCAGGACGTCGCCCTTGGTCGAAACGAAGAGCGCGCCGCCCGCTTCGATCCAGTACGGCAGCAGGGTTTCGAAGCCAACCGTGGCGTAGGTGCGCGACTTGGGCTCAAGGTCCTGGCGCACTCCGACCTGGAGATCGGTGTAGAGGCCCACGGCCCGCGAGTAGAGCGCCTGGATCTCGGCGTCCTCGACGCCGTGTCGGTCGCCCTCGCCCTCGGACTTCAGCACCAGGCGATTGAGGTCGCCGCCGAACCAGGCCTCGCCGTCCCAGTGGTAGCCATCGCCGCCGGATCGGGCGCGATACTCCAGGAGATTGGCCATCACCTGGGAGGCCTGCGCCCCGCCATGCTCGCTGCGCAGCACGGCGCGAGCGCGGTCCATGGCCGCCGGATCATAGACCTTGTCAGCCAGGTGATCGGTGGGCGGCGCGGGCGCAGCGGTCTCGTGGTCGGGCAAGGGTGGCGCACCCTCGGCCTGCGACTGCGCGCCGTCGGCGCCCGCCGCGGCCGACATCGAACTCATGTCGTGGCCGGCATGGGGAACGCTGGCCGCGGGCGCGGCCTGGGTGGCTGGCATGGCCATGTTCGGCATGGCGCTCATGTCGTGGCCCGCGTGCGGATCGGTCGGCGTGGCGGGCTTGGGAGCGGTCTGTGGAACGGACGGCGCCGGTGCATGTCCAGCATGCTGCGCCAGGGCTGGCGCGGCCCAGAGCGCTGGCAGCAGCGCGATCAGGGAGGCCTTCATCGGGCGGCCTCCGCAGGTTCGCGCACGCTGAAGACCTGAAACATCCCCGCGTGCATGTGGTAGAGCATGTGGCAGTGGAACGCCCAGTCGCCGGTCTCGGCGGTGAAGTCGAAGCTCACCTTCCCGCCTGGCAGGACGATCACGGTGTGCTTGCGCGGCAGGTGTGCCGCCGGCCCGAAGGTCAGCTCGAAGAAGTGGCCGTGCAGGTGGATGGGGTGGGCCATCATGGTGTCGTTGACCAGGGTGACGCGCACGCGCTCACCGCTCCGGAAGGCGTAGGGCGGCGGCCGATCGCTATATTTTCGACCGTCGAACCCCCACATGAACCGTTCCATGTTGCCGGTCAGGCGAATCTCCAGCCCGCGCTCGGGCGCCCGCGTGTCGGCATTGGGTTCCAGGGCCACCAGGTCGCGGTAGACGAGCACGCGGTGGCCGACGCTTTCGAGGCCCTGGCCGGGCTCTCCGGTCCGGTCCATCGGCATCGGGGCGATAGTCTGGACGCCCGGCCCAAGCTTGATCTGCGGGGCGTTGTCGGGATTGCGCATGGACATGTCCATGCCGCCCATGTCCATCTTGCCCATCACGTCGCCGCCCCGCACGCGCGGCGGTCCCATGCCTGGCGCCGGCTTAACGGGCGCCGCCCCGTGGCCCATGGCGGCATGGTCCATCCCGCCCATGTCCATCGCTCCATGGTCCATGGCGCCCATGTTCATGCCCATGTCGCGCATGGTGGTCAGCGGCCGCTCGCGCACGGCAGGAACCTCGGCGCTCATGCCTGGACGCGGGGCCAAGGTGGCGCGGCCCAGGCCCGAACGGTCGACGGACTCCGAAACGATGGTGAAGGCCTGGTCCTCGGTCGGCCGAACGATGACGTCGTAGGTCTCGGCGTTGCCGATCTGGAACTCGTCGACCTCCACAGGGCGCACCGCCTGGCCATCGGCGGCGACAACGGTCAGGCGCAGGCCCGGGATGCGGACATTGAAGACCGACTGGGCCGCGGCGTTGATGAACCGCAGGCGCACCCGCTCGCCGGGCGCGAACAGGGCCGTCCAGTTGTCCTTGGGGCCATGGCCGTTGACCAGGAAGGTGTAGGCCGCGCCGGTGACGTCGGAAATGTCGGTCGGATCCATCAGCATCTTGGCCCAGTCGAGCCGCTCGGCCAGGGTCTGGTCCTTGCCCGCCAGCAGGCCGCTGATCGTCTGGCGCTGATAGTTGAAGACGCCGCTCTGCTGCTTCAGCTTCTTGAAGATCTGGTGGGGGTGCAGGCGGCTGAAATCCGATAGCACCACCACGTGCTCGCGGTCGTAGGCGATAGGGTCCTCGCCGGCCGGGTCGATGATGATCGGGCCGTAGTGGCCCATCTGCTCCTGCAGGCCAGAATGGCTGTGGTACCAGTAGGTCCCCGACTGGCGGACCTGGAACTCGTAGGTGAAGGTCTCGCCTGGCTTGATGCCCGGGAAGCTGACGCCGGGCACGCCGTCCATCTGGAACGGGACCAGCAGCCCGTGCCAGTGGATCGAGGTCTCCTCATCAAGGCCGTTGGTCACCGACAGGCGGACGTGCTCGCCTTCCTTCAGGCGGATCAGCGGCCCCGGCACGGTTCCGTTGATCGTCACGGCGTGGCCGGCGACGCCGTCGATCGTCACCGGCGTGTGGCCGATGGTCAGCTTGATGTCCGGGCCCGTCAAAGCCGGAGGCGATCGCGATGGATCACCCTCCTGGGCGCTGGCCCAGCCCGGCAGCAATCCGGCCAGGGTGGCGCCGCCTCCCAGGACGGCGAGCGATTGCAGGAAGTGACGGCGCTTTAGCTCCGTGCCGGATCGACGCATGACAGCCCTTTGGCGATGGCGCGCCGACGGATAGCCGCAACGCGATCTCACCGGGTGCTACGCGGCCCGCGTTCGTCCCCCTCACGAAGGGCGTCAAAAAGTTCGGGGACGCTCGAGCCAGTCGGCCAGCCGCTTGCGGGCGCGATAGGCGCGCGTCTCCACCGTCTTGACGCTGACGTTCAGCAGATCAGCCGCTTCCTGCTGGGAGTAGCCTTCCAGATAGGTCAGGATCAGCGGTTCCTTGAGCTGATCGGGCAATCGGGCGATGGCCGCCTCCAGGCGGGCGATCTCCTCGGCGCGCACCCTCGTCGCCTCGGGGCCCGGTTCGGGATCGGCATAGTCGGGCGCGCCGGGCGCATCGATCGACCGCTCGCCGAGGATCATCCGCCGCACGAGAAGGCGGCGGCCCCGATCACGGCACTTGTTGAGCACGATGGCGCGCATCCATGCGCCAAACGGACGCGCCGCATCGTAGCGGCAGAGCGCCTTCCAGGCGGCCACGAAGCTTTCCTGCACCACCTCCGCGGCCGCCTCCGGGTCGCCGACATGACGGCGGGCGAACGCATGCAGCGGCCCCTTGTGGCGGCGCATCAGCTGGCCGAACGCGCGCTCGTCGCCCTGCGCCGCCCGCTGGGCGAGCGCGGCGTCCTCGGCGTCGCCAGCGCCGGAGGTCACGGCTGCTCGGTCGTGAGCGCTTCGCTGACGCGGCGATCGAACTTGGCGGCCTGCTCGGGCGTGAGCACCTTGCGCATCGCCAGGACATGCTGGACCGTTTCCAGCTGCAACGCGCCCATGGCGGCGTGGAAGCGTTCCACGGCCGCCTCGACCTCGGGTCCGTATTCGTGGCGCGCCTGGATCGCCGCCGCCAGCTGGGCGTTCGCGGCGCGCAGTTCGGCTTCGCGGGCCCGCCGGCGGACCGCGAAGTCCTGTTCCAAGCTCTCTAGCTGCCGGTCCTGGGCCGCGGTCAGCTGAAGTTCGTGGTGCACCATCTCATGCAGGGACTGGGCGTGACGCCCTGGCAGGGCTCGCCCCGATCCGACCCACCCGCCGGCAAGCCCCGCCAGCAGCGCCAGGATGACGGTGATAAACGCGCCCCGGGAGATGCGCGGCATGGTCAATGTCCGCCCAGTAGCGTGGAGGGGGCCAGATGCGCGTCGACCGAGAAGGCCGAAATTTCTGGCGGCGTGCGGGCCGCGGCGTTGGCCGCCAGACTGCCGCCGACCATGCCCAGCCCCAAGGCGGCCACGACCGAAGCGGCGCGCAGCGGCACGAGCGCGCTGGAAACTTGGCGGCGCTCGCGCCAGGCGGCGATCCTGGCGAAGACCTGGCCCTCAAGGCCCGGCAGGCTGGCGGACGGCTGCTCGCGCATCGCCGCCAAAAGTTGGTCGAGCTTGTCGCTCATGGTCGATCCCCTGACCTGTTCATCACGCCTTACGCGCCGCCGGGGAAAAGCCCTCACGGGGCATCGCGCCAGCGCCCCACGGGCCCGGCGTCATCTATGCGCAAGGTGGCCTGCTCGGTCCACAGGCCGTGATGAGCCGGGGGTCAGCGGCCGCGAGCCAGCATCGCGTCCATTTGGTCGATCTCGCGCTGCTGGCCTTCGATGATCGTCCCGCAGAGTTTGCGAATCTCCGGGTCGCGCACCGGCGCCTTGCCGCACATCAGGATCGCGCCCGAGTGATGCGGGATCATCGAGCGCAGGAATGCGCGATCCCCGATCAGCCACTGCTGGCGAATGGCCGCGAAGCTGACCAGGCCCACGATCAGGCTCGCGGCCAAGAGCGCGCGGTTGAGCGCCTTGTTGGGGTACATCATCCCCATAAGCAGGAGTTCGAGCGCGACCATGGGCGCGGACATCAAGGCCGCCATGTAAGCTTGGTTGAGATTGGCGTGGATGCTCGAGGCCTTGTCGACCATGGCGTACATCAGGATGTACATCGCCACGAACGACAGCACGCTCATCAGCGCCAGTCGCCGGTACGGCGCATGGGCATGATCATGGGCCTGATGATGATCGGACATGGCGGGCTCGGATGCAGGTGGCCGATCTGGCCACAACTGGCGCGGCGGGCCGCTGTTCCGTCCCGGAAAACATTTCGCAGCGGGCGCAGATAATTCGAGGGAACGGCGCGCGAGCCGCGTAACACCCCGACAGCGATCTCGGTAAAGCGCCGCTTTCGGCGCGGCTGCGGGATCATCCGTACTGACGAAGCCGTGCTGTTGGACTATCTTGATCGCATGCTGCGACACGCGCTCGCCTTCCTGGCCGCCTTGGCCCTCACCCTAAGCCCGATGGCGGTCAGCGCCGCGCGGGCCGACTGTGACATGGCGGGCATGAGCGCGATGGCGATGGCCTCGATGTCCGCGCCGGGTGACGAGACGGCCTCGGCCGATCCTTGCTGCGACCATGGCAAGGCCATGTCGGCCAAGGACTGCGCCAAGGCTTGCGCGGTGACCTGCGCTCTGTCCATCGCCGCGCCTGCCCAGGCCACCCTGACGCCCGTCGTGGTCAGCTATCGCGCCGAGTCCAGCTGGTCCAACACCAGCGGGCGCACGCGCGTCCTCATCCCCGAAGATCCGCCCCCTCGAACCCTGGCCTAACGGACCGGCCCAAGGCCTGTCCGCCATCGTTCGTCGCGCCGGCCCCCACGGGCCGAGCGTGGTCGCCCGCGCCTACGCGGGCCGGCTTCTGATCTTCAAGGATGACTTCATGTCTTCGCGTCTTCTCGCGCTGGCCATCGCCGCCAGCCTGCTGTCCGCCGCAACCGCCTCGGCGGCCGCCCGCACCGATTGCGGCCACCTCCAGGCCCGCCCGGCCTCGGTCAATCCCAAGGACGTCTTCCGGCGGTCCGACTGGATCTGCGACATGCCGGTCGATTGCTCACAGGGCAAAGCCCGCGTCGCCTCGGCCATGCCGGCGGCGAACCCGCCGCGCTAGCTCGGGCGTGAGGGTCGGGGGCTGATCCCCTTCCTCCGCCCTTCGCATCCGGCCCCGGCGAGGTGGCTGCAAACAGCTCGCCGGGGCGCCTTCGCGGCGCGCTGCCGCTCATGAATTTTCAAGGTCGTATCCATGCGCCTTTTTCCTCTCCTGGCGGGACTTGGTCTGGCGAGCGCCGCCCATGCCGCGCCGCTCACCTACGCCCAGGCCCTCGACGCGGCCGCCGCCAAGGCTCCGGCCTTGCGCGCCGCCGCCTTGCAAGTCGACGCGGCCAAGGCCTCGGCCAAGGCCGCCGGCGCCCTGCCCGACCCCAAGCTGGCCCTCGGCCTCGACAACTTCCCGGTCTCGGGTCCGCCGGCCGGCCGGTTCGGCGCCGACGAGATGACCATGGGCCGCATCGGCTTTAGCCAGGACATGCCCAGCGCCGCCAAGCGCCAGGCGCGGATCGGCCGGGCCGAGGCCGATATCGTCGCGGCGACGGCCGATGGCGCGGTCGAGGCCCGCCAGGTTCGGATCGCCACGGCCCTGGCCTGGATCGATCTCTATTATGCGCAGCGTAAGCTCGACGCTCTCGACGCGGTCATCGCCCAGCTGACCCCCCTGTGGGGCGCGTCTCCCGCCGGCGTGACCTCCGGCCGTTCAAGGCCGGCCCAGGCGCTGGAGGCGGCCCAGATGCGCGCGGCGCTGGAAGACCGCCGCAGCGAGGCGGCCTCGGCCCTGGCGCGCGCCCGAGCTGTCCTGACCCGCTGGACGGGCGAGGCCGATCCGCAGGCCGTCGGACCGGCGCCCGACCCTGGCGTCGCGCCCGGCGAGCTTCGCGCGGCGCTCGACCGCAATCCCGCCCTGCTGGCCAAGGACGCCGCCGCCCGTCAGGCCCAGGCCGACATCGCCCTGGCCAGGGCCGACAAGCGTCCCGACTGGAGCTGGGACGTGGCCTACCAGCGCCGCGATCCGATGTTCGGCGACATGGTCTCGGCCGGGGTCAGTGTTAGCCTGCCGCTGTGGGGCAAGAGCCGCCAGGACCCGATGATCGCCGCGCGCGCCGCCAGCGCCGGCCGCGCCGAAGCCCAGCGCCAGGATGCCGAGCGCGCGCTCACGGCCCAACTGGACGCCGACCTCGCCGACCACGTCATGCACCACGAGCAATGGCTGCGCGCCCGCGACACCCTCCTGCCGCTGGCCAAGCAGAAGGCCGACCTGGAGACGGCCGCCTACGGGTCCGGCACGGCCAGCCTGCCCGATGTCCTAACCGCCTTCGCCGGCTTGGCCAACGCCCAGCTCACCGCTCTCGACCGCGAGGCCGCCGTCACGCTCGACGCGGCTCGCCTCACCCTGACCTACGGAAGCGACGCCCAATGACCCGGCCCTATTCGATGAAGGTCCTGCTCGGCGCCGGGGCGGCGCTGATCGTCCTGGCCGGGGCGGGCGGCTACGGCCTGGCTCGCCTCACCGCCGCGCCGGCCAAGTCGCCCGCCGCCTCGAACGACCGCAAGGTGCTCTACTGGTACGACCCGATGGTCCCGGCCCAGCACTTCGACAAGCCCGGCAAGTCGCCGTTCATGGACATGCAGCTCGTCCCGAAATACGCCGGCGAAGCCGAGGCGACGGGACCCGCGACCGGCGTCCGGATCGATCCGTCGTCCGCGCAAAGCCTCGGCATGCGCCTGGCCACCGTGCAGCAAGGCGTTCTGAGCGGCGGCCTGACCGCCACCGGGCTGGTCGACTTCAACCAGCGCGATGTCGCCATCGTCCAGGCGCGCAGCGGCGGCTTCGTCCAGCGGGTCTATGGCCGCGCGCCCGGCGACGTGATCGCCGCCGGCGCCCCGCTGGCCGACCTGCTGGTTCCCGAATGGGGCGGCGCCCAAGCCGAATACCTGGCGGTCAAGAGAACCGGCGATGCAGCCCTGACCGCCGCCGCGCGGCAGCGCCTTCGCTTGCTGGGCATGCCCGACGGCGTGATCGCCGGCCTCGACCGCGACGGCCGCCCGCGCACCACGATCACAATCACCGCGCCGCTGGGCGGGGTGGTCTCCAAGCTCGACGTGCGATCGGGCATGACCGTGGCGATGGGCCAGACCCTGGCCGAGATCAACGGCCTCTCGAAGGTCTGGGTGACGGCCGCCGTTCCCGAAGCCCAGGCCGGCCGGCTGCGGCCGGGCCAGGGCGTCGGCGTCAGTCTGGCCGCCTATCCGGGTGAGACCCTTCGTGGGACCATCCAGGCCGTGCTGCCTCAGGCCCAGGGCGACAGCCGCACGCTGCAGGCGCGGATCGAACTTCCCAACCGCGACGGTCGCCTCAAGCCCGGCATGTTCGCCACCGTCTCTTTCGACACGACCGGCCGTCCGGCCCTGCTGGCGCCGTCCGAGGCGGTCATCCGCACCGGCACGCGCGCCGTGGTGATGCTGGCGGTGGACGGCGGCCGTTTCCAGGCCGTCGAGGTGCGGACCGGCCGCGAAGCCGGCGGCCAGACGGAGATCCTGTCCGGATTGTCGGCGGGACACCGAATTGTCGCTTCGGGCCAGTTCCTCGTCGACTCCGAAGCCAGCCTCGCCGGTCTGCAAGTTCGCCCGCTGCCGGCGTCCGGGCCGCCCGTGCCCACGGACAGCATGTCCATGGCCAAATCGCCGGCGTCGCCGCCGATGAAGCCCGCCAAGCCCGCGCTCCTCGAGACCACCGGCCGGATCGAACAGATCACAGGAGACGGGGTGACCCTTTCGCATGGGCCGGTGCCGGCGATCGGGTGGCCGCCGATGACCATGACCTTCCACGCCGATCCGATGCTGCTGAAGGGGCTCAAGGTCGGTGACCAGGTCAGCTTCGGCTTCGACCAGCCCGCAGCGGGCCCGACGATCCGGCGCATCGCCAAGATCGGCGGTGGCGCATGATCGCCGCCCTGATCCGCTGGTCGGTCGCCAACCGTTTCTTCGTGCTGCTGGGCGCCCTGGCGCTGATCGTGGCCGGCGGCCTCTCCGTACGCTCGACCTCGATCGACGCCTTGCCCGACCTCTCCGACACCCAGGTGATCATCCGCACCAGCTATCCGGGCCAGGCCCCGCAGTTGGTCGAGAACCAGGTCGCCTATCCGCTGGCCACCACCATGCTCTCGGTGCCGGGGGCCAAGACCGTGCGCGGTTACTCGTTCTTCGGCGACAGCTTCGTCTACGTGATCTTCGACGACAGGACCGACCTCTACTGGGCTCGCTCGCGGGTCCTGGAGTACCTCAACCAGGTGCAGTCACGCCTCCCGGAAAGCGCCCGTCCGGCCCTGGGTCCCGACGCCACCGGGGTCGGCTGGGTTTACGAATACGCCTTGGTCGACAAGACCGGCGGCCACGACCTCAGCCAGCTACGCTCCTTGCAGGACTGGTTCCTGCGCTATGAGCTGAAGACCCTGCCGGGCGTGGCCGAGGTCTCGGCGATCGGCGGCATGGTCCGCCAGTACCAGGTCGTGCTCGATCCCCAGAAGCTGGCCAGCTACGGGGTCACCCACCAGCAGGTGGTCGCCGCCCTGAAGGGCGCCAACGCCGAGGCCGGCGGCTCGGTTCTGGAACTGGGCGAGGCCGAATACATGGTCCGCGCCACCGGCTATCTGAAGACGATCGAGGACTTCCAGGCCGTGCCGCTGAGGACGGCGGCCGGCGGCGTCCCGGTGCGCCTGGGCGATGTCGCCACTGTCCAGGTCGGACCGGAAATGCGGCGTGGCATCGCCGAGCTCAACGGCCAGGGCGAGGTGGCCGGCGGCGTGGTGATCCTGCGCTCGGGCGAGAACGCCCGCACCACCATCGCGGCGGTGAAAGCCAAGCTGTCCGAGCTGAAGAAGAGCCTGCCGCCTGGCGTCGAGGTGGTGAGCACCTACGACCGCTCGGGCCTGATCGACCGCGCCGTTCACAACCTGACCGGCAAGCTCGTCGAGGAGTTCCTGGTCGTGGCCCTGGTCTGCGCCCTCTTCCTGGGCCATCTGCGCTCGGCCCTGGTGGCGATCATCTCGCTGCCGCTGGGCGTCCTGGCCGCTTTCCTGGTGATGAAGAGCCAGGGCGTGGACGCCAACATTATGTCGCTGGGCGGCATCGCTATCGCCATCGGGGCCATGGTCGATGCGGCCGTGGTGATGATCGAGAACGCCCACAAAAAGCTCGAGCGCTGGGCGCACGATCATCCCGGCGAGACCCTAAACGGCAAGACCCGCTGGTCGGTGATCACGGAGGCCGCCGCCGAGGTCGGGCCGGCGCTGTTCTTCAGCCTCCTGATCATCACTCTATCGTTCATCCCGGTCTTCACCCTGCAGGCGCAGGAAGGCCGGCTCTTCCGCCCCCTGGCCTTCACCAAGACCTACGCCATGGCGGCGGCGGCGATCCTGTCGGTGACCCTGATCCCGGTGCTGATGGGCTATCTGATCCGCGGGCGCATCCCCGACGAGGCGGCCAACCCGATCAACCGCGTGCTGACGGCGGCCTATCGGCCGCTGCTGGACCGGGTGATGCGCCGCCCCAGGACCACCCTGGTCGTCGCCCTGCTCGCTTTCGCGACCACGGCCTGGCCGCTGGCCCATCTGGGCGGCGAGTTCATGCCCAGCATGGATGAAGGCGACCTGCTCTACATGCCCTCGGCCCTGCCAGGCCTGTCGGCGGCCAAGGCCGGCCAACTGCTCCAGCAGACCGACCGGATGATTAAGACGGTGCCGGAAGTCGAGAGCGTGTTCGGCAAGGCCGGCCGGGCCGAAAGCGCCACCGATCCGGCCCCGCTGGAGATGTTCGAGACGACGATCCGCTTCAAGCCGCGCGACCAGTGGCGGCCCGGCATGACGCCCGACAAGCTGGTGGCCGAACTCGACCAGCGCGTTCGCGTACCCGGCCTGACCAATGTCTGGGTCCCGCCGATCCGCAACCGCATCGACATGCTGGCCACCGGCATCAAGAGCCCGATCGGGGTCAAGGTGTCGGGGGGCAACCTCGCCGACCTCGACCGCATCGCCCGCGAGGTCGAGGTGGTGGCCAAGGACGTGCCCGGCGTCAGCTCGGCCCTGGCCGAGCGCCTGACCGGCGGGCGCTATGTCGACGTCCGCATCGACCGCGCCGCCGCCGCGCGGTTCGGGCTCAACATCGACGATATCCAGTCGATCGTCTCGGGCGCGATCGGCGGCGAGACCATCGGCCAGACGGTCGAGGGCCTGGCCCGCTATCCGATCAGCGTCCGCTATCCCCGCGAGCTGCGCGATAGCCTGGAGGGACTGCGCGCCCTTCCGGTGCTCACGCCAGGCGGCGCTCAGATCACCTTGGGAACCGTCGCCAATGTTGAGATCGCCGATGGCCCGCCGATGTTGAAGAGCGAGAACGGCCGGCCGACGACCTGGGTCTATGTCGACGTGCGGGGCCGGGACCTGGCCTCGGTGGTCGGCGATTTGCGCCAGGCCGTGGGCGAGAGGGTCAAGCTCTCGCCGGGCGTCAGCCTCTCCTATTCGGGCCAGTTCGAATATCTGCAGCGCGCCGCCGACCGGCTGAAGATCGTCGTGCCGGCCACCCTGCTGATCATCTTCGTCCTGCTCTACGTGATCTTCCGCCGCTTCGACGAAGCGGGGCTGATCATGGCCACCCTGCCGTTCGCCCTGACCGGCGGGATCTGGACGCTCTACCTGGCGGGGTTCCACCAGTCGGTGGCCACTGGCGTCGGCTTCATCGCCCTGGCCGGGGTCTCGGCCGAGTTCGGGGTGGTGATGCTGATCTATCTCAAGCACGCCATGGACGCCCTGGGCCCGAACCCGGCGCCCGACCAGGTCGAGTCTGCGGTGCGCGAAGGCGCCCTGCTGCGGGTGCGGCCCAAGGCCATGACCGTGGCGGTGATCCTGGCAGGCCTGGCGCCGATCCTCTGGGGCCACGGCGCGGGCTCGGAGGTCATGAGCCGCATCGCCGCCCCGATGATCGGCGGCATGCTCACAGCGCCCCTGCTGTCGATGTTCGTGATCCCGGCCGGATACCTGCTGCTGCGTCGCCGGCAAGCCCGAACCGCCGTTTCCGCTTCCACCTCAGCCTAAGGAGATACGCTGATGAAGACCCTGTCCCTGACCCTCGCCGCCCTGGTGGCGATGACCGGCCTGGCCGCGTGTGATCGCAAGACTGAAGCGCCGGCGGCCCCAGCCGCCTCAGCCCCGGCGGCGGGCAACGACATGGCCGGCATGGACATGGCGCCGGCCGACAAGATGGCCAAGGGCGTCGGCGTCGTGAAGGCGATCGACAAGACCGCCGGCACGATCACGCTCGACCACGAGGCGATCCCGGAAGCCGGTTGGCCGGCCATGACCATGGGTTTCAAGATCGCCCCGGGCCTGTTGGAAGGCGTCGCCGTCGGCGACCAGGTCGCCTTCGACCTGAAGCTTCATGATGGTTCTGGCGAAGTGACGGCGATCCGTCGGCAATAGGCCCCACCGGACGGGCGCGGACCAAGGTTCGCGCTTGTCCGGTAGACCGGGGAGACCAGGATTGGCCGACGGTCCGGTCCCGCCTCAGCCGGCCGGTGCGCTTAGCGTCAGAATGAGCGGACACCCCGGATCTTGCCCCTCGTCGCAGGCCCTCACGGACGCGGCCAATACCTGCTCCATTCGCTGAAGGTCGACGATCCGCGAGCGCACATCGCCAAGATGGGCCGCGGCCAAGTCACGAACCTCGGCGCAGGCGGACTGCCCGCCAGCGGCCAGATTCAGCAAAGCGCGGACCTCGTCGAGTTTGAAGCCCAACTCCCTTGCCCTGCGCACAAAGCTCAGCCGGCCTACGTCCTGCGCGCCATAGCTCCGATACCGTCCGCGTCGCGGCGGCGCGGAGATCAACCCGATCCGTTCGTAGTAGCGGATCGTCTCGATGTTGCAGCCGGTGCGGCGAGAAAGTTCGCCGATCTGGAGAGCGTGATCAGTCATGTCCGCCTTGGATTAGGGCTTGAGTCTGTAGTGACTACAGATGGCATGCTCGTCGGTGTCGGACCAGGAGGTGACAGGATGACGGTGCGAAACGGCCCAGGAGCGCGGCCCGGCGGAAGGGATGAACGCCCCGCCGAAACGGCCCTGACATGGGCGGCCCTGGCCACGGCGGCGGGCGCGGTTTTCGCCTGGGCCGCCTGTTGCATCCTGCCGATGTCCCTGGCTCTGGCCGGACTGGGCCTTGGCGGGCTTGGCTGGGTAGCGGGTCAACGCAGCTGGATCACGATCCTTGCGATCGCCGCCATCGGCGCCGGCTGGGTCATGACTTGGCGGCGGGCGCGCACGTGCCGAACCGACGGGTCATGCGCCGCGCCGTCGAAACTCCAAGTGAGTCTGCTTGGAGCAGCCACGCTCCTCCTCGGTCTTGCTTTGATTTGGCGACCGATCATCGAGCCTTGGGCTTTGGCCCTAATCCGGAACGCACGCGGATGAACACCATGCGGATCGAACCAACGTCCACCTTGACCTGTCCCGAGTGCGGACACCGCGCGACCGAGACCATGCCGACCGACGCCTGCCAGTACTTCTACGACTGCCTGGGATGCGGCGCCGTGCTCAAGCCCAAGCCAGGCGATTGCTGCGTCTATTGCTCCTATGGCGACGTGGCCTGTCCGCCGATTCAGCAGGGCGGCGGCTGTTGCGGGTGACCGCGGGTCGGGCCTAGGCCGCCGCATCCTTGCGGCCGCCCGACCGGTTCCAGAAAAATCCGACAACGAGAATGGCGATGGTCATCGCCTGAGCGGCGACGCCCTCGATCGTCGGGAAGAAGCCCAGCAGCTCGACGCGCGGCAAGGCCAGCGGATGCAGGTCGAGCAGACCCGCCTCCTGCAGACCGGCCACACCCTTGCCGGCCAGGACGACCGCCAAGATAGCCATCAGGATCGCGCTGTACTCGAAGAACTTCCCGATCGGCAGGCGCTTGGAGAAACGCAGCATCGCCCAGGCGATGGCGGCCAGCACGACGACGGCGCAGCCGACGCCAGCCAGCACCGCGCCGGCCCCGCCCTGGGTCCAGAGCGCCGTCAGGAAGAGGATGGTCTCGAAGACCTCGCGATAGACGACCACGAAGGCCAGCAGGAACAGGAACCAGGCCGATTGCTTGGAAAGCGCGTGCGACAGCTTCTCGCGGATATAGACCTGCCAGGCGTCGGCCTGGGCCTTGCCGTGCATCCAAAGGCCGACGGAGATCAAAACCGCGGCGGCGATCACCGAACCGAAACCCTCGGTCATTTCGCGACTGGCGCCGCCGATCGAGATGAAGAAGGTCGCGACCGCCCAGGTCAGGCCACCAGCCGCCAGGGCCGCGATCCAGCCGCCGTGGACGTAAGGCAGGACGTCGGTGCGTTCGGCCTTGCGCAGGAAGGCGATCATGGCGACCACGATCAGCAGGGCTTCCAGGCCCTCGCGCAGCAGGATGGTGAAGGCGCCGGCGAAGCTCGACAGACCGCTGGCCTTCTCCGGGGCCAGGGCCCGGCCGGCGGCGGCGAACAGGGCGTCCAGGCGCGCGATCTGGGCGCGGACCTCACTGGCCGGCGCGGCCTTGCCGATCGCGCCGCGCACATCGCCCATCGCGCCCTCGATCCGCCGCATCAAGGCCGGATCGCGCGCGCCTAGTGACGGCTCGACCGGCTCGAAGCCGTCGAGATAGGCGGCCAGGGCGAGATCGGCGGCGGCCTTTCGGTCGCCAGCCTCGTAGGCCTTGAGGCTGGCCGCCAGCTTCTGTCGGGCGACGTCGAGCGAGCCGCCGCCCGAGCGGGTGACGACTTCGGGATGGCGGCGCAGATAGGCGGTCAGGGCCCGGGCCTTGGTCTCCCCCACGGCTGTTGCGAGGGCGGCGGGCGTGGTCTGGGTCAGGGTTTGCAGGTCGGGGAAGCGGGCGCGGACGGCGGCGTCCTCGTTCCAGATCTTCTCGCCCGCGGCAGCTTCGGCGTCGCTGAAAGCGAAGCGCCCGACATAGAAGGCCAGGTCCCAGCGGTCGTCAGACGGCAGGTGGGCGTAGCTGGCCATGGCGGTACCGTCGAGGCCCTGCTGGATGACCTGGTAGAGGCCAAAGACGCTGCGCTGGCGGGCGCGCTCGGCGTCGGCGAAGGCGATCGGCGGCGGGTCCAGGCCGACGGCGTTCGGACCGTCGGCCTTGCCCGTCTCGCCGTGGCAGGCCGCGCAGTTCTCGGCATAGAGGGCCGCGCCGCGCGCCAGGTCCGGCGCGCGCTTGGGCGCCAGCGGCGTCGGATAGGCGGCCAGAAGGTCGTTGGCCAGGGCATGGGCCTTCGCCGAGACCACGGTGGGCTCCTGCTTGGCGGCGATCGTGGCCTGAAGGCTCTCGGCCTTGGCCAGCAAATCCGGCTGGGCCTTGGTGGCCGGCAGGCCGGCGATGCGCTCGCGCACCTGGCCGGCGAATTCGTTCATCTCGGCATATTCGGACGGGCTGATGACCTTGCCGTCCTTCACCGCCCCGGCGTAGTCGACCGACAGGTAGTCGAGCAGTCGCCATGCGGTCTGGGACGAGCTGGCCTCCTGGGCCGTCGCGACGCCCGCGCCACCCGCCAGGACCAGGATCACGATCATCAGCCCAGAGATGGCCCGCCCCACGGCGTTAAGAACAGTAGTCATTATCACTCCGGTGGCGTGGCGATCGGCAGGCTGGAAACGGTACGGGCGACAGGACGGGAAGCGCGGAGCCGCGAAGGCCGCCACGATGAAGCTTCATGCATCCTATAGCCACTGGAGGAGCAAGCGGAAATTATCTCCGATCGACTGATCGCGGCTTAGCGCACCGGGAATGGGGCCAGATTTTAGTTACGGAGATGACCAAGATCGGCGGCATGGAGCGTGGCGCGGTCCAGTTGGACAGCTCTCCGACAAGCCCGAGATCGAGTGGCGGCCGTGACCGGCGCACGCCAAGTTTGGCCGCGAACACGCACTCGGCGCTATGAAGGCGGACGTCGCTCTTGGTGATTGACCCCGATTGAGGCGATGTTCCGCAGGCCCTCAACATCGTCCGTGAGTCCCGTAAATGCATTGCTCAGAGGAGACCCGCCGAGCGTTATTGGCCAGAATGGGATCAATGGCGTTCGCGACGGGCGCAACGTTAGCGGTCGCGAAGAAGGCGACGAGCGCGACGGTCGCCCGGAACCCCAAAACGCTCTGGTCGACCCTCCTTCCGGATCCCGATGCCGTGATGGTCGGCGGGACTGTACAGGGCGAGCGCCTCAGGATTTTGATCGATACAGGCTCGGCTATGACCGTCGTCGATGCCGCGCTTGCCAAGCGGCTGGGCTTGGCTTCAACGGGCGCCCGCAGCGTTCGCGGCGATGTCGGGTCGGTCACGCTGGGCGCGGGTAGCGACCTCAGTCTCGATCTTGGCGGGACGCATTTCGCCGTCGAGCGATATTTGGTCACCGATTTCGCGCCAATTTTTGGAGCCGATGGTGGCTCGCCCAATGTTATCCTTGGGATCGACGCGCTTAGAGACGCCATTCTCGCGATCGATTTTACAGCCCGCCGCCTCGCATTCCTCCCCCGCGACGCCTTCCGGCCATGGCCGGGCGCGGAACGCTTTGCGGTCACCAAGAGCTTGCGCGGGCAGCTCTCTCTCCCGATCGTCCTGGAGGGACACGACCCGGTCGCCGCGGCGATTGACCTGGGCAGTTCCAATCCTCTCACCGTCACGCCTGCCTTGGCGGAGGCGCAAACCTTGATGCGTGGCCGGAGAATTTCATCGGCGGCGACGGGGGGGATCGACGGGCTGTCCATCAGCCGCACTATTTCGGTAGCGACGCTCCGGGTCGGACGCAGCCTGATCAACGATGTTCCCTGCGAGGTGTTGGCGAAGACCGACCCCACCCTTGTCGTCGCCAAGCTGGGCCTTCCCGTTTTCGAGCGATTTCTATTTGCTCTGGATGTCGCGGGCCAAGCCCTTTGGCTGAAACCCGAGGCACGTCGATTGGCGACGCCGTTTAGGCGGGATTTGTCTGGCCTGGGCCTCGCTGTGGAGTCTGGTCATCTGCGCGTCGTCCATGTCGCCCAGGGTGGGCCGGCCGCCTTGGCCGGGTGGCGCGAGGGCGAGATCGTTGTCGCCGTGGATGGCGTGCCAATCGGCCCGCGTTACGCATCGAGCGGTTTGGCTCAATGGCGCTACGGGCCGGCGGGAGGCAAGGCCGTGCTCTCGCTGTCGGATGGATCTACACGCACGCTGGTGCTGCGACGCTACTATTAAGGCTCGAGCAAGTCGCGCTGCCCGGCAACGCTGTTCTACGGCGCCTCGCACCAGGATCAGCGTAGCAGGTTCGCGCAGGTGTCGAAGATCGCCCAGCAGTAGGCGCCTAGGGTGGGCAACGCGGTGACGGCGATTCCAAAGGCCCGCGCGCCCGCGCCGCGCGGATAGCCGCGGAGGAACGTGCTCCTTCCGACGCTGAAGAGGACGACCGCTCCCACGATGTAAGCCAGGGCGGCTTCGCCCTTGGCCGTCGCGAGCGCCAAGAGGCCAACGCTAGTCACGAAGGCCTGCTCAAGGGTGTTTCGAAGGAACGCGGCGGGAATGGCCAAGCGCGCGCTTGGCCGGCTGAAGGCGGACCCGGCGTTGTCGGCGGCCGATACAAACCGCACGTGCGCCACCCTCTGCACGGCCAGCAGCACCCAAAAGCCGACCACCAGATTGGCCCGCAGGCCAAAGGCGATGCGTTCGGCCAGAGACGTCGGGAATTCGAAGAGCCGGGGCAGGCCGAGACACGCCAGTGTGAGGACCGGGACGCATACGGCAAAAGCGAAGGCGGCCTGTCTGCGAACTCGTCCCTGTTCAGTCACCAGATCGATCTGAGGCGGCGCCATCTCCTCCGTCATTTGGGCGCCTTGGTGCGCCGCGCCCATAGACGATAGGTATCGCCGAAGATTTCGGGATGCTTCATCTCGTGGAGATGAAGGCGCCGGAGGTCGCGCATCGAGTCGGATGATCGATTTTCGGCGCGGTAGCGGGTTCGATCTGCCTGATGCCCGAACTGCACGCCGAGAAACTCCAGGCCCGCTGAATCCAGAAGCTCGCCAATCTGGGGCAACGTGAAACGATGCTCTTCCACATGAAAGAGTAGGTCTCGGCAATCAGATAACGTCCAGAAATCCGAGGCCGGGCTCACCACGCTCTGCAGCTGGGCGGGCGCGCCCGCCAGCATCAGTTCACGCCGTAGAGCGCGAATCCCCTCCGCCGAGTTCGCGTACTGTCCATGGGCGATGTGGCGTCGCGCCTCGACAACGGCGCGCCGGCCGATCTCGCTGTAGAGCCCAAGGAAAATAAGGCCCTGCGGTTTCAACAGCCCTGAGAGCACCTTCAGACCTCGCACCGGCTCGGCCATATGGTGAATGACGCCAAAGCTGTCGATCAGATCAAACCGCTGGCTTAGGGCGGTGAGGTCAAGAATGTCGGCTTGAAGGTGTTCAACCTCGATCCCGTATTCTCGGCTCTTGCGCATGGCGTAGCCAAGGCTGGCGCCGCTTAAGTCAACCGCTAGGATCGAAGCGTTACGGTAGGTGCTCGTCACGCGCAGTGTTTCCAGTCCCGTGCCGCACCCAGCGACGAGCACTTGGGGTGCGTCGGTCTCGGGAATTTCCCGCGTTGCGAGCTCAGGCAATGCGGCCTGAACAGCCTCCCGGAACGGCAACGGCGCACCCAGACCGCAGCGCGTCCAGCGCGGATATGGGTTCTCTTCGTATTGCTGCTGCACGGCGATCGAGATGCTGTCGACCATGGGCTTCAGCAGGGGCAGGGTTGAGCGAAGGCGCGCCTCCTCGGCAGGTTCGGTCAGTTGTTCTCGGAGGAGATCGGCCAACGCCGGGAGATCAACGGCCTGAAGTCGCGACGAGAGCGGGGTGGAGGCAAGCGGGCGATACGCCGCCACCAGGGCGATCCTCGCGGCCGCCCCCGCCCCGAATTCGGGGTCTTCGTGTTCAAGCTGGGCGATCAGAGAATCAACGCGACTCTGCTCTTCGGCGCTAGCGAAATAGACGTATTCGTTGAGAAACGCCTGTCGCGCGATCGCGACAATGAGGCCAAGCTCCTCTTCCAGGCTTGCAGGCTCGTCGTTGGCGATGGCCAATAGATCAGCTCGCAGCTGAACGAGCAGAAGCTCCACTGCCGCGTTCGGAATTGGCGCAGATGCAAGGAGGCTTCGAAACAGCGGATCCTGGACGAAGCGGGAGGCGGCATCACTTTTTTCCTCAAGCGTGCGTGTCAGCGCTCGCGGTTCAGCAGCGACCGCATTGAGGAGATCGTCGATCTCCGCATCTTGACGGATGACCGCTAAGGCCGCGGTCGCCAAATTCCGTGGGTTCACGTCCGTTCGTTCGAAAAGGCGGCATAGAACATCACGGAAGGCAGGGGTCGCGGGCGCCACTCGAGTATGGCGAAGGGCGCCTGCAAGCCGCCGCCAGTGCTCGTCGTCCCCAGGCGCGATGTCGACGGCCTGAGCCAGCACGTCGAAGGCTTGCAGCCCTTGGCCAATCTGCAGCAGCGCAACGCCGAGATTGGCGAGGAGGACGGGCCGCATGGGATGGCCGACGGGCGCGTTGACACAGCCTGTCTCGAAGCGGGACGCGGCCAAGCTCGGATCACCGTTTTGCAACGCCAGGAGCCCATACCCGCTGAGCGCGCCAGGCAGGGTTGGCGATAGACGCAGGGCGGCTTGGTAGCTGCGCTCGGCATGAACCCCCTGTCGCATGATCCTGAAGGCGTCGCCTGCGGCAGCGTGGGCTTCTGCAAAGTCCGGCTTCAACACCGCGGCGCGCTGGAAGAATTTCGCCGCTGTCGGATAGGCGTGTAGGCGCCTGTGCGCCTCTCCGAGATTGAACTGGATGAACGGGTTTCGAGGTTGACCGGCAGCCGCCCGCTCGAACCACACCAGCGCATCATCGACCGGACCAGTGTTCATGGCCACGGTTCCAAGGACGTTCAGCGCCGAGGAATCCTTTGGCGTGACGGCGAGGACCCGCTGGGCATGAATTTGCGCTTGGCGCCATTGCCCCCCATTCACAAGCGCGACCGCACGTTGCAGGTCCGACATTACTTGGGCTGACGGGCGGTGCAGCAGATGTGGCGGCTGCCGGCTCATGAGCGGCTAGACCGGCTGAGGCGTCTGCGCCTCGCGCAGATCGGCGCGCGCATCGCGGATAATCGACCAGGCCGACTGCAGGAAGAGCCCGCCGATGACGACCGCCACCACAAGGTCCGGCCAAGCCGCCTTGGTCCAGAAAACCAAGCCCGCGGCGACAACAACCGCGAGGTTGCCCAAGGCGTCGTTGCGCGAGAAGAGCCAGACCGCGCGGACGTTGGCGTCGCCCTTCCGATGCGGGATCAGGATCAACGCAGCGGCGACGTTCGCTACCAGCGCCACGGCCCCAAAGAGGCCCATGAGTTCGGCTTCAGGCTGGTTCAAGACCAGGACGCGGTAGCCTGTATTCAGGAGCACGCCCAGACCAAGCAACGCCAGAAAGTAACCCTGGATCAGGGCGGACTTGGCTCGCCACGCGAGGGACCATCCAATCGCCAGCAGGCCCAAGAAGCTGATCAGACCGTCGCCAACGAAGTCCAGGGCATCGGCCTTCAGCGCCTGAGACCGTGCGATAAACCCGGCGATGATCTCCACCAGCCCGTAGCCAACATTGATCAGGACGACGCCCCAAAGGGCCCGTCGGTAAGAGGGGGTGACATGACTGACCGCTTTGGCGCTTTGGCGTTGGTCGTCGTCCGCGACGGCCTCTTCGCGATCCAGTTGGTAGCCGAGCCCGTTCACGGTCGCCTCGATCTCGGACGCGCGTCGCTCCACCCCGTCGACTTGCAGGGTCATCATCGACGAAGCGATCGATACGCGCGCCGTTTCCACGCCAGGAAGTTTTGACACCGCCGACTGGATCTTCTCGGCGCAGCTCGAGCAGTCCATTCCAGTGACCCGGTAGCGAAGTGTTTCGGCGACCGCCGTCGTGTTGGGCATGCACATCCTCCTCTTGGCCAAGACCTTACTTGCTCAAGTCTGTCCGTCGTCAGAAGTTTTGGGACAGCCGGGCTGCGGATTTAGTGGAGGGTTG
>NZ_CAMQSF010000042.1 GCF_947036865.1 uncultured Caulobacter sp. | reverse complement strand
CGGCGGCCTCACCCCCTGGCAGCGTGTAAACAACCTTCTTGGAAACGACACCTAGTCCACCACCATTTAGCTTTTACGGTGCCGGGGTAGGGGAGTGTCTACACCGTCGTTTGGCGGCGCTGACGCGGCTATGGTCACCTTGATCAGCGCGCTGGGGCCGGACGCCTCGCCCTAGGGGATGTTCCTGGTCGGCGCGTCCGCCGAGCGGGTGGCGGACATGGAATGCTGGCCCATTGCGACGGCAGGTGAGGAATGAAGTATTTGAGCAGCGGACTTTTCAAGCGTCTCGGATTTGCGTACGGCGCGAGCGCCTGCGTGGCGGCTCTGGCCTTGAGCGCCGCCCCCGGCTGGGCGGCGGACGCCAAGGCGCCGAAGACGCCGGCCAAGCCCGCCGAGGCGGCGGCGGCCCCGCTCCCGCCCGTGCTGCCCGAAGAGGAGGCCGACACCGCCGTCCTGGCCACCGCCGGCCCCCACCGTCTCTTCCTCTTCGACCCCTACTATTACGCCGGCGCCCATGTGATTGAAGGCGACGATCCGCTGCTGTCGGAGAAGGGCCTGGCGCCGGCGGCGCGCAACGCCGGCGCCACCCTGTCGCGAGACGGCGGCAAGATCTATTTCTCCGAAACCTACTGGAGCCGCGGCGACCGCGGCGACCGCCAGGATCTGCTGACGGTCTATGACGGCCGCACCCTGGCTTTGGAGAAGGAGATTCCGCTTCCCAGCCGCCTGCTGGTGGTGCCGAAGACAAATCAGGTCGCCACCAGCGAGGACGGCGCCCTGGCCTATGCCTACGCCATGGCGCCCGCCTCTCAGGTGCACGTCGTGGATCTGGCCGCGGGCAAGGTGATCGGCTCGGTCGACATGCCGGGCTGTTCGTTGGCTTTTCCGTTTGGCGCTCGCAGCTTCGCCTCGCTCTGCGGCGACGGCACGGTGGGCGTGGCGACCGTGGGTCCGGCCGCCGAGGCCGCGCCGAAGTTCAGCAAGCCGTTCTTCGACGCCGACAATGATCCGGTGTTCGAAAACAGCTTCGTCGACCGCGCGACGGGCGAGGCCTTCTTTCTCTCGTTCACCGGCAAGATCTATCCGGCCAAGCTGGCGGGCGCGGCGCCGGTCGTCGACAAACCTTGGTCGATCAATGTCGCCGCCGGTTTTCCCGCGGCCGGCGCGGGCGTTCAGGAACTGGCCTGGCGGCCGGGCGGCGGTCAGGTCATGGCCTTCCACCGCAAGAATCGCCAGCTCTATGTGCTCATGCACGCGGGCAATTACTGGACGCACAAGGTCGAGGGAACCGAGGTCTGGGTCCTGGATGTCGACAAGCACAGCCTGATCAAGCGCATCTCGCTGGCGGCCCCGGCCAAGGGCATCGCCGTCACGCAGGACGATCAGCCGCTGCTCTACGCCTACGACTCCGCGCCGATGAGCCTGGCGGTCTATAACGCCAAGACCGGCGAGGTCACGGGCAGGCGCAAGATCGGCGGCATCATCGGCATGGTTCCGGGGCTTTGAACATGATCGATCAGATCCCGCCGGCTCTGGCGATCTGTACCCGGACCTTCGGCGGCCTGCTGTTCGGCGCGGCGGCGTTCGGCAAGATTCGTCATCACGTCGCGTTCCAGGGGGTGTTCGAGAACTATCGCCTGACGCCTCCCTTCGCCACGCCGGTTCTCGCCTATGGCCTGATCGGCGCCGAGGCGCTGGTGGCCCTGTCGCTTCTGACGGGCCTTGGGCTGACGGCGGGCGCGCTGGGGGCGATGGCCTTGCTGGGCTTGTTCGCCCTGGCCATCGCGATCAACCTCGTGAGGGGGCGCGACGACATCGATTGCGGTTGCTTTCAGTCGACTCTGCGCCAACAGCTGAGCTGGGCGCACGTCGTTCGCAACCTGGCCTATGCCACCTTGATGAACTGCCTTCTGCTTCCGCGCGCGCCGGTTACAAGCGCCTTGGACCTCGTGGACGGCGTCGGCGCCGGCCTGGCGTTCTTCGCGCTGGGCCAGGTCTTTGAAAGTCTCTGGTCGCTGCGCGGCGGCGTCAGAAAATTAGTCAAGAGGTTCGGCTAATGCTCATCGTCTCCCAAGCCTTGCTATGGACGGCCGTTATCGTGCTCAGCGTGGCCGTCGCGGCGCTCGCCCGGCAGATCGGCGTGCTGCATGAGCGTATCGCGCCGGTCGGCGCCCTGGCGATCAGCCAGGGCCCGCAACCGGGGGAAGCCGCGCCGAAGTTGACGGTCGAGACCCTGGCGGGGCCGTCCGCCAAGATCGGCGGCGCTCGCGAGACGCTACGCTCGCAGCTCCTGTTCTTCGTTTCGCCGACCTGCCCGATCTGCAAGCAGCTGCTGCCGACGGTCCTGCGCTTCGCCAACGCCGAGAAGATGGATCTCCTGGTCCTGGGCGACGGCGACGAGGCCCAGCACCGCCAGATGGCCGACCGCTTCAAGATCGACACCAGACAGTTCGCGATCAGCACCGAGGTGGGCCAGACCTACCGGGTCGGCAAGCTTCCGTACGCCGTCCTGATCGACGACCGGGGCACGATCGTGGCCCAGGGTCTGGTCAACACCCGCGAACATCTCGAAAGCCTGACCAACGTCCAGGAGACCGGGTTCAAGTCCGTGCAGGATTACCTGGTTTCACGCCGGACCTCGCAACAAGAAAGCGCCGACAATGGCTGATCAGAAGCCCACTCTCAGCGAGAAGATGACCCGCGCGATCGCGCGTAACAGCTCCCGCCGGAGTATCCTCAACAGGCTGGGCGCCACGCTCGTCGGCGCCGCGGCGTTTCCGCTGCTGCCCGTCTCGCGAGTGTCGGCCCAGACCCGTCCGCTGACGGACTTCGAGCGCAACGCCCAGAGCAAGGACCCTCTGTCCTGCGACTACTGGCGCCACTGCGCGATCGACGGGGTGATCTGCGGCTGCTGCGGCGGCGGCCCGCACACCTGCCCGCCCGGCAGCCAGCCTTCGCCGACGGCCTGGATCGGCACCTGCCTCAACCCCGATGACGGCCGCGCCTATTTGATTTCGTACCGCGACTGCTGCGGCCGCTCGATCTGCGCGCCGACCAAGGAAACCTGTCACTGCACCGCGACCGACCGCGAGCTGCCCATCTATCGGCCGCAGTCCAACAACGACATCATCTGGTGTTTCGGGGACACCTCCATGGCCTATCATTGCTCGACGGCCGCGCTGATCGGCTTGGCGTCCTGAGATGTGGCGCGCGTCCGCGATCGGCGTCGTCTTCGGCGCGCTGGCCTTGGCCGGGGCGTCCGGCGCCGCCGACGCCGCCAGCGGATCGACGCCGTCGCCGATCCCCCTGGGCGCCTCGCGCTATCTGGAGTCCTGCGGCGGCTGCCACGGGATCACCGGGACCTCGGCCAAGAGCGAGATCCCGGTGCTGCGCGATCAGGTGGGGCGGTTCGTATGCACCGACGAGGGCCGCGCCTATCTGGTGCGCCTGCCCAACGTGGCCTTCGCGGCCATGGACGATCACACCCTGGCCCAGGCGATGAACTACATGGTCTTCAGCCTGGGCGGCTCCAGTGTTCCCAAGGGGGCGAGGCCCTACTCCCCCCAGGAGGTCGCGGCCCTGCGTCAAAGGCCCCTGAAGGCGACAGACCTGGCGTCGATGCGCTCGAGCGTCCTCGGCCGGGCGTTGGCGGCCTGCCAAGAGCAAGGCCGATAGGCCGGAGCCGCGATGTCGATTTTCCATATCAGCATCAACGGCAAGGTCCGCCGTGTCGACGCCGAACCCGAGACGCCCATGCTCTGGGTGCTGCGCGATGAGCTTGATCTGCCGGGCGCCCGGTTCGGCTGCGGCGCGGGGCTCTGCGGGGCCTGCACCATTCACGTCGATGGCGCGCCTCTCCGCGCATGCATCACGCCCTTGAACGCGATCGGCGCGAGCAAGGTCACCACGATCGAGGGCCTTGGCGACACCCGCCTCGGCCGGATCCTGCAGGAGGCGTGGCTGGCCGAGGATGTCGCGCAATGCGGCTACTGCCAGTCGGGCCAGCTGATGTCGGCCGCGAGCCTCCTGGCCGCGACCCCCGCGCCCAGCGACGAGGATATCGACCAGGCGATGAGCGGCAACATCTGCCGCTGCGGCGCCTATCCCCGCATCCGCAAAGCCATTCATCGCGCCGCGAACGCGCTGCGGGGCAAGTCGTGACCAGGCCGAGCGCCCTCACCCGCCGATCGCTGTTGATGTCGGGTCTGGCGGTGGGCGGCGGCCTCTATGTCGCGGCGGCCACGCCGACCAAGGCGCAAGCCCAGGCGGTCTTGAATGCTTTCGTGCGCATCAAGCCCGACGGGTCGGTCGGCCTGACGCTAGCGCGCGCGGAGATGGGCCAGGGCGTCAGCACCAGCCTGACGATGATCCTGGCCGAGGAACTCGACGTCCCGCTTTCGCGGGTGTCGATCGAGCAGGCGCCCAGCGATATCGCGCGCTACGGCGCTCAGGCGACCGGCGGCTCGACGTCGGTCGCTTCCAGTTACGAGGCCTTGCGCAAGGTCGGCGCGGCCGCGCGCGAGATGCTGGTCGCCGAAGCCGCCGCGCGCTGGGGCGTCGCGCCCGACACCTGCGAGACGCGGGATGGACTGGTGCGCCACCCGGCCAGCGGTCGCGGCCTCACCTACGGCGATCTGGCCGAAGGCGCCGCCCAGCGCCCGCCGCCGCCGTCGCCGGCGCTCAAGACTCCCGACCAGTTCCGGATCATCGGCAAGCCGACGACGCGTTTGGACGGTCGCGCCCGGGTCGATGGCAGCGTTCGCTACGGAATCGACGCCGCCCCGCCCGGCGTGCGGATCGCTCTGGCCGCCTACTCGCCGAAGTTCGGCGGCAAGGTCGAGCGCGTCGACGAGCGGGAGGCGCTGAAGGTCGCCGGCGTCAGCAAGGTGCTGCGGCTGGACGACAGCGTCGTCGTGATCGCCCGGAACACCTTCGCGGCGCTCAAGGGCCGCGAGGCGCTGAAGATCACCTGGACCGAGCCGGAGCATCCGATCGACACCAAGGCCGTCTTCGCCGCGCTGGAGGCCGCGACGCGGACCCCGGGCGCGACGGCGGCCCAGACCAGCGGCGTCGAGGCGGCCCTGGCGGGGGGCGGTCTCTACGAGGCTGTCTACCATCAGCCCTTCCTGGCGCACGCCCCGATGGAGCCCATGAACTGCGTGGCCCAGGTGCGGGCCGATCTCTGCGAGATCTGGACGGGAACTCAGGTGATGGGCGCTGCGCAGAAGGCGGTCGCGACCGCCTTGAGCCTGCCGCTCGACAAGGTGGTGATCCACAATCGGCCCTTGGGCGGCGCCTTTGGCCGGCGCCTCGAGCCGGACGCCATCCTCGCCTGCGTGGAGGTGGCGCGTCAGGTCGACCATCCCGTAAAGATGATCTGGACGCGCGAGGACGACATCCGAAGGGACCGCTTCCGGCCCGCCTATGTCGACCGTCTGGAGGCGCGTCTGGACGCCGATGGCCGGCCTCTCGCCTGGCGTCATCGTATCGCCGGCTCCTCGATCATCGCGCGGCTCTATCCGCAAGCCTTCAAGGGCGTCGACGCCGACGCCGTCGAGTGCGCCCAGAACCCGATCTATCGCCTCCGGGAACGGCAAGTCGAATTCAACCGGGTGGAGACGCCGGGCCTGACGACGAGCTGGTGGCGGGGCGTGGGCGCGCTGCGCAGCACCTTCGTCCTGGAAAGCTTCATCGATGAACTGGCGGTCAAGGCCGGTCAGGATCCCGCCGCCTTCCGTCGCGGCCTGATCGACGACCCGCGCTTGGCCGGGGTGCTTGACCGGGTTCTGGCGCTGATGAACTGGTCAACGCCCCTGCCGGCGGGGCGTGGTCGGGGTCTGGCCATTCAGCATGCGTTCAAGAGCTATGGCGCGATGATCGTGGAAGTGAGCGTCGGCCAAGGACGGATCAAGGTGGACAAGGTCGGGTGCGCCGTCGATTGCGGCCTGGCGATCAACCCGCGCGGGGTGGAAGCCCAGGTGCAGGGCGGCGCCCTTTTCGGCCTGTCGGCCGCCCTGACCGGCGAGATAACCTTCGCCGAGGGCGCGATCGAGCAGAGCAATTTCGACAGTTACCCCGTGATGCGGATGAACGAGGCGCCTTCGATCGCCGTGGCCCTGATCGACAGCCAGGCCGCCCCCGGGGGCTTGGGCGAGTTGCCGACGATCTTGGCGGCCCCGGCCCTCGCCAACGCGGTCGCCGCCGCGACGGGAAGGCGCCTGCGCCGCCTGCCGCTTGAAGCTCAACTCTAGGACCACGAAGTCGCGTGGAAGGATGATTGGATGAAAATCTTTGTAGCCTCGATCCTCGCGGCCCTGGCGGCGGCGGGACAAGCCTCGGCGGCGGAGGGCTCGGCGGACGCCGGCAAGGCCGTCTTCGACATGAAGTGCGCCATGTGCCACGCCAGCGCCCCGGGCGTGCGCAGCCCGGTCGCCCCCAATCTGTTCGGCGTTGGCCAGCGCGTGTCGGGCTCGAGCGATTTCGCGGGCTATTCGCCGGCCTTGAAGAAGGCGGCCGTGCCCTGGAACAGCAAATCCCTCGACCAGTTCCTGACCGGTCCGAACAAGATGGTGCCGGGGACCCGCATGGTCATCACCGTGCCGGACGCGCAGAAACGCGCCGACCTGGTGGCTTATCTTGTCTCGCTGAAGAAGAAATAGCCCGGCGGCGCCTCGCGGGGCTCTTCCGTGGACGCGCCGCGAACGGAGAAGGCCCCACGGCGAACGCCGTGGGGCTTCAGGCGGGCGTCCTTGGAGCCGCGAAGGACGCCGTCCGAGGTGGCCGGCGGATAAGCCGCTGGACGGGCCCGCGCCGTTGGCTTCGATCAGCGTCCATTGGCGGCTCTAAATAACTGGATAGAGGCCCCACTAGAGTCTGGATGGTTCCAGACAAACTCTAGTGGGGCGTCCGAGCGTCAAGCGCCGCCAACGTCGCCTTCATGAAGGCGACCTGCAGCCGGTACTGTTCGAGGGTGCCGGCGTTGCTCCAGGCGCTCTGGATGACGATCACCACGTTCCGCGACGGCTCGATGTAGAGCGCCTGGCCCATGATGCCGATACCCGCATAGCCGCCGAACGGCTCGATCCACCATTGGAAGCCATAGTCCGTCCCGTAGTCCGTCTTCTCCAGGGAGCGGGTCGCCGTGTCGATCCAGCCGGCGGGCAGGACGGGATTGCCGCCGGCCTGGGCGCCCTCGAGCATGAACTGGCCGAGCCGACCGTAATCGCGCAGGCGCGCGCTAAAGCAGATGCCGCCCAGATCCAGGCCGTCCTGTGAGGTCATCCAGACGCCATCCGTCTCCATGCCGTAAGGGCGCCAGACCTTTTCAGACAGATACTCCGCGAGCCCCTTGCCCGTGGCGCGCATCACAACGGCCCCGATCAGGTTGGATTCGCCGGTCGAGTAGTGAAACTTCTTTCCGGGCTCGGCGTCGCGCGGTAGGGCCGAAAAGCGCTTGAAGGCCTCGGGACCCAGCTCGGTGGCGTGCAGGTTAAAATCCGACGCCGGGTCGTTGTAGTCCTCGTTCCAGTGCACGCCCGAGGTCATGGTCAGCAGCTGACGTAGCGTCACGCCGTCATAGGCGCCGCCCTTGAGTTCCGTGACATAGCTGTCGGCGCGGTCATCGAGGCTCTTGATGGCGCCATCGCGGATCGCCGCGCCGAGCAAGGTCGAGGTCACCGACTTGGCGATCGAAAACGAAGTCCAGCGATCGGTCGGCTTACGGCCAAGTCCGTAGCGCTCGAGAAGCACCTTGCCATCCTTGAGGACGAGCAGGCCCGAAACGCGATTGATCTTCATGAAGTCGGCTTCTGTGTAAGGCCGATGGTCATAGGTGAAATTGACCGAGAGCGGCTGGCCCGGCGGCAGGGCGCGCACCGTCTTGCCAGCCTTGATCGGATGGGTCGGGAAGATGGTCTCCATGGCGCGATAGCCGGCTTCCTGCTCGCTGGGCGACCAGAAGCCGAGACGCTTGGCCATGGGGGCGTCCGGCCCCGGAGGCGCGCCAGGGTCGGCGGAGGCCGCCCCCGCGAGGATCATGGCGCCGCCCGCCATCATCGACGACAGCCAAAGGGCGCGTCGGCGCCGCACGGATCGGGGGGTCATGGCAAGGCTCCTCACGTCTCGCGCCTGCGCGCGCATCTCGCCAATGTCGCGTGGCGAAGCCCCGGATGACGAGTTGCCCGTCGGTCCCAACATGGTGCTTGTTGATCACCGATGCTGATCCGAGCGCTTGATGGAGCCAAGTGGAAGCGGTGATTTCGGATGGCGAGCAAGGCGATTCCGCCAAAAAATCTCCGCGAACTCTCAAAACCCTTGAGCCTCGAGGGAGTCTTTGCCCAAGAATGGGGCGCGGTGACGAAAAAGCCCCAGATACGTCGATCCTCGCTGGTCAGGCGCGTTCGGGGCGCAAACTATTGAAGCGCCGCGCAGGGAGGCTATCGCCATGTCCGAGGTCGTCGACCTAGGGAAATCCGACCCCTTTTCGTTCGCCAATCGTCGGCTCCTGCCGCCCTTCGCCGCCCTGCGCGCCTTCGAGGCCGTCGGCGCGCTCGGAGGGATCCGGCGCGCCGCGGCGGCGCTCAATCTCGACCATGCCGCGGTCAGCCGACACGTCCGCCGCCTGGAGATGTGGGCCGGTTGCCCCCTGATCGATCGTGATCGCGGCAGCGGCGCCCTGACTCAGGACGGGGCGGCCTTCCACGGCCGCATATCGGCCGCGCTCAATGAAATCGCCAGCGCCAGCGTCAGCCTGACGAGACGGGGCGACGACTCGCGCCTGACCCTGTGGTGCGCGCCCGGCCTGGCATCGGAATGGCTCGCGCACCGGCTTTCCGAATTCAGCCAGACCCATACCAATCTCGACGTCGAGCTGCAGCCGACCGAGAGCGCGCCCGACTTCACGCGCTACGAGGCCGACATCGACATTCGCTACATCGTCGATGGCCGTCGCGATCAGTATCCGGTGGCTTCCGATGTCGCCGCCATCACCGTGGCGCGTCCGGCCGTGATCGCCGTGTGTAGCCCGGAGTTCGCCAGAACGATCGGCGCGATCGAGTCCGCCGCCGACCTTCTGCCGCTACCGTTGTTGCACGAGCACGACGCCAGCCAGTGGCGCCGGTGGTTCGCCGCTCAGGATGTGGAGGTCAGCGCGGTGTCGGGTCCCAAGCTCTGGCACGCCAACCTCACGCTGAACTCGGCCCGTTTGGGCCATGGCGTGGCGCTGACGAACGCCTTCTTGGCGGGTGATGAAATCCGCAGCGGGCGCCTGGTCAATCTCACGCCCCCAGGCCCCGAGATCATCCTGGGCGCCTACGAACTGCGCGCGCGCCGCGATCGCTGGCGCTCGCCCGCGATCCTGGCGTTCCGGCGCTGGTTCCAGAAAAGCATGGCGCAGGTGCAAGGCCCCGTCAGCCGAGCGGCCTGAACGGCTGTCCAGCGCCGCCCTTCTCCAAGCCCGCAAGGCGGTCTCACCTGATGCAGCAGATGAAAGCCGGCGAAGGGGGGGACGCGCCGGTCGCCGCCTTGCGGGCGCCTCGCCATGGCCAGCCACGATGAGGCTGGCCGGCGAAACGGTGTTTATCGCCGATCGAAGACCAGCACGGAGGTCACCTCGCCCTCGTCGTTCTTCAGGAGGCTGATGAGGCTGGCGCCTCCCTGGGTTTCCCAGTGTTCGAGCCTGACCCGCCGCCCTTCGCGGGTCCGCGTCATGATGACCTCCGTTACGCCCGGCCTTTTGACGCTCAAGGTCGCCGTGCCGATCTGGGCGCCCGACTTCAAGTCGTAAAGCGGGTAGGGGGCGCCGTCGGGCTTGGCGCGATAGCGCGCGCCCGAGACTTCGCCGTTGAAGGTGACTTCCGCCGAATAGATCTCCCAGTCGTCCTCGTGGCGGACCGTGAGGACTTCGCCGATCTGGCGGTGGGGCCCCGATTTCGGCAGCGAAAGGACCCAGGTCCCGTCGTGACCGCCCTCGCGGGCGTCGGTCGGCGTCGAGGCGACGACCATGGGCGCGAAGCTGGCCACGAGGGCGAGCTTGGCCAGACGGGGTTGGACAAGACGGGGGCGGACAAGCGGCAAGGTGATTCCTCTTCCCATCCGATCTGATGTTGAGCTGGGCGGCGCGCGCGCCTGATCGCGTATCAGGACCCCGGACGCTGGTAGGCGATCTTGCCGTCGATGACCGTCATATCGAGCGGGATGTCGGCCAGATCCTTCTTGGGGATGGTCAAGGGATCCTTGGCCAGCACCACCAGATCGGCCAGCTTGCCCACCGTGATCGAGCCTCGGCTGTCCTCCATGAAATTGGCCCGCGCCGACCAGAGGGTGAACATCCGGATGCCGTCCATGACCGAGATGGCTTCCTCCGGCTGGACGACCTCGCCGTATTTGGTGTCGCGGTTGACGGCCCGGGCGATCGAGAACATCGGATAGGTGGCGAAGTTCTGGGTGCCGATGGTGTCGATGCCACCCGCTGGATGGAAGCCGCGGTCGATCAGGGTCTTCATCGCGAAGAACTTGACGTCGGGCTCCTTGGTGTTGGTGGGAGTCAGTCGCCACAGAAAGGCGGGCTGGGGCGACGGGATGACGTGATCGGCGCTCATCCGCCGCAGCCGCTCCTCGGTCCGGGCCGGATCCTGCACCAGGAAGTGACCGAAATGCTCGATCCGATAGCGCGGATCGGGGCGCGGATAGGTCTTTTGCGCCAGTTCGTAGGCGGTCAGCACCATGTCCTCGGCGCGGTCGCCGTTGGCGTGGATCTGGACCTGCCAGCCGTCGCGCGCGGCCTCGCCGACAGCGGTGTTCAGTTGCTCCTGGGTAAAGGAGACGCCACCGTGATTGTCTTCCTCGAAGGTCGTGCCAGAGCCGTTCCAGACGGGCTTGTAGACCGCGGCCGTCGTCCCCCACACGCCATCGAGGATGTATTTTATCGCGCCGTTCCGCAGCCAGTCGTCGCCGTCATTGGGCCTGATGCCCAGGGTTCTCAGACCGTCCACCGGCGACTTGCCGGGCTCCGTGGCGACGCCGACTCCACCACGCGATTCGGGCCGCAGCAGGTAGTTGAGGCGCACGCGCGTGGGCAGGCGCCCCTCGGCCTTGAGTTCCGAATAGGCCTTGTAGGCGGCCAGATCGGACATGTCCGAAACCGTCGTGACGCCGCGCTTGAGATAGAAGTCTTCGAGGATGTAGCGCACCGCCTCCTTCATCTCGGGATAGGTGAACTCCTTGATCTTGTCCTTGGGCCACGGCGCGGGCGCGTCGCGGATGATCGCCACCTCGCCATCGGCGGTGCGCTCGTAGCGCCCGGTCGAGCCCTTGGGCGGATCGGGAAAATTCTTGGTCATGCCCATCAACTGGGCGGCCTTGTGATTGATCAGATGGTCGTGGACGCTCCACTGCAGGTCCACGGGGCGATCCGGAAAGGCGGCGTCCAGCGCCTCGCGCGTGGGCATCACCTGGTTGTAGGTTCCCTGCCCCGTGAGCCAAGCGCCGGGCGCGGCCCTCTCGGCGGCGGCCTTCAGGGTGGCGATGATGGCCGCTCCATCCTTCAGCGGCGGGGCCTGGATGTTGACGTAGTGCGCCTCGACATTGGCCATGCCCGCCACGTGCGAATGGGCGTCGATGAACCCGGGCAGGAGGGCGCGTCCCTTGAGGTCGACCACCTTGGTCTTGGGCCCGCGCCACGCCTCGACGTCGCCCACCGCGACGATCCGGTTGCCGATCACCGCCACGCCGGCGGCGGTGGGGACCTTGTCGTCGACCGTGATGACCTTGCCATTGAGAAAGACGAGATCGGCCTGCTCGGACCAAGCCGAGCCCCCCGCCAAGAGGGTGGTCGCGAGCGCCACAGCGGCGATGGCGGACTTAGGCGGATAACGCATGCTGGGCCCCGAAACGCTTGACGCCCCAGCATGACCCATTCCCGCGAATTGGCGGAGTTGAGAAGCGGCCACGGCGCGGTGTCTTTCGCGCACCACCCTAGCCCTCGACGCGGACGATATCGACCGGACGCGCCCGTCCGGAAGGCGACGAAGCCCCGCGACCCGGGTCGCGGGGCTCGTTCAGCGGGGGGACGACGCCCCGTTACCGCATCGTCGGGATGACGAAGCTCTGGTCCAGCACGGCCCCGCCCTTGGGCCAGCGCTGGGTGACGGTCTTGGTGCGCGTGTAGAATTTCACGCCGTCCATGCCGTACTGGTTCAGGTCGCCGAAGCCCGAGCGCTTCCAGCCGCCGAAGCTGTGATAGGCGACGGGCACCGGGATCGGCACATTGATCCCGACCATGCCCACCTCGACCTGGTCGGCGAACTCGCGCGCGGCGTCGCCGTTGCGGGTGAAGATCGCCACGCCGTTGCCGTACTGGTGGCGCGAGGCGAGGCCGATGCCCTCTTCCAGCGTTTCGGCGCGCACCATCTGCAGCACCGGGCCGAAGATCTCCTCGTGGTACGAGCGGCTGGTGGGCTGAACGCGGTCGAACAGGGTCGGGCCGACGAAGAAGCCGTCCTCGTGGCCTTGCAGCGAGAAGCCGCGGCCGTCGACGACCAGTTCGGCGCCTTCGTCGACGCCCATCTGGATGTAGCTTTCGATCCGAGCCTTGTGGGCGGCGCTGACCACCGGGCCGTAGTGGGCGTCGGGGTCGGTGCTGACGCCGACGCGCAGGGACCCGATCGCGGCGACGAGCTTCTCGCGCAGGGCCTCGGCGGTCTTTTCCCCGACCGGCACGACGACGGGCAGGGCCATGCAGCGCTCGCCCGCCGAGCCATAGGCGGCGCCGATGATGTCGGCCGTGGCCTGCTCCAGGTCCGCGTCCGGCAGGACGATCCCGTGGTTCTTGGCCCCGCCCATGGCTTGGACGCGCTTGCCGGCCGCGCCGCCGCGCTGGAACACCGACTGGGCGATGTCCGAGCTGCCGACGAAGCTGACGGCCTTGATGTCCTTGTGATCGAGAATGGCTTCGACGCAGTCCTTGTCGCCGTGGACGACATTGAGGATCCCCGGCGGCAGGCCGGCCTCCATCATCAGCTCGGCCAGGCGCACCGGCACGGAGGGGTCGCGCTCGGAAGGCTTCAGAATGAAGGCGTTGCCGCAGGCGATGGCCGGGCCGAACATCCACATCGGGATCATGGCCGGGAAGTTGAACGGGGTGATCCCCGAGACCACGCCCAGCGCCTGGCGCATCGAATAGACGTCGATCCCCGGACCGGCGCCTTGGGTGTATTCGCCCTTCAGCAGGTGCGGGATGCCGCACGCGAACTCGATCACCTCCAGGCCGCGTTGGATGTCGCCCTTGGAGTCGGCGACGACCTTGCCGTGCTCGGACGACAAGAGCTCGGCCAACTCATCCATGTGCACTTCGAGCAGGCGCTTGAATTCGAACATTACCCGCGCGCGGCGCTGCGGGTTGGTCGCCGCCCAGGCCGGCTGAGCGGCCTTGGCGTTGGCGACGGCGGCGTCCAGTCCCGCCGCCGAGGCCAGGGCCACGCGAGCCTGAACCTTGCCGGTGTTGGGGTCGAAGACATCGCCGAAGCGCCCGGACGTTCCCTCCACGACACGGCCGCCGACGAAGTGGGAGATAGCGCGCATGGAAAGCTCCTGGGTTGCCATGCTCAAATAGCCCCTGCAGAGTTGCCGCGACACCCGATAAATCAGCAAATCCCTCTGCAAAAATGCACGCACTCAATTGGAACGACCTGCGAGTCTTTCTGGCGGTCGCGAGATCCGCCGGGCTGATCACGGCGGGCCGCAGGCTGGGCCTGGATCCGACCACCGTCGGCAGACGCGTCGGCGCGCTGGAGACCAGTCTCGGCGTCAAGCTGATCGAGCGGACGACGCGGGGCTCGATCCTGACCTCGTCGGGCGAAGCGCTGCTCGAGCACGCCGAACGGGTCGAGGCCGAGATGATGGCCGTCAGCGCGCGGTTGGGCGCCTCGGGTCCGCCCCTGTCGGGCACGGTGCGCCTGTCGACGCCCGAAGCCTTCGGCGCCAATCTCGTGGCCCCGGCGGCGAGCCTCTTTCACGCGCGCTTCCCCGAGTTGCAGCTCGAGCTCGTTCCAGAGACCCGAAACGTGGATATGATGCGGCGCGAAGCCGACATCGCGATCAGCCTGAGCCGACCCACGCGCGGCCGCGTGATCTCTGAAAAGCTCGCCGACTACACCTTGGGCCTCTATGCGTCGAAGGACTATCTGGCGATCCATTCCGCGCCCGCTCAGCTGGCCGAGTTAAGCGAGCGCCCCTTGGTCTGGTACATCGACGACCTGATCGACGTTCCCGAACTGCGCTATCTCGACCAGGTCGCCGCGGGCGCCGGGACCGTGTTTCGCTCGAACTCGATCGCCGCCCAGCACGCCGCTGTGGCGTCGGGACTGGGGCTTGGCATGTTGCATCGCTTCGCCGCCGAGCCGGATCCGCGCTTGCGCCGCGTGCTGCCCGAGGTCGTCTCCCTGCAGCGCAGCTATTGGCTGTCCGTGCACGAAAATCTGGCGCACCTGCCCCGAATCCGCGCGGTGCGGGATTTTCTTCTGGCGTTGGTGCGCAGCCGCGCGGACGACCTTTAGGTCGCCGAAACGGTGATCTTTCGACACCGGGCCGGAATTGAAATTCACCTTTTGCAAGGGCGACGGTTTAGGGCCTTCTAGAGGCGGGTCTCGGCGGGCGCGGCTTCGACGACGCGGGAGACCCGAAGGAGGACATGGACTGGGGCCATCATTGAAATGGGCGCCGGCAGCATGCGGCCAAAACCTGTCCGCGGCGCCGCGCCGCGATGATGGCGAGGCTGTCCTTCTTACGAGCCCGCGGACACAACAGCGTGGCTTTCAACGCGCGACGAGGATCCTATGACCCGACACCCCGACTATTCCCGCCGGCAGGCGATGGTCCTGGCTTCCAGCGGCCTTCTGCTGAGCGCGTGCGGCGTCAAGGGCGACAAGGTCAGCGGCGCCCTGCGCGTCGGCTCGACGGCCACCGGCGCTCCCTTCAGCTTTCTCGATATCGAGACCAACAGTCTGGTCGGCGCCATGATCGACATCGCGCACGCCGTGGCCGCCGACGCCGGCTTGAGCATCGCGGTGGAAACGACGGCCTTTTCCGCTCTGGTGCCCTCGCTGACCGCCAAGAAGATCGACCTCGTGGCCGCCGGCATTCTTCGCACCGCCGAGCGGGAGAAGGTCGTGGCCTTCAGCGCCCCCGTCTATGCCTATGGCGGCGCGGTGATGGTGCGCAAGGACGACGGACGCGCCCCCCAGAACCTGGCCGGCCTGAAGGGCGCGACGGTTGGCGCTCAGGTGGGGACGCGCTTCGTCGCCCAGCTCGGCGAGGCCGGGGTCACGCAGGTCAAGACCTATGACAACCTCGCCGACGCGCTGCGCGATCTGCAGGGCGGACGTCTGGACGCCGTCTACGGCGACGCGCCGCTCATGGCCTACCGCCTGCGGACGACGCCCGACCTTCCGCTCCGGCTCGTCGCCTCGTTCACGCCGCCCAGCAAGGAAGACGTCTGTCTGCTGGTGCGCAAGGAAGACACCGCTCTTCTGCGGAAGCTCAACGCCTCGATCGGCCGGATCAAGTCCACCGAGATCGCCGCCATCATCGCCAAGTGGGGACTGTCTTGAACGGCCTCGAAACGTTCTTTTCCGATGCGACGACCTTCCTGCCCATTCTGCTGCGGGGCGTGGTCGTTACGATCGGCCTGACCGCGAGCGCCCTGGTCGCCAGCCTCGTCATGGGAATGGCCTGGGCGCTGATGGGCCTGTCGAAGAGCTCGGCGCCGCGCCTCGTCAGCCGACTGATCATCAACACCGTTCGCGGCGTGCCGATCATCGTGCAGCTGTTCTACGTCTATTTCGTGCTGCCCGAGCTTGGCCTGCAGATGGACGCCTTCATCGCCGGGGCGCTGGGCCTGGGTCTGGCCTATTCGGTGTATCAGGCCGAGAACTTCCGCGCGGGCTTCGCCTCGGTCGATCCGGCGCTGATCGAGGCCGCCGAGGCGCTCGGCATGAGCGAGCGCAAGATCTTCGTGCGCGTCGTTCTTCCCTTGGCCGTGCGCGTGGCGCTGCCGCCGTTCGGCAATACGGCCGTGATGCTGCTGAAGGACTCTTCGATCGCCTCGACCATCACCGTGGCCGAGCTGACGCGCGCGGGCCAGCTCCTGGCGGTAAGCACCTTCAAGAACATGTCCGTCTACACGCTCATCGCGCTCCTCTATCTGGCCATGAGCCTGCCTTTGACCTTCGCGGTCGGCCAGCTCGAGCGAAAGTTCGCCCGCAGATGATCAGCCTAAAGAACATCAGCAAGTCCTTCGGCTCGACCATGGTGCTCAAGGATGTCAGCTTCGAGGTCGCGCGTGGCGAGGTGGTGTGCCTGATTGGTCCATCGGGCTCGGGCAAGTCGACGATCCTGCGCTGCATCAACGGGCTCGAGCGCCATGACGGCGGCGAGATCCTGATCGACGGCCAGCCGCTCTCGCCATCGACCCTGCGCGCGGTGCGCGGCAAGGTCGCCATGGTCTTCCAGCGCTTCAATCTGTTTCCCCACCGCACCGCGGCCGAAAATGTCGCCGAAGGGCCGATCCACGTGCTGGGCCAGCCGCGCGAGGCGGCCCTCGACCGGGCGCGGGCGCTGCTGGCGGATGTCGGCCTCGGCGATCGGTGCGACAACTATCCCGCCCAGCTGTCGGGCGGACAGCAGCAGCGCGTCGGCATCGCCCGTGCTCTGGCGATGAGCCCGCGGGCCATCCTGTTCGACGAACCGACCTCGGCGCTGGATCCCGAGCGGGTCGGCGAGGTTCTGAAAGTCATGCGCAAACTGGCCGAGCAGGGCATGACCATGGTCGTGGTCACCCATGAGATCGGCTTTGCCAGGGAGGTCGCGGACCGGGTGCTATTCATGGATGGCGGGCGCATCGTCGAGAGCGGTCCCGCCAAGGCGGTGCTCGCCAATCCGACGCAGGCCCGGACCCGCGAATTCCTGGATCGGGTGCTGAACCCGCTTTAGCGCCCTATCCGCGAAGCGCGCGCCCGATCCGTCGGACGCCGTCGCGGCCGGCTAGCACGCTCTAGATGTTTGAAATCGAGCCTGTCTGTTTCGATGATTTTCCTTCGAGATAGACAGCCTCTTGGCGGCGTCTACTGCTTGCTCAGCCAGCGAACCAAGGGGGCGTCGATCGGCGCGCCCCGGCCTTCCTTGGCGGCCGCGTCGATGCGATGGAACCCTTCCTGCACGTAGCGGACGCCCAGGAAGCGGAACGGTTCGACCTCCCAGAGGGGCGAGACATGGCCGGCGGTGGGCAGAGTCTCGAAGCCGGACGGGCGGCCCGTGATCGCGCTCGCGAGCATGCGGCCGCAAAGATTGGTCGTCGACACGCCGCGCCCGGTATAGCCGAACATCTGACCCAGCTTGCCGCCGCCCAATACGATGTTGGGCGTCCAGTCGCGCGTCACGCCCAGGTGCCCCGCCCATCCATGCGAGAAGCCGACATCGGCCAGGATCGGGAACCATTCGAGCAGCGTGCGCCGCATGGTGTCGGCGGTCGGCTCATCCCACGAACGATCGACATTCGAGCCGAGATGGTAGGGCGCGCCACGGCTGCCGTAGAGAATGCGGCCGTCGGTGGTCTTGGTCAGGTAGTCGACCACCGAAACCTGGGAGGCCAGACCCTCCCCGCCGCGCCAGCCGATCTGGGTCCACTGGGTTTCGGTCAGCGGCTCGGTGAGAACGATCAACGACGACATGGGCAGAAGCGCCCGCTGGAAACCTGGCTGCTGGGTGAGGTAAGCCTCGCCGGCCGCGACGATGGCGCGCCTGGCGACCAGGTCTCCGGCGGCGGTGATCAGGCGCGGCTCGGCGCCCTGCCTGATCCGCACGACCTCGGTCCGTTCGAAGATCGTGCCGCCCAGGCGCTCGACCACTCGCGCCAGGCCGCGCACCAGCTTGCCGGGGTGCAGGCAGGCGCTGTGGGCGGTGTGCAGCGCACCGCTCAGCTGGGTGACGTTGACGCGAGCCCTGGCTTCGGCGGCGCTGATCAGGATATTGTCGTGGCCAAGCCCCAGGCGTTCATAGGCTTGATGGCTGCGCTGGATCGCCGGCAGCTGATGATCGCCGCGCGCCAGGCTCAGGATGCCGGTGCGCCGAAACTCCGCGTCGATCTCCTCCTCCACGCAGACCCGGCCGACCTCGTCGACGGTGCGCTGCATGGCCAGCATGACGTTTCGGGCCGCCTCGACGCCATAACGCGCGATCAAGGTCGAGGCGTCGAGCGGATAGCGCGGCGAGCACCAGCCGCCGTTGCGGCCCGACGCCCCGTACCCGCAGATCTCGCGCTCGACGATGGCGACGGACAGGCCGGGATTGTCGCGCAGCAGATAGTAGGCGGTCCAAAGGCCGGAGAAGCCCCCGCCCAGGATCGCCACGTCGTAGACGCCGTCGCCGGAGACGGACTTGCGGGGCGTCAGGTCGTCGCCGCAACTCTCCAGCCAATAGCTTGTGGCGGCGTAGCTCTCGGGCGCCGATGGCGCGTGGACGGATGTCATGAGGTCAACGCTGCTCATTGGGGCTCGTCGAAGATCACGTAGGCCTTCCGGGCGGTCTGGCGGATGGTCCACACGCCCAAGGAGCCGGCCGGAAAATAGACGGCCTCGCCGGCGCGGATTTCGACCGGCTCGCCATGGTCGGGTTCGAAGAGCGCGTCGCCTTCAAGGAACACGCAGAACTCGGCCTGCTGGATCTGACGCCGCCAGCGGCCCGGCGTGCACGCCCAGACCCCGGTCCGCGAGGTCGCGCATCGCTCGGACGCGAAGCTCTTGACGGCGACTTGCGACACCGGCTCGCCGATTGGTTCGGCGACCGCCGCGCCGGCGGGAAGGGCTGAAAGCAGTGTCGCGGGGTCGAATTTGACGATCGACATGAGAAGGGTCCGCTCTCGCTTAATCGTTGATGTCGGAGGACAGCAGCTTGAGCTCGACAAACTCGTCGGCGCCGTAGTGAGCGCCCTCGCGTCCCAGCCCGGATTCCTTGACCCCGCCGAACGGCGCGGTCTCGGACGAGACCTGGCCGGTATTGATCCCGACCATGCCCGCCTCGAGGGCTTCGCCCACGCGCCACGCGCGATTGACGTCGCGGGTGAAGAAATAGGCCGCCAGGCCCGCGCTGGTGGCGTTGGCGATGGACACCGCCTCTTCCTCGGTCTCGAAGCGGATCAGGCCGGCGACCGGACCGAACGTCTCCTCGCGCGACATCCGCATCCGCGGCGTCACGTCGACGAGCACGGTGGGCGCGAAGAAGTGTCCCGCCCCCTCGAGGCTTTCGCCGCCGATCAGCACCCGGGCGCCGCCGTGCTTGGCGTCCTCGACATGGCCGCGAACCTTCGCGACCGCCGCCTCGTTGATCAGCGGCCCCTGGTCCGTCGGCCCTTGCAAGCCATCGCCAACCACGAAGCCCGCGACCCGCGCCGTCAACTTGGCGGCGAAGGCGTCATGGATTCCGGCTTGCACCAGCAGGCGATTGGCGCAGACGCAGGTCTGGCCGGTATTGCGGAACTTCGAAGAGATCGCGCCCTCGACCGCCTTGTCCAGGTCGGCGTCGTCGAACACGATCAGGGGCGCGTTGCCGCCCAGTTCGAGCGACACGCGCTTGACCGTCGCCATGCACTTGGCCGCCAGCATCTTGCCCACCGGGGTCGAGCCGGTGAAGGTGAACTTCTTGATCCGGGGATCGGTGGTCAGCACGTCCCCGATCGGCGGCGCTTCCCCCGTGACGATGTTGAAGGCGCCGGCCGGTAGCCCGGCCTCCCGCGCCAGGAACGCCAAGGCCAGCGCGGTGAAGGGCGTCAGCTCCGAAGGCTTGAGCACGACGGTGCAGCCGACCGCCAGGGCCGGCGCGACCTTTCGCGTGATCATCGCGGCCGGAAAATTCCAGGGGGTCACCGCCGCGACCACGCCCACCGGTTGCTTGATCACCATCTGACGACGGCCCGGTTCGTGCCCCGGGATCGTCTCGCCGTAGATGCGCTTGGCCTCTTCGGCGAACCATTCGATGAACGAGGCGGCATATTGAATTTCGCCGCGCGCCTCGGCCAGCGGCTTGCCCTGTTCCAGGGTCAGCAGCCCGGCCAGGTCGTCGCTATTGGCGATGATCAGGTCGAACCAGCGCCGCAGGATCGCGCCCCGCGCCTTGCCGGTCAGCTTGCGCCAGCTCTGGAAGGCGCGTTCGGCGGCTTCGACCGCGAGGATCGTCTCGGCCGCGCCGAGGTTGGGCGTCACGCCGATCACCGCATTGTTCGCCGGATTGCGCACGGCGAGGCGCGCCTCGGCCTCCACCCACGCGCCGTCGATGAAGGCGGCCTGGCGGAAGAGGTCCGGGCGCGCGAGGAAGGACGGCGGGTCCGCGATCGTTTGGCCAGCCAGCATCAGGCGGCGTCCGCCCGCAGGCTGGCTTCGAGAATGTCGAGGCCCTCGTCGAGCTGCTCGAACGGGATGGTCAGCGGCGCGAGCAGCCGCACCGTTTCGCCCGAGGGGCCGCAGGTCAAAAGGAGCAGGCCGTTTTCAAGCGCTCGCTTGGCGACCGCCTTGGCGGCCGCGCCGTCCGGCCCGCCGGTGCGCGGATCGACCAGGTCGAACGCGATCATCGCGCCGGGTCCGCGAGGACCCGCGACCGGACGCAGGTCGTTGCGCCCCACGAACGTCTCGATCCTTGCGCGGAGACGGCGGCCGATCTCGTCGGCGCGCGGCAGCAACGCTTCGGTCTCGATGGCGTCCAGCACCGCCAAGGCCGCGGCGCAGGCGATCGGCGAGCCGCCATAGGTCCCGCCAAGACCGCCGGGCTCGACGGCGTCCATCAAGTCCTTGCCGCCGATGACGCCCGAGAGCGGAAAGCCGCCCGCCAAGGACTTGGCCACGGTGATCAGGTCCGGCTTGCACGGCCAGTGTTCGGCCGCGAACATCTTGCCGGTGCGGCCAAAGCCGGACTGAACCTCGTCGGCGATGAGCGCGATGCCATGGGCGTCGCAGACGGCCCGCAAGGCGGCGACCAGTTCGACCGGCGCGGGGTGGAACCCGCCTTCCCCCTGCACCGGCTCCAGAATGATGGCGGCCACGGCGCTGGGATCGATGTCGGCGGCGAACAGGAAGTCGAGCGCCTTCAGCGCGTCCTGGACGCTGACGCCGCGATCGGCGATGGGGAACGGCAGATGGAAGACATTGGGCAGTCCGCCGCCAAAGGCGCGCTTGTAGGGCGCGACCTTCCCGGTCAGGGCCATGGTGAGGGTGGTGCGGCCGTGAAAGCCGCCCGTAAAGGCGATCACGCCGGGGCGCTTGGTGGCCGCGCGCGCGATCTTGACGGCGTTCTCCACCGCCTCGGCGCCGGTCGTGAAAAGCAGCGTCTTGGCGTCGCCCTCGATCGGCGCCAACGCGTTCAGGCGCTCGGCGAGGGCGATGTAGGGCTCATAGGCCATGACCTGGAAGGCGGTGTGGGTGAACCGGTCGAGCTGATGCTGGACCGCCGCCAAGACCTTGGGGTGGCGGTGTCCCACGTTCAGCACCGCGATGCCGCCGGCGAAATCGATGTATCGACGTCCTTCGACGTCCCAGATCTCGGCGTTGGCGGCGCGATCGGCGAACACGGTCGTGGCCGTGGCCACGCCCGCCGATACGGCCGCGCCGCGACGCCGCTGAAGCGCGTTGTTGGCTGAGGCGTAGGAATGGCTCAAGGGACTGCTCGCGACGAGACCTGTGGGTTGGGGTCGAATTCAACGCCACTTCATCCCGCTTGCGGAGATGACTAGTCCGACAAGAGAGGTGTCATTCAGACACCACCAAAGGCGCGAGCGGGCCAAATCCGGCGCCGCGCGGGTCAAGAATTCGTCCCAGGCCCAGACGCCTGGCGCGACCCGGATAAAATAAACTTCGTTTATATTACAGTGTCTTATGGGAAGTGTATGGCGCGGGGCGTGTAAACCGAAGAGCTCCGGCGCCAGCGCCTTTGGCGCGCGGGATTCGAGTAGATCGGGTGCTCAACAAGCACCACCTCGCGAACAGGCTCGCTTTCGAACCTTTAGAGCGTGCTAGCCGCCGAAACCGCTCTCACTTTCGGCTATCACGCTCTAGGGCGCGCCAAGACCCGTCGGGGGGGAGGAGGCCGATACGGCGGCCCGGGTCTTGGCGCTTCGAATGCTTAATTCAACTTGCCCCGCCAGCCGGAGGTGTCAAATCCGCCGCCGATGGTGACAGATCAACACCTGGAGACAGCGGATTAGCGCCGCTCCCGCTCATAGGCGACCCTGCCGGCGAAGATGGTCATGTCGACGGCTAGGTCGCTGGCCGCCGCCGGCGGGGACCCCACCAGATCGCGGGAGAGAATGACGATGTCGGCGAACTGGCCTGGCGTCAGCGAGCCTTGGGTCTTCTCGTTGAACGACGCGTAGGCGCTTTCGCGCGTATAGGCCCGCAGCGCCTGCTTGAGACTCATGCGTTGGTCGGCGCGACGGCTGTCGACGATGCCGTAGATCCGCGCCAGCGCGTTCATCGTGAACACCGGCCAATCGCTTCCGAGGGAGGCGTGAGCGCCCGCCGCGCGCACGGCGTTCCAGCGCGCGCCTTCCTGCGGCGGGCGTTGCGGGTTGGGCGGATCCGCCGGGGTCGACGGCGGCAGGAACATGTCGACCGGCTGGTAGGCGGCCAGGACCTTGAGCTTGCCGAAACGCTGTATGTCCGTCGGCTCCACCAGGAAGGCGTGCTCGATACGATGACGCCGGCCCCGGGCGGGCGGCTTGTTTCGGGTCTCGGCGTTCTGCACCGCGTCGAGGCCCAGCCGGACCGCGCCGTCGCCCATGGCGTGCATCATCACCTGCCAGCCCGCGGCGTCGAAGCGCGACACCAAGTTCATGACTTCGTCGCGCGGATAGATGGATTGACCGGTGTCCTTCTGCGGCCCCCACGGCGCGAGCAGGAAGGCGGTGTGGGCGTTCGGCACCCCGTCGAGAAAGAACTTCACCACGCCGGTCTTCAGCAGCGGCGTATCGGGGTGAGCGCGCCACACCGCCTGGTAGCGCGCGAACTCGGCGTCGCTGAAGCCGGGGGTCACGCCGAGCGCATAGCTGATCCGCAGGGAAAGCTTGTCGTGCTTTCGCATGCCGTCGAGGATCTCGAACTCCTCGACATTGCCGAACGCCTCGTTGACCGAGGTAACGCCGTTGCGGAGCGCTTCGTTGATCGCCAAGGTCATCATGCGCTCATGTTCGGCGGTCGACGGCTTGGGCATCGCGGCCTGAAGGAAGCTGACGGCGGAAATTTCCTTCAGCCAGCCGGTGGGCTGGCGGGTCACGGGATCGCGCACGAACTCGCCGTTGGGCGGGTCAGGCGTCTCGGCCGTGACGCCGATCAAGGCCAGGGCCTTGCTGTTGACCCATGCCGAATGCCGGTCGAGCGACCACAGGACGATCGGACGCGTGGTGGAGATCGTATCCAGCATCGTCTTGTCGGGCGCGCCGCCGGGCAGCTGCGCGTTCAGCCAACCGCCCGCGTCGATCCAGTCCAGATCGGGGTTGGCCTCGGCGTAGTCGCCGATGACTTTCTGGATGCCGGCGAGGTCGCGTTGCGCGCGCACGTCCGGAGCGGCCAGCGACCGGGCGCCCCAGTAGAGATGGACGTGATTGTCGTTGAAGCCCGGAAGCACCGAACGGCCGCGGGCGTCTATCACCTTCGTGGCCTTGCCCCGCAGGGCCAGGACCGCGCGATCCTTGCCGACCCGCGTGATCTTGTCGCCCTTGACCGCGATCGCGGTGGCGTCGCCCTCGACGGTCGGCAGACGCCCATTGACGATCACGAGGTCCGCGGTTTCGCGCGGGGTCGCCGCCATGGCCGCCCCGCCCAACGTCCCCGCCAAAACCAGCGGACAGACGGCGTATCGTGTTCGCCTCGGGCGCTCTGGCAACATGGTCGCTTCCCTCAACACCTTACCGCCACGCCATTCGCCTTGACCGCGCCCCCGAAGTTGCCGGCCAGGCTTCGACGGCGGGATTATTTCCGATCAAACACCAAGTGGGCCGTCGATCGCGCCCGGCCGTCGGGCGCGTAGACGGTCGTGTCGGTGATCAGCTGCCGGCCGTCGGGCGAGAGAGAGCGCCTCAGCACCCTCAAGACCTGCCCGCCGCGCCGGAAGGTCACCTCGCGATGGGTCGCGTCCAGCTGGCGCATGGCCACCTCGGAGGTCGAGGCCGCGACTTCCCCGGCCGGCGTCACCACGAAGCTGTGACTGGTCACGGGCGCGCCGTCATAGCGGACCACGTGACTGCTGATCACTTTCTGGCCGTTGGGCTGGGTCCATTCGGAGAGGTAGGTTTCTTCGTCACCCCTGACGGTGACGGTGATCGTCTGGGAACCTTCCGCGCCGGCGGACCGAGCCCTGTTCAGGGTCCAAACCCCCGACATCGGATCCGCCGGCGCCGCCTGGGCCCTGCCGATGCTTGGCGCGGCAAGGCTCAGGGCAGCGGTCAAGGTCAGCGCCAGCCTCGGGCGGCCAAGTCTCGTCAGCATCTCACGCCGCCCCACGAAGATCTCCGCCTAGTAGTGCGCCGTCAGGTCGATGCCGAACATGCGGGGATTGCCGAACACCGCGCGCGCATTGCTGGGCGTGGCGCCGAACGCCCGACGTATGCCCGCGCTGTTCCAGGTGAACTTGTCGAACACGTTCTCGACATAGAGACCCGCTTCATATTTGCCCGACTCGCTGAACCAGTTCAGGCGCGCATTGGTCAAGGTGTAGCCCGGAACGAGGTAGAGGGGGCTGTTTTCGACTCGGAACTTGCTGCGGAAGCTGAGGTCGCCCTGCAGCTTGACCTTGCCTGGCACCGGCAGCGGCAACGTCACCTTGGCGCCGGCCGAGCCGCTCCACATGGGCGCGCGGTTCAGCGGCAGCCCCTCCTGGGTGCGATCCGTCGGGAAATCGAGGATCTTGGTGTCGGCGTACGCGGTGTTGGAGAAGACCTCCAGCCCATCGACCGGGACGGCCTGGATTTCCAGTTCCGCGCCGCGACCGCGCGCCCGGCCGACGTTCTCGACGGTGACCGAGTTGCCGCGCGTCACGTTCACCTGCAGATCGCGATACTTGTACTGGTAGACCGCCAGGTTGGCGGAGAGGCGCCCTTGCAGGAAGCGCCCCTTCAGGCCGCCTTCGAAGCTGCTGTTCTTTTCCGGGTTGTAGACGTTGGGTTTGCCGCCGGCGGCGGTGATATCGCGACCGAAATAGAAGGTGAAGGGCGTGGTCGTGACGGCCTTGAAGCTATCGATGCCGCCGGCCTTCCAGCCCTGATTGAACGAGAGATAGCTCGTGATCGCCGACGAGAGATCATAGCTCACCGAGGCGCGGAACGAGGTGTTTTCCCAAGTGTGCTGGGAGCTGATCGGCGCGCTGGTCCAGAAACCCCAGTTGTAATAGGCGCCGGCGAAGGCCTTGCCGGCGTTCTGCGGCAGCACGGCGGGATTGGGAACGTTCAGGGTATAGCGCTTGGTGTCGCTGTTGAAGCGGACGCCGCCGGCGATGCGCAGCTTGTCCGTCACCTTGAACGTGGTGTCGGCGAACGCGGAATAGCCATGGAAGCGGCCATCGTAGTAGCCCCGCTCGAAGAAGGCGTTGGTGTAGTCGTTGGGAGCCAGGCCCGTGGGCACCGCGCCCGTGAAGGCCAAGGTCTTGTCGACCCAGTTGTTGATGTCGCCGCTCAGGCCTTCGCTGAACCACGACGCGCCGAACGAGGCGTTCAAGCGCTCGCCGCCATAGACGAAGATCAGGTCCTGGCCCACCTGGCGATCATCGGTTTCCTGCGTATAGGGACCGCCAACGATCTGCGGCCGCGCGTCGTAGTCCAGCGAGAAGTAATTTTCCACCCGACGGGTGCTGGAGGTCAGGGTCGCGGTCAGCTTGTCACTGAGATCGTAGGAGATCTTGGCCACGCTCTCGTAGATGTCGAAGTCCGCCGGCGACCGGCGGCCGCCGATCGAGTTGGTGACGACGAAATCGGCCATATCGGTGGTCTGCAGCGGATAGGCGTTCTCCTTACGCCGCTCGACCGTCGCCTTCAGAGAGAAGCGCAGGCCGTTCTCGCCGCGATAGGCCAGGATGGCCCGCGCCGCCTTCACGTTGGTCGCGCCCAGGCCGCCAGTCCCGCCCGGATCCTTGTAGAGGGCGTTGTGATCCTCGGAGTCCGCGGCCAGGCGCAGCGCCCAATTCTGGTTGAGCGGCAGGTTGACCGAGCCCTGGGCGAAAACCCGGCCATAGTTGCCGGCGCCGACCGTGACGTCGGACGAGAAGCTGTTGAAGGTGGGCTGGCGGGTGATGATGCTGATGGCGCCGGCGATCGAGCTGCGGCCAAAGAGCGCGGCCTGCGGTCCCTTGATCACCTCGATCCGGTCGACGTCGAAGTTGGCGTTGGTCATCATGCCGGTGCCGCCGCGGCCCTGATAGACGCCGTCCACGAACAGCGCGATCGAAGGGTCGTCGGCGAAGCCGTACTGGTTGTTCGAGATGCCGCGCATCGACGAGTAGCGGATATAGCCGTAGTTCGGCGCCGCCACGAAGCCGGGCGCGACCTTGGCGATATCGGCGAAGGCTTGGATGTGCTCGGAAGCGAGCTTGGCCCCGGTGATCGCCGACACCGCCAGCGGCACTTGCTGCAGTTTCTCGGCCCGGTTCTGCGTGGTGATAACCACCTCTTCCACGGTCGTGGCCGCGCTTTCCTGTCGCGTCGTCTGCGCGAAGGCTCCGCCCGCGGCTAGCAACAAGGCCGTTGTGCTGATGAGAAAGAGCTTGGTGTGCGACGTGCCGGTCATCCGATGAACCCCCTTTGATCGTCGTGGTCGCACCGGACGCGCCTAGCGGCGTCTTTCCCTGCGACGAGCGGGGACTGCAACACGTGTCACGCGCCGTTCACAGTTGTCCTGAAACCTATGCTCGGAGACTCAAAGTCACCACAACGTCGCCAAGCGGCGATCTTTCGGCGCGAGGCCCTGGGGCGGCGCAATCTAAAGATGTGTAACGCCCGCCCGGGATCGGCTGGAGCCAGCCTTGCGGCCGCGCCTTGCGGCCGAGCCGTGCGGACGGTCGGGTTGGAGCCGTCTGGCGGCTATGAGCGCGGCGTGGTCGAGGCGCTGTTGGAGGCGGGTGTCAGCGCCCAATGGTTGCCGCCCACCATTCGAACTGAGGCCGGTTACCTCGGCACAACCTGCCCGGTCAAACTTTCAGGCTGAACAAGCTTGCAGGGTTAAGATCGTTGGCCTGGGCTGCTCCAGCACGCTCCTGAAGCCAGCTCATAAATGTGCTTACCGAGGTCGTCATCTCATCGCCACGCGACGCACTGATTTGGATGCCGTTCTCGCCGTAAATGTCGCGGAGTTTGGTGATTGCGGCGAGATTACCAGCGGCCTGTTGCGGGGATTGTTTGCTGACATCGCCGAGCTGCATGCCCGCGGCGCCGGTGCCCTTCCTCGCCCAGGCCTCTTTGTATTCGCGATCCACTGCGTCGAGGAGAGCGGCGCGGCGCTCCGCTTCGCCGAGTTGCGCGGTTTGCTCTGGCGTCGCTTGAACTTGCACGATCTTGACAGATCGTCCCACGGCGCTGTTGGGCGTGATCGGGAGGCGGGCGACACCGCTTGAAATCGCATCAACCATGTGGCTCTCCATGCTGCGGCCCCGACCCTTATCGAGGCCGCTCTCTCATGGATTCACTTCAAGCAAGAGTTGTGCCGTCTAGAATGGCACCGTGAAACTGGCTCCATCGGCCGTGTAGAAAAATTCAACAGAGGGCGCGCTGCCGGCGAAATAGCCGGTGACATGGATTCCTGAGTCGTACGTTCCGTCAGCCGCATCGCTTGCGTTGGTGAGCCACCCAGGCGGCTGCGAAGCTGAAGCGGCTGTACGAAGCGCTCGAGGACGGGTTCGCCTCGACCGACGACCAAGATCTCAAGGACCGGATGCGGGAGCTGGCGGTCATTCGCGATGAGTCGCGAGCTGACGCCGATCGCGCCGAGGCAGCGATTGAGAAGCTGGGGCCGATGCTGACGCCGGAAATCCTGAGTCGGTTCGCCGAGGTGACGAAGGAGCGGCTACGTGATCCGGAAGGAAAGTACCGGCGCGAACACGTGCGGGCAGTGGCTCAGCGCGTGGAAGTCATCTCGACCAGCGAGATGCGCATCATGGGAAATCGGACTGACTTGCTGAGAACCCTGGCCGCCTCGGCAGGCGAACACGCGGCGGTTCTCGGCGTTCGCAGCTTTAGACCGAAGTGGCGCACCCGACACGATTCGAACGTGTGACCTTTGCCTTCGGAGGGCAACGCTCTATCCAGCTGAGCTACGGGTGC
>NZ_CAMQSF010000041.1 GCF_947036865.1 uncultured Caulobacter sp. | reverse complement strand
CGCGGCCCCCGCCCAGCCGGCTCCGGCCGCGCCCGTGACCCCGCCGCCCGCCGCGCCGGTCCAGCCTGTTGCTCAGGCTCCGGCGGCGCCCCGGTCCGAGGCGCCCCGCCACGAAAGCCCGCGTCACGACGCTCCTCGCAACGAAGGCCCCCGCCACGAGGGTCCGCGTCACGAGGGTCCGCGTTCGGCCGCGCCCGGCCAGACGCGCACCTACGAACCCAGCCGCGACCGCCGCGACGATCGTCCGACCACGACGACCTATCGGCCGGCCCCGCAGGGCGACCGTCCGTTCAACCAGCGCTCGCCGCGTCCCGACGCCGGCGCCAATTTCGGCCAGCGCGCGCCGCGTCCGGAAGGCGACCGTCCGCGCGGTCCGCGTCCGGATGATCGCGGCGGCGACCGTGGCGGCGGCTATCGCGGCGACCGTCCGCAGGGCGGCGATCGCGGCGATCGTCCGCAGGGTGACCGTCCGCAGCAGACCGTCCGCTACTCGGCCCTGGCCCCGCGCCCGGCGCCGGGCGGCGCCCGCGGTCCTGGCGGTCCCGGCGGTCCGCGCGGTCCTCGCCCCGGCGTTCCGGCCTCCGCGCCGGCCACGCCCGAGATTCAACGCGCCACCCGCTCGGCGCCGCGCCCCGGCGGCGCGGTCATGGATCGTCGCCCCGACGAGGACGACGACCGCCGCAAGAGCGCGGCCCCCAACAAGGCCGTCTCGCGCGTCAAGGGCGCCCCGCAGCGTCGGGAAGGCCGTCTGACGATCCAGGCCGTGGCCGGCGACGGAGACTCCGCCGACCGCATGCGCTCGCTGGCCTCGGTTCGCCGGGCCCGTGAACGCGAGAAGGAAAAGCGTCGCGGCGGCGCGGTCGAACAGGCCCGTGTCTCGCGCGAGGTCGTGATCCCCGACGTCATCACCGTGCAGGAACTGTCCAACCGGATGGCCGTGCGTGGCGTCGAGATCATCAAGTTCCTGATGCGTCAGGGCGTGATGCTGAAGATCAACGACGTCATCGACAACGACACCGCCGAGCTGGTGGCCACCGAGTTCGGCCACACCGTCAAGCGCGTGTCGGAAGCCGACGTCGAAGAAGGCTTCATCGGCGCCGAGGACCACGACGATCACCTGGAAGGGCGTCCGCCGGTCGTCACGATCATGGGTCACGTCGACCACGGCAAGACGTCCTTGCTGGACGCCCTGCGCTCCACCGACGTGGCCGCGGGCGAAGCCGGCGGCATCACCCAGCACATCGGCGCCTATCAGGTTCGCCTGAAGGACGGCCAGCGCGTGACGTTCCTCGACACGCCCGGTCACGCCGCCTTCTCGGCGATGCGGGCGCGCGGCGCCAACATCACCGACATCGTGGTGCTGGTGGTGGCCGGCGACGACGGCGTGATGCCCCAGACGATCGAGGCGATCAAACACGCCAAGGCCGCCGAGGTGCCGATCATCGTCGCCGTCAACAAGATGGATAAGCCCGGCGCCGACGCCACGCGCGTCGTCAACGAGCTGCTGCAGCACGAGATCGTCGTCGAAAGCCTCGGCGGCGACACCCAGCTGGTGGAGGTCTCGGCCAAGGCCCGCACGGGTCTCGAGGATCTGCTGGAAGCCATCCTGCTGCAGGCCGAGGTCCTGGACCTGAAGGCCAACCCCGATCGCAGCGCCGACGGCGTCGTGATCGAGGCCAAGCTGGACAAGGGTCGCGGCGCGGTCTCGACGGTGCTGGTCAATCGCGGCACGCTGAAGCGCGGCGACATCGTCGTGGCCGGCAGCCAGTGGGGCAAGGTCCGGGCGCTGCTGAACGAGCGTAACGAGCAGCTGCAGGAAGCCGGTCCCGCCACCCCGGTCGAGATCCTCGGCCTGGACGGCGTGCCTTCGCCGGGCGACGCCTTCGCCGTGGTGGAGAACGAGGCCCGCGCCCGCGAGTTGACCGAGTACCGCATCCGCCTGAAGCGCGAGAAGTCGCTCGCCCCCGTGGGCGCCGGCGCTTCGATGGCCGACATGATGGCCAAGCTGCAGGACAAGAAGCTGAAGGAGCTGCCGCTGGTCGTGAAGGCCGACGTGCAGGGCTCGGCCGAGGCGATCATCGGCTCGCTGGACAAGATGGCCACCGACGAGGTCCGCGCGCGGATCATCCTGTCGGGCGCCGGCGCGATCAGCGAGAGCGACGTCATGCTGGCCAAGGGCGCCGGCGCGCCGATCATCGGCTTCAACGTCCGGGCCTCGGCCCAGGCGCGGGCCCTGGCCGAGCGCGAAGGGGTCGAGATCCGCTACTACGCGATCATCTACGACCTCTTGGACGACATCAAAGGCGTGCTCTCGGGCATGCTGGCCCCGATCCAGCGCGAAACCTTCCTCGGCAACGCCGAGGTGCTGCAGGCCTTCGACATCTCGAAGATCGGCAAGGTCGCCGGCTGTAAGGTCACCGAGGGCGTGGTCCGCAAGGGCGCCAAGGTCCGGATCATCCGCCAGGACATCGTCGTCCTGGAACTGGGCACCCTGCAGACGCTCAAGCGCTTCAAGGACGAGGTCAACGAAGTCCCCGTCGGCCAGGAATGCGGCATGATGTTCGCCGGCTTCCAGGACATCAAGGTCGGCGACGTGATCGAGTGCTTCACGGTCGAGGAGATCAAGCGCACGCTCGACTAGGGCGGGTCGCGAGATCGGAGTTCGAAGGGCGCGGATCGCAAGGTCCGCGCCCTTTGTCTTTAGGCTTCGGCTCGGCTTGGCATATGCTAGGATATTCCCACGACGAGATCGCCATGAGCCGTATTACCGTGGGGACCTGGGGCAAGAGTCTGGCCGTCCGTGTGCCGCGGGAGATCGTCGAGGCCACGGGCCTGGTCGAAGGCGAGCAGGTCGAGATGCAAATCCACGAGGGCAATATCGTTCTGGTGCGATCCGAAGCCAAAGCGGGAGCGCGGGAGCGGGCCAAGGCGGCGGTCGAACGAATTCGGATGCTCCGGAAGGACATGAAGCTGGACGGCCTGTCGATCCGCGAATTGATCGACGAGGGCCGCCGTTGAATTACGTTCTCGATGCGTCCATGGCCCTGGCCATGCTGTTCGACGACGAGGTCACGGCCGAGACGGAGATGGCGCTAGACATCGTCGCCGAGGTTGGCGCGGTGGTGCCTTCGCTGTGGCGTTTGGAAGTCGCCAACGCCCTTCGTTCAGCGGCGCTACGTCGTCGCTACGACATCGGAAGCCTTGATGCGATGCTGGACCAGCTGAAGCAGCTGCCGATCTCCGTGGACGGCGAGACCGATGAGCGCGCCTGGGGGCCAACGCTCGATCTCTCTCGAACGGAAGGCCTCCCCGTCTACGACGCGGCCTATCTGGAACTGGCTCTACGCCTGGATGCGACCCTCCTGTCCTGCGATCGCGACCTGGTGGCGCGCGCCCGGGCGCGAGGTCTTGGCGTCATCGCCCCTTGAACCCCGACTGGAAATCGCCCCAATCCGGGGCTAGGCCTTGGGCATGCGTATCAAAGCCCTCCTCGCCTTGACCGCCGTGGCCGCGTCCTTGAGCGCCTGCGCGACCGTGAGCCGCCTCGACGCCGCCGGCGACGTGCACGACCTCTTGGTCGCTATTCGCGACAACGACCGCGCCGCCTTCGACGCCCATGTCGATCGCCGCGCGCTGAAGAGCCAGATCGAGGCGCGGCTGATGGACGAGGCGCGGCAGCGGGGCGGGCGCAGCGACGCCGCCATGGCCCTGGCCGCCCTGGCCGCCGGTCCGCTGGCCGACGTCGCCGGCGAGGCCCTGATCCGGCCCGAGACCTTCCACGCCGCGGCCAACTACTATGGCTACACGCCCGATCGCCCGATCCCGGGCCGAGTGGCGATCGCCAGCACGCTGCGTCCGATCGGCAATGGCCAGGTCTGCGCCGCCAAGAAGACAGGCCCCTGCCTGCTGACCTTCACCCAGGAAGGGACGACCTGGCGCCTGACCGGCTTCGACGCCGAGGCCGCGAACCTGCACCTGAAGCGATGAAGCGCGCGATCTGGGGCGGCCTCGCCCTTGCCCTCCTGGCCGTCGGCGCCGCGCGGGCCGAGACGCGGATGTTCTCGTACGACCCGATTTCTCAGGACGCCAAGCGGCTGACCGGCGCGGGGGTGACGGTCCTGTTCAAGCCGGGCCTGCTGGGCGGCGGCCGGCCGCTGAAGGTCCTGGCGACCGGCGTGCCGGCCGAGGCGCGGCTGAAGGACGGCCGCGCCAGGGATCTTGGCCCGGGCGGCCTCAAGGCCATGTCGGGCGTCGATGATGACGCGGCGCTGTACGAGGTCGACGCCAAGGCCGCCCAGGGCAAGATCTATCTCCGCGCTTTCTGCCCCGGCTCGACGCGTCTTTGGCTGTCGTTCAGCACGATCGCCGTCCGTCGGGACCTGCGGATCCAGGCGTTCGGCGACGACCCGAGCGCCGAGGGCCGCGCCCGCCTGTGCGGCACGCTCGACTTCTCGTATCGCGGCGAGTGGCGACTGCCCGGCCGCGACGCCCCCGATCCGATGGAGGATTGGACCGCCAATCCGCAGCATCCCGAGATCTCGAACTGAGATTTCGCCCGGCCTGACGCCGGCCTTGTCGCAACCACCGGCCCTCGAACGTCTTTCCAACGAGCCGACGGTTTCGGCGGGAGGCGGTCATGCGGTTCATGGTCTTGCTCAAGGTCGAGGCGGCGGTCGGGCCGGACCTCGCGCGCGCCATCGAGGCCTACGACGCCGAACTGGCCCGCGCCGGGGTGGCCGATCCCCGCCGCTGCGCCGCGCGGGGCAAGCGCGTCGCGGCCGAGCCGGCCGGCGATGGACGGATCCTGGCCGGCTTCTGGGTCTTCGACCTGGAGTCCAGGGACGAAGCCGCCGCGTGGGTGCGCCGCTGCCCCGCGCCGGCCGACGGCTCGGCCAAGATCGAGATCCGCCTTCTGCTCGAGCCCGGGGATCTGACCGAGCGACCGAAGCCCGCCGCGCGCCGTCGGGTCTGGGAACGCGCGATGGCGTTCTGACCAGGCCCGGTCTAGCTTGTCGCCAAGAGGGGGAGGCAAAAGGCATGGTCGACGATCCGCTGGCGGGATTCGAATGTTTCGCGTTCGACGACGGGCGCTGGACGCGGGAGGTTTATCGGATCGGTTCCGGTCCGGCGGTGATCGTCATCCACGAGGTGCCGGGCCTGCATCCGGGCGTGCTGGCCTTCGCCCGCGACCTGGCGGCGGCGGGCATGACCGCTTTCTGTCCCAGCCTGTTCGGCAAGCCCGGCAAGACCGCCTCGCGCGGCTACGCCCTGGGCGAGATCGTCAAGAACATCTGCGTGCGCCGCGAGTTTAGCGTCTGGACGGGCGGCCGCTCCAGCCCGATCGTCGACTGGCTGCGGGCGCTCGCCCGCAAGGCGCACGAGGCGTGCGGCGGCAAGGGCGTCGGGGCGGTGGGCATGTGCTTCACCGGCGGCTTCGCCCTGGCGATGATGACCGAACCCTCGGTCGTGGCCCCGGTCATGTCGCAGCCGTCGCTGCCGGCGAGGGACAAGGGCGGTCTCGACTGCTCGGCCTCGGAGCTGGCCTGCGCCAAGCGGCGGTTCCAGGACGAGAACCTGTCTCTGCTGGCCCTGCGCTTTTCGTCGGACAAGCTGGTGCCCGACGCCCGCATCGCGCGCCTGAAGACCGAGTTCGGCGACAAGGTCGAGGTGGTCGAGCTTTCCGACGAGGACGCCGCCCCCGGCATGCCGATGGCCCCGCACTCGGTCCTGACCCTGCACCTGCACCGCTCGGTTCCCGACAGCGGCACGATGAAGGCGCGGGACAAGGTGATCGCGTTTTTCAGAGAAAAAACAGGCGCCCCCTGATCCGCTCATCCCCGCGAAAGCGGGGATCCATGCAGCGACGGCCCAGTCAGCTTGGGTCCCCGCTTTCGCGGGGATGAGCGGATGTGGAGTGGACATTCATACAGGAGAGGCCTAGACACCCCGCCTTCCGATTTTCCCCGCGCACCGGCGTTCGACCCGCCGGCCGGGCCGCAAGGACATCTCGCGCCATGAAGCGCCACTCTGACACCAAGAAGGGCGCCCTGACCGGCCCCTCGCAACGCCAGCTCCGCGCCGGCGAACTGATCCGCCACGCCCTGGTCGAGATCCTCCGCGAAGAGGAGCTCCAGGACGAGGCCCTGACCGGCGTCTCGGTCACCGTCTCCGAAGTGCGGATGAGCCCCGACCTCAAGCACGCCGTCTGTTTCGTCGAGCCGCTGGGCGCCGGCCTGACGGGCGAGGATACCACCGAGGTGATCAAGGGCCTTAACCGGGTGGCCAAGTTCCTGCGCGGGCGCCTGGGCCGCAGCATCGACATGAAGTTCACGCCGGACCTGAAGTTCATCCACGACGAGAGCTTCGGGACCGCCGCCCATATGGACAAGCTGTTCCTGGACCCGCGCGTCCAGCAGGACACCCGTCGCCTGTCGGACGTCCTCGACGAAGACGAGGACTGATCCATGGCCCGCCGCAAGAAGGGCGAGGCCGTCTCGGGCTGGATCTGCCTGGACAAGCCCTACGACCTGACCTCGACCACGGCGGTCAGCCGGGTGCGCCGCGCGTTCAACGCCCAGAAGGGCGGCCACGCCGGCACGCTGGACCCGCTGGCGACGGGCATACTGCCGATCGCGCTGGGCGAGGCGACCAAGACGGTTCCGTTCCTGATGGACGCCGACAAGGCCTATCGCTTCACCATCGCCTGGGGCCGCGACACGACGACGCTGGACCGCGAGGGCGAGACGACGGCGACGTCGGACGTCCGGCCGAGCCGCGAGCAAGTCGAGGCGGCCCTGCCGACCTTCATCGGCGAGGTCGACCAGGTTCCGCCGAACTTCTCGGCCATCAAGGTCGATGGCGAGCGCGCCTACGACCTGGCGCGCGACGGCGTGGAATTCGAGCTGCCGACCCGCAAGGTGACGATCTTCGACCTCAAGGTCGTGGACCAGCCCGACGCCGACCACGTCACCTTGGAGATGGAATGCGGCAAGGGCACCTATGTCCGCGCGGTGGTCCGAGACCTCGCCGCGGCGCTCGGAACCTGCGGCCACGTCGCCGAGCTGCGCCGCACGCGCGTGGGCGGCTTCACCGAGGCCGGATCGATAGCGCTGGAAACTCTTGAGAATTTGAGCTATGAGGCGCGGCTGTCGGAGGCATTGCTTCCGGTCGAGACCGCGCTGGACGACATCCCGGCGTTGGCCGTGACCGACGAAGACGCCTTCCGGCTTGCACAGGGACGCGCCATCGTCCTGCTCCCACGGCAAGTGGAAACGTTGAAGGCCGAGCTTTCGCCCGGCGATCGCACCGTTTCCGCCATGTCGGGCGACAGGTTGGTGGCCCTGTGCGAGATGCGCGCCGGGCGGCTCAATCCGGTGCGGGTCTTCCAACTCACCTGAGCGGAGATCACCCGATGTCGATCACCATCGAGCGCAAGGCCGCGCTCATCGCCGAACACGCCCGCACCGAAGGCGACACCGGCAGCGCCGAAGTCCAGGTCGCGATCCTCTCGGAACGCATCTCGAACCTGACCGAGCACTTCAAGACGCACAAGAAGGACAACCACAGCCGTCGTGGCCTGCTGAAGCTGGTTTCCCAGCGTCGCCGGCTCCTCGACCACCTGAAGAAGTCCGATGCCGGTCGCTATCAGGCCCTGATCGAAAAGCTGGGTCTGCGTCGCTAAGGCACGAAAGGTCCGCCGCCCCGCGAGCAGCAGGGCGGCGGATCGCGTATTTGGAGCCCGGCGGCCGAGACAGGCCGGACGCCAGGTCTCCCGACGATGGTCCGCCTCACGCGGGTCGTCCGTCCGTCCGAGGGTTCACGTCCTCAAACCCGCCTGTCACACTGGATGAGGATCATCGGGCCGGTTTCCGTAAGCCGTCCGCCCCTGTCCGCCCCGACGGGAATCCGCCCGCGGGAACCGAAAGAAGAAAAATGTTCGATATCAAACGCAAGACGATCGAGTGGGGCGGAAAGACGCTGGTCCTCGAAACCGGTCGCATCGCCCGTCAGGCCGACGGCGCCGTTCTGGCCACCATGGGCGAAACCGTCGTCCTGGCCACCGCCGTGTTCGCCAAGACCCAGAAGCCGGGTCAGGACTTCTTCCCGCTGACGGTCAACTATCAGGAAAAGACCTTCGCGGCCGGCAAGATCCCCGGCGGCTATTTCAAGCGCGAAGGTCGCCCGTCGGAAAAGGAGACCCTGGTCTCCCGCCTGATCGACCGTCCGATCCGCCCGCTGTTCGTCAAGGGCTTCAAGAACGAAGTCCAGGTCGTCGTCACCGTGCTGCAGCACGACCTCGAGAACGATCCCGACATCCTGGCCATGGTCGGCGCCTCGGCCGCCCTGTGCCTGTCGGGCGCCCCGTTCATGGGCCCGATCGGCGCGGCCCGCGTCGGGTGGATCAATGACCAGTACGTGCTGAACCCGACGCTCGACGAGCTGAAGGACAGCAAGATGGACCTCGTCGTGGCCGGCACGTCCGACGCGGTGATGATGGTCGAATCGGAAATCAAGGAACTCTCGGAAGAGATCGTGCTGGGCGGCGTCACCTTCGCCCACAAGGAAATGCAGCCGGTCATCGACGCGATCATCGAGCTGGCCGAGCACGCCGCCAAGGAGCCCTTCGCGTTCGAGCCGGAAGACACCGACGCGATCAAGGCCAAGATGAAGGACTTGGTGGGCGCGGACATCGCCGCCGCCTACAAGATCCAGAAGAAGCAAGACCGCTACGAAGCGGTCGGCGCGGCCAAGAAGAAGGCGATCGAGGCCCTGGGCGTCTCGGAGGCCAATCCGGAAGGCTATGACTCGCAGAAGCTGGCGGGCGTCTTCAAGGAACTGGAAGCCGACGTCGTGCGTCGCGGCATCCTCGACACCGGCCTGCGCATCGACGGTCGCGACGTCAAGACCGTGCGCCCGATCCTGGGCGAAGTCGGCATCCTGCCGCGCACCCACGGCAGCGCCCTGTTCACCCGCGGCGAGACGCAAGCCATCGTCGTGGCCACCCTGGGCACCGGCGACGACGAGCAGTTCATCGACGCCCTGGAAGGCACCTACAAGGAATCCTTCCTGCTGCACTACAACTTCCCGCCCTACTCGGTCGGCGAGACGGGCCGCATGGGCTCGCCGGGCCGTCGCGAGATCGGTCACGGCAAGCTGGCCTGGCGCGCGATCCGTCCGGTCCTGCCGACCAAGGAAGACTTCCCCTACACGATCCGCCTGGTCTCGGAGATCACCGAGTCGAACGGCTCGTCCTCGATGGCCACGGTCTGCGGCTCGTCGCTGGCCATGATGGACGCCGGCGTGCCGCTGAAGCGTCCGGTGTCGGGCATCGCCATGGGTCTGATCCTGGAAAAGGACGGCTTCGCGGTCCTGTCGGACATCCTGGGCGACGAGGACCACCTCGGCGACATGGACTTCAAGGTGGCCGGCACCAGCGAAGGCATCACCTCGCTGCAGATGGACATCAAGATCGCCGGCATCACGCCCGCGATCATGGAGCAGGCCCTGGCCCAGGCCAAGGAAGGCCGCGCCCACATCCTGGGCGAGATGAACAAGGCCATGGACGCGCCGCGTGAAGACGTCGGCGACTTCGCCCCGAAGATCGAGACCATCAACATCCCGACCGACAAGATCCGCGAAGTGATCGGCTCGGGCGGCAAGGTGATCCGCGAGATCGTCGCCACCACCGGCGCCAAGATCGACATCAACGACGATGGCGTGGTCAAGGTCTCGGCCTCGGACGGCGCCAAGATCAAGGCCGCGATCGACTGGATCAAGTCGATCACCGACGAAGCGGAAGTCGGCAAGATCTATGACGGCAAGGTCGTGAAGGTCGTCGACTTCGGCGCCTTCGTGAACTTCTTCGGCGCCAAGGACGGCCTCGTCCACGTCAGCCAGATCAGCAACGAACGCGTCGCCAAGCCGTCGGACGTGCTGAAGGAAGGCCAGATGGTCAAGGTCAAGCTCCTGGGCTTCGACGATCGCGGCAAGACCAAGCTGTCGATGAAGGTCGTCGACCAGGAAACCGGCGAAGACCTGTCGAAGAAGGCGGAGACCGCCGAGGAAGCTGCCGGCTAAGGCCGCGCTTTTTCCGAAGCTAGGATAAACAAGCGGGCGGTTCCGAAAGGAGCCGCCCGTTTTTCGTTTCCGGCCATATCGCGCGGCGCGGCGCTTGCCCCGTGGATGTTCGGGTCGCGCGCCGGTCGCTTACCCCTTCGGCGTCACCCTGATCACCGCCGAGTCCGGCGCGCCGTTGCCGCCGCGGCAGGCCGCCCACTTGAACTTCAGGTCCATGCAGACCCAGACCTCGGTCAGCCGGCCGTCCCTGACGCGGATGTTCAGGCCTTCCGGCCGGACGTCGCGATTGCGGTCGGTGAACGCCTTGCGGATCTCGGCGCCGGTCATCACGCCGTCCGAGCCGGGGTCGAGGTCGGGCACGCTCAGCTTCTCGCGCACCTTTCGGGCCTTCCTGAAGTAGTCCTCCGGCCGATCCCAGCGGCACGTGCCGTGCGCCTGCCACTCGTGCTGCAACAGCCACGGCGAGGGCGTCATGCACAGATTGGCCTTGACGGTCGCCGGGCTGATCGGGGCGCCGGGGCGGCAGTAGCGCGGATGAACCTTGTCGGGCCCGTTCGGCCACAGGCCGTGCACGGTGAAGCCGAAGCGGTTGTTCTGGCACTGGATGACCTTGTCCGCCTCCGGAATGCCGGCGCGGCAGGCCTCGGGGGACCAGAACAGGGCCAGCAGATAGGCCGCGATCGGCACATCGGTATGGATCTCGCCGGGCGGCGGGACTTCGACCGGGGCCGGCGTGATCATCAGAGGCGCTTGGCAGGACGGCAGGCTGGAGGCCTCGGCGCCGCTGGCCAAGCCCATGACGGAGAGCGCCGCTAAGGCGGCGGTGATGACGGTCTTCATGGCGGCTCCCCCCGCGGAGCCCGCCCCGACGGGCTCCGATCTGGATGACGCGGCTGGATAGGCCTCGCCAAGGGCTCTTCGTCAAGAAACCCTTTCTTGAAGGACGCTCGCGACGACCCTCGACCGCCATCCGGACGGTGACGCCGCCTCATGGGCCCTCGGCTCGCGTCGGTTCGTTACAGCGGCGCCGCAATTAAGAACGATTATCATTGCGAGTCCTTCTCAGCGAAGATAAGAACGCGTCGCAATTTCAGAGCGCGCCGACTTGGCGGCGCCGACGACAGGACTCCGCATGCGTAACCCGAACCTTCCCGGCGTCGTCAGCCGACCCCGCCGCGCCTTGAGCATCGCCGCCGTCGCCGGCTTGGCCGGGTTGGGTCTGGCTCGGACAGCCGACGCGGGCGAGATCGGCGCGGCCGTGACGTCGGTCGCCGACCCCACGGAAGTCTCCACGGTGAACATCGACGCCAAGCGCGTCGCCGACCCGTCCTCGAGCAAGTTCACCGCGCCGCTGGTCGATACGCCCAAGTCGGTGACCGTGATCCCGGCCAAGATCATCGAGCAGACGGCGGCCACCTCGCTGCAGGACATTCTGCGCACCTCGCCCGGCATCACCTTCGGCGCGGGCGAGGGCGGCCAGCCGCTGGCCGACCGCCCATTCATCCGCGGGCAGTCCAGCGGCAACAACGTCTTCGTCGACGGCGTGCGCGACACCGGCGGCCAGGTCCGCGAGGTCTTCAATCTCGAACAGGTCGAGGTCGTGAAAGGCCCCGACAGCGCCTACAGCGGTCGCGGTTCGGGCGGCGGCAGCATCAATCTGTCGTCCAAGACCCCCAAGGCCGACACCTTCGCGCGCGGCGCGATCGCGGTCGGGACGGACGAATATGTCCGCGCCACCGCCGACGCCAACTACGCCGTCAATGACAGCGTCGCGTTGCGGATCAACGTCATGGGCTCGCGGGGAAACACGCCGGGCCGCAAGTCGGTCGACTTCGACAAGTGGGGCGTGGCCCCGTCGCTGGCGGTCGGCCTGAACGGCGACACCCAGCTGACGCTCAGCTACTACCACCTCGACAGCGACCAGACGCCCGACTACGGCATCCCGCTGATGACCAAGACGACCCAGGCCCGGACGGACTCGGGCATTCTGGCCGTCGATCGGCGCAGCTTCTATGGCGTCAAGTCGCGCGACTATCAGACGACCAAGTCCGACATCGCGTCCTTCGCCATCGACCACAAGATCGACGAGGATCTGAGCGTCCGTCAGGTGGTGCGCTATTCCAAGTCGCTGAACGACTACATCGTCACCAATCCTGGCGATGGCGGCGCGGCCCAGTTCGTCCAGGGCCAATGGTGGATGAAGCGCGGCACCAAGAGCCGCTGGAACCCGACCGAGAGCGTCGCGGCGGTCACCGACCTGCACGGCAAGAAGACCTTCCTGGGCCTCGAGCACAGCTTCGATGTCGGGATCGAGCTGAGCCGCGAGGAAAACCGCAACGCCACCTATTCCACCTACACCACCTCGGGCGCGGCCTGTCCGACAGGCTTCACGATCGCCGCCAGCGCCCTGGCGAGCCTCGGCGCCGGCGACTGCACGCTGGTCTATGCGCCGAACGACAAGGACAGCTGGACGGGGATCGTCAACCGCGCCCCGGCGTCGCGAAACATCGCCAAGACGGCCGCCGTCTATGGCTTCGACACCCTGAAGTTCGGCGACAAGTGGCTGGTGAACCTGGGTCTGCGTCGCGACAGCTACCGCAGCTCGGGCGTGGACGTGGCCACGACCCAGGCTCAGGGCGTGTTCACCTCGGTGACCTACACGCCGCGCGCCGGGTCCTGGACCTTCACCAACTACCAGGCGGGCCTGGTCTACAAGCCGACCCGAAGCTCCAGCCTCTATGTGTCGTACGGCACCTCGACGACGCCGCCCGGCATCTCGGCGGGCGACCAGAACAGCAACACCGCGACAGGCACGGGCAGCTTGGCCACGACCCAGCTGAAGCCGGAGGAAAGCAAGAGCTTCGAGGCCGGCGCCAAGGCCAATGTCTTCCGCGACACGCTGGCCCTGTCGGCGGCGGTGTTCGAGACGACGCGCAAGAACGCCCAGATTCTAACGGGACCCAATCCGACCGATTATCAGCAGATCGGCGAGGTGCAGGTGAAGGGTTTCGAGCTGGGTTTCTCCGGCAACCTCACGCCGAAATGGCAGGTCTTCGGCGGCTACACCTATATGGACAGTGAGCTCGTCAAGGGCGCGGTCACCATCACCAACGGCATGGTCAGCGCCAATATCAACCAGGGCGATCCGCTGGCCAACACGCCCAAGCACAGCTTCTCCAGCTTCACGACCTATAGGGTCGCTCGGAATATCTCGCTGGGCGGCGGGGCCTACTATGTCTCCAAGAGCTTCGGCGGCAACCAAGGCGGCGCCGGCGGCGGGACGAACCGGATCTACGCGCCCGCCTATTGGCGCTACGACGCCTTCGCCTCGTGGGCGATCAGCAAGACGGCGGACCTGCAGCTGAACGTCCAGAACCTGACCGACGAGCGCTACATCATGCGGACCAACGGCGTGCACCACGCCGACCCGGCGCCGGGGCGTCAGGCCATCCTGACCTTGAACGTGAAGTACTGATCCTCCCCCTCCCGGAACTTCACGTCAGCGCCCCGCCCGGCTCTCGTCGGTCGGGGCGCTTTTTCCTTTGATCCGCGCCACGATCTGATGCGGATCAAAGGGGTGATCGGCCGAGCCATGGATAAGAATGGTTCGCAAAAAGGATGCCCCCGATGATGCTGCAGATACCCGAGGTGCTGACCAAGGTTCAGGTCGCCGAATGCCGCGCGATCCTCGACGCCGGTCCCTGGGTCGACGGCAACGTGACCTCCGGCTTCCAGGCCGCCCGCGCCAAGACCAACGAACAGCTCCCGCAGGAGAGCGTCGAGGCCCGCCAGGTCGGGGCGATCATCGTCCAGGCGCTGGAGGCCAACCCCCTGTTCGTCTCGGCCGCCCTGCCGCGCACGATCCTGTCGCCGATGTTCAACCGGTATGGCGAGGGAATGGGCTTCAGGGATCACGTGGACAATTCTATCCGCCGCGATCCGGTGACCGGCCAGCGCCTGCGGACGGACCTTTCCTGCACCCTCTTCCTGGCCGAGCCGGAGGATTATGACGGCGGCGAGCTGGTGGTGAACGATCTCTATGGCGACCACGTCGTCAAGCTGGGCGCCGGCGACGCCATCCTCTATCCCAGCACCAGCCTGCACCACGTCACGCCGGTGACGCGCGGCGCGCGGGTCGCCAGCTTCTTCTGGATCCAGAGCCTGGTGCGCGACGACGCCAAGCGCGGCTTGCTGCTGGACATGGACGTCGCCATTCAGCGTCTGGCCCGCAAGGTCTCGCACGACGACGAAGGCGTGCTGTCGCTGACCGGCGTCTATCATAACCTGCTCCGGCAGTGGGCCGAGGTCTGACGCCCGCATGACGGGTTCGCCGAACAATGGTACCGCGCGCGAACCATAAGTTTACGGTTGCGTCCCAGGATCCGCCCAAGGTGGGGGATCGCATGTCGCAGGGGGCTGAGAACGGCGGGGAGGGGCCAGCGGTGTTCGGCGAGGCCGAAGCCGCCCGGTGGTTCTTCGAGAACGCCAGCGACCTGTTCGCGGTGGTCTCGCCCGAGGGACGCTTCGTCAGCATCAACGCCGCCGCCTGGACCGCCTTGACCGGCTGGACGGCTCCGGAGCTGATCGGCCGGCCCTGCCTGGCCTTCGTCCATCCCGACAGCCACGCCGAACTGATCGACTCGGGACGTCGCATGCGCGAGAGCGGCGCGACCGTCAACGAGCTCCGCGTGATGCGCAAGGACGGCGGCTGGGTATGGCTGCAGGGCCGCTCGCGCCTGGGTCCGCACGGCGAGATGATCGGCGTCCTGCACGACATCACGGCCGAGGTGGCGGCGCGCGCCGAGCTGGACGCCGCCCGTCGGACCCGCGAACTCCTGGCCGAGGCGGCCGGGATCGGCGTCTGGCGCTACGAGCCCGAGGGCGAACGCATCGACTGGTCGCCGGACTCCCGAGCGTCTCTGGGGCTGGCGGCCGCCGACATCGCCACCGCCGATCTCTTCTTCGCGCGATTGCCCGACGATCAGCGCGAGGTCGTTCGGCGGGCGTTCACGAAGGCCACCCAGACCGGCGAGGGCGGGTCGATCGAGTACCGGCTGCGCGCCGATGATGGGGCCTGGCACACGTTCCGCAGCACCTATCGGGCGGGCGAGCGGCGGGGCGACCTCTACGCGCTCAAGGGTGTTTCGCAGAACATCACCGACGTGGCCCGTAGCCGGGACAAGGCGATGTGGAGCGAACGCCGGGCCCGCCAGCTGGTCGAGGAGGCGCCTTTCGCCGTCGCCGTCTACGACGACGAGCTGCGGCTGCGCGTGGTCAGTCCGAAGTTCCTCGAGATCTTCAAGTCGACCGAGGCCGAGGTCATCGGCAGAAGCTTGCACGAGCTGACGAACGGCGTCCGTCGCCGGCTGGTCGCCAGGGTCGGGCGGGCGCTGTCGGGCGAGGTGATCTCGTGGCGAGAAGACCGTCTGTTCGACGCCGAGGGAGAGGAGCGGGTGCTGCGGTGGGAGGCCCGCCCCTGGCGCGACGTGGCCGGCGAGATCGTCGGCGTCATCACCTATATGGACGACATCACCGCGTTGAACGCGGCGCGGCGGGAGGCGCGCAACAACGCCCGCCGGCTGAAGGTCGCCCTGGGGGCCGCGCGCGCCGGGGTCTATGAAATCGATCATGTCAGCGGCGCGTTCTGGGGCTCGCCCGAATACCATCGCATGATGGGGCGGCGGGTGACCTATGACGACATTCGCCAGGGCGCCTGGCCGATGATCCACCCCGAGGACCGCGACTATGTCCTCGCGACCGCGGCGACCTGGTGGGCGGAGGGCCGGCGCGGGCCGCAGGAATATGAGGTCAGGGTCGTCTCGCCCGACGGAGAGACCCGCTGGGTGCGGATCTATCACGAGGTGCGCCGCGACGCGCAAGGCGTGGCCCGCAAGGCCGTGGGCCTGGTCCTCGACATCGACGAAAAGAAGCGGGCGGAGCTGGCGCTGGTCGCGGCCGAACGCGCCGCCCAGGCGGCGAGCGAGGCCAAGGCTCAGTTCCTGGCCAATATGAGCCACGAGATCCGCACGCCGATGAACGGCGTTCTGGGCGTGATGCACGTGCTCAAGCGCGAGCTGCCGCCCGGCGACAGCGCCGATCTGCTGGGCGAGGCGCTGGCCGCCGGGCAGATGCTGTCCAACCTGCTCGACGACGTGATCGACATCTCGCGCATAGACGCCGGGCGCCTGGCCCTGAACCGCGAAGCCGTGGAGCCGCGCGCGCTGACGCGGAGCGTCGCCCGGCTGCTGGCCGGTCAAGCCGCGCGGAAGGGGCTGCGGCTGGAACTGGATCTCGCTGACGATCTGGGCTGGGTCGAGACCGACCCGACCCGCCTGCGTCAGGCCTTGTTCAATCTCATCGGCAACGCCGTGAAATTCACCCTCGAAGGCTCGGTCACGGTGAGGGTGCGACGCCGGGACGACGCCGACGCGCCGGGCCTCGTCTTCGACGTGATCGACACCGGCGTCGGCGTGCCGCTGGAGGCCCAGGCCAGCCTGTTCGAGCGGTTCCAGCAGGCCGACGCGGGCACGACCCGCCGGTTCGGCGGCTCGGGCCTTGGCCTGGCGATCACCCGGAGGCTGGCCGAGATGCTCGGCGGGGCCGTCTGGTTCCGTTCGACCCCGGGCGAGGGCTCGACCTTCAGCCTCTCGATCGCCGCGCCCGCCGTGGCCGCGCCGCCCGTCGTCGAGAACGAGCCCGAGAACCTACTCGACGGCTTGAAGGTGCTGGTCGTCGAGGACAACCCCACCAACCAGCTCGTCGCCCGCCGCATCCTGGAGCAGCTGGGCGCGCAGGTCAGCGTCGCCGACGACGGCGCGTCCGGGGTCGCGGCCGCCCGCGACGGGGTCTTCGACCTGATCCTGATGGACGTGCAGATGCCCGGCATGGACGGGCTGGAGGCGGCCCGCCGCATCCGGGCCTTGCCAGGGCCGGCGGGCCGCGCGCCGATCATCGCCCTGACCGCCAATGTCATGGCCCACCAGCGGGCCGCCTATCGCGCCGCCGGCATGGACGGCGTCGCCGCCAAGCCGATCGCCCCGGCCGCCCTGGTGGCCGAGATCGTCCGGCTGTCGCAGGCCGGCGTCGAGGCGCCAGACGCGGTCGCCTGAGCCGTCCCTCTTCCCCCCTCGCCCTGAAGCGCGCTAAGCAGGGCCAAAAGCTGGGGGAAGAACAATGGCCGAAGCGGGTCAGGAACGCGCGTCGATGCGCACGGTGGTCGCCGCCTCGTCGGCGGGCACGGCCTTCGAGTGGTACGACTTCTTCATCTTCGGCAGCCTGACCCAGGTCATTTCCAAGACCTTCTTCGCGGGCCTGAACGACACCGCCGGCTATATCGCGGCCCTGGCCCTGTTCGGGGTCGGCTTCGCCTTCCGCCCGCTGGGCGCTCTGGTGTTCGGCAAGATCGGCGACCAGGCGGGCCGTAAGGGCGCCTTCCTGGCCACGGTGCTGCTGATGGGCGGCGCCACCTTCGCCATCGCCTTCCTGCCGACCTATCAGCAGGCCGGGATCATCTCGCCGATCCTGCTGATCCTGATGCGCTGCGTGCAGGGCTTCGCGCTGGGCGGCGAGTATGGCGGGGCCGCGATCTATGTCGCCGAACACTCGGCCCCGGACCGCCGGGGCTGGTCGACCTCCTGGGTGCAGACCTCGGCCGCCTTCGGCCTGTTCGGCGCCCTGCTGGTCATCCTGGTGACGCGCTCGATCGTCGGGACCGCCGCCTTCGACGCCTGGGCCTGGCGCATTCCGTTCGCGGTGTCGATCGGCCTGCTGGCGATCTCGGTCTGGATGCGGCTGAAGCTGTCCGAAAGCCCCGCCTTCGCCGCCATGAAGGAAGAGGGCCAGGCCTCCAAGGCGCCCTATGCCGAGGCCTTCGGCCAGTGGAAGAACCTGAAGCTGGTGATCCTGGCCTTCCTGTCGATGATGTGCGCCCAGGGCGGCGTCTGGTACACGGCCTTCTTCTACATCCAGACCTTCATGGAGAAGTTCCTGAAGGTCGATCCGGTCACCATCAACGAGGTCATGATGACCGCCACGGCGATCAGCGCCGTGTTCTACGTGGTCTTCGGCTGGCTTTCGGACAGGATCGGCCGCAAGCCGGTGATGCTGGGCGGCATGACCCTGGCGCTTCTGTTCTACTTCCCAGGGTTCCACCTGCTGGAGAAGGCCGCCAACCCCGCCCTGGCCGAGGCCAGCGCCAAGGCCCCCGTGGTCGTGGCGGCCGACCCCAAGGACTGCTCGCTGCAGTTCGACCCGGTCGGCAAGACCGCGTTCGTGACCTCCTGCGACATCGTCAAGAGCGCCCTGGCCAACGCCGGCGTCTCCTACGCCAACGAGACGGCTCCGGCGGGCGCGACGGCGGTCATGAAGGTGGGCGGCGTCGCGGTGGCCTCCGAGAACGCCAAGGGTTTGCCCAAGGCGGAGGCCAAGGTCGTGAAGACGCGGGTCGAGGCCCGCCTCAAGGCCGCCCTGACCAAGGCCGGCTACCCGGCCAAGGCCGATCCGGCCCGCATGAACAAGCCGATGATGCTGGCGGTGCTGTTCGTCTTCGTGATCGCCGCGACGGCGCTGTTCGGCCCGCTGGCGGCGTGCCTCGTCGAGCTGTTTCCGACCCGCGTGCGCTATACGGCGCTGTCGCTGCCCTATCACATCGGCACCGGCTGGGTGGGCGGCTTCGTGCCGTTCTTCGCCTTCGCCATCGTCACGGCGGTCGGCAATATCTATGCCGGCCTCTGGTATCCGATCGCCTTCACCCTGATCAGCGTGCTGACCACGGCGTTCCTGTTGCCGGAGACCAGGGGACGGCCGCTCAACTAGCGGCCGGAACCACCTCCACCGCGACCCCCGCCTGGCTCAGCGCCTGGATGAGGGCCGGGTCGACCGGATGCGTGATCAGGCGAACGATCTGGCGTCCCTCGCGCGCCAGCTGGATCAACGCCTCGGCGCCGGCTCGCGCCGGGTCCAGACGCTCGACGTCGCGGCGCGCCATGCGCGCGATCTCGGGGTCGGCGTCCGCGTCCAGGACCAGCACGTCGGCCGCGCCCAGGGCCCGCGTCGCGCGCAGGGTCAGAAGGTCGGCAGGACCTCGCCCGGCGATGAACCGGACCGTCCCCTTGCGGGCCGAGCCCTTGGCCAGGGCCTCGCGGAACAGCTGACCGGCGCGCTCCATGTCGCCGGCGCGGGCGGCGGCGGCGGCTTCGCCCAGGACCGCGTCGCGCAGGAAGGCCCGCCGTTCGTGCAGGGCCGGCAAGGCGCCGCGCACCTCGCTCTGGAACTTGCGCAACAGGGCCGCGACCCGGCCCTCGCCCTCGGGCACCTGGGCCTCGATGTCGTTACGCAGCATCGTCGCCAGCACGGGCGCGCCCCCGCCGGTGCCCACCGCCGCCACCACCTCGCCGCGATCGATCACCGCCGGGGTGTTGAAGTCGCAGAGCGCCGGCTTGTCGACGACATTGACCAGCACCCGCGCCGCGCGCGCCGCGCCGGCCGCGGCTTGCACGAAGACCTCGTCGTTGCTGGCGATGAAGGCCAGGGTCGCGCCGCTGTAGGAGCCCGGCAGGAACGCGGCGTGGCCGTCCAGGCGGACGACCGTGGCGGGCGAGCCCTCGAACAGCCGCGCCTTGGCCTCTGCGGCCTCGCCCTCGCCGGCGATGACGATCTTGCGCCCGGCCAGGGGGAAGTAGGCGGGAAAGGAGTCCAACGCGAAAATCCTCTAGAGCCTGTCTGTTTCGAATGGGATCATTCGAAACAGATAAACAGGCTCGATTTCAAACCTTTAGAGCGTTCTAGCCGCCGAAACCGCTCACACTTTCGGCTAGTACGCTCTAGCCGGTCATTGCGAGCGGCAGTCCTCGTACGGTCCGCCGGGAAAGCCGTGAAGCTGGGCCTGCGGACCCTTGCTCCAGATCTCGGCCTGCCCGGACGTATAGCGCGCCCCGGAGCCGGAGCGCGCCAGCTTCAGGGTTCGGGTCGCGCCGCCGGCCGACACCACCACGGTCTTGCCGTGCAAGGCGTAGGCGGCGGTGAACCGCTTGCCCGCCGCGCAGGCGTAGCGGATCGGCGCGTCGGTGGAGTCCATCGGCGTCACGGTGGCGCAGCCGGCCAGCGCCAGGCCGGTCAGGACGAGGGGGAGGAGGAGGCGAGGCAAGGAAAGACCCTGATGTCGAGGTCCCGCCAGCATAGCCGCTTTCGGCGACGGCGCCCGCCCGCTTCGCGCCTCGGACCGCGTTTTCCCAAGGGAGCGGCGGCGGAGCCGACGGGACGCGCGAAAAATCCTCTGGCCAAGTCCGGTCTGAACAGTGTTAGCATTTGATGCACCGGCGGACGCCTCGCGCGTCGCCGCCTTCACGGGACCCTCAGACTCATGGCCCTGACCCTCGACATCAACGGCAAGGCGACATCCGTCCAGGCCGCCCCCGAGACACCCCTGCTGTGGGTGCTGCGCGACGAACTGGGCATGACCGGCACCAAGTTCGGCTGCGGCATGGCCCAGTGCGGCGCCTGCACGGTCCACCTCGACGGCCAGCCGATCCGCTCCTGCGTGACGCCGATCGCCGCCGTCGGCGCGGCCAAGGTCACCACCATCGAGGGCCTGGGCGGGCAGCATCCGGTGCAGCAGGCCTGGGTCCGCCACGACGTGCCCCAGTGCGGCTACTGTCAGTCGGGCCAGATCATGTCGGCCAGCGCGCTCCTGGCTCAGAACAAGAAGCCGTCCGACGAGGACATCGACAGCGCCATGGCCGGGAACATCTGCCGCTGCGGCGCCTATCAGCGGATCCGCGCGGCGATCAAGGACGCCGCCGACTTCGGTCCCCCGCTCGGCGAGCCCCACGCCGACATCGACGAGGCCATCGTCGCCGCCTCGGGCGCGACCCACCACGGAGCCGGCCGATGAACGCCCCGGTCAATCCCGCCGACCTCAAGTCGGCCCAGCCCAGCCGCCGCGACGTGGTGGTGGCCTCGGCCCTGGTCGGTGGTTCGCTGCTGGTGGGCTGCTCGCCCGCCGACCTCATGAGCGCGGGCTCCAAGGTCGAGGTCGGGGCCTTCGGGCCGTTCATCAAGATCGCGCCGGACGGCGCGGTGACGGTGATCTCCAAGCACATCGAGTTCGGCCAGGGCAATCACGCGGGCCTGGCGGCCATCGTCGCCGAGGAGCTGGACGCCGACTGGACCAAGGTCACGGTCGAACAGGCGCCGGCCAACGCCAAGCTCTACGCCAACGGCTCGCTCGGCGCCCAGCTGACCGGCGGCTCCTCGGCCATCTCCAATTCGTGGGAGCAGCTGCGCAAGGCCGGGGCCGGGGCGCGGGCGATGTTCGTCCAGGCGGCGTCGAACAAGTGGAACGTCCCGGTCGGCGAGATCACGGTCAAGGACAGCGTCCTGACCCACGGCTCGGGCAAGAGCGCGACCTTCGGCGATCTGCTGGCCGACGCGGCCAAGGTCCCCGCGCCAAGCGACGTCAAGCTGAAGGATCCCAAGACCTTCACCCTGATCGGCAGCGACCGGGTGCGGCGCAAGGACGCCCAGGCCAAGAGCGACGGCACGGCGCGCTACACCCAGGACGTCCGCTTGCCCGACATGCTGACGGCCGTGGTGGCCCACCCGCCGCGCTTCGGCGCCAAGCTCAAGAGCTTCGACGCGGGCGAGGCCAAGAAGGTGGCCGGCGTCGTTGATGTCTTCGAGATCCCCAGCGGCGTCGCCGTCGTCGCCCAGAACACCTACGCCGCCCGCCTGGGCCGCGAGGCGCTGAAGGTCGAGTGGGACGAGGACAAGGCCGAGAAGCGCGGCACGACCGCGATCGCGCGGCAGTTCCACGACATCGCCGCCGGCAAGGACGCCTCGGCCAAGTGGGAGCCGTTCGACCAGCGGGGCGACGTCTCGGGCCTGGACGCGGCCAAGGGCGCCGACATCGTCGAGGCGACCTACGAATTCCCCTATCTCGCCCACGCCACCATGGAGCCGATGAACTGCGTGGCCTCGGTCGACGGCAACAAGGTCAAGATGGTCTTCGGCTCGCAGGGCCAGACCCTGGACCAGCTGAACGCCGCCAAGATCGTCGGCTGCCTGCCGGGGTCGGTGGAGATCGAGACGCTGTTCGCCGGCGGCTCGTTCGGGCGCCGGGCCAACTTCCAGTCCGACTACGCCGCCGAGTGCGTCCACATCGCCAAGAAGGTCGGCAAGGGGCGGCCGGTGAAGCTGGTCTGGACCCGCGAGGACGACATGCGCGCCGGCTATTTCCGGCCGCTGACGGTGCATGCGGTCAAGGTGCGCCTCGGCAAGGACGGCTATCCGGCCGCCTGGCGTCACCGGATCGTCAGCCAGTCGATCATGAAGGGCTCGCCGATGCCCGCTGGCAAGGGACCCGACCAGACGGCGGTCGAGGGCGCGGCCGGCTCGCCCTATCTGAAGGCCACACCGGCGGTGGACGCCCAGGTGGCGCTGCCCGACATCGGCGTGCCGGTGCTGTGGTGGCGCTCGGTCGGCGCGACCCACACCGCCTTCGTGATGGAGCATACGATCGACCAGTTGGCCGCCAAGGCGGGCAAGGATCCGGTCGAGTACCGTCGGGCGCTCTACAAGAAGGCCGGCGCGGATCGGCATCTGGCGGTTCTGGACCTGGCGCTCGCCAAGGCCGGCCCGAGCGCGACGCCCGGCTGGACGCGCGGCTTGGCCGTGCACGAGAGCTTCGGTTCGGTCGTCGCCCAGGTCGCCGAGGTCAAGCTGGAGAACGGAACGCCCCGCGTGGGCCGGGTCGTGACCGCCATCGACTGCGGCGTCGCCATCTCGCCCGACCAGATCGCCGCCCAGATGGAGGGCGGGACCTGTTACGGCCTCTCGGCGGCGCTGTTCGGCGAGATCACCCTGACGGACGGCCAGGTCGACCAGAGCAATTTCGACCGCTATCGCGTGCTGCGGATCAACGAGGCGCCCAAGGTCGAGACCTATATCGTTCCCTCGGGCAACCCGCCGAGCGGGGTGGGCGAGCCCGGCACCCCGGTCATCGGCCCCGCGGTCGCCAACGCCCTGCTGGCCCTGACCAAGACACCCACGTCGCGCCTGCCTTTTGTGCGATCGGAAGCCTGATCAACCCTAGTGCAACCGACGCACGCTAGACGATAGCCCTTTGGCTCTCCATGATCGGCAGGCATGGTTCAGGGCGTCGGTATCGCGTTCGAGAAGCTTACGCCCCGCGAGCGGGAAGTCCTGCGGCTCGTGGCGGCGCATCTCCGGTCCCGGGAGATCGCCCGCGCGTTGGGCGTATCGCCCAAGACCGTGGAGAACCATGTGCAGAGCGCGCGCCGGCGGCTCTCTGGACTTAGCCGCCAGGACGCCGCCCTGGCGTTCGTGGCTTGGGAGGGCGATCGATCCGGGTCCGAGCGCGGCGGCGACGAAGCTCGCCGCCCGGCGGATGACGACTCGCTGGCCGAGCAGCGGGACATCGCGGAATTCCGGCGCGGCTACGCCGTCATCGGCGAGGATCACCGGCGGATCCTGGCGGCGCTGATCTTGAGGCTCGCGGCGCTGAACGAGCGCGGCGACTCGGCAGCCGCCTCTCGGCTCGTCGCCGCGATCCGGCGGATCATCGCCGGCGAAGGGCCTCGCTCGCACTGATCGCGCCGCTGGCGACGTCAGCCACCCTCGGCGGCGCGGATCAGGTCTTCGGGTCGATCCACGTCGAGATGGATCCCGGGGTCCTCGACGGGGACCTGGGTCAACCGCGCCCCGGCGCTCCGCAACAGGGCGCGGGCGCCGTCGTCGCCGGAGAGCGATCCAAGGTCCGCGAACCAGTCGGCGCCGAAGAGCACCGGGTGGCCGCGACGGCCCCAATAGGTCGGCGCGACGATGCGCTCGGGCCCGGTGAGGGCCTCGGCCAGCCGCGCGCAAGTCGCCGGATCGATCAGCGGCATGTCGCCGAGAAAGACGAAGGCCCCGACCGTGTCCTGAGCCAGAGCGCCCGCCGCGCGCGCCAGGGACGCGCCCATGCCCTCGGCGGGGTCGTCGACCTCGACCACCGTCAGGCGATCGACGGCGCCCAGCCGCGCCGCCGCCGCCTCGACCGCGTCGCGCACGTCGGGCTCGGGGCTCACCGCCACGACCACCCGCCGGACGGGGCTCAGAAAGGCCGTCGTCAGGGCGCCGGCCACCAGCGCGCGTCCGTTCAGCGGGGCCAGCAGCTTGCCGCCGCCGAAGCGCGCGCCGCGACCGGCCGCCAGCACCAGCGCCTCCAAGACCGGGGTATCGATTTGCGTCATGGGCCCGAGCGCCTATTCTTTAGGTCCGACATGACGCCCTATGACGACACCCCCGCGCAAGCGCCGCGCGCTGAGCCGAGCAAGCCCGACCCTGCGCTGGTCGACGGCTTCGGGCGCGCCGTCACCTATCTGCGCGTCTCGGTGACCGACCGCTGCGACCTGCGCTGCGTCTATTGCATGGCCGAGCACATGACCTTCCTGCCGAAGGCGCAGGTGCTGACCCTGGAGGAGCTCGATCGCGTCGCCTCGGCCTTTGTCGGCCTGGGCGTGCGCAAGCTGCGGCTGACGGGGGGCGAGCCCCTGGTGCGCAAGGGCTTCATGGACCTGGTCGCGGCGCTCTCGCGCCACCTGCGCTCGGGGGCGCTGGACGAGCTGACCCTGACGACGAACGGCACGCGCCTTTCGGCCCACGCGGCCGATCTGGCGCGGCTCGGCGTGCGGCGGATCAACGTCTCGCTCGACACCCTGGACGCCGATCGCTTCCGCGCGCTCACGCGGGGCGGGGATCTGGCTGAGGTGGTCGCCGGCATCGACGCGGCGCTGGCCGCCGGGATCGCGGTCAAGATCAACACCGTGGCGCTGAAGGCCGACAACGCCGCCGAACTGCCCAGTCTGATCCGGTGGGCCCACGCCCGGGGCTGCGACCTGACCCTGATCGAGACCATGCCGCTGGGCGAGATCGATCAGGACCGCACCGACCAGTTCCTGTCGCTGCGGGACGTCCGCCGCGCGCTGTCGTCGTTCTGGACGTTGGCGGACATTCCCTACGCCACCGGCGGCCCGGCGCGGTACGCGCGGGTGGCCGAGACGGGCGGGCGCCTGGGGTTCATCACCCCGCTCAGCCATAATTTCTGCGACACCTGCAATCGGGTGCGCCTGACCTGCACCGGCACCCTGCACACCTGCCTGGGCCGCGAGGACGCCAGCGATCTGCGGGCGGTGGTGCGCGGCGGCGCGGACGAGGCGGCGCTGCGCGAAGCGATCCGCGCGGCGATCGGCGCCAAGCCCGCCGGCCACGACTTCCAGATCGCGGCCGCCCGGCCGGCGCTGACGCGCCATATGTCGACGACGGGGGGCTAAGGATGGCGCGAGTCCTGCTGTTCGGGCGCCTGGCCGACCAGGCCGGCTGGCGCGACCGCGAGGTGGCGGCGGCGGACCTGGCCAGCCTGCGCCGCGCGCTCGCCATCGAGGATCCCGCCTTGGCCGAGGCGCTGACCGCGCCGGGCGTCCAGGTGGCCGTCGACAAGACCCTGGTGCGCGGCGAGGCCGTGCTGGGCGAGCGCGCGGAGGTCGCCTTCCTGCCGCCGATGAGCGGCGGATGAGGGTCGCCCTGACCAACGCCCCGTTCGAGCCGGGGGCGCTCGTCACCGCCTTTTGCGCGGGGCGCCAGGAGACCGGCGCGGTCGCCACCTTCGTCGGCCTGGCGCGGGCCGAAGCCGGCGCGGCCGCCGCGCTGGAGCTGGAGGCCTATCCCGGCTTCACCGAGCGCGCGATCGGCGAGATCGTCGACCAGGCGGTCTCGCGGTTTGGCCTGCAGGACGTCCGAGTGACGCACCGCGTGGGCCGCGTAGAGCCGGGCGAGGCGATCGTCTTCGTCGCCACGGCCGCCGCGCACCGCCGCGAGGCCTTCGAGGCTTGCGACTTCCTGATGGACTATCTGAAAAGCCGGGCGCCGTTCTGGAAGAAGGAGCACGGCCCCGAAGGCGCGCGCTGGATCGAGCCGACGGACCGCGATAGGACCGACGCCGAGCGCTGGGATTGAGGGAGACCGCGATGTCGGAACCGATGCCGAGGCCGGGCGGCGGGATCAAGCCGGACCTGCCTTTCACGCCCGTGCGCGTCGGCGTGCTGACGATCTCCGACACCCGCGACGAGGCCAGCGACACGTCTGGCCAGATCCTGGTCGACCGGATCGCGGCGGCGGGTCACGACCTCGGCGGCCGCGCGGTGGTGCGCGACGATGTCGAGCAGATCCGCCGCCAGGTGCGGGCCTGGATCGACGCCAAGGCCGTGGACGCCATCGTCACCACCGGCGGCACGGGTCTCACCGGCCGCGACGTGACGCCCGAGGCGCTGGAGCCTCTGTTCGACAAGCGGATCGACGGCTTCTCGGTCGTCTTCCACATGGTCTCCTACGCCTCGGTAGGGCTCTCGACCCTGCAATCGCGGGCGACGGCCGGCCTGATCGACGGCGTCTTCGTCTTCTGCCTGCCGGGCAGCAACGGCGCGGTGCGCGATGGCTGGGACAAGGTGATCAGCGCCCAGCTCGACAGCCGCCACAGGCCCTGCAACCTGGTCGAGCTGATGCCGAGATTGCTGGAACAATGAGGACCCAACCGTGAGCCGGCTGACGCACATCGACGGCGAGGGCCGGGCCCGCATGGTCGACGTCTCCGACAAGCCGGCGACGGCGCGCGAGGCGGCGGCCTCGGGCTTCGTGCGGATGAGCCCCGAGACCCTGGCCCTGGCGATCTCGGGGGAGGGCCGGAAGGGCGACGTCCGCGCGGTCGCCGAACTGGCCGGGGTGATGGCGGCCAAGAAGACCTCGGACCTGATCCCCCTCTGCCACCCGCTGGCGCTCTCCAAGGTCGAGGTGGCGGTGGAGCCCGGCGAAGGCGGCCTGTCGGTCACCGCGCGGGTCAAGACCACCGGCCCGACCGGCGTCGAGATGGAAGCCCTGACCGCCGCCTCGGTGGCCTGCCTGACGATCTACGACATGCTGAAGGCGGCCGAGAAAGGCATGGTCATCGAGGCCGTGCGGCTTCTGGAAAAGACCGGCGGCAAGTCCGGGGACTGGTCGATCTAGGCGGCGCGGCGCGCCTCCTCGTGGTCGATCCGCAGTTCGCCCATCCGCTCGGCCAGGCGCGTGGCCTCGCGGGCCAGGGCGTGGCTCGCCGCGGTGGTTTCCTCGACCATGGCGGCGTTCTGCTGCGTCACCTGGTCCATCTGGCTCACCGCGCCGTTCACCTCGCCGAGCCCCTGGGCTTGGTGGTGCGCGGCGGCGGCCATGGCGCGCACCAGGGCGTCGACCTGATCCACCTCGGTCGCGATGGCGCGCAGGGCCTCGCCGGCCTTGCCGACGAACGTGACGCCCTGGTCCACCTCGGCGGCGCTGGTGGCGATCAGCTGCTTGATCTCCTTGGCCGCGTCCGCCGATCGCTGGGCCAGGGCGCGGACCTCCTGGGCGACGACCGCGAAGCCGCGACCGGCATCGCCTGCCCGGGCCGCCTCGACCCCGGCGTTGAGGGCTAGCAGATTGGTCTGGAAGGCGATCTCGTCGATCACGCCGATGATCTGGCCGATCTCGGTCGAGGACCGCTCGATCGCGCTCATGGCCCCGACGGCCTGGTCGACAATGGTGTCGCTGGCGGTCGCGGCCGCGCGCGCCCGCTGCACCACGGCGCGGGCGCGTTCGGCGTCGTCGGCGGTCTGGCGGACGGTCGAGGTGATCTCGTCCAGCGCCGCGGCGGTCTGCTCCAGGCTGGCCGCCTGCTGCTCGGTGCGGCGCGAGAGATCGTCGGCCGCGTCGGTGATCTCCCGCGAGCCGCCGTGGATCGCGCGCGCCGCCTCCAGCGAGGCGGCGATCACGCCGGAGAGCTGCTCGACGGCCCGGTTGAAGTCGACGCGCAGGCGTTCATAGCCCTCGGGGAACCGGCGATCGATCCGGTGCGACAGGTCGCCTTCCGACAGACGCTTCAGGGCGTCCGCCAGGTTGTCGACGACGGCGGCCTGAGCCGCTTCGGCTTCGTCCCGGCGCCGTTCGGCCTCGCGGCGTTCGATCTCCAGGGCGTCGCGCACGTCGGCGGCCTCGAGCTCCTTCTGCCGCGCCTCCACCGTGTCGCGGAAGGTCTGCAGAGCGGTGGTCATCTGACCGAGTTCATCGCGGCTCCGGATGCGCGGCAGCGCGACGCCGAAGTCGCCTTCGGAGAGCCGCCGCAGACAGGCGGTCACCTCGACCAGGGGGCGGATCAGGCCCCGCCGCGCGGCGACCATCAGCAGCGTGGCCAAGACGACGACAGCCAGCAGCATGACGCCCATCAAGGCGGCGCCCAGATCGGCCTGGCGCTTGGCGGCTTCGGCGTCGCGACCGGCCGCGGCTTCGATCTTGGTCGAGGCCGCTTCCATCTTGTCCTCGAGCACCGAAAATTGCGTGGCGAAACCCGGCAGGGCGCCGCGCGCCCCGGCCGGGTCGGAGTCGGCGCGCGAAACGATGCCGGACGCGGCCGAGATATAGGCCGCCAGCGGCGCCTGCACCTCGCCGAGCGCCTGCTTGACCGCGGGGTCGCGCGCCAGGCCGTTGCTCTCCGCGATCGAGTCCTGGAAGATCTTGGTGTGATCGGCCAGATCCGCGCGGACGGCCTTGAGATCGCCCCCCAGGGTCGGGTCGGCGGTCATGATCGCGCCGATGACGTCGGCGCGAAGGGCGTCGTGCATCATGTCGGCGCGCATGTGCAGCTGCAGGATCTTGGCGGAGGTCGCGGCGCGGGCCAGGGCGGAATTCAGGCTCGTCGCGACCCAAAGCCCCGCGCCGGCCGTGGCGGCGCACAGCAAGGCCGCGCCCGCCGCCGCTCCCATGATCTTCTGGCCCAAGGACGCCATGTCGAATCCCCGCTTTGTCCGTCTCGAGCGCGACCATGCGGGGTGACCCGTCTAACGAGCCTTAACCTGGTCTGCACGCGTCACGCGACATAACGTCGCGTTGTCGACAGAGGCCTAGC
>NZ_CAMQSF010000040.1 GCF_947036865.1 uncultured Caulobacter sp. | reverse complement strand
TTGACGCTAAGCGCCATCAAACCGTTGGGATGAGAGGCCGTCCACACCAACACATTCAAGAGGTCTCCAGGCGGCCGTTCAGCCGACGCTAGCGGTCAGCCATCAAACTGCAAGCCGACGTACCGAACGTCTCTAGGCTGCCTTCAACCACACGCGCGCGTGCCACCATCCGCGCGGGGCGTGCTCTGGATCGCCCAGACCATCGAAGAACATCTCCACGTGCTGGGCGCGCGGATGGTCGACAAGCGCTTGGCAGGGTGCGCCCTGGCCATGCAGCTCGACCTCGTGCGGGCGATCAGGACGGGCCTCATCGAGCGCCGGCGCGGCGTCGATCGTGCGGTCAAGCCAGATGACCAAGCCGCCATCGCGGCCGGCTTCCACATGCCGGACAGCGGGGAGGGTTTCCAGGTATCCGGGTGCGCCGACTAAGCCGTCGATTTCCACGGCAGTCAGCGGTTCAGCGGTGACGGGATGAGCGTGGTTCATGGGAACGAATATAGAACATCCTGATGTGAAAGGCGAGTCGACGTGAGGTCGCAGAGGGTGGCCCGAAGCACGAGGCTTCGGGCCGGGCTCCAGGTATCGTCGCTGCTCAAAGGAATGGCGGCGAGTCAGTCCCGAGCCCATGGGGACCGCGCCGCCGCGAAGCGGGGCGCACGAGTCCCCAGTCTGATGGGGATCAGCGCAGCTGGCTGTCTTTGCTGCCGCGGCGATTGATGCTGCTGAACACCACTTGCTTGTCGCGCCCAGCCTGGCACTCGATGCAGGTCCGGCAGCCGGGTAGGGCGCGTCGGCGAGCTTCGGGAATGTCCTCGCCGCACTCGACACAGAAAAAGAAGCTTTCTCCAGCGGGTAGCCGAGCACGCGCGTTGAGGACGCCGTCGGTTACCGTATCTTCGATCTGATCGAGAACGCCCCCGTCATGGGTCCAGCCGCCTGCCATCCGTTCGAAAGCTCCTTTAATCCAGAAGCTTAGATGGTGTTTCTTCCGGCGTTCTCCAGTGGCGCGGGCGGGTTCGGGGCCATGCCAAATTGCCGCATTTCCGCGACGTCCAACGGGTTGGATGTATCACTGGCGGCAATGGAGTAGAGTTCGCGGATGACCGGCAGCGATCCTCATCTCAACGCCTGGGCCATTGGCCAACTTCAGGAAACGCAGGCCCAAGTCGACCATGTGGTCTTCGATCTTGGCGTCGATACCGATGTCGGCATCCCGGGCGCCGGCGGGGTATCGATCGCCAGCGAGGATAACAGGCAGGGCTTGCGAACGCTGTTTCTGACCGCACGCCCGGTCCTTCTGGGTCAGGTCGAGTTGCTCGCCGAGCTGATTACCCAGGCGCCCGACAAGAAACCGCATAGGAAGATCGCCAACCTATCGGCAACGCCCGATGCTCTACGAGACCTGGCGCGCGTGCTCCTCGAGGCGGCCGATGCAGCCGACGAACTGCGACCGCGTCCGACCCCTGTCGGTTAGTCGTCCGGATCCGTCCACGTCTGAAGCTGGGCGACTGCCGCATGGACGGACTTGGCTTTGATGTGCGTGTAGCGGCGCAGCATTTTCCAATCCTTGTGACCGGTGATCAGGGCGACCTGCTCGATCTTCAGGCCTGCCTCGAAGAAGCGGCTCGTGGCTTCATGGCGCGTGTCGTGGAAATGCAGGTCATCGATCTGCAGCTTGGCGGCCGTGCGCGTGAACGCCGCGCTGATCGCTGTCGCCGTGTAGGGGAAGATCCGATCGTCGAAATTGCTACGGATCGCCCGCTGCTCCTCGATCAAACCTAGAGCATCATAGCCATTGATGTTGACGAGCGGCACACGCTGATCGTTGCCGTACTTGTCGCGCGGGTCCTTGCGGTCGCGGATGATGATGGTCTTGGCCCGCAGGTCGAGATCGCTCCAGGTGATCCGGCAGATCTCGTCCTGACGCATGGCCGTGGCGATCGCGAACTGGATGATCCGCGTCATCGGGTTGCGCTGCCAGAGGTTCTCATCGAACGACTTGAACAGCCGATCGAGCTCTTCCTGGGTTGGGCGGCGATCGCGTTCCTGGCTTTTGCCAATCAGGCCCAGATGCTTCAGCGCCAATCGGCCCTTTTCGATCGGCTCGATCTTGGTCTCGATCTCGTGGACGGCCGAGGCGTGGGCGAAGACCAGCTTGATCCAGCCGACATACATGCCGATCGTGACCGGGCCGGTCCCGCCCTTGGCGCGCTCGCGTCCAAAATCGATGATGAACTGCCGGTCGATCTTGGCAAAACGCGTTTCGCCAATCGTCCGGCGCAGATGGAGCAGCGCCTCAAGCTTTGTACGGCCGATGGGCTTTTTGGCTGCGGCGAGATCGTCGATGTGTAGGTCGATAAGATGGGCGAGGGACGTCTTCGTGGTCACATACGTCTTCTTCGGCGCCGCACCGTTGTCGATCGCGCTCTCCTGTGCCGTGGCCCATCGCCGCGCGTCCTCGCGTAGCTTGAACGTCTCGCTTATATAGCGCCCCTTCCGACGGACGATGGCTCGCCAGGCGCCGGAGGGCAAATTCACAAAGGTCGCCATTTTCGTGTACGCCATGTGTACAGTGGAATGTCGGAACATAGAGAAAACCTGCGTACACTCGCGTACGTTCTTCGGTTTTCGGTATCTCCTAACGCATTGAATATACGATAAAAATGACGCGATTTGAACCCCATAGATTTTCTGTTGCGCCCATGATGGACTGGACCGACCGGCACTGCCGGTCGCTGCATCGGGTGCTGTCGCGCCGGGCGCTGCTCTATACCGAGATGGTGACGAGCGGCGCGGTCGTGCATGGCGATCGCGAGAAGCTGCTCGGCTTCGACCCGGGTCAGCACCCGGTCGCGCTGCAGTTGGGCGGGTCGGATCCGGCCGAGCTGGCCCTGGCGGCGCGCATCGCCGAGGACTGGGGCTATGACGAGGTCAATCTGAACGTCGGCTGTCCCTCGGACCGCGTGCAGAGCGGCCGGTTCGGCGCTTGCCTGATGCGCGAGCCCGACCTCGTGGCCGAGTGCATGGCGGCCATCAAGGCGGCGGTGAAGATCCCCGCGACGGTCAAGTGCCGGATCGGCGTCGACGACCAGGACCCCGAGGAGAGCCTCTTCGCCCTGGTCGACCGTTGCGCGGCGGCGGGCGTCGAGAGCTTCGTGGTCCACGCCCGCAAGGCCTGGCTGCAAGGGCTGTCGCCGAAGGAGAACCGGGACATCCCGCCGCTCGACTATCCTCTGGTCTACCGGCTCAAGCGCGAGCGGCCGAACCTGACGATCGTCATTAACGGCGGCGTGCCTGGCGTCGACGCGGCGCTGGAGCATCTGGCGAACGGCGTCGACGGGGTGATGCTGGGCCGCGCGGCCTATCACGAGGCGGGGCTGCTGGGCGAGGTCGACCGGCGGGTCTTCGGCGAGGCGGTCGAGGACGTCGACAGCTTCGCGGCGGTCGAGCGCTATCGTCCTTACCTGGCGCGCGAACTGGCGGCGGGGACGCCGCTGGCGGCGATGAGCCGGCACATGCTGGGCCTGTTCCACGGTCTGCCGGGGGCGAGGGCGTGGCGGCGGATCCTGACCGTCGAGGGCGTCAAGGCCGGGGCCGGGCTGGAGGTCGTGGATCGCGCGCTGGACGCCGTGCGGCTGGCCCTGGCCGCGCGCGAGGAGAGAACCGCGCCCGCGGCTTGAGGTCTACGGGTGCAGGATCAGCGTGTTCGGGGTGGCCTCGAACCGCGACAGGCGGCCCAGATAGCTCATGCCCAGCAGCGAGTTCTCGAGCCCCTTTTCGATGACCAGGGCGTCGACGTCGCGGACCTTGGCGCCGGCGATGGCGACGCTGGCCAGCTTCACCGACGCCGCGCGGGTGCGGCCGTCGGCGGTGATCACGTTGTAGTCGTAGGTCAGCTTGCTGGTGTCGATGCCCAGGCGCTGGGCGTCGGCCATGCTGAGCGAGACGGCGGTGGCGCCGGTGTCCACCAGAAAGCGCACGTCGTGACCGTCGACCGCGGCGTGGGCCCAGAAGTGGCCGTCGCTGTCCTTGGTCAGCTGGGCCGCGCCGCCCTCGGCGCCGCCCAGGGTGGCGGAGGCGGCGCTCGGCGCGTGGAGCTCGGGATGGCGCAGATCGTCCAGCGACACGACGGCCTTGGCCGCCCCCACCGCCGAGAGCGCTCCCACCAAGGCGATCGCCGCGAACCTCAACATTCAGACACCCCGCCATACAGGCTTTGCGACCGCTTCTGCGATCTTGGCCTAAAGCAATAGCAGGGAGGCGTTTTCAAGGCGTGAATCGCCGTGGCGGATTTCCTGGTCATGGTTAGCGATAAGCTAACGTGGCCGGGAGTTCTGAAAATTCCCTATGACTGTCGGCGATAGATAGTTCTGACCGGACGGAATATCGTCACCTGTTCCCGAATATACTTCGAAGCTCGGTGGCGCGGCGCTGTTTCTCCAAGCGAAGTGCGAGCGCGCTATCGAGGGCGACGCCATGAAGACCAAGCCGCTTGCCGAACGGGACGGTGTCCCAGCCGCCCAAGGGCGGCGCGCAACAGCTAGCGTCGCGCGGCGGCGGCCATCAGGGCGTCCATCGGATCGGGACGATCGGGGAGGGCGGCCATGATCGCCGCGCGCTCCGCGTCGCTGAACCGGGCCCAACCGGCGATCTCCGGCAAGGTCCGGCGGCAGCCCAGGCAGTAGCCCGAGGCGCCGTCGACCGCGCAGACCTTCACGCAAGGCGTGGCGATGGGGCGCGGCGGCTGGGCGTCTCGGGTCGTCATGGCGTCGAGCATCTTCGTTCCGCCGCCGCCGCGCAAGCATCGGCGAGGGGCGGGGCTCCCGAAAGCAGGCGCCGGTCGGGGGTTGCTTTGGGCGCGGAGCGGTTTAAGTCCGCGCCCATGACCGCTTCTCCGTTTGCCGACATCCGCCAGCTCGCCGTCTCGCCGCCCGCGCCGGGGCCTTCGCCGGCGCTCGAGCAGGGCGGGCGCCTGGGCGAGATCTCCGCCTGGCTCACCGCCTGGAGCGGCAAGACGCCGCCGGCCGTGAACCGTCCCGTCGTGGCGCTGTATGCCGGCGCGCGTCAGGGCGTCGGACCCCGTGGCTACGCCCGCGATCGCCTGGAAGCCATCGCCTCGGGCGGCGCGACCGTTTCGCGCCTGGCCGGCGTCCAGGGCGCGGGGCTGGAGGCCTTCGACCTGGCCATCGACCGGCCCTCGCCGGCGTTCGACAAGCCGGCCATGAGCGAGAAGGAGGCCGCGGCGACCATGGCCTTCGGCATGGAGGCCCTGGCCAAGCAGCCCGACCTTCTGATCCCCGGCGTCATCGTCGCGGAGACGGCCCGCACCGCCGCCGCCATCTGCCTGGCCCTGTTCGGCGGCGAGGCGTCCGACTGGTCCGATGAGCCGGATGTCGTCGCGGCCGCGGTTGCCCGCGCCCAGGCCGACGGCATGGGCGATGACCCCCTGGAGATCCTGCGTCAGCTGGGCGGACGCGAGACCGCCGCCGTGCTCGGCGCGATCCTGGCCGCGCGGGTGCAGAAGATCCCCGTGCTGCTGGACGGCTACGCCGCCTGCGCCGCCGCGGCCATTCTGCGCGCCGTCGAGCCGACGGCGATCGACCATTGCCAGGCGGCGCATGTTAGCCCCGCCAAGGGCCACGCACGGCTGCTGGAAAAGCTCGACAAGCGCCCGCTGCTGGCGCTCGATACGCTGGACGAGGAAGGCGTCGGCGGCGTCACGGCGCTGGCCTTGGTCAAGCTGGCCTGCGAGGTCCGGTAGAGGCGTCGGGCGCGCTCAGGTGAACGGAGATCACTTTCGCTTCCGTTGACGCTAACGTCATCTTTCCAAACGTCCGTTCGACATCTATCGTGTCTCCTGAAACGCATTGAACGGCCTCCCCCAGAGGGGCCGGCAGCACGGGAGCTCGCCATGAATCTCGACTTCTCGCCCGAGGACCTCGCCTTCCGCGACGAGGTTCGCGCCTTCATCGCCGAGAACTATCCGGCGGGCCTGCGAGAGAAGCAGGAGGAAGGCGAGGAAATGGCCAAGGAGGACTTCCTCTCCTGGCACCGCATCCTGGCCAAGAAGGGCTGGGTCGCGCCGGCCTGGCCGACCCAATATGGCGGTCCGGGCTGGACCTCCGTGCAGCGCTACATCTGGTCGGAAGAGACCGCGCGCGCCGACTGCGTGCCGATCCTGCCGTTTGGCATCAACATGGTCGGACCGGTGATCTACACCTTCGGCACGCCGGAGCAGAAAGAGCGCTTCCTGCCGCCGACCCTGTCGGGCGACATCTGGTGGTCGCAAGGCTATAGCGAGCCGGGCGCCGGCTCCGACCTCGCTAGCCTGAAGACCAAGGCCGAGCGCTTCACCGGCGACGACGGCAAGGAATACTATCTGGTCAACGGCCAGAAGACCTGGACCACCCTGGCCCAGCACGGCGACTGGATCTTCTGCCTGGTCCGCACCGACCCGAACGCCAAGATCCAGGAAGGCATCTCGTTCCTGCTGATCGACATGAAGTCGCCGGGCGTCACGGTGCGTCCGATCATCACCCTGGGCGGCGAGCACGAGGTCAACGAGGTCTGGTTCGAGAACGTCAAGGTGCCGGTCGAGAACCGCATCTTCGAGGAGAACAAGGGCTGGACCTGCGCCAAGTTCCTGCTGGCTCACGAGCGTAGCGGCATCGCCGGTGTGGCGCGGTCCAAGCGCGGCATCGAGCGCATCCGCCAGATCGCCTCGACCGAGCTGGGCGACGACGGCTCGGCGCTGATCAAGGACCCGATGTTCAAGCGCAAGGTCGCCGAGCTGGAGATCGACCTGACGGCGCTGGAATACACCGAGCTGCGCACCCTGGCCGGTGAAGCGGCCGGCAAGGGCCCGGGGCCGGAGTCGAGCGTTCTGAAGATCAAGGGCACCGAGATCCAGCAGCGGATCACCGAGCTGGTGCTGGAAGCGGCCGGCCACTACGGCGCGCCTTACTTCCGCGGCTTCCCGACCGACGGCGACAACGCCCACCCGATCGGCCCCGACTTCGCCCACCGCGCGGCGCCGACCTATTTCAACGTCCGCAAGACGTCGATCTATGGCGGCTCCAACGAGATCCAGCGCAACATCATCGCCAAGATGGTGCTGGGGCTGTGAATTAAAACTCTAGCACCCCTCCCCCTTGCGGGGAGGGGCCGGGGGTGGGGGTGTCAGCACGGACGCCGGGAGCTTTGCACCATTCCGACCGAGCCGATCGCTCGGCCAAGCGAATGCGTCGCGAGCCGACCTTGGCGGAAAAGCTGTTCTGGAAGGCGCTGAGGAAAGTCGAGATCCCCGGATCTCACTTTCGTCGCCAGGCGCCATTCGGGCCTTACATCGTGGACTTCGTCTGTCATCACCATCGACTGATCGTCGAGGTTGACGGCGCGGTTCACGACCTGGACCACGTGGCTATCCGCGACGCCGAACGCCAAGCCTGGCTGGAGGGGCGCGGGTACCGGGTGATCCGGGTTCCCAACTCGCAGGCCATCAACGACCCGTATTCGGTCGTCGAACAAATCCTAGCGCTCGTCGGCGCTGGCACCCCCACCCCTAACCCCTCCCCGCAAGGGGGAGGGGAACCATAAGAGGAAGCGATCCCTATGGATTTCAACTTCACCGAAGAGCAGTCGATGGTTCGCGACACGGTCGCGAGCTTCCTGCGGGACAAGTACGACTTCGACACGCGCCGCAAGATCGTCAGCTCGGACGCCGGCTGGCGCGCCGACTACTGGAAGGCCTTCGCCGAGGAGCTGGGCATTCTGGGCGCCTCGTTCAGCGAAGAGCTGGGCGGTCTGGGCGGCGGTCCGATCGACAACATGATCGTCATGGAGGAGTTCGGTAAGGCGCTGGTCATCGAGCCCTATCTGGGCACCGTGGTGATCGGCGGCGGCTTCATGAAGCACTCGGGCTACGCCGGCGCGGCGTCGGTCATCGAGGGCATCGTCGGCGGGACCACCACCATCGCCTTCGCCTATGCCGAGCCGCAGGCCCGCTACACCTGGCGCGACCTGAAGACGACGGCCAAGAAGGACGGTTCGGGCTGGGTGCTGAACGGCCACAAGGCCGTCGTGGTCGGCGCCCCGTTCGCCAGCCACCTGATCGTCACGGCCCGCACCGGCGGCGCCCAGCGCGACGCGGGCGGCGTCGGCGTGTTCCTGATCGACAAGAACCTGCCGGGCGTCGTCACCCGCGACTATCCGACCGTCGACGGCAACCGCGCCTCGGAAGTCTATTTCGAGAACGTCTCGGTCCCGGCCGACGCGCTGATCTCGGAAGACGGCCTGGACCTGGTCGACCGCGTGATCGACGAGGCCACCGCCGCCGTCGGCGCCGAGGCCGTGGGCGTGCTGCGCAAGCTTCACGAGGGCACGCTGGACTACGCCAAGCAGCGCAAGCAGTTCGGCACGGCCATCGCCAACTTCCAGGTGCTGCAGCACCGCATGGTCGACATGTTCATCGAGGTCGAGCAATCGGTGTCGATGACCTATATGGCTACCATCAAGGTCGAGGAAGACGCCGCCGAGCGCGCCAAGGCCGTGTCGGCCATGAAGGTCCGCGTGGGCCGCGCCTGCAAGTTCGTGGGCCAGAACGCCATCCAGATCCACGGCGGCATGGGCATGACCGACGAGCTGGCCATCGGCCACTATTTCAAGCGCGCCAGCCTGATCGAGGGCCTGTTCGGCTCGGTCGATCACCACCTGAAGCGCTACGAAGCCTTGTCCTTCGACGCCGCGGCCTGACGCGGCGCGCGGATCGGAGGCTCGAGATCGTCGAAGCCGCCCGCGTCATGGCGACGCGGGCGGCTTTTTCGTGGGCGCCGCGCCGCGCGGATCTTGGGCGCAAGGCGGAGCTTTGTTCTGGCGGAGCACGCGGACGCAAAGCCTTTCGGGGCTTCGATTGGCGGAAAATGGAAACGTGTACGGACTATTCCGCGACGGCGTCGCTCGGCCGGCGGCGCGGCTTCGTCCGCACGCTGATATGATCTTTACACAGATTATTATCTTGCGCGCGCCGGCGACCGGCGCATGCTCGCCTCCGACGCGCTGACGACTAGGAGGGTGAGAGCCCCTGTAAGCCGCGCGCGTCTCCTGGTCCTAACGGCTATGTCTGGGAGACGCCGCCATGAACGTATCGAAGATGAACCACGCGATGTTCTCGTTCGCGCTGCTGGGCGGGATGCTGGTGGGCGGCCGGCCGAGTTCGAGGCCGCCCAGGTCGTCGTCCGAGAAGTCTGGAAAGCGATAGTCCCATACGCGCGGTGAGCGCGACGGCAAGCGGGGAACCCTCACCCCGAGCTTTTCGCGGGGCGAGGGTTCCGGCCCGGGCGGCGTTTAGCCCTTCTTGGCGGCGGTGTTGCAGTCGGCCAGGCCGGCGTCGTCCAGCGTCTTGCCGCGATAGTTGAACATCGTCACCTCGCCCAGTTGCCCCGCCAGCTTGCGGCAGGCGCGGCCGACCGGCAGCGAGGGCACGGTGAGCGCGCTGCAGGCGTCGGCCTTGCAACGCCAGACGACGCCCTCGTGGATGAATTGCTCGGTCGTGGTGGCGGTCTTGAGCTTCAGCGAGGCGCTCTCGGTGTCGGCGGCGTTGGCGAGGCCGGCGAACATCAGGGCGCAGGCGGTCAGGCCCGCGAAAACAGCGGTACGCATATCTTTGATCTCCTATCCCCGCGCCGGATGGGAGTTCCGACGCATGGGCGCGCGGCGTTCGGCGAACGGCGGCCCAGCGTCATAGTGCGTCTTTTTTAGAAACTAAGTCAATCGGCGAAGCGCCGCCGGCGCGCCGGCCTGGTAGATTTCCGCGTTCCAGGCCAGGAGGGCCGGCGTCACGTCCTCGGCGCGCTCGACCGCGCGCCAGGCGTCGGCGAGGCTGGGCGGGGTCAGGCGCGCATCGATCGTATGCCGGATCAGCGCGAAGAACGGGTCCCAGAAGCCGGCGGGGTTATGGAACACGATCGGCTTCTGGTGAAGATCTAAACGACGCCAAGATAGCAATTCGACGATTTCTTCCAGGGTGCCGATGCCGCCGGGCAGCACGACGAAGGCGTCGGCGCGCTCGAACATCATCATCTTGCGCTCGTGCATGTTGTCGACGACCACCGTCTCGACGTCGTCGAACGGCTGCTCGCGGCCGCGCAGGAAGGTCGGGATGATTCCCAGCACCGCGCCGCCGGCCGAATGGGCGCCGCGCGCCGTCGCGCCCATCAGCCCGACGCCGCCGCCGCCATAGATCAGCTTCAGGCCCGCGCGCGCGAAGCTCTCGCCGATCCGATACGCGTCGGCGATGTACGACGGCTCGGCGTCGTCGGAGGAGCCGCAGTAGACACAGACGGCGCCCAGGCGGCTAGACACGTCGGGCATCGTCGTCCACTCCACACACAAGACAGGGCCCGCCGGAGATGCGAGCCCTTCGATCGTTCCTATTTGAGGCCGCATGATCAGGATTCGCTTCCCGGCTTTCAAGGCTTCGATCGTCGCGGCGAGCGCGGCGTTGCTGACCGCGTGCGAACCCGGCGCGCCGGTGGCCCCCGAACGCCCGGACAAGCCCGACAGCGCCGAGGCCGGCTATGTCGCGCCGCCGGTGGTCGAGGCCGCGCGACGGGAGGGCGATCGGGTGATCCTCTCGGGCCAGGGCGCGCCCGACGCGGACGTGCGCCTGGGTTCGCCGACCGGCGAAGCGGTGATGAGCAAGACCGACGCCAAGGGGCGCTGGAACCTGGCGGTGCGCGCCGCGCCGGGCGTCCGACTGTTTGGCCTCTCGACGACCAGGGACGGTCGCGCGGTGCAGGCCGAAGGCTATGTCATGGTCGCGGAGGGCGGGGAGGTGGCGCTGCTGCGCGCGGGCGCGGGCGCCGAACGCCTGGCGCGGGGATCCAGCTCGCCGCGCATCCTCGCCGTCGATGTCGATCGCGAGGGCGGGGCGGTGGTGTCGGGCGTCGCCGCGCCGGGCGCGGGCCTGAACGTACGCGTCGACCGCGTCACCCGCGGCGGCGGCCGCACGGACGACGCCGGGCGGTTCTCGATCTCGCTGAACGCGGCGATGACTCCCGGTCCGCACGACATCCAGGTCGCCGGCGAGGGCGGGGAGGACGCCGCCTCCGTCGTGGTCTCGCCCGCGCGGCCCCTCGTCGCGGGACCGGTTCGCGCCGACCGTTTGGCCGAGGGCTGGCGGGTCGACTGGATGACGCCGGGCGGCGGGATCCAGACCACCCTGCTGATCGGCGGCGCGTCCTGATGCGCGGTCTGGGCGGGCCGTCGAAGCGCGTCGCCGTGCCGGGCGCGGTGGCCAAGGCCGAGCAGCCGGTGCGCTTCTGGCGGGCGATGAGCGATCTGGCGCGGCTGGTCGCGAGGTCCGGCGCGCCCGGTCTGCGCTGGCGCGTGGTCGTGGCCCTGGCCCTGACCCTGGCCGGCAAGGCCCTGGGCGTGCTGGCGCCGCTGATGCTGGGCAAGGCGGTCAACCACCTCTCCGCCGGACACGGCGCGGCGGCGGCCGTCACCTGGGCGTTCGCCGGGCTGGCGGGCGGCTGGGCCTTTGTCCGGTTCGTGTCGGCCGCCGCGCCCCAGGCGCGCGACGCGGTGTTCACCCCCGTGGCGCAGGCGGCCCAGAACCGCGCGGCGGTCGAGACCTTCGCCCACGCGCTGTCGCTGTCGATCGATTTCCACCAGTCCAAGCGCACCGGCTCGCTGTCGCGGGTGATCGATCGCGGCGCGCGGTCGATGGACTTCCTGCTGCGCGGCCTGGTCTTCAACGTCGCGCCCACCGCCGTCGAGCTGGTCATGGCCGCGATCGTGCTGGCCAAGGCCTATGACTGGCGGTTCGCGGCCGTGGCCCTGGCGACGGTGGGGATCTATGGCTACGCCACCTTCGCCATCTCGGACTGGCGGATCGGCCATCGGCGGGTGTTGAACGACGCCGACGCCGAGGCGGCCGGCCGGGCGGTCGACGCCTTGCTGAACTACGAGACCGTCAAGTCGTTCGGCGCCGAGGCGCGGGCGGTCTCGGGCTATGGCCGGGCGCTGGACGTCTATGGCGCGGCGCAGGTCAAGGCGACCAATTCGCTGAACCTCTTGAACATCGTCCAGTCGGCGGTGATGAGCCTGGGCCTCGGCGCCATGGCCGTGCTGGCCGGCGGCCAGGCGGCGGCCGGGCGGATCGGGCCGGGCGACGTCACCGCCGCGGTGCTGATCCTGATCAACCTCTACGCCCCGCTGAACATCCTGGGCTTCGCCTATCGCGAGATCCGCCAGTCCCTGATCGACATGGAGGCGATGCTGGAGCTGCGCCGCCAGACCGCCGACGTCGCCGATCGTCCGGACGCCCGCGACCTGCCGCCGTGTCCCGACCAGCGCGGCGGGGCGGTGACGTTCGAGCGCGTCTCGTTCCGCCACGGCGCGCGCTCGGAGGGCCTGTCGGACGTCTCGCTGACCGTCGCGCCGGGCAGCACCGTGGCCATCGTCGGCCCGTCGGGGGCGGGGAAGACGACGCTGGTGCGGCTGGCCCTGCGGATGATCGATCCTCAAGAGGGTCGCGTGACGCTGGACGGCCAGGACCTGCGCGATCTGAAACAGGCCTCGCTGCGGCGGGCGGTGGCGCTGGTGCCGCAGGACGTGGCGCTGTTCAACGACACCCTGGCGGCCAATATCGCCTTCGCCCGGCCCGACGCGTCGGAGGCGCAAGTATGGGCGGCGGCCGAGGCCGCGGAGCTGGGCGAGTTCATCCGCAACCTGCCCGAGGGCATGGACACCAAGGTCGGGGAGCGCGGCCTGAAGCTGTCCGGCGGCGAGCGCCAGCGGGTCGGCATCGCCCGGGCGCTGCTGGCCGAGCCGCGCGTGCTGATCCTGGACGAGGCGACCAGCGCCCTGGACAGCCGCACCGAGGCGGCGATCCAGGCGACCTTGCGCAAGGCGCGGGCGGGCCGAACCACCTTGGTGGTGGCGCACCGCCTGTCGACGATCGCCGACGCCGACGAGATCATCGTCCTGCGCCGGGGCAAGGTGGTCGAGCGCGGCCGCCACGAGGCGCTGCTGGAGGCCGGCGGCGAATACGCCGCGCTGTGGCGACGCCAGACCCGCGAGCGCGAGCCGGTTCAGGGTCAGTTTTAGGGCCAGTTTTAGGGATTGTGGTCGGGGAGGCGGGGTCTATATCCGTCGCCGGGTCTTCGAGAGGAGCTTTCGTCTTGCGCTATCTGCACACCATGGTCCGCGTCCGCGACCTGGACGCCTCGCTGCGGTTCTATTGCGAGGGCCTGGGCCTGCGCGAAATGTACCGGACGGAGAACGAGAAGGGGCGCTTCACCCTGGTGTTCCTGGCCGCCCCGGGCGACGTGGAGCTGGCCAAGGAGCGCAAGGGGCCGATGGTCGAGCTGACCTACAACTGGGACGACGAGGACTATGGCGGCGCGCGCAATTTCGGCCACCTGGCCTACCGCGTCGACAATATCTACGAGACCTGCCAGCGACTGATGGACATGGGCGTGACGATCAACCGCCCGCCGCGCGACGGCCACATGGCCTTCGTCCGCTCGCCCGACAACATCTCGGTCGAGCTGCTGCAGGAAGGCGACCTGCCGCCGGCGGAGCCCTGGGTCTCGATGCCGAACGTCGGCGCCTGGTAGCCGTTCACGAGCCGGCTGGCGGGGCCGGGCGGGCCAGTTCCTCCAGCCGCCGGCGCGGCGCGTCGGCGATGCCGGCCCACAGGATGCGCGCGAGCTCCAGGCGGTAGGCGGCGGCATAGCCGGTCACGAACATCGGATTGACCCCGTCGATCAGCGCGCGGGACAGGTCCTTGCGCACCAGGACGGCCTTGCGGTCCACGGGCGGGTCGCCGTCGCCGGCGGCGACGCGCTTGTCCAGCTCGATCGCCGCGTGCACCGCGAGATTGATCAGGGCCGGCAGCTCGCTGACGTCGAGGCGGAGCTTGGCCCGCGTCTCCGCCTTCGCGCCCGGCGCGAGCTCGAAGTCCAGGGTGGCGACCACGCGCTGGAGCGTGGCGGGCCAATGGTCATCGGCGGTGGTCATGGTTCGGATCGTCGCTCCCCCGAGCGTGGTCAAGCTTCCCGGATAGCGCTGTTCGCGGAAGGATCAATCCCTCGTCACGGCTCATCCTCGTTTTCGGGGCGCTCTGGAAAATCGCCGGTCAAGGTCCCACCTGCGATCGGCGCCAGAGCGCGCGCCGTAAGCGAGGTTTCCATGTCGGATCTGTCCGCCTTCCCTATCACCCAGCGCTGGCCCGCCCAGCACCCCGACCGCATCCAGCTCTATTCGCTGCCGACGCCCAACGGGGTTAAGGTCTCCATCATGCTGGAGGAGACGGGCCTGGCTTACGAGCCGCACCTGATCGACATCACCCAGAACGAGACCTGGGGCCCCGAATTCCTGTCGCTGAACCCGAACGGCAAGATCCCGGCGATCCTCGATCCCGACGGCCCCGGCGGCAAGCCGCTGGCCCTGTTCGAGTCCGGCGCGATCCTGGTCTATCTGGCCGAGAAGACCGGCAAGTTCCTGCCCGCCGATCCGGCGGCGCGGTACGAGACCCTGCAGTGGGTGATGTTCCAGATGGCCGCCATCGGCCCGATGTTCGGCCAGCTCGGCTTCTTCCACAAGTTCGCGGGCAAGGACTACGAGGACAAGCGCCCGCGCGATCGCTACGCCGCCGAGTCCAAGCGCCTGCTGGGCGTGCTGGAGGCGCGCTTGGCCGACCGGCCGTGGCTGATGGGCGACGACTACACGATCGCCGACATCGCCACGCTGGGCTGGGTCCGCAACCTGATCGGCTTCTACGGGGCCGGCGAGCTCGTCGACTACGGCGCGCTGAGGAACGTGCCGCGCTGGCTGGAGGCGGGTCTGGCGCGCCCGGCCGTGCAGCGCGGCCTGGAGATTCCCAAGCGCGGCTGACGCGGTTCGCGGCCCTGCGACTCTTTGGTCGGCGGGCCGTGAATTAGGGTTCCATTAACCATGAATCTCCGACTTTGAGCGTGTCTTCCTTGAAGGCACCCACCATCACTGACTTCTTCAGCCCGGCCGCCAAGCCGGGCTGTTTTTTTGAAATTAGGCGCTTGCATCGGCCGATCCGGGCGGCTATCACGCGGCCTCTTCTGAGAGCGACCTGTTCCGCGGTAGCTCAGTGGTAGAGCAGCCGGCTGTTAACCGGCTGGTCGTAGGTTCGAATCCTACCCGCGGAGCCACTCTCGTCTTCCCTGAAAATCAGAGCTCTTCGACGCGTCGTCGGCGCGCGCGCCCGGTGTCTCGCGTTGGCGACATGACCGCTTGCGCCGACTCGAACGTCTCGCTATCAGGCGGCCTCTTCTGAGAGCGACCTGTTCCGCGGTAGCTCAGTGGTAGAGCAGCCGGCTGTTAACCGGCTGGTCGTAGGTTCGAATCCTACCCGCGGAGCCACGCCACCCCAGCCTCAATCCCAGGCCGGCTTCGACCGGATCGTCAGCGGGACGCCGCCCTCGGCGTGGACCGCGACCCGGTCGCCCTGGCGCTCGAAGGTCAGGTCGACGGTGTCGGCCCCGACCCTCAGACGCTCCACCCGCAGGCGGTCGATGCCGATCGGCAGGTGCGGATCGACGAGCACGATCTCGCCGCGATTGGCGTCGATGGCGATCCCCAGGCACGCCTGCAGCATCATGAACACCGACCCGGCCGCCCAGGCCTGCGGCAGGCACGCCACCGGATAGGCCACCGGCGGCTCGCCGGGCGAGCGGGGAAAGCCGCAGAAGAGCTCCGGCAGGCGCATGCCCATCCGGCTGGCCGTCTCGAACAGGTCCGCGGTTAGGTTCACCACCCCCTGGCGCTCGCCGTAGCGGGACAGGCCCATGACGCACAGCGCCGTGTCGTGCGGCCAGACCGATCCGTTATGGTAGCTGATCGGGTTGAAGCGCGCCTCGCCCGCCGCCAGGGTCCGCACCCCCCAGCCCGAATTGAACGGCGCGGACAGCAACTGATCGCTGACCTTGCGCGCGCGCTCGGGCGAGGGCAGGCCGCAGAACAGCAGGTGACCGGGGTTCGAGGACAAGACCCGGCAAAGCTGTCCCTGGCCGTCGACGGCGATGCCGTAGAAGTTCCGCTCGTCCATCCAGAACAGGGTCTCGACCTTCTGGCGCAGCGTCTCGGCCTTCTGTTTCCAGACGCCGGCCTGGCCGATCTCGCCGCGCCGTTCGGCCAGCCGCGCCATGGCCCGGTAGGCGGCGAAGGCGTAGCCCTGAACCTCGACGAGGGCGATCGGGCCGGAGGGGTAGCGCCCGTCGGCGTGGAAAACGCTGTCCTCGCTGTCCTTCCAGCCCTGGTTGGAAAGGCCGCTGTCCTGGCCGCGCGCGTAGTCGATAAGGCCGTCGCCGTCGCTGTCGCCGTCGTGTTCGATCCAGTGCATGGCGCGCTCGAGCGCGGGCCAGAGTTCGTCGATCAGCCGATCGTCGCCGGTCCGTTCCTGGTAGGCGCCGGCCAGGGCCACGAACAGCGGCGTGGTGTCGACCCCGCCGTAGTAGCGCCCGAAGGGCACCTCGCCCAGCGCCGGCATCTCGCCCTTGCGGGTCTCGTGCATGATCTTGCCGGGCGCGCTGTCGCGGAAGGCCGAGCGCTCCTGGGCCTGGTGGGCGGCCAGATAGCGCAGCACGCCCTTGGCCAGCGAAGGCTCGAACCACAGGATCTGCCAGGCGGTGATGATCGCGTCGCGCCCGAAGGCGGTCGAGAACCAGGGGATCCCGGCATAAGGGTAGGGGCCGGTCTCCATGCGCGTGGTCAGAAGGGCGAGATCCGAGCGGGACTTGCCGAGCCACTCGTTGAACAGCCGGCCGGAACTGCTCAGCCGCGCCCCGTGGCGTCGGCGGGCCCGCATGTCCCAGCGCGCCCGCGCGGCGGCGTCGCGAAAGCGCTCGCGGCTGGGGATGTGGCCGTCGGTGACGCCGATCTCGACATAGAGCTCGGTGACGCCCTCGGCGCGCAGCGAGAACATGAACTCGGCCTTGTGGGCCGAAAGCCTGTACGGCGCGTCCGAGAAGGCGATGAACGAAGAGCGCTCGACGCCGTCCAGGCCGATATAGCTGTAGGCCACGCGACGGCCGTCGACGTGCGGCGGCCCCTTGGTCCCGCGCCGGGCGCGATGGGCGCCGCGCACCTCGAACATGTCGCGGAAGTCGGCGTCGAACTCCAGCGTCATCGGCAGCAGCACGGTGTCGCGGCTGTAGTTGACGCAGCGAATGCGCTCGTACAGCCGCTCGCCCCACAGGAAGCGCTTGCGCTCGATGTGCAGCACGCCCGGCGGCCCCATCCGCTCGCCCGGATAGGGGAGGGCCTGGTTGGTGCTGTTGCAGGTGAAGAAGACGTTGTCGTGGGCGACCGCCGCCGACAGCAGCGACGGCGCCCGGCCGCCCAGGCGGAGGCGGTAGGAGGACAGGATGCGGGTGTCGTTGTGAAACAGCCCGTCGCCCTGGCCGGCGATGTCGCCGAACGCGTCGGCGACGATGAACGTGTCCTTGTCCTTGAGCGCGTAGAGAGTCTGCGGCGCGCGGACGTCCGCCGTCACGCCGTCGTCGACCGGCGGCTCCATGGCCGGCGCGATAGTCTGCATGGCCCCTCCTTGATCACGCGCTGGCGGCCAGCTCGACGAGCGACGGATACACCGCGGCCCCGTCGCGAAGCTTTTCGTAGAGCGCGACGTATCGCCGGGCCATCGCCTCGGACGAGAACCGCTCCTCGAAACGCCGACGCACTCGGTTTCGATCCAGGGCCGGGGTCCGAAGGATGGCCTCGGCGGCCTGGTCGTCGTTGTCGACGATGAAGCCGGTCAGGCCGTGATCGATCACCTCCGGCACCGAGCCGCAGCGATAGGCCACCACCGGCGTGCCGCACGCCATGGCTTCGATCATCACCAGGCCGAAGGGCTCGGGCCAGTCGATGGGGAAGAGCAGGGCGTCCGCGCCGCCCAGGAACGCGGACTTCTGGTGGTCGCCGATCTCGCCGATGAACTCGATCAGCGGCTCATCGCGCATCATCGGCGCGATCACCTCGTCGAAATAGCCGCGGTCGGCGCTGTCGACCTTGGCGGCGATCCTCAGGCGTTTGCCGAGCCGCTTGGCCAGCCCGATGGCGCGGTCGGGGCGCTTCTCGGGCGAGATGCGGCCGAGGAAGGCGAGATAGCCGTCGCTCTTCGGAGAGAAGCGGTAGAGGTCGGCGTTCATGCCGTGGTGCACGGTGCCGGCCCAATTGGCGAAGGGCAGGGGGCGGCGCTGGTCGTCGCTGATCGAGACCAGCGGGAACTGCGGCCAGCGCTTGTAGACGGCGGGCAGGTCCTTCAGGTCCAGGCGCCCATGCAGCGTGGTCAGGGTCCGCTCCGCCCGGTCGGCGAAGAAGGGGAACTGGACCATGTCGGTGTGGAAGTGGACGATGTCGAACTGGTCGGCCAGGGCGCGCACCTCGGCCAGCTGGGCCAGGTGGGCGGCGAGGTCGGACTTCAGCGGCGCGGGGTCCAGGCGGATGGCCTGGTCGCGCACCGCGACCAGCTTGGCCTTGGTCTCGGCTTCGGCGCTGGCGAACAGGGTGACGTCGTGACCCAGATCGACGAGGGCGTCGGTCAGGTGGGCGACGACCCGCTCGGTGCCGCCGTACAGGCGCGGCGGGACGGCCTCGTAGAGAGGCGTAACCTGGGCGATCTTCATGGGGCGGGCCTTGAACGGATGAACGGGGAACGCGGCGATCGTCCGCCCCGGAATAGTTCCGCGCCCCCTCATTTGGTTCCCGCGCCGCCACGTTTTCGCCCCGGTTCGGAGACCCGACCCGGTGTCGCGCGGCGATTATCGAGATCGGTCCTGACGCGCGAGGCGCTCGCGCTGTTCGCGCAGATCCCGCTGGCGGCGCCGCCAGCGTCCATAGATCCGCCGCGCTCGATCATCGATCCACGGCAGGCAGTAGATTAGCGCTAGAACGGCGACCGACACGGCGATCACCAGCATCGCCTTAGACATGGCATTCCCCACGATAGCCAAGCTGCGGGCGTTTCCCCCGAACCGCCGAACGTCTTTATATCTGCTGCTTATTCACCAAGCGTCGATCGCGATCAATCGACCTTAGGTGACAGTCAAGAACACTGTTCGCGATGACTTTATCAGGACAGTCACGCGAACATTCACACACGGCGGTGACGTTTTTAAGGCCTTCGCCGGGCTCGGCGGAGCACGCGCGGCTTGGGATCGGATTGCCTTCGGACAATCGGCGGACCTATAAGCCTGCTCGAACGTCCAGCCGACCGAGAGATTCCATGAGCACCGACTTCGCCGCCGCGCGGCTGAACATGGTCGAGAGCCAAATCCGCACCGCCGACGTCACCGACCTGCCCCTGCAGGACGCGCTGCGGGTCGTTCCGCGCGAAACGGTCGTGCCGGCCGCCAAGGCCTATCTGGCCTATGCCGACGCCGACATCGAGTACGCGCCGGGCCGCTGGCTGCTGCGCCCTCGCGAAGTGGGCAAGCTGCTGCAGATCCTGCGACCGCGCGAGGGCGAGCGCGCCCTGGCGATCGCCGCGCCCTACGCGGCCCTGGTGCTCGAGACCATGGGCCTGGCCGTCACCCGCGTCGAGGGCGACGACCTGAAGGCCACGCCGCCCGGCCCGTTCGACGTGATCATCTGCGAAGGCGCCGTGGCCGTCGCGCCCAAGGCCTGGCAGGACGCCCTGGCCGTCGGCGGGCGTCTAGGCGTGATCGAGCGCACCGGCCCGGTGGGCCGCGCGACGATCTATCTGCGCGCGGAGGACGGCGTCGGTCGCCGTCAGGCCTTCGACGCCTCGCCGCCGGTTCTGGCGGGCTTCGCGCTCGAGACCGGCTTCAGCTTCTAATCGTCGGCCCGAGCCGCAACGTGCGCGTGAAAAAAGCTTAACTGGCGGCGACTGGCGGTCAGACTTACACGCGATCATATTGTGGGCGAGCGCGGACCGCGCGTGATTGGGGATAGGATTTAGATGTCGAATCGTCGCCGGGCCGGACTGCTGGCCGCCGCATGTGGCGCGGGCCTGATGGCCGGCTTGCTTTCCGTCGCGCACGCCGAGACCCTGGCCGACGCGATCGCCCTGGCCTACCAGACCAATCCGACGCTGCAGCAGCAGCGCGCCAGCGCGCGCATCGTCGACGAAGGCGTGGTCCAGGCCAAGACGGGCTTCCGTCCCACCGTCGGCGTCACCGCCGACATCACCGGCTCGGAAACCGATCCGCCCGGCGGGCGGGCCAACGTCAAGACCTCGGGCAGCAGCGCCACGCTGTCGGTCAGCCAGCCGCTCTATACCGGCGGGCGGGTCAGCGCGACGCTGAGCGCCGCCGAGGCCGACGTGCTGGCGGCCCGCGAGAACCTGCGCGCGGTCGAGCAGAGCGTGCTGGTCAGCGTGGTCCAGGCCTATGTCGACGTGCGCCGCGACCAGGAGCGCCTGCGCATCGCCAAGGAGAACGTCGCGGTCCTGCAGCGCCAGCTGGAAGAGTCCAAGGCCCGCTTCGACGTCGGCGAGATCACCCGCACCGACGTCGCCCAGTCGCAGGCGCGTCTGGCCTCGGCCAAGGCCGGTCTGTCGGCCGCTCAGGCGCAGCTGGAGATCAGTCGGGCGTCCTACAGCGCCGTCGTCGGTCAGACGCCGGGCGACCTGGCCCCCGAACCCAGCCTCGCGGGCCTGCTGCCCGGCGCGGTCGACCAGGCCTTCGACGCCGCCCAGACCACCAATCCCGGCGTGACGGCGGCCAAGTACAACGAAGAGGCGGCCGCCGCGCGCGTCGCCGTCGCCAGGGCCGGCTATCGGCCCACCGTCTCGGCCCGCGCGGGCCTTGGCTATTCGGCCGGCCGGACCGCCGGCGTCGGCAGCCAGTTCGACGACTATTCCCGCACGATCTCGGGCGGGATCACCGCCTCGGTGCCGATCTTCACCGGCGGCCTGACCACCTCGCAGGTGCGCGCCGCCACCGAGCGCGAGAACGCCGCCCGCGGCGCCACCGAGAGCGCCAAGCGGACCGCCATCCAGCAGGTCTCGAACGCCTGGAGCAATCTGACCGCCTCGCGCGCCGCCCTGGTCTCGAACGAGGAGCAGGTTCGCGCCAGCCGCATCGCCTTCGAGGGCGTGCGCCAGGAGCAGCAGGTCGGCCTGCGCACCACGCTGGACGTGCTGAACGCCCAACTGGAGCTGTCCAACGCCGAGGTCGCCCTGGTCGGCGCGCGTCGCGACGAATATCTGGCCAGCGCGGTGGTCCTGCAGGCCATGGGTCAGCTGGGCGTGAGCAAGCTGTCCTCGACCTCGACCGCCTACGATCCCAAGGCGTCCTACGATCGCGTGACCCACAGCGTGGGCTGGGTGCCGTGGGAGCCGGTGGTCGAGGCGATCGACAAGGTCGGCGCCCCGTCGGTGAAGCCGGCCTCGCGGCCGTCGAACGGCGCGAACTAGGCCCGTTAACCGCGTCGATTTCGCCCAGTCACAGACTTGCGCTTGCTTAAGCCGCGCAAGTCTGCACCATCGCGGCTAAGTGCGTCCCAAAGCGCACAAGGATTCGTACCTCTTTCCGACGGCCCCCGCACATGTCCGATCAGAGCTCTCAAGAACCCACGATGGAGGAGATCCTCGCCTCCATCCGACGCATCATCTCGGAAGATGACGCGCCGGCGGAGCCTGCGGCCGAGGCGGCCCCGCCGCCGGCGCCCGAACCCGATCCGGAGCCGGTCGAGGACGACGTTCTGGAACTGACCGACCCGATCGCGCCGCAGCCCGAGCCCGAGCCGCTGGCGACCGTCGGCGATATCGACGTCTATTCGCCGCCGGAACCGGCGCCGGAGCCGGCCTACACGCCGCCGCCGGCCGCGCCCGCGTTCAATCGCGACCAAGTGGCCGACGCCCTGGTGGGCGATCACGCCGCCTCGGCCGCCGCTTCGGCGTTCGGCAGCCTGAGCTCGGCCCTGCTGATGCCCAAGGACGGCCGCACCCTGGAAGACGTCGTACGCGAGCTGCTGCGCCCGCTGCTCAAGGAGTGGCTGGACCAGAACCTGCCGCGCATCGTCGAGACCAAGGTCGAGGAAGAAGTCCACCGCATTTCGCGCGGTCGCGGCGTCTAAGACTTCCGAAGATCCGAGAAATCGAGGCGGTCGCCGCGGCGGCCGCCTTTTTCGTTTCGCATCGCTTCAAGAAATCCTGGCCTAAAGGTTCCCCGACCGGGCCGCAGATGGCATATCCGCACCGCCATGCTCGAAAAGACCTTCGATCCCCAATCCGTCGAACCCCGCCTGTACGCCGCCTGGGAGGCCTCCGGGGCCTTCAAGCCCAGCGAGGATCCGAACGCCGAGCCGTTCGTGATCGTGATCCCGCCGCCGAACGTGACGGGCAGCTTGCACATCGGCCACGCGCTGAACAACACGCTGCAGGACGTGCTGACCCGCTTCCACCGCATGCGCGGCAAGGCCGCCCTGTGGCTGCCGGGCACCGACCACGCGGGCATCGCCACCCAGATGGTCGTCGAGCGCCAGCTGGCCGCCGCCGGCAATATCGGCCGCCGCGACATGGGCCGCGAGGCCTTCGTCGACAAGGTCTGGGAATGGAAGGCGCAGAGCGGCGGGGCGATCACCAACCAGCTACGGCGCCTGGGGGCGTCGTGCGACTGGTCGCGCGAGCGCTTCACCCTGGACGAGGGCCTGTCGGCCGCCGTCCGCAAGGTGTTTGTCACCCTCTACAAGCAAGGCCTGCTGTACCGTGACAAGCGCCTGGTCAACTGGGACCCCCAGTTCCAGACCGCCATCTCCGACCTCGAGGTCGAGCAGAAGGAGGTCGACGGGGCCTATTGGCACTTCGCCTATCCGCTGGCCGATGGGGTGACCTACCAGCACCCGATCGCCTTCGACGAGGACGGCAAGCCGACCGAATACGAGACCCGCGACTACATCGTCGTGGCGACCACGCGTCCGGAGACGATGCTGGGCGACACCGGCGTCGCGGTTCACCCTGACGACGAGCGCTACAAGGGCCTGGTCGGCAAGTTAGTGACCCTGCCGATCGTCGGCCGCCGCATCCCGATCGTCGCCGACGACTACGCCGACCCGACCAAGGGCTCGGGCGCGGTGAAGATCACCCCGGCGCACGACTTCAACGACTTCGGCGTCGGCAAGCGCGCTGGACTGGAAGCCATCAACATCCTGACGGTCGAGGCCAAGCTGAACGAGGCCGTTCCGGCCGAGTACCAGGGCATGGACCGCTTCGTCGCGCGCAAGGCCATTGTCGCCCGCGCCGAGGAAGAGGGCTGGCTGAAGGCGATCGAGAAGACCAAGCACATGGTCCCGCACGGCGACCGGTCGGGCGTGGTCATCGAGCCCTTCCTGACCGACCAGTGGTACGTCGACGCCAAGACCTTGGCCCAGCCGGCCCTGAAGGCGGTCGAGAGCGGCGAGACGGTCTTCGAGCCCAAGCACTGGGAAAAGACCTATTTCGAATGGCTGCGCAACATCGAGCCCTGGTGTGTCTCGCGCCAACTCTGGTGGGGCCACCGCATCCCGGCGTGGTTCGGTCCGGAAGGCGCGATCTTCGTCGAGGAGACGGAAGAGGCCGCCTACGCCGCCGCGCGCGCTCGGTTCGGCAATGACGTCGTCCTGACCCAGGACGAAGACGTCCTCGACACCTGGTTCAGCTCGGCCCTGTGGCCGTTCTCGACCCTGGGCTGGCCCGAGAAGAGCGCCGATCTGGCCAAGTTCTACCCGACCAGCACCCTGGTGACGGGCTTCGACATCATCTTCTTCTGGGTCGCCCGGATGATGATGATGGGCATGCACTTCATGGACGGCGTCCCGCCCTTCCGCCAAGTGTTCATCAACGCCCTCGTCCGCGACGAGAAGGGCGCGAAGATGAGCAAGTCCAAGGGCAACGTGATGGATCCGCTGATCCTGATCGACGAACTGGGCTGCGACGCGGTGCGCTTCACGCTCACCGCCATGTCGGGCCAGGCGCGCGACATCAAGCTCTCCAAGCAGCGCATCGAGGGCTATCGCAACTTCGGCACCAAGCTGTGGAACGCCTCGCGCTTCGCCCAGATGAACGAGTGCGTCCGCGTCGAGGGCTTCGATCCGGCCACCGTCCAGCAGACGATCAACAAGTGGATCCGGGGCGAGACGGTGAAGACCGTCGCCGAGGTGACCAAGGCGCTCGAAGCGCCGGCCTTCGACGAGGCGGCGGGCGCGCTCTACCGCTTCGTCTGGAACGTCTTCTGCGACTGGTACCTGGAGCTGGCCAAGCCGATCCTGAACGGCGACGACGCCGTCGCCAAGGCCGAGACCCGCGCCACCGCCGCCTGGGCGCTCGATGTGATCCTGAAGCTGCTGCACCCGGTGATGCCGTTCATCACCGAGGAGCTGTGGGAGAAGACCGCCGAGTTCGGTCCGGCCCGCGACAGCATGCTGATCTCGGCGAAGTGGCCCGAGCTGCCCGCCGACTGGATCGACGCCGAGGCCGAGGCCGAGATCGGCTGGCTCGTTCAGACCGTGGGCGAGATCCGCTCCATCCGCGCCGAGATGAACGTGCCGCCGTCGGCCAAGCCCGCTCTGACCGTGGTTGGCGCGGGTCCGGAGACCAAGGCCCGCCTGGCGCGCCATCGTGACCTGCTGCTGACCCTGGCGCGCCTCGACAGCGCCCGCGAAGCCGACGCCGCGCCGGCGGGCTCGGTCCCGATCGTGATGGGCGAGGCGACCGGCGCCCTGGCGATCGCCGAGTTCATCGACCTCGCCGCCGAGAAGGCCCGCCTGACCAAGGAAATCGCCGGCCATGTCGGCGAGATCGAGAAGGTCGGCAAGAAGCTCGGCAACCCCGATTTCCTGGCCCGCGCCAAGGAAGAGGTGGTCGAGGAAAACCGCGAGCGTCTCGCCGAGGCCGAAGCGGCGAAGGCCAAGCTCGAAGCGGCGCTCAGCCGCCTGGAGTCGGTGGGGTAACCCATCCCGTCATCCCGCGCCTTGTGCGCGGGACCCATCCGCCCGCCGCGGGTGCGGAGCAGAATGAAGTTCCCACGCTAAAGCTGAACCATGGGTCACGCGCATTAAGCGCGGGATGACGGCGGGTGGAGTGTAGGCCTAACCCTGGGGAACACGCCCTAACTTATCAATGTTCCCTTAGGCTCAAACGGACGTTTGCATCCGGCTTTCGGCTGTGCTCTCTGGTTCCTGAACGCGCCCATCGCACAAGGCGCGACAGACCATACCGGGAGAGTAATCATGACCCAGGCCGCCGCCGCCGCGCCCGTTCCGTGGCCCGCCATGTCCGTCCAGCAGGCCTATGCGCTGATCACCCAGCCGGGCACGCCGGGCGAGATGGAAGAGGTCGAGATCCGGGGCGTCAAGACGCGGACCTGGAAGAACGCGCCGCCCTCCCTGCGCGACACCCTGCTGGTCGGCCGCACGCACGGCGAGAAGATCTTCCTGGTGCACGAGGACGAGCGGGTCAGCTTCGAGGCCTTCTACCGCGCCGTGACCCACATGGCGGCCGAGCTGGAGGCGTTCGGGGTCCGGAAGGGCGACCGGGTCGCGATCGTGATGCGCAACCTGCCCGAATGGCCGGTGGCCTTCTATGGCGCGCTGTCGGTCGGCGCGATCGTGACGCCGCTGAACGCCTGGTGGACGGGGCCCGAGCTGGAATACGGCCTCGTCGATTCCGGGGCCAAGGTCGCCATCGTCGATGTCGAGCGGTATGAGCGTCTGGCCGAGCACCTGCACAACTGTCCGGAGCTGAAGCGGGTCTATGTCAGCCGCTCGCCCGAGGAAATCACCCACCCCTACGTGACCCACCTGGAGAGCGCGATTGGCGGGGCCAAGGATTGGGCGGGCCTTGCCGAAAAGCCGCTGCCCGCCGTGGCGATCGCGCCGGACGACGACGCGACGATCTTCTACACCTCGGGCACGACCGGAAAGCCCAAGGGCGCGATCGGCACGCACCGCAACATCAACAGCAACATCTTCGCCGCCGCCGCCGCCGCCGCGCGCGCCTTCCTGCGACGCGGCGAGGCGCCGCCCCAGCCCGATCCCAACGCGCCGCAGAAGGGCTCGCTGATCTCGGTGCCTTTCTTCCACGCCACCGGCTGCTTCGCGGTGCTGAACCCGTCGCTGTTCGGCGGCGCCAAGCTGGCCATGATCCGCAAGTGGGATCCCGAAAAGGCCATGCAGCTGATCCAGGACGAGAAGCTGACCCAGATGGGCGGCGTGCCGACCATCGCCTGGCAGATCATCGAGCATCCCAGCCGCCCGAATTACGACCTGTCGTCGATCGAGAACGTCGCCTATGGCGGCGCGCCGTCGGCGCCGGAGCTGGTGCGCAAGATCAAGGAAATCTGGCCCAAGGCCTCGCCCGGCAACGGCTGGGGCATGACCGAGACCTCGGCGACGGCGACCTCGAACTCGGCCGAGGACTACGAGAACCGCCCCGACTCTTGCGGCCCGGCCGTGCCGGTCACGGACCTGAAGATCATGACCGTCGACGCGCCCTATCGCGAGCTGCCGATCGGCGCGGTCGGCGAGCTGTGGTGCAAGGGTCCGCAGGTGGTGCGCGGCTACTGGAACAAGCCCGAGGCCACCGCCCAGACCTTCATCGACGGCTGGGTGCGGACCGGCGACCTGGCCCGCCTCGACGCCGAGGGCTTCTGCTTCATCATCGACCGCGCCAAGGACATGCTGATCCGCGGCGGCGAGAACATCTACTGCATCGAGGTCGAGAACTGCCTCTACGACCACCCGGCGGTGATGGACGCGGCCCTGGTCGGCATCCCGCACAAGACGCTGGGCGAGGAGCCGGCGGCGGTCGTCACCCTGAAGCCCGGCGCCAGCGCGACCGAAGCCGAGCTGCGCGCCTTCGTCGCCGACCGGCTCGCGGCCTTCAAGGTGCCGGTGAAGATCATCTTCTGGCCCGAGACCTTGCCGCGTAACGCCAACGGCAAGATCATGAAGAACGAGCTCAAGAAGGTGTTCGTCGAGGGGTAGGGCCCCTCGCGGGAGGCGCGAACCATGGTGCAGTCGAAGGCGGCGACGGTCGATGATTTCCTGCGGGAGGTCGAGCCGGCGCGCCGCCCGGCGCTGGACCGCCTTCGCGCGATGTGCGTGGAGCGCTTCGGCGCGCGAGCCGAGCGGATGGCGTTCGGCATGCCGTCCTACGGCGATCCCAAGACGCCTCTGATCTCGTTCAACAGCCAGAAGCAGTACATCGCCCTCTATGCCGGACGGGCGGCGCTGGACGCCTTTCCGGATCGGATGAAGGGCGTCGATCGCGGCGGCGGCTGCGCGCGCTGGAAGAAACCCGAGGCGATCGACTTCGAGCTGGTCGCCGACATCCTGGACCACGTCAAAGCCAACGGCCGGGGCGGCGGGTAAGCAGACTCATCCGCCGTCCTGGGCCTTGCGCCCCGGCCCGATCTTTCCGCCTCCCGACCATGGAAAAGAGCGCTCCACGGTCCCGTGGAGCGCTTCTTCCGTGTCATCGCCAAGCCCAAGCCTGGGTCCTCGCCACGAGGGCGAGGAAGGCGGGATATCTTGGGGTCAGGCGCTGACCGGCGGACGCCGGTGCGCCCAGGGCGCGGCCTCTTCCAACTGGTAGGCGAGGGCGAACAGCTGCGCCTCGCCGCCCGCGCGGCCGGCGAACTGCACCCCGACCGGCAGGCCGTCAGCCGTCCAGTGCAGCGGTACGCTCATCGACGGCGCGCCGGCGACGTTGTGCAGCGGGGTGTAGCCGACATAGGCCATCAGGCGCGCCTGCAGCTCCTCGAACGGCGCCCAGCCGGCCACATAGCCCAGCTCGACCGGCGGCATGCCCAGCACCGGCGAGACGATCACGTCGTACTGGGTCAGCCAGGCGTCATAGGCCTTGGCCACCGCGTTCAGGCGACCGATCGCGGCGGAGATGGCGCCGGGCGGCAGCTTGGAGACCAGCTGGGCCATGCCCAGGCTGAACGGCTCCAGCACCGAGGCGTCCGGCGCGCGGCCCATGGCCTTGGTCAGTTCGCCGACCAGTTCGGCGGCGCCGGCGGCCCACAGCACGGTGAAGTCCTGGCCGAACTGATTTCCGTCCATCGGCCAGGTGGTCGGCTCGACCTTGTGGCCGAGGTCCTTCAGCAGCTTGGCGGCGTCGTCGACGGCGGCCTTGACCTCCGGGTCGGGCGCGCGCCCGGCGCCGCCGTTCAGCACCAGACCGATCTTCAGCTTCTTCTTGAGCGGGTCGGTGACGACGCCGATCGGCTTGAACGGGGCGGATGGGTCGTGGCGTTCGGACGCGGCGAACAGGGCGGCGGAGTCGCGGACGCTGTGGGCGACGCAGTGCGAGACCGACAGGTCGATGCCGCGATCCCTCGGCCGATTCTGGATCAGCCGGCCACGCGAGGGCTTCAGGCCGAAGAGGCCGCAGTTCGACGACGGGATGCGGATCGAGCCGCCGCCGTCGCTGGCGTGGGCGATCGACACCATGCCCGAGGCGGTCGCCGCCGCCGCGCCGCCGGACGAGCCGCCCGAAGAGCGCGCGACGTTCCAGGGATTGCGGGTCGGCAGGAAGCCCATCGGCTCGGTGGTCGGCAGGAAGCCGTATTCCGGCGTCGCCGACTTGCCCAGGGTGATGAAGCCGGCCGCGTCGAAGGCGTCGATATAGGCGGTCTGGGTCGTCTCGGGCTGGGCCAGGATGGTGGCGCGCGTGCCGTAGCGGGTGCGCAGGCCCTTGTAGGGGTCTAGATCCTTGACCAGGAACGGCACGCCGGCGAACGGGCCAGTCAGGGCCCCGGCCTTGGCCTTGTCGAGGGCGCGCTCGAAGTCGGAGGCGACCACGGCGCGGACCTGGGGCTGCAGCGCCTCGATCTTGCGAATCGAGTCCTCGACCAGTTCGGCGGCGCTCACCTCCTTGCGGCGGACGCGGCCGGCGAGCTCGGTGGCGTCGGGCGTCCAGGCGGGCGGCGCGGCGGTCTTGGGCTTGCCCCAGGCCGAGGGCGCGGCCGCGATCGCGGCGGTGGCGGCCATCAGGCCGCGGCGGCTGAAACGCATGTTGGTCTCCCAGAGGATCGGCGTCTTCCGCGCCGGTGATCGCCGTTCAGTTCAACCCGAAGAGACCTTGGCCGCAAGCCCGTGCTAAACGGCGCGTTGTGTTTTCGGGGAGGCGAGGTGGCCAAGCAGCGGATCGACCAGTGGCTCGTGGAGCGCGGTCTCTTCGACAGCCGCGCCAAGGCTCGCGCCGCCGTCGAGGCCGGCCGGGTGAGCATCGGCGATCGGGTCGTCGCCAAGCCGTCCGAGGCGGTGGACGAGGACGCCGACGTCCGCGCCGAGGCCGCGCACCCCTGGGTGGGGCGCGGCGCGCTGAAGCTGGCCCACGCCCTGGCGCTCTGGCCGATCGCGGCGGACGGGCGGATCGCCGTCGATGTGGGCGCCTCGACGGGCGGCTTCACCGAGGTGCTGCTGGCGCGCGGCGCGGCGCGGGTGTTCGCGGTCGACGTCGGCCGCGATCAGCTGCACGCCAGGCTCAGGGGCGATCCGCGCGTCGTCGACCTGTCGGGCGTCGACGCCCGCGCGCTGGACGCGACCCTGGTCCCGACCGCGCCGGATCTGGTGGTCAGCGACGTCAGCTTCATCTCGTTGACCAAGGCCCTGCCGGCCGCGCTGGCCCTGGCCACGAGGGGCGCCGAGCTCGTGGCCCTGATCAAGCCGCAGTTCGAGGCGGGGCGCGAGCACGTCGGCAAGGGCGGGCTGGTCAAGGATCCCGAGGTCATCGCCCGGGTCGAGCGCGAGATCGCCGACTGGTTGGAGCGCTCGGGCTGGACCGTGAACGGCCTCGCGGAAAGCCCGATCACGGGCGGCGAGGGCCAGGTCGAGCGGCTGGTCTGGGCGACGAAACGCTGAACGCAAATCGGCCGCCCCTCGCGAGGCGGCCGATCGGGTGATCAGGCGAAAGCGGTCGTATTAGTCGACGACTTGATACTTGCCGCTGGCGTCGGGGCAGACGCGCACGAAGCGCTTCTGGACGCGGCCGTCCGGCAGGTAGATCGGGCTCTCGGCCAGGGTGCAGCCATTGACGTCGACCTGCGAGCGGTTGTCGACGCGATAGCCCTCGTGGCGCTCGTACGAGCGCTCGTAATAGCTGTCGCGGGCGGCGTCGCGGCGGGCGTCGTCATAGCCATAGCCGCTGGGGCGATAGGACGGATCGTCGTACGAGCCGTTGTAGGCGACCGGAGGCGGCGGGGGCGGGGGCGGCG
>NZ_CAMQSF010000039.1 GCF_947036865.1 uncultured Caulobacter sp. | reverse complement strand
TCTGTGGCTGCTGTCGCGCAAGCTCCCGACCCAGGCCGACCGCGAGGCGTTGACCGCGCGGGCCAAGGCCTTGGGCTATGACGTGGGGCTGCTGCGGCCGACGAAGCAGGCGCAGCCCTAAAGCCCCTCTCTTGCCTTTCTCGCCGATCTCGGGCCTGCTCGGCTAACGCCGTTAGGTCGCGAGGGGGCGCCGATGCGTGGTCTGGGATTGTCGTTCGCCGCCGTCATGTTCTGGGCGGCGCTGTCGGGGGCTAGCCTCGCCGATCCGCGCTCGACGGCGATCGCCGCCTTCGAGGCGCCCGACGGCTGGACCACCGACGTCGCGCCCGGCCGTGTGCGGACCGTCTCGCCCGAAGGCGACGTGCGGCTGGTCGTCATCGACATCGGCGCGGCGTCGAACGCCGCCGACGCGGTCTTGAAGGCCTGGGCGGCCGTCGATCCGAGCTTCGCGCGCAAGGTTCGCTTCAGCACCCAGCGCGCGGCCCGCGAGGGCTGGGACGAAACCTGGCACACCGAATATGAGGTCTCGCCCGACGAGAAGCTGTTCCTGGTCGCCAACGCCTATCGGCGCGACAAGGCCTGGACCGTCCTGGTCGCCAGCGGCCCCGAGGCGACCGTCGACAAGCGCTCGGGCCAGATCCGGGTGATGATCGACACCTTCCGCCCCCTCGGGGTGGCCGCGGAGGACTTCGCCGGCAAGACCGCCCGACCGTTCGACGCCAAGGCGCGCGCGGCGATCAAGGCCTTCTGGACCGACGCGATGGCCGCCTACGCGATCCCCGGCATGGCCTATGCCTTCATCGATCGTAACGGCGTCGTCGAGGAAGGCGGGATGGGGGTTCGCACCCTGGGCCAGGCCGCGCCGATCGACGCCCACACCCGGTTCATGATCGCCTCGAACACCAAGGGCATGACGACCTTGCTGATGGCGCGCCTGGTCGACGCCGGCAAGCTGAACTGGGACGAGCGCGTGGTCGAGGCCGACCCGACCTTCAAGATCGGCGACCCGGCCGTGCTGAACGTCATGAAGATCCGCCACCTGATCTGCGCGTGCACCGGCATGCCGCGACAGGATCTGGAGTGGATCATGACCGGCGGCGTCGATACGCCCGCCGACGAAGCCTTCAAGCTGCTCGCGCCGATGAAGCCGACGACCAAGTTCGGCGAGGCCTTCCAATACAGCAACCTGCTGGCGTCGGCGGCGGGCTATGTCGCCGGCCACGTGGCCTATCCGGGCGTCGAGACCGGCGCGGCCTATGACAAGGCCATGCGGACCTATGTCTTCGAGCCGCTGGGCATGAAGGACACGACCTTCAGCAAGGCCGTGGCCGTCGGCGGCGATCACGCCGATCCGCACGGCTTCGACGCCGACGGCAAGATGGCGGTCGGCACGGTCGACAAGAGCGACAGCATCTATTTCGCGCGGCCCGCCGGCGGCGCCTGGTCCAGCGCCCATGACCTGGCCCTTTATGCTTTGAACGAGCTGCGCGAGGGCGTGCTGCCCGGCGGCGGCCGGCTGGTCAGCGCCGACGCCCTGCTGGCCCGCCGCAACCAGGGCATGGTCACCGGCGAGGCCACCTATTACGGCATGGGCCTGGAAACCTCGTCGCGCTGGGGCGTCAAGATCGTCCACCACGGCGGGGCGATGCCTGGCTACAAGACCGATTGGATCATCCTGCCCGACGCCGGCGTCGGCCTGGTGATGCTGTTCAACAGCGAGGAGGCCTGGCCGATCCTCGACGCCACGCGGCGCCGGCTGGTGGAGCTGCTCTACGACGCCCGCCCGGAGGCTTCGGCGACCGTGACAACGGGCGCGTCCGCCTATCGCGCCAATCTCGCCAAGGAGCGGTCGCTCACCGCCATCCCACCCGATCCGGCGGTCGTCGCCCAGCTGGCCAGCCGCTACGAGAGCCCGGAACTGGGCTTCATCGACGTCAAGCGCCAGGCCGACGGCGGCGTGATCTTCGATTTCGGCAGCTTCTCCAGCCGCATGGGGACGCGCAAGAACGAGGACGGCAGCACCAATCTGGTCATGCTCGACCCGACGATCACCGGCTGGTCCCTGAGCACGCGACCGGGCGACAAGTTCACGGCGCTGGTCATGCAGGATGCTCAGCACGAATACGTCTACACGCCCAAGCGCTGAGACGCCGCCGCCACTTGCCAGTCGAACAAAGCTGGAACATGATCGCGGCGTGGACGTGATCATCGACATGCGGCCTCCGCGGCCCGAGCCCTCCGCGCTCTCGCCCAGCCGGCCGGAGACCACGCTGGCGGTGACGCGCGGGGTCGCGCGGCTGCTGGTCGATCTGGGCTACGCGCCGCTGGCCGAGGTGACCCTTCCCAACGGCCGCCGCGCCGACCTGATGGCGCTGGGCCCGAAGGGCGACATCGTCATCGTCGAGGTCAAGTCGGGGCTGGAGGACTTCCGGGTCGACCGGAAGTGGGGCGAATACGCGCCCTATTGCGACGCCTTCTATTTCGCCGTGGCGCCGCACTTCCCGGACGGGATCCTGCCCGAGGAGCCCGGCCTGTTCGTCGCCGACGGCTTCGGCGGCGCGGTCGTGCGCGAGGCGCCGGTCGCCGTGCTGGCGCCGGCGCGTCGCAAGGCCCTGACGCTGGCGTTCGCCCGCCTCGCGGCCTTGCGGGCCGCGGGCGTGCACGCCGAGCGCCTTGGGCTCTAACTAGTCGCGACGGGCCAGCAAGGCGCCGACGCCCAAGCCGATCGCGAAGGCGGCCAGGGCCACGCCGATCGGGTGCTCCTCGGCGACGCCGTGCGCCACCTGGGCCTTGTCGCGGGTCCAGGCGGCGCCGACCTTGGCCTTTTCGGCGGCGAAGGTGCGGGTCTGCTGGGCCACTTCGGTGGCGGTCTCGCGCGCCGACTGGACCGCCTTGGCGACGGCTTCCTTGGCTTGCTTGGTCTTCTCGGCGGTCGCCTTCTTGGCGCCATCGCCCAGGGCGGCGGCGGACGAGGTGTCGGTCGGGGTGAAGCTGGTGACGTCGGTCATGGGGGAGGCTCCTCGGCTTGCCCCGTACCAACACCCATCCCGCCGATTAGTTCTCGCGCACGACCTTCAAAACCGCGTCCCCGTAGCGATCGAGCTTGCCCTGGCCCACGCCGCCGGCCTTGCCCAGGGCCGCCAGGGTCGCGGGTCGGGCGGCGGCGATCTCGGCCAGGGTCGCGTCGTGGAAGATCACATAGGGCGGGACGTGCTGGGCTTGCGCCTGCTCCTTGCGCCAGGACCGCAGCGCCTCGAACAGCATCTGGTTCTCGAGCGGGATCGTCAGGGCCTTGCCCTCGCGCCGCTTGCGGGCCGCGCCGGTCCGGCCGGTCTCCGGCGCCTCGGTCGACTGGCGCAGCGCCACGCGCCGCTCGCCGCGATAGACCTGGCGCACGCCCTCGACATCGCCGAGGCCGATCAGCGGCCGGCCGTCATTGGGATCCTCGCGCAGCAGCCCCTCGAAGATCAGGGTGTCGAGCAGGTCGCGCCAGGCCGAGGGGCCGAACTCGCGACCGATGCCGAAGGTCGGCATCTGGGCCTCCTGCGGGGTGACGTCCTTGGTCTTGCCCAGCAGGTGGTCGATGATCCGCCCGCGCCCGCAGCGGCCGCCCATGCGGTGGACGGCCGACAGCGCCTTCTGAGCCGCCTCGGTGGCGTCGACCGCCGCTGGCGGCGAGACGCAGACGTCGCAGACCCCGCAGCGCGCCACGCCCTCCTCGCCGAAATAGCGGCGGACGGCCGCCGCCCGGCAGGTGACGCCCTCCAGCATGGCGTAGAACTGCCGCAGCTTGCGGGCCTGAACCTGCTTGACCTCGTCGGGGGCCTCGCGGGTCTCGATCCGGCGGCTGGCCCAGGCCATGTCGGCCGAACCATAGAGGGTGATGCCTTCGGCGGGCTGGCCATCGCGCCCGGCCCGGCCGACCTCCTGCCAATAGGCCTCGATCGCGGCCGGCGGGTCGGCGTGGATCACATAGCGGACGTCGGGCTTGTCGACGCCCATGCCGAACGCGATGGTCCCCACCATCACCGCCGCGTCGGCCTCCAGGAAGTCCTCCAGGCGGCGCGCGCGCACGGCCTTGTCGAGGCCGGCGTGGTAGGCCAGGGCCGGCACGCCCTCGGCGTTCAGCTTCTCGGCCAGCTTCTCGGTCCCGTCGCGCGAGCCGGCATAGATCACGCCCGACCGACCGGGCCGCTCCAGCACCAGCTCGACGACGCGGTCGTGGCCCTTGCCGCGCTTGCGCTCGGCCGACAACGCCAGCTCCGGGCGGGCGAAGCTGTCGACGAACTCGGCCGCGCCGTCCAGCCGCAGCTCGGCGCGGATATCGTCGCGGGTGCGGGCGTCGGCCGTGGCGGTGACCGCCAGGCGAGGGACGTCGGGAAAGAGCTCGGCGAGACGCCCCAGCATCCGGTATTCGGGCCGGAAGTCGTGGCCCCACTGGCTGACGCAGTGCGCCTCGTCGACGGCGATCAGGGCCAGCGGCGTGCGCCCCAGGCGATCCAGCATCCAGGGCTGCATCAGCCCCTCGGGCGACAGATAGAGCAGGTCGACCTCGCCGGCGTCGATGCGCCGCCAGATGTCCGACCGCTCGTCCAGCGAGATGTTGCTGTCCAGGCGCTCGGCCGCCACGCCCGCCTGGCGCAGGCCCTGGACCTGGTCGGCCATCAGGGCGATCAGCGGCGAGACCACCAGGCCCACGCCCGGCCGGATCAGCGACGGGATCTGGTAGCACAGGCTCTTGCCGCCGCCGGTCGGCAGCACGGCCATGGCGCTGCGCCCCTCCAGGAGCTCCAGGATCACCCCGGCCTGCAGCCCTCTGAAATCGGCATGGCCAAACGTGCGCCGCAGGACGTCGCGGGCGTGGTCGAGCCGGGGAGATTCGGGAGGAACGTACACGGCGGCTCTTTTGGCAGCGTCGCGCGCCCGGGCCAAGCGAGACCTGACGCCCTTCCTCACGCGCTCAACTTCAGGCAGCATATCGCGAGCCGCGCCCAAGCGCCACGAGAACGCCGCATCGCGCGTTCACCTCTCGTCAATCTTGTCGCGCGTTCTGTGGCCATCGGCTAAACGGAAGCGCGCGGGATCGCGGCGCGACAGGAACGACACGACCATGGCGAACGGACCCTTCGGCGGGAACAAGGCGGCCAAGCCGCAGCGCACCCCGCTCCAGGCCCTCGTCTACTGGGGCACGGTGGTCGGCGTCTGGGGGCTGATCTTCGCGGTGGCGTTCTTCGCCGTGTTCGCCAGCGACCTGCCGGACACCTCGAAGCTGTACGACGTCAAGCGCCAGCCCTCGATCAACTATCTGGACCGCTCGGGCGCCCTCCTGGCCGTGCGCGGCAGCCAGTACGCGCCGCCGGTCGACATCGACGCCCTGCCCAAATACGTGCCGGCGGCGTTCGTGGCGATCGAGGACCGCCAGTTCTATCACCACTTCGGCTTCAACCCCTGGGGCATCGTCCGGTCGCTGGCGTGGAACGCCACCCACGACGGGCCCCAGCGCGGCGGCTCGACCATCACCCAGCAGCTGGCGCGGAATCTGTTCCTGAGCCCGGCCCAGAACTATCGCCGCAAGGCCCAGGAGCTGATCCTGGCCATCTGGCTGGAGATGCGGTTCAGCAAGAAGCAGATCCTGGCCCTCTATATGAACCGGGTCTATTTCGGCGCCGGCGCCTATGGCATCGAGGCCGCCTCGCAGCGCTATTTCAACAAGCCCGCCGCCCAGCTGACCGTCGGCGAGGCCGCCTTGCTGGCCGGCATGATGAAGGGTCCGGCCCGCTATTCGCCGGTCTCGGCCAAGGATCGCGCCGCCCGCCGCGCCACCATCGTTCTCGACGAGATGGTGCGCATCAAGGCGATCACGCCGGAAGAGCGCGACGACGCCTTCAAGACCCCGGTCCAGGTCTCGGCCACCCTGGCCAACCAGCGCGCCCAGTACTTCACCGACTATATCGACGCCCAGGTCCGCTCGCTGGTCGGCGAACCGACCGAGGACCTGGTGGTCGAGACCACGCTGGACCTGCCGATCCAGGTCTCGGCCGAGCGCGCCGTCAAGCTGGGCGTCGAGGGGCACGCCGCCCAGGGCGTGCAGCAGGCGGCGCTGGTGGCCATCGACGGCGAGGGCCGGATCCGGGCCTATGTCGGCGGCGCCGACTATGCCGACAGCCAGTTCGACCGCGCGACCACCGCCCGCCGCCAGGCCGGCTCGGCGTTCAAGCCGTTCGTCTATCTGACCGCCATGGAGGCCGGCCGCACCCCCGCCGTGCAGGTCGTCGACGAGCCGATCAAGATCGGCAACTGGGAGCCCAAGAACTACACCGGCAAGTATCTGGGCCAGATCACCCTGCAGACGGCCCTGGCCCAGTCGATCAACACCGTCGCCGCCCGCCTGGCCAACGAGGTCGGCACCAGCAACGTCGCCAACACCGCCCGGCGCCTGGGGATCACCAGCAAGATCCAGCTCGACCCGTCGATGGCGCTCGGCGCCGTCGAGGTCTCGCCGATGGAGATGGCCCAGGCCTACGCCCCGTTCTCCAACGGCGGCTTCCTGGCCAAGGGCTACGGCATCGAGCGCATCCGCACCGCCAGCGGCAAGGTGCTGTACGACCACGGCGTCGAGAAACAAGCCCGCTCGGCCGTGATCGGCTCGCCGGGCCTGCAGTACATGAACCAGATGATGCGCGAGGTCGTGAACTCCGGCACCGGCACGCGCGCCAAGGTCGCCGGCTATGACATCGCCGGCAAGACGGGCACGACCAGCGACTACAAGGACGCCTGGTTCGTCGGCTACACCGGCGGCTTCGTCACCGCCGTCTGGACCGGCAAGGACGACGCCACGCCGATGAAGCGCGTCACCGGGGGCGGCGCGCCGGCCGAGATCTGGCGCACCTTCATGGCCGCCGCCCTGCCGCGCCTGAAGGCCACCCCGATCCCCGGCGGCGTCGTCGAACCGCCGCCGATCGCGCCGGCCGATCCGATCGGCGATCTGGTCAACACCCCGCCGACCCCGGAAGGCCCCGCCGCCGAAACCCCGGCCGGCGCCCCGCCGCCGGCGGACCAACTGCCCTATTGATAGATCCTCCCCCGCGATGCGGGGGAGGTGGCCCAGAGGGCCGGAGGGGGTCAACTCGGCCTAGCCGGCGCTCGCCCCCTCAGTCACTTCGTGACAGCTCCCCCGCGATGCGGGGGAGCATCTCTCGGCTTCAGGCCCCGATCGCGTGGAGCTCCGCCGCGTGAGCCCGCAGCCAGGCACGGTGCGGCGCCGGATCGCCGACCAGCGTCTCGCACAGCGCCCAGAAGCGCGGGCCGTGATTGGCCTCGATCAGGTGGGCGCATTCGTGGGCGGCGACATAGTCGGCCACCGCCGCCGGCGCCAGGATCAGCCGCCAGCTGTAGCGGATCGCCGCCGGGGCTTTCGCGGTCGCCGGACGACAGGAGCCCCAACGGGCCTTGGGATCGGCCACGGCCACGGACGGCATGGGACGGCCCAGAGCGGCCGCGTGAACCGCGGTGCGCTCGGTCAGCACGGAGAGCGCCTCGCGCTTGGCCAGGCGGATGACCTTCAGCCCCCAGTTGGGATCGTCCGGCGCGACGATGCGCGGCCCTCCGGGATGGGCGGCCTCGATCCGCGCGCGCCCGGGGGCGACCTCCAGGCGGTAGGGACGGTCATTGAGGCGCAGCACGCCGCCGGGGGCGAGGCTCATGCGCTGGGGCAGGGCCGCCAGCTGCTTGGCGATCCAGCCGGCCTTCTCCTGGGCGAAGGCGACGGCCTCGTTCAGCCGCCGGGCGTTTGGAGACAGGGCGACGATCTCGGACCTGGCCCGATCGACGCGCAGCGAGATCCGCCGCGCCCGGCCATCGACCCGCAGCCGCACCGGCCAGCCGCCGATCTCCAGTCGATCACCGTCGGAGAAGCGTTGAGCCTTGAGCGCGAACATCGGGGTTGAAGATCGGGTGCGCCGGCGCTCCGCGCAACCATCTCCCGTTCATCCCCGCGAAAGCGGGGACCCAAGCCGAGCCCGAGGATCGAAGCTCGGCCATGCTCCAAAGCGAAAGTCCGCTTGGATCCCCGCTTTCGCGGGGAAGATCGGTGCGAGGATCAAGCCTCTTCCGCGAAATGCGGATCGCACTTGCGGATGAACTTGCGCACCCGCGGATAGATCTCCTCGCGGAACCGGCGGCCGTTGAACACGCCGTAGTGGCCGACATTGGGCTGGACGTAGTCGAGCTTCATGTCGTCGGGGATGTTCGGGCACAGGCCGTGCGCGGCCTGGGTCTGGCCGATGCCGGAGATGTCGTCGTTCTCGCCCTCGACCGTCATCAGGCCGATGTCGGTGATGGCCTCCGGCCGCACCGGCGTTCCGCGATGAACCAGCTCGCCCTTGGGCAACAGATACTGCTGGAAGACGATGTCGATGGTCTGGAGATAGAATTCCTCGGTCAGGTCCAGCACCGACAGATACTCGTCGTAGAACTCCAGGTGCTTGTCGGCGCTGTCGCCGTCGCCCTTGACCAGGTCGTTGAAGTAGCGGCGGTGGGCCTCCTGGTGGCGCTCGGCGTTCATGCTCATGAAGCTGGCCAGCTGGACGAAGCCCGGATAGACGCGCCGTCCCGCGCCCGCATAGGGCGGCGGCACCGTGTAGATCATGTTCGACTGGAACCAGGTGAACGGCTTTTCCTCGGCCAGCTGGTTGGTGACGGTCGGCGACAGGCGCGCGTCGATCGGCGAGCCCATGAAGGTCATGCTGGCCGGGCGCGAGGGGTGGTTCTGCTCGGCCATCAGGGCGGCGGCGGCCAGCACCGGCGGGCCGGGCTGGCAGACGGCCACGACATTGGGACGCGGGCCCAGGACGCCCAGCATCTGGATCACGTGGTCGATATAGTCGTGGAAGTCGAAGCGCCCCTCCAGCACCGAGACCTCGCGGGCGTTGACCCAATCGACGATGAACACGGCGTGGTCGGGCAGGAAGGCCTCGACCGTTCCGCGCAGCAGGGTCGCGTAGTGCCCCGAAAGGGGGGCGACGATCAGCACGGCCGGATCCAGGCTGAACTTGCCGGCCCGGCGCATGTCGGCCATGTCGCGGTCGAACTGGATCAGCCGCGCCCAGGGGCTTTCCCAGACCACGGTCGGACGCACGCGGACATCGACCTGGCCGACCTTGACCGTGTCGATGTTCCACTTGGGCTTGCCATAGCGGCGCGTGACATTGGCGAAGAGGTCCGCGCCGGCGTGCAGGCGGCGGCCCAGAGCCGAGTCGGCGGCGGGATTCAGCGGCGATCCCCAGAAATCCCGGGCCGCTCGCGCCGCGAGGCGCATCGGAGTCGAGGCGTAGTAAGCCGCCTCATGCAGGGCGTAAAGCATGGCGCATCCGCGATATTGCATCGCAACATAGCATGCTGAAGCCTAACGGAGTCTAGCTTTTGTCACGATGGACGCCGCGTCACCCCGCCGCGCGTCGTCGAGCTCAGCGAAAGCCCATGATCGCGGCGCAACCCGCCGCGATTCCCAGCGGGAACAGACCCAGCCCGACCTTCAGGCGCTCATGCTTCAAGATGGTCTTCGGCATCGCGCGACCTCCGGCGGCCAAGCGCCGCTCCGTTTCACCCCTCGCGCATCGCGTCCTTGATCCGACGGGCGATCTCGTCGGGCGGCAGGTTGTAGGGGATCACCGTCTTGAAGCGCCCCTTCTTGTCCATCAGGTAGATCGCCGTGGAGTGATCCATGGTGTAGCCGGGGCCGTCGCCGACCTTGGCGTAATAGACCTTGTAGGCCTTGGCCGCGACGGCGACCTGCTCGGGCGTCCCCGTCAGGCCCAGGGTCGACTTCGGCACATAGGGCGCCGACAGATAGGTCTTCATCTGCTGGACCGTGTCGCGGCCCGGATCGATCGAGACGAAGACGATCTGGAAGTCCTTGCCCTTGGGTCCCAGCTGATCGCTGGCCGCCGACAGGCCTTGCAGCGTGCCCGGGCAGACATCGGGGCAATAGGTGAAACCAAAGAACACCGCGCTCCATTTGCCCTTCAGCGCCTTCTCGGTGGTCGGGGCGCCGTTCTGGTCGACCAGCTGGAACGGACCGCCGACCGCCGCCGGCGCTTCGGATCGGAACACCCCGGCGTTCCAGGCCAGGCCCGCCGTGACGGCCAGGGCCAGGACGCACGCCAAAATGAGGACAAGTCGGCCGCGGACCATGTGCGTTTCATCCTTTTACTCTCGCCACGCGCGCGGTTCTGGACGATTGTGCGCGCATGGCTGACGTTTCGTTCGCGAGAGCGCCCGACGATCGACGTCACACGGGGCTCGATAAGCCGGGCGAAGACCCGGCGCAAGACGACGCCTGGTCGTGGACCGCGCCAGGGCTGCGTCGCGGACGCTTAAGGGTGCGCACCCTGCTGGCGCAGCGCTGGGGGTGGGTGGTCGCCCAGACCGCCATCCTGCTGGCCTGCGGCCTGGCGCTGAACATGCATATCCCCTGGGCGCTGTGCTTCTCGCTGATCGCCCTGTCGGCCTGGCTCAATGTGCTGCTGGGCCTGGCGTCCACCGGTCAGCGACTGGCCCGCGACGGCGAGGCGACGGCGCAGATCGCCTTCGACATTCTGCAGCTCTCGGGCCTCTTCTATCTGACGGGCGGCGCCTACAACCCGTTCTCGCTGTTGCTGATCGCGCCCGTCACCCTGGCCGCGGCGACCCTGCCGGCCCGCTACGCCCTGGGGCTCGGCGCCCTGGCCATCGCCGCCACGGTGCTGCTGGCGGTGTTTCACATGCCCCTGCCGACCGCGAGCGGCCAGCCGGCGTTCGATCCCGGTCCGCGCATGCAGTGGACCATCGTCGCCGCGCGCGTCGTCGGCATCGTCGTGTCCGGCGCCTATGCCTGGCAGGCGGCCAGCGAGTCGGCGCGGATGGAGCTGGCCCTGAACGTCGCCGAGACGGTGCTGGCCCGCGAGCAGCGGCTGTCGGCCCTGGGCGCCCTGGCGGCGGCGGCGGCGCACGAGCTGGGCACGCCGCTCGCCACCATCTCGGTGGTGGCGCGCGAGATGGCCCGCAACACCACCGACGCGGAGGTCCGCGAGGACGCCGAGCTGCTGATCGGCCAGGCCGCCCGCTGCCGCGAGATCCTGCAGCGCCTGACCGAGATGCCCGAGGCCCAGGACGCGGTGCACGAACGCATGAGCCTGGTCCAGCTGGTCCAGGACGTGATCGAACCGCACATGGTGCACGGCATCCGCGTCGAGGCCGTGGTCAACGGCCCGGCCGGCGAGACCGCGCCCGACATCTGGCGGCGGCCCGAGATCATCCACGCCATGACCTCGATCGTCGAGAACGCCGTCGACTTCGCGCGGGGCGAGGTGATCGTCATCGCCCGCTTCGACCCCCGCTACATCGTCATCGAGGCGCGCGACGACGGCCCCGGCTTCTCGCCCGAAGTGCTGGCCAAGCTGGGCGAGCCGTACGTGACCACCCGGCCGGGCGCCGAAGGCTCGCGCACGGGCCATATCGGCATGGGGCTGGGCTTCTTCATCGCCAAGACCCTTCTGGAACGAACCGGCGCGACGGTGGATTTCCGCAATGGTCGTCGCGGCGGCGCGGTCGTCTCGGCCCGCTGGCCTCGACCCGCGCTTGAGGCCCCCGGTTATACAGGGGCTTGAGTTGTGTCGCGGAAGCGCGAAAGTATGAGGCTTGGCCTGCTGAGTATTAGCCCGGGGAGGGGCTGACTTCATGGCGGATATCGGAGAGCTGGTCTCGGCGCTGCCGGACAAAACGCTGCTTCTGTTGGACGACGACGCCCCGTTACGGACTCGGCTGGGGCGGGCGCTAGAGCAGCGCGGGTTCGAGGTGACGCTGGCCGCTTCCGTGGCCGAGGCGCTGACCATCCTGCGCGGCCAGGCGCCGGCCCACGCGGTGCTGGACATGCGGCTGGAGGACGGCTCGGGCCTGAAGGTGGTCGAGGCCGTGCGCGAGGCCCGCGCCGACGCCAAGGTCATCATGCTGACCGGCTACGGCAACATCGCCACCGCCGTGGCGGCGGTGAAGGCGGGGGTGGTCGACTATCTCTCCAAGCCCGCCGACGCCGACGACGTCGCCCGCGCCCTGTTGGCCGCCAAGGACGCCGCGCCCGCGCCGCCGGAAAACCCGATGAGCGCCGACCGCGTGCGCTGGGAGCACATCCAGCGCGTCTACGAGATGTGCGGCCACAACGTCTCGGAGACCGCGCGGCGGCTGAACATGCACCGCCGGACCCTGCAGCGGATCCTGGCGAAGCGCGCGCCGCGTTAGTCGAGATGCTCCCCCTCTGGGGGAGCTGTCGGCGAAAGCCGACTGAGGGGGCCATCTCGGCTGAGGCCGCGCTGCCCCCTCCGGCCCTCGCGGGCCACCTCCCCCAGAAGGGGGAGGAGATCACATCGCCGAGATGCCGCCGTCGAGGCGCATCTCCGCGCCCGTCATGAACTTGCTCTCGTCGCTGGCCAGGTAGAGCACCGCGTTGGCGATGTCGTTGGGCTCGCCGATATGGCCCAGCGGGATCTGCCGGCCGAGCTTGGCGTGGGCCTCCTCCTTGCCGAGACGCTGGCTCAGCGGGTCCAGGATCGGCGTGTCGATGAAGGTCGGGTGGATCGAGTTCGAACGGATGTCCAGCCCCTGCTTGGCGCAGTAGAGGGCGATGTTCTTGCTGAGCAGCCAGACCGCCGCCTTGGAGGCGTTGTAGGCCGGCGAGTTATGGTTGGCGATCAGGCCGGCGATCGAGCTGATATTGATGATCGAGCCCGGCTGGTGGGCGCGCATATAGGTCAGGGCGTGCTTGGCCCCCAGGAAGACGCTGTCGACATTGATCGACATGATCCGCTTCCACAGATCGAACTCCATGGCCTCCAGCGGCTTGTCGCCGGCCACACCGGCGTTGTTCAGCAGCACCGAGATCCCGCCCATCAGGCCGTTGGCCTTTTCCAGGGCCTCGACCCACTGGTCTTCCTGGGTGACGTCGAGGTGGAGGGCGAAGGCGGTCCCTTCGCCATGCTTGGCGTTGAGCTCGGCGGCGACGGCCTCGGCGCCCGGCAGATTGATGTCGGCGACGGTGACCTTGGCCCCCTCCTCGGCCAGCCGCCGGGCGGCGGCCGCGCCCAGGCCCTGGGCCCCGCCGGTGATGAAGGCCTTCTTGCCGGCGACCCGGCCCGTGCTCTGCGCCATGCGGCGTCCTCCCTTTATTCAAACGCTAGTTTGAACCGGAAGGCGGCCGCGCGGAAGGGGTAAACTCTCCTCCCCGCTTGGGCGAGAGGAACCACCGAAGGCGGTGGAGGGGGTCCAGCGGCGGCGCTAGGTCGCCGCCTCGTCCATGAACTTGGCCAGCGTCACGTCCAGCTCCGTCACCCCGTCGGCGTCGTGCGTGGTCAGCAGGACCTCGACCCGATTGTAGACATTGAACCACTCGGGGTGGTGATCCAGCTTGTCGGCCATCAGGGCCACGCGGGTCATGAAGCCGAAGGCGGCGTTGAAGTCGGCGAAGCGGAAGGTCTTGGCGATGGCGTCCTTGTGGTCCGGCGCGGCGCTCCAGCCGTCGAGCTGGGCGATGGCGGCGGCGGCGCCGATCTTGGAACGGGACATGGAGTTCTCCGAGAAGCGTCGCCCTTCAGAACGCCAATCCGGTCGCCTGCGCAAGATCGGCCAGCAGTTGCGCCTCCGACGACACCTTGATCGCCGTCATGCCCAAGGCCGCCGCCGGCTTGCAGTTGATCCCCAGGTCGTCGAGATAGACGCAGGCCTCCGGCGCCACGTCCAGCAACTCGCACATCATCTGGTAGATGCGCGGATCGGGCTTGCGGACGCCGGCCTTGGAGCTTTCGATCACCGCGTCGAACAGGGCCATGATCTCGCCGACCGCCAGGGCCTTGTCCGCGCTCTGGGCCATGCCGGGGCCGTGGCCGGTGGGCACGTTGTTGGTGATGCAGCCGACCTTGAACCGCGCCTTGCAGGCCTTTAGCGCCTCGGCGACCCGAGGCCGCAAGTCGCCATACAGCAGCGGCAGCACGTCCGCGCCGCGCACGGCGTGGCCCAGCCGCGTGGCCTCTTCCAGGAACAGCGCGTCGAACGCCGCCGCGTCGATCTCCGCCCGCTCGAACCGCGCCCAGGCGTTGCGGTCCGGGTCGGTCGCGTTGACGGCGCGGATGAAGTCGGTCGGCAGGCCCCGCTCGGTCTCGTAGCGCCGAAACGCCTCGAATGGCGAGGTCGTGAACACGCCGCCGAAGTCCCAGATCACCGCCTCGATCGCCATGCGCGCCCTCAAACAAATGTTTGAGGCAGGCTAGCCCTGGAACGCGCGGAGGGAAAGTCGGGTGTTTCGTGCAAGGCCACGCTCGCCTGACGGGTGAACCCCGCTGACTCGGGCCGCGTAAAGGGTTTGTTAAGGCTCCGGAGTTCGCCATGACCCTGTCTCGCCTCGCCCCTGTCCTCGTTCTGACCCTGCTGGCGGCCGCGCCGGCGTGGGCCGGATCGCGCGGCGGCGTCGGGCCGGTCCCGCTGGCCGGCGGCTGCCACGCGCGCCTGGATGACGGCGTGGCCTATCGGGACGCGGGCGGCGCGTGCGAGACGAGCCGCGAGGCCTGGTCCGGCTACGACCAATGGGCCTACGGCTATGCGCGGGGCGACTGCGGCCCCTGCGGCTATGGTCGAGGTCGCCTGGCGGTCGAGACGCGCGAGGGCGATCGCTACGGCGAGCGTCGAGAGGCCTGGTACGACCAAGCCGGCTACGCTCAGGCCGGTTACGCCCCCGACCGCTATGCCCAAGACCGCTACGGCTCGTACGGTTACGCTCAAGGCGGTTGCGACCAGTGCGGCTATGACCGGGGTCGTATCGAGATCGAGGCGCGCGACGCGGATCGCTATGGCGAGCGGCGCGAGGCCTGGTATGGCCGGCGCGACGCCGCCGCCGCCTATGCCTACGAACAGCAACGACGTCTCTGCGGGTGCGCGGGCGGGTATGACCAGGGCCGTGGGGGCCCGGTCTATCCCTATCCGCCCTCCGAACCCCAGGGATACGTCACCGCCGGCCGGGACGACTACGGCTGGTTGGTGTGGGCCGGCAAACGGCCCTGAACTCAGTCGGACTGGCGCCGCCCTTGCGTCGGAGGCGTCGACACGCACCAAAATGGGACGGGGGAACCACAGACATGCGCTCGCCAAGCAAGCCGCTCTTCAAGGCCTATGAACTGATCGCCATCGTCGCCTTCGTGGTGGCCGCGGCGGCGGTCAGCAGCATCGGACTCGTCTACTGAGGCCCTTGCGGGCCCGATAGTTCGCGCCGAATTGGAACAGGATCGCCGGCCCCGCGCGTTGTGAGGGATCGACCGGAGCCGCGATCCTGACCACCGCCGACGCCCTTCTCGAACCGAAACCGCCGCGCGAGCCCGTCCGGCGACCATCTCGGCGCGCGGTGATCGGCATCGGCTCGGCCCTGGCCCTGGTGGCGGCTATCGTCGCCTTCCTGGTGATCTTCGACTGGAACTGGCTGCGGGGCCCGATCGGCCGCTTCGCCTCGGCGCGTCTGCAGCGCGAGGTGGCGATCACCGGCGATCTGCGCGTCCATCCCTGGTCGCTGTCGCCCAAGGTCGAGGCCTTCGGCGTGCGCATCGGCCAGCCGGCCTGGGCCAAGACGCTCGAACCGGACGCGCCGCCGATGGCGCGGGTGGGCCGGGTGGCGCTGCAGGTCAAGATCCTGCCCCTGCTGCGCGGCCAGATCATCCTGCCGTTCCTGGCCATCGACGAGCCGGACGTGCGGCTGCTGCGGGCCGGCGACGGCAAGGCCAACTGGACCTTCGGCGGCCAGACCCGCGACAAGCCGATGAAGCTGCCGGCGGTCCAGCGCTTCGTGATCAAGGACGGCCGGCTGCGATTCGAGGACCGCCAGCGCGGCACGCTGTTCGTCGGCGCCGTCGACGCCCAGGAGCGGGCCGGCGAGCGCGGCGGCCGCTTCGTGCTGGAAGGCCGGGGCAGCCTGAACGGCGCGGCCTTCCTGGCACGGGTGACCGGCGGCCCGCTGCTGAACATCACGCCCAGCAAGCCCTATCCGTTCGACGCCGATGTCCGGGCCGGCGCCACGCGCATCACCGCCCAGGGTCAGGTGACCAAGCCGTTCGACCTGGCCCGTTTCGAGACGGACCTGACGGTGTCGGGCGCCGATCTGAACCGCCTTCATGACCTCACGGGCCTCGCCCTGCCCAACACCCCGCCCTATCGCGTGTCGGGGCGCCTGATCCGCGAGGGCGCGCGCTACGATTTCGAGAAGATGACGGGCCGCGTCGGCGACAGCGACGTCTCGGGCGAGCTCTTCGTGCTGACTGGCCGCGAGCGCCCCTATCTGCAGGCGGCGCTGCGTTCGCGGCGGCTCGACTTCGACGATCTGGGCAGCCTGGTCGGCGCGCCGCCGGCGACGGGACGCGGCGAGACCGCCTCGGCCGGCCAGAAGGTCGAAGCCGCCCAGCGCGACGCCGTCCAGCGCCTGCTGCCCGACGCCACCCTGCAGGTCGAGCGCGTCCGTTCGATGGACGCCAAGGTCACCTACCGCGCCGACGCGGTGAACGCGCCCAACCTGCCGCTGCGCAAGGTCAGCGTCGATGTCGCTCTCGACAAGGGCGTGCTGACCCTGGACCCGATCGCCCTGACCTTCTCGCGCGGCGATCTCAAGGGGCGGATCCGTCTGGACGCCCGGCCGACGATCCCGCGCACGGATCTCGACCTGCGCCTGACCAACGGCCGTCTGGAGGACTTCATCCCGATCAAGAGCGAGGGCCAGAACGCCATCGAGGGCCCGGTGATGGCCCGCGCCAAGCTGACCGGGACCGGAAACAGCGTCCACCGCGCCGCCTCGGCGGCCAATGGCTCGGTGACCGTGGTCGCCCCGCGCGGCCAGATCCGCCAGGCCTTCGCCGAGCTCCTGGGCGTCAACGCGTCCAAGGGCCTGATCCTGCTCCTGTCCAAGAGCGACAAGCAGACGCCGGTCCGCTGCGCGATCGCCGACTTCGATGTCCGGGACGGCGTGATGACCACCAACCACCTGGTCGCCGACACCGGCGTCGTGCTGGCGCGCGGCCGAGGCACGGTGAACCTGGCGACCGAGCGGATGGACTTCCGCATCGAGGGCGACAGCAAGAAGCCGCGTCTGTTGCGCCTGTTTATCCCGATCACGCTGAGGGGGCCGATCATGGCCCCGAAGCCCGGCCTCGACGTCAGCAAGGCGGTCGGCCAGGGCGGCGTCGCGGCGGCCTTGGGCTCGCTGCTCAATCCGTTGGCCGCCCTGATCCCGTTCTTCACCACCGGCGAGGCCAAGGACGCCGACTGCGCCGGCCTGGTCAGCGAGGCCCGCCAGCAGGGCGCGCCGGTCAGGACCAGCCAGACCACGCCGGCGAAGGCGACGCGATAGCGCTCTTGACAGGCGAGCGCGGCCTTGAGCTGCTGCTTGGCGCCTTCCGCGCGCACTCCGCCGCTTCGCTTGTGAAATCCTCGAGCGCCACATGACCCGTTCACCCGTCGTACGCTTGTCGATCCTGCGGACCGACCCCGACCAGTTTTCTCGCGTGCGCGAAGCGATGGAGGCGGCCCTGGACGCCCTGGAGCCGGGCATTCGCGCGCTGGACGGCCTGATCGACTTCTTTGCCGGCGCCGACGAGGCGACTTGCGCCCTGACCAATGTCAGCCTGTGGCGGGGGCTCGACCAAGCCCGCCAGCTGGATCATTTCCAGCCCATGCTCGACCTCGCGCCACGCTTCGTGGCGCTGGGCGCGCGGTTCGAGAGGCCGATCATCAACGCCTCCACCCTTTGGCGGATCGACGCGGCGACGGGGGCCTGACGATCAGCCAGGCGCCCTGAGGAACAAGACGCGGGCGGCGCCGTAGTCGCGCGCGTCCAGCGCCTCGAAGCCGTCCAGCGCCGGGTCGGGCTCGCCCCGGCCCCGCTCGAACATCAGGATCGCGCCCGGCGCGAGCCAGCCGCCGGCGACCAGCTCGGCGATGGCCTTCTCGCCCAGGCCCTTGGCGTAGGGCGGGTCGAGGAAGACGAGGTCGAACGGCGCGCCGGCGCTGGCCGGGCGCGGCCCCAGGTCCGTGGCGTCGCGGCGATGCACGCGGGTGACGCCGAACAGGTGCATGGCGTCGATGTTCTCGCGGATCGCGCCGCGCGCGGCGTCGTCGGTCTCGACGAACAGGCAGAAGCTGGCGCCGCGCGACAGCGCCTCGAGCCCCAGCGCGCCCGAGCCGGCGAAGACGTCGAGCACCCGCGCCCCGTGCAGCTCCGGCGCCCAGGCCGCGTGCTCCAGGATGTTGAACACCGCCTGGCGGGCGCGGTCGGAGGTGGGGCGGGTGGCCTCGCCCGGCGGCGCGACGATGGCCTTGCCGCGATACTGGCCCGAGACGATTCGCATCAGGCGGCCTTGGCCGAAGCGCGGGCCAGCGCTTGGTTGACGATGCGGAGCGCCACGATCACGACGGCCATCACCGCCCAGCCCCAAGGATACGCCAGGCTGAAGAAGCTCATCCAGCACATGAAGCCGGGCAGCAGCGCGACGCGCAGCATGACGAAGATCGCCTCGCCCCTCGGCGTCGGGTGGGCCAAACCGCCGATGAAGACCGCATAGGCCCAGAGCAGGCCGATCGCCAGGCCGATCGCCGCGACCAGCGCGACATAGACCGGAAAGGCTTGGCCGGCCTTCTGCTCCCACAGGAGCTCGGTGGCCAGCGGCAACAGGGCCACCAGCCCCAGCACCACGAAGTTCAGCACGTCGAGCACGCCGTTGGCCGATTTCAGGCGCTCGAAGATCCGCCGGTGACTGATCCAGTAGATGCCGACCACCGCGAAACTGACGACATAGGCCACCAGCTTGGCGGCCATCTGCCGGAAGAGATCGGCGACGCCGTTCCAGTCGTGCGGCGGGTGAATCTCGATCGCCAGCAGGGTGATGGCGATGGCGAAGACCGCGTCGGAGAACAGCACCAGCCGGTGCAGATGCGCCGCGCCCGAATCCCGCTCGCTCATGGTGGCCCCTTTACAACCCGTAACCGGATGTGTGCCGTCCCGCGCCGCGCGCGGCAAGCGCGCGCTTTACAAGATCGTGGCCGCCCCCTCTTAGTCGCGGAAAGAACAAGAGGCGATCAAGCGATGCGCATGGGCGAGTTGATGGAGGCGGTGAAGCGTTCGCGCTTTCTGGCCGATCTGTCGCCCTATGATCGCGACCCGTGGCGCACCGCCTTCGCCGTGCCGGTCGGGATGCTGGCCGGCGCGGTCGCCGCCGTCCTGGGCGGCGCCTCGGCGATCCTGCTGGCGGTTCTGGTCGTCAGCGGCCTGGACGGCGCGCCCGCCGTCGGGGAGCTGTTCGCCGTCTTTTCCGATCCCAACCTGACCGAGCCGACGGCGCGGCAGTCGATGTTCATCCTGGCCGTCCTGGCCGGGGTGAATCTGGGCTTGGCGGTCGGTTTCGTCGTCGCGGCCGGCGCCATCCATCACCGGCGGATCACCGACTATGTCAATGGCGGCGAGCCGATGCGGCCGCGCCTGCTGCTGGGCGGCCTCGTGGTGGTCGGGGTGGTGATGGGCGCCGTGGTCGCCGCCGCCGCCCTGCTGGGCCAGCCGATCGATCCGCCCCTGTGGAAGGTGGCCCCGAATCTGGTCGGACGCGCCCTCTACGCCGTGCTGGCCATGGGCTTGCTGGTCCTGGCCGCCGCCGCCGAGGAGCTGCTGTTCCGCGGCTGGCTGCTGAAGCAGAGCGCGGCCTATGTCCGCGACCCGATCGTGCTGATGCTGCTGAACGGCCTGCTGTTCGCGGCCATCCACGTGGATCCCAATATCGACGCCTTCCTGGTGCGGGCGGCCATGGGCATGGGCCTGACCTGGATGGCGCTGCGCCTGGGCGGCATCGAGCTGGGCATCGGCGCGCACGCGGCCAACAACGCCGTCATCCTGCTGCTGATCCGGCCGATGACCACCCGTCCCGACGCGCCGCACGAGTTCAAGGCCGGGCTGATCGCCAGCGCCCTCGTCGTTCTCGCCGGCTTCATCGGCGTGGCGGAGCTGTCCCTGCGCTGGCCCGCCCTGCGCCGCTGGACGCGCGGCGGAGCGCCGGCGGCGGCTTAAGCCTCAGCGCTTGGGACCGCGCGGGGGCTTGGCGCCCGGGCGCTTTTCAGCCACCCGACGGGCCGCGCCGTCAGCCGGCTTCGCGCCCGCCCGCGCGACGGGCTTGCCGCGCGCGACGGGCTTCTTGTCGTCGATGAACTTGGTCTCGATCGACTTTGTGGGACGCTTGGCCTTGGCGGGCCCCTTGGCCGAGGCGTGCGGCGAGGCCTTCTTCTTCGGCTTGGCCCAGCCGGGCTTGTAGACCTTCTCCGGCTTTTCGGCCGGTTTTTCCTCAAGGACACGATCGGCGCGCGGGACGCCGCGACGCTGCGCGTCGCCGCCGCCATCCGTGCCCGGCGCCTTGGCCGCGTTGGCGATCCCGACGAACTTCGGCCGGTCGCCGGTCGGCATGTTCTCCTCGGCCACGACGCCTTCCAGCAGTTCGCGGATCACCCGGGGCCCGACCTCCTCGATCTGGCCGGCGGCGAGGGTCCCCAGCGCGAACGGGCCATAGGCCAGGCGGATCAGGCGATTGACCTTCAGGCCGACCGACTCCAGCACCTTGCGGACCTCGCGGTTCTTGCCTTCGGACAGAGTGACCGTGATCCAGACGTTCTTGCCGCCGCCGGTCCGGTCATGCGCCTTGTCCAGCTTGGCCTCGATCGGGCCGTACTTGACGCCCTCGACCGTGACGCCGTCCTTCAGCGTGTCCAGCTTGGCCTGGGTCGTGTCTCCGAACGCCCGCGCCCGATAGCGGCGCACCCAGGCGTTGCTCGGCGTTTCGAGGGCCCGCGACAGCTCGCCGTCGTTGGTCAGCAGCAGCAGGCCTTCGGAGTTCAGATCGAGGCGTCCGACCGAGATCAGGCGCGGCAACCCCGGCGGCAGCGACTGGAACACCGTCGGCCGGCCCTTGGGGTCGTTGTGGGTGGTCATCAGGCCGGTGGGCTTGTGATAGCGGAAGATCCGTGTCGGCTCGCGCTCGGCCACCAGCTGGCCGTCGACGGTGAGGAAGTCGCCGGGCGCGACCTTGACCGCCGGGGTGGTCAGCACCTTGCCGTTGATCGCCACGCGCCCGGCCTCGATCAGCCGCTCGACCTCGCGCCGCGAGGCCACGCCCGCCCGCGCCAGCGCCTTGGCCACCCGCTCGCCGGGACCGCCGTCGAGATCGCCGTCTTGACCATCCAGCCGAGGCTCGTACAGGGGGTCGTGAGGTTTGGTCATTTTTCGGCGTCCTTCTCGGGCTGGGCGCATCTCTCGATGGGCTTTGGACGGTAATGCGCACCGATCAGGACGGGGATCAAGATCACCACGCCATGCGCCTGGCCCTCGACGCCGCCCGCGCGGCGGCCGAGGCCGGCGAGACGCCGGTCGGGGCGGTGATCCTGGATCCGGCGACCGGCGAGGTCATCGCCACGGCCGGCAACGGCCCGATCGGCGCGCATGATCCCACGGCCCACGCCGAGATCGCGGCGATGCGCGCGGCCGCCGCCAAGCTCGGCAACTACCGGCTGACCGGCCTGACCCTGGTGGTGACCCTGGAGCCCTGCGCCATGTGCGCCGGCGCGATCAGCCACGCGCGGATCGGCCGGGTGGTGTTCGGCGCGGAGGACCCCAAGGGCGGGGCCGTGGTCCATGGACCGAAATTCTTCGCCCAACCCACCTGCCACTGGCGGCCGGAGGTCACCGGCGGCGTTCTGGCCGACGAAAGCGCCGAGCTCCTGCGCGGGTTCTTCCGCGCGCGGCGCCAGAAACCTAGCTGATCAGGGCCGAGCCCAGCAGCACCTTGGAGCCGGGCTTGCCCAGCACCTGGTCGGCGGCCTTCTGCAACTCGCGGCTCATATAGTCCATGTCCGGCGTCGCCCCGCCGCGCAGACCGGCGGCATAGACCATCAGCACCTGGGCGAAGGCGGCGCGCAGGCGCGGCGTCGAGGCCTGGGCCCGCTCCATCAGCTTGGGGTCGCGAACCTCGAGGCCGGCCTCGACGGTCATCACCCCGCGACGGCCGTCGCGACGCAGCACCACCGCGTTGATCGGCTCCAGCGCGAAATAGGTGACCGCCTCCTTCTTCTCCTCCTTGCCGTGACCGGCGAGGGCGGCGCCGGGCGCCAGCAAGGGACCGCCCGCGAGGACGGCGGCCAGGACGATCGGGGCGAGGCGAAGGCGGCGCATGGGCGGCGTTTTAGCGCGACGTGGTTGACGTCCTCTTTACGTCTGTCGGCGCATCAAGGGGCGTTAACCACGACTCGTGGCCCCGGCGCGCGCCGGGCAAGCGTCGCAGGAGGCAGACCTTGGGCCGTTTTTCTCCCAAATCCCTCGACCTGGACGGCAAGGTGATCCTGATCACCGGCGGCACCGGCTCGTTCGGCCGGCGGTTCATCGAGACCGTGCTGCGCCGCTACAACCCGCGAAAGGTCATCGTCTATTCCCGCGACGAATTGAAGCAGAGCGACATGCAGATCGAGCTGCGCGAGCAGTTCGACGAGCGGACCTACGCCAAACTTCGGTTTTTTCTCGGTGACGTGCGCGACCGCGAGCGCCTGACCCTGGCCCTGCGCGGCGTCGACATCGTCGTCCACGCCGCGGCCCTGAAGCAGGTGCCGGCCGCCGAGTACAACCCGTCCGAATGCATCCACACCAACGTGCTGGGCGCCGAGAATGTCGTCTGGGCCAGCCTGAACAACGCGGTCAAGCAGGTGATCGCCCTGTCCACCGACAAGGCCTGCAATCCGACCAATCTCTACGGCGCGACCAAGCTGGCCTCCGACAAGACCTTCGTCGCCGCCAACAATCTGTCGGGCGACATCGGCACGCGGTTCTGCGTCGTGCGCTACGGCAATGTCGTGGGCTCGCGCGGCAGCGTCGTGCCGCTGTACCGCCGCCTGCTGGCCCAGGGCGCGACCGAGCTGCCGGTCACCGATCCGCGCATGACCCGCTTCTGGATCACCCTGAACGAGGGCGTCGACTTCGTGCTCTCGTCGCTGACCATGATGCGCGGCGGCGAGATCTTCGTGCCCAAGATCCCGTCCATGGCCATGCCGGACCTGGTCAAGGCCATGTCGCCGACCGCCACGATGAAGGTCATCGGCATTCGGCCGGGCGAGAAGCTGCACGAGATCATGATCAGCGCCGACGACGCCCGTTCGACCGTGGCCTTCGACGACCGCTACGCCATCGAGCCCAACTTCGCCGAGTTCGGCCGCGTCCCCTATGCCGCCGCCGACGGCGCGACCCCGGTGGCCGAGGACTTCTCCTACAGCAGCGACAACAACCACGACTGGCTCTCGCCCGAGGGCCTGCTGGCCATGCTGGAGGAAAAGGCCGCGCTATGAGCGGCTTTCTCCCCTACGGCCGGCAAACGATCGAGGACGACGACGTCGCCGCCGTCGCCGAGGCGCTGCGGGCCGATTTCCTGACCACCGGTCCGATGGTCGAGGCGTTCGAAGCGGCCTTCGCCCAAAAAGTCGGGGCCCAGCACGCCATCGCGGTCTCGAACGGCACCGCCACCCTGCATCTGGCCATGCTGGCGCTCGGGATCGGCGCCAAAAACGAAAATGGGGGCGACGTCTGCGTCGTCCCGTCGGTCACCTTCCTGTCCACCGCCAACTGCGCCCGCTTCGTCGGGGCCGAGGTGGTGTTCGCCGACGTCGATCGCGACAGCGGCCTGATGACCCCCGACACCCTCGCGCGGGCGCTGGACCGCGCGCGCGACAAGCGGGTCAAGGCGATCCTGCCGGTCCACCTGCGCGGCGATGTCTGCGACCTGCCGGCCCTGAAGGCCATGGCCAGCGCGGCCGGCGCGACCCTGGTCGAGGACGCCCCGCACGCGCTGGGCTCGATCGCGACCTTCGACGGCGTGGCGCACCCCGTCGGCGACGGCGCCTTCTCCAGCTTCGCCAGCTTCTCGTTCCACCCGGTCAAGACCCTGGCCACCGGCGAGGGCGGCATGCTGACCACCAACGATCCGGAGCTGGCCGCCCGCGCCCGCCGCCTGCGCTCGCACGGCATGGTCCGGCCGGCGGACGCCGATCCGTGGTGGTACGAGATGCCCGAGCTCGGCTTCAACTACCGGATTCCCGACGTGCTGTGCGCCCTGGGCCTGTCGCAGCTGAAGAAGCTCGACCGCTTCGTGGCGCGCCGGCGCGAGCTGGCGGCGCTCTATGCCCGGCTGCTGCCCGAGCGCGCGCCCCGCGCGAGGCTCGCGGCCAGCCCCGCCCATTCCGATCCGGCCCTGCACCTGCTGACCGTGCTGATCGACTTCGAGGCCGAGGGCGTCTCGCGCCGCACCGTGGTCGAGAGCCTGAAGGCCGAGGGCATCGGCTCGCAGGTCCACTACATCCCGGTGCACCGGCAGCCCTATTACGCCGGCCGCTACGGGATCGCCGACTTGCCCGGCGCGGACGCCTGGTACGCCCGCTGCCTGACCCTGCCGCTCTATCCGGCCATGACCGACGGCGATGTCGAGCGCGTGGTGGACGCGTTGGCGAAGATCCTGGGCTAACTCAGCCCGCCGACACCGGCGCCAAGGCAATATCGACCATGATCTCGGCCGAGATCGCCTCCAGCGCCGCCTGGACGTTCACCGCCGTCAGCCCGGCCGGCAGGCGCAGCCGCGCGTCCAGATGGAACAGCGGTCCGCCCGCGTGCGGCTCCACGCTGAGCCGGGTGTCGAAGGCCTCGATATTGGCGTCGAGGCCGCTCAAGACCGCCGTCACCTGGTGGACGATGCCAGGACGATCCTGGCCCACCAGGGACAGACCCACCGTCTCGCCCTCGGCGACCGGAGATTCGATCGCCGGCGCGACCCGCACCTCCAGGCCGTGCGCGTCCACCGCCGCCACCGCCTTCCGCAGCGCCTCGGCGTCGCTCGCCTCCACCCGCACCGAGCCGACATAGAGCCCGCCCAGCCGGCTCAGATGACTCTCGAGCCAATTGCCGCCGGCCTCTAGCACCGCCTTGGCCAAGGCCTGGGTCAGGCCCGGCCGGTCGCTGCCGACGACGCTCAGGATCAGGTCAGCCATGGAATGCTCCGTGTGGTTCCGCGCGGCGAGGGGGCCATGCGGCGGGGACGGCGTCAATGCGGGCCGGCGCGCCACCGCTCTTCCTCGCTCGACACGGCGCGGGTAGCGTGAGGCCATGACGGGCGGGTGGTTCCATTTCGGCTGGCGAACGGCGCTGCTCGGGGCGGCGATCCTGCAATGCCTGGCGCTGGCGATCGCCCTGGCGCGCGAGGTCCGGAACCGGACGGCCAACCGCTTCCTGGCGGCGACGCTCATCGTCATCGCCGGCGTCCTGACGCCTTACGCCATCGGCTTCGCGGGCGCCTACGACCGCTTCCGCTGGCTGACCTTCGCCCCGTTCTCCCTGCCGCTGGCCCTGGGACCGGTGCTCTACGGCTATGCCTACGCCCTGGCCAGCGGCGCGCCGCCGCCGCGCCTCCGCTGGCATCTGGCCCCGCCGCTCGCGCAGGCGAGCTACTTCCTGTTCTGTTTCGCGCTGCCGGAGCCCGTGAAATGGTCCTGGTACGTCGGCGGGCACAGGGCGTGGGTGTCGCCCGTCCTCACCGGGCTGGGCCTCGTCAGCCTCGCCGCCTACGCCCTCGCGATCGGTCGGCTGCTGCGCCGCCGTCGTCGGCGTCTCGCCGAGCAGCGCAGCGATGACGACGCCCATTCGGCCGTCTGGCTGAGCCGCGTGCTGCTGGCCGTCCTGTCGGGCCTTGTCGTCGAGTGCTGGTTCTGGGTTTGGTCGACCCTCGTCGGCGGCATCAGCTTCTTCCAGGAGACGGGGATGTATCTGGCCCTCGCCCTGGTCGGCGTCTACCTGGGCGTGGCGGGGTGGCGTCAGGCGGCGCTGCCGGCGCCTTTGGCGGCGACGGAGCCGGCCGACACCGAGGCCGAGGTCGGACAAGCCCCGGACTGGGCGGCGATCGGGGCCGACATCGCCGCCCGCACGCGACAAGCGGGCTGGTGGCGCGAACCGGACCTCTCGCTACCCGGCCTGGCGCGGCGCCTCGGCGCCAACAGCGGCCGCGTGTCGCGGGCCATCAATCTGGGTCTCGGGGTGAACTTCTCCACCTTCGTCAACGGTCTGCGCGCCGAGGCGGTGGCCGACGCGTTGCGGGCCGGTTCGAAGCAGGACCTTCTGGATTTGGCGATGGACATGGGCTTTTCGTCGAAGGCCAGCTTCAACCGGGCGTTCCGCGCGCGGTTCGGGGCGCCGCCCTCAGACTATAGGCGGCGGGTCTCAGATCCTGCTTTTTCGGCGGATGGCCCGGAATTGAGGCGCGAAGCCGGTTGAGCGCGGCGATACCGGAGGCCCGCGAGTTTCGAGGATCATCCGCCCATGTCGCCGCTGCACCGTCGCCGCCTGCTGAAGCTTTCCGGCGGGCTCGCCCTGGGCCTGTCCACGCCGTCCCTCGCCGAGGTCGTGAACGCGGATTGGAGCGGCGATGTCGCCATTCTGCGCCAAGCCTGGGAGACGATGCATCCGGGCGTCTATCGCTATAGCGCCCCGTCCGAGGTCTCCGAGAGACTGGACGGCCTCGCCCGGGCCTGGGCCGCGCCCGGAACGTTTCGCCAGCGGTTCCTGGCCCTCACGCGCGTCACCGCCTCGCTGAAATGCGGTCATACCTATCCCAGCCCCTACAACAGCGGCGAGGCGACGGTGGCCCGGATGTATCCGGACCGCGCGCTCGTGCCCTTCCTGTTCCGCTGGATCGACGGCCGGATCGTGGTGATCCGCGACGACAGCGGCGCCGGGCTTTTCCCCCGCGGCACGGTGATCACCGCGATCGACGGCGTCGCGACGCACGAGCTGCTCGCGCGGCTGGTCCCGCTGGCGCGGGCGGACGGCTCCAATCTCGGCAAGCGGATCAGCCTGATGGAGGTCCGGGGCGAGGACCGCTACGAGACCTTCGACATCCACCTGCCGCTGGTGCTGCCGCTCAAGGAGACGGCCGCCTTCACCCTGGCTCACGGCGGCGTGGTCCGGGCGGGTCTCCAGACCCTGGCCGATCGCCAGGCGCGTTTTTCGGCTTCGCGCGCGGTCGCCAAGGACGCCAACCCCTGGACGCTCGACAAGGGCGCGGACGGCGTGCATCGCCTGACCATGCCCAGTTGGGCCCTCTATGAATCTCGCTTCGACTGGCAAGCCTGGTTGGCGGCGGCGATGGACGACCTGAGCGGCGACGGGGCGCGCGGGCTCGTCGTCGACCTCCGAGGCAACGAGGGCGGACAGGACTGCGGCAATGTCATCCTCGGCCGCCTCATCGATCGCCCCCTGGCCCTGTCGCGCGACCAAAGATGGACCCGGTACCGCAAGGCGCCCGACGCCCTGAAGCCCTATCTCAGCACCTGGGATCGCGGCTTCCTGGACTGGGGCGACGACGCCGTCGCCAGCGCCGAGCGGCCCGGCTTCTATCGCCTGACGCGCTATGACGACGACGGCGAAACCAGCCTCATCCGTCCCGAGGGGCGGCGATTTAGCGGGAAGGTCGCCGTCCTCTGCGACGCGTCCAACAGCTCGGCGACCTTCGGCTTTGACCAGACCGTGAAGGACAACGGCCTGGCCACCCTGGTAGGGCAGACCACCGGCGGCAATCGCCGCGGCATCAATGGCGGGGCGTTCTTTTTCCTGAAACTTCCCGCCTCGGGCCTGGAGGTGGACCTGCCGCTGATCGCCAGCTTCCCCAGGACGCCACAGCCCGACGCGGCCATCGCGCCCGACATCGCCGTGGCGATCTCCGCCGCCGACATCGCGCGTGGCCGAGACGTCCAGATGGAGGCGGCGACCCGTTTCGTGCTCTCGCGGACCTAGATCCGGCGGCGTCGCGCGGGGCGTTCGGCCGGCGAGCATTTCGAGCCCGAGGCCAAAGGCGACGCTCGAGCCCCTTAGCTTTCGATAGGCTCGGCTGACAGCCCCTAAGCCGCCTGCCCCACCAGGCTCTTGATCAGGGTCATGGTCTGGGGCGAGCCGGCCAGCTGTTCGCGCGACGCCGGGTCCTTGGCCAGCTTCAGGGCCTCGACGCGGGCCTTTTCGGCCACGGGTCCCGTCGGGCCGGCCTCGCCCATGGCCAATTTGGCCAAGAGTTGCAGGCGGTGCGGCAGCGGGGCCGGGGCGCGGACCAGCATGGTCAGCAAGCGCGAGTCGCCCTCGATCAGGGCTCCGACCTCGCCGAGCTTGGCGCACAGGGGCTCGTAGTCCTCGCGCACCAGGCCCGACCGCGTCAGGGACCGCTGCAGGGCCGCCAGATGGGCCAGCTTGGCCACCGGCGAGTCCGGCCCCGCGCGCATCTCCTTCTCGAAGCGCATGGCGCTGATATTGGCGTTCAGCCAGCGGGCGGCGTTACGCTTGTTGACCGCGCCCATGACGTTCTCCGCCAGGCGGATCAGGATCTTGACCTCTTCGTGAGCCGAGCGGTCGCGGCCCAGCAGCGCCTCGATGAAATCCCCGTTCAGCAGGGTCTTGGAGCGGGTCGTGAAGGCGACCTGGATATCCTCGGCCTGCAGGATGCGGCCGGCCGCCGCCGTCAGGCTCATGGCCAGGGCGCGCAGATATTCGATCTCGGCGTCGGCGTCGGTCGGCTTGAGCCGGCGCACGCCGTTCAGCTCGGACAACACCCGCTGGGCGATGGCCTTGCGCACGCTGGAGAACTCGTCGCTCGACAGCCATTCGCCAAGCCGGCGCGCGGTGCCCGACAGGTCGGGCATGCAGGCGCGGACGCCGGGCTCGATCTTGATCAGGGCCTCGATGGCCAGCCCGCCGGTCATCCGGGTCATCGCGGCCAGAGTCGCGCCCAGGTCATCCTTGGTGTCGAGCAGGTCGGCCATGCCCGCGCGGGAGCCGATGATCTCGGCCAGGGGCTGCTCGATGGCGGCCAGGGCGGCCGCGCGGGCGCGCGGCTCCTGCGGCGCGGCGTCGGCGAGGTCCAGCAGGCGGGCGATCTTATCCGACCAGCTGACGGCGGGCGCGATGGAGGCCGCGACGCCGGCGCCCAGCAGGAAGGCGCGGTCGGGGTCGGCCACCAGGCGCTCGGCGGCCTTGGCGAAGCCTTCCTTGTCCAGGTCCGGCAGCGCGCCCTTCTTGAACGCCTTCATCAGGTTGGCGATCGTGCGCTCGACCAGGCCATGGAAGTGGCGCATGACCTCGTGCACGGACTGGCCGCGGGCCTCGGCCTCGGGGATGGCGATCTTCTGCAGCGCGTGCTGCAGGTCGGTGCCCGAGGCTTCCAGCTTCTCGACCAGGTCGGGGCGGTGCAGCAGTTCGAACGGCGTGGCCTTGTGGCGGGCCAGCCAGCCCTCCAGCAGGCGGCCGATCCGGTCGCGGGCGTGGGCGGTGTAGAGGTCGGCCGGCTGCACGCACAGCGGGTCGCGATCCTCGACCTCCTTCTTGGGCTTGCCGCCGTCGACAAGACCCTTGGTGAAGATGCCGATCGACTTGTATTCGCCGGTCGCCTCGTCGAGCGTCTCCTTGGTGACGCGCACCGCGACCGCGCGGTTCTGGGTCAGGACGTCCTCGGCCGTCTGCAGGGCGTGCGCGCGGTTTTCCGTGGCGATCTCGAGCGTCCACTGCGCGCCGACCTTGCGTCGGACAAAAAGCTCGTAATGGACTTGGCCCATGCCCACCTGCTCCAGGAGGCTTTACTATGGGCGAGGAGACCTTAAGGCGAGGTTGAGGCGCGGCCTCGCGCCGCAATCGCGCCTTTCTCGGGCCGCAAAGGCGCAAGATGAAGCAGGGAAAGCTTTACCGGCCGGCGCGTTGAAGCCAGAACGCTCGGCCGATAGGATCGATCGACGCAAGACCAGGTTCAAGGACGAGAACGACCAGATGGCCGCCATCACCCTCATTGACGACGACGAGAACATCGTCGCCTCGGTCTCGCTGGCGCTGGAAAGCCACGGCCACGCGGTGAAGGCCTACTACGATGGCGTCTCGGGGCTCGAGGCCGTCGAGGCCAGCCCGCCGGACCTGGTGATCCTCGACGTCAAGATGCCGCGCATGGACGGCATGGAAGTGCTGCGCCGCCTGCGTCAGACGTCCGAGATCCCCGTGATCATGCTGACCTCCAAGGACGACGAGATCGACGAGATCCTCGGCTTCAATCTCGGCGCCGACGACTACATGCACAAGCCGTTCAGCCAGCGCCTGCTGCTGGAGCGGGTCAAGGCCGTGCTGCGCCGCGCCCGTCCCGACGACGAGGACCTGGCCCCGACCGGCGCGGCGGCCGCCGTCGGCTCCAAGGTCATGAAGCGCGGCAAGCTGACGCTCGACCCCGCCCGCCACGACAGCCTGTGGGACGGCAAGCCGGTGCGCCTGACCGTCACC
>NZ_CAMQSF010000038.1 GCF_947036865.1 uncultured Caulobacter sp. | reverse complement strand
GTCGACGCGCCGCCGACCCGGAACCGGACGATCATCCGCACCAGATAGCCGGCCTCGCCCTTCAGCGAATGGGCGGCGGCCGTCGATTGCTCGACCATGGCCGCGTTCTGCTGGACCACCTGATCCATCTGGTTCACGGCGGCGTTGACCTGGTTGAGGCCGGTGGCCTGCTCCTGGCCCGAGGCGGCGATCTCGCCGACCAGGGCGTCGATCTCACCGACCTTGGCGACGATCGCCTGCAGGGCCTCGCCGGTCTGGCCGACCATGCTGACGCCTTCGTTGACCTGCTGCGACGAGGTCGAGATCAGGGTCTTGATCTCCTTGGCCGCCTCGGCCGAGCGCTGGGCTAGGGCCCGGACTTCCTGGGCCACGACCGCGAAGCCGCGGCCCGCCTCGCCGGCGCGAGCCGCCTCGACGCCGGCGTTCAGGGCCAGAAGGTTGGTCTGGAAGGCGATCTCGTCGATGACGCCGATGATCTGGCTGATCTGCTTCGACGAGTTCTCGATCTGGTTCATGGCCTCGACCGCGTTGCGGACGACCACGCTGGAGCGTTCGGCGTCGTTGCGGGTCGAGCCGACGACCTTGGCCGCTTCCTGGGCGCCGGCCGACGAGCGACGGACCGTGGCGGTGATCTCGTCCAGCGCGGCGGCGGTCTCTTCCAGGCTGGCGGCCTGCTGCTCGGTGCGACGCGACAGATCGTCGGACGCCGCGGCGATCTCGTCGGAGCCGGCGCCGATGCCGCTGGCGGCGTGGACGATGGTGCGCATCGTCTCTTCCAGCTGCACGATCGCGCCGTTGAAGTCGCTTTGCAGCCGCTTGTAGCTCTCGGGGAAGTCCTGATCCAGGCGATAGGTCAGGTCGCCGTCGGCCAGGCGGTTCAGCCCCTCCGCGATGATCTCCATGACCCGCGCCTGCTCCTTGGCGGCGGCCTCGGCGATCTCTTGCACGCGGCGGCGCTCGGTCTCGGCCTCGGCGTTGGCGCGGGCCTGAGCGGCCTCGGCGGTGCGCAGGGCCACGGCGTTGTCCTTGAAGACCTGGACCGAGCGGGCCATGGCCCCGACCTCGTCCTTGCGGTCCGCGCCGTTCACCGCGACCTCGATCGAGCCCTGGGCCAGGGTTTCCATCGTCTTGGCCAGAGACGCCAGGGGCGCGGCGATCTTGCGCGAGCCGATCCACAGCGCCAGAACCAGCGCGGCGCCGGCGGCGATGACGCCGAACAGAATGGAGAAGATGGTCCCGGCCGCGGCCTGCTTCGAGGCCGCCTCGACCATGGCCTTGGTCTCTTCGTTGTGGCTGGTCGTGAAGCCGTTCACGTCCTTGGTGAGGGCGGCGATATCGGGATTGATAACGGCCATGACCATCAGCGCCGCTTCATCCACGTCCTGCAGGCCAAGGTCGGCGCCTTGCCGGGCGCTGGTATAGATCCGGTCCAGGCGCTGGCTGAAATCGGCCACCATCTTTCCAGCGGCGGGTTCGTTCGCTTTGATCACCGCCAGCTGCTTCTTGGCCTCGGCATAGGCGCTATCCAGGTCCGCGCTGGCGCTCTTGGCCTCGGCGGACGACCCTGTATAGGCGACCACGCGATAGGCGGCGTAGCCGATCGTCTGGATCCGGCGGTTGAAGCGGGACGAGGCCAGTTCCGCCGGCGCGCGGCGCTCGGACAGCAGCCGCATGTTCGACTCGACCGTCTTGGCTTCCCAGGTCCCGATCCCGACGATCGCCAGGGCGACCAGCGCCAGCATGAAGGCCGGCAACGCGACCTTGGTTGAGATCTTCAGGTTGTCGAACTTCATCTGGGCCTCGTCGGCGATCGGTCGTGAACGCTAACTTTTTCAGGACCTAGGACGTCTTTCGCCGGTAAAGTCGCGGTTAATGCTCCAGGTTCGGAGGGCTTTCGCGACAGTCGGCCGCACCCGAATCGGGTCGCGAGACACCCTTCGCGCGCATCACGCCTTGGGATGCGCGGCTTGGTAGGCGGCCAGCAGCCCCGCCGCGTCCACCTGGGTGTAGCGCTGGGTGGTCGACAGCGAGGCGTGGCCCAGCAGATCCTGGATCGCGCGCAGATCGGCGCCGGCTCCCAGAAGATGGGTGGCGAAGGCGTGGCGGAAGGCGTGCGGCGTTACCCGATCCGACAGGCCCAGCCGCCCGCGCAGGGTCTGCACCAGACCCTGGACGTGGCGCGGCGACAAAGGCCCGCCGCGCTTGGCGCGAAACAGCGGCTCGTCGGGGGCCAGGGCGAACGGCAGTTCGTTCAGATAGACGTCGATCGCCTCGCGCACCGCGTCCAGCACCGGCACGATCCGGGTCTTGCCGCCCTTGCCGGTGATGCGGATGGCCTGGGCCAACGGCGCGTCGGCCATCCGCAGCGACAGGGCTTCCGAAATCCGCAGGCCGCAGCCCCAGAGCAAGGTCAGGACCGCCTCGTCCCGGGCGGTCTCCCAGGGCTCGCGCTCGGTGTCCTCGGCGGCCTCGGTGATCAGGTCTCGCGCCTGGTCCTCGGAGACGGGGCGCGGCAGGCCGATTTTCAGGCGCGGCCCGCGCACCAGCTCGACGGCCGCGTTGGCGACGCCGTGGCGCTGGTCGAGATAGCGGTGAAAGGCCCGGATCGACGACAGGGCCTGGCTGATCGAGCGCGGCGCCAGGCCGTCCTCGCCGGGCTCTCCCCCTTGCCGGCGGAACGCCAGGTAGCCGCGCAGGTCGGCGGCCGAGACCTCGCCCAGGGCCGACAGGCTCAGGGCCTCGCCCCGGTGGGTCTCCAGGAAGTTGAGATAGGCCAGGACGTTGTCGCCATAGGCCCGCACCGTGCGCGGCGAGGCCCGGCGCTCCAGCGTCAGGTAGTCCAGCCAGGCCTGGTATGCCTGGCGGGCGGTCACAGCACCGGCCAGCGTTCGGCGGTGCGCTCGACCACCCGGGCCAGGAAGTTCACCAGCTCGGTCCCCATGTCGGGCGTGAAGCCTTCCGGGTCCTTCGAGCCGAAGGCCAGTAGGGCCTCGCGGCGCGGCTCCCAGATCGCCAGGCGCACCAGGGCCATGCTGCGCACGGTCTCGGCCTGGTCGCCGAACAGCGGCAGGGCCGGAGCGAAGAAGCCCATCCGCGCGATCGGCGCGTCGCCCAGGATCAGGTCCGTCTGGCCCTCGGCCAGGGCGCACCAGCCGGCCGGCACGCGCGAGGGACCCTCCAGCGCCATGACCCCGGCGGCGAGGCCGAAGCGCAGCTTGGCCATCTCGTCGACCCGGCGGGCGAGGTCGGAATGGTTGCGGGCGTCCAAGAGGTCGATGACCGCGGCGTGGGTCTGGGCCTGGGCGGAATAGTTGGCGCGGGCGTTGGCCTCGATCGCCTGGCGGACGCTGGCCTCGCGCTTGTGGGCGGCGGCGGCCTTGGCCAGGGCCTTGGGGCCGAAATCGATGACATTGTCGGCGGCGACCTTCAGGCCCAACTCGTCCAGCAGGCCCTCGTCGCGCCGCAGGAATTCCGGCTCGGTGCGCAGGAACGCGCGCACGCTGTCCGGGTCGACGGTCGCCTTCAAGGCCGCGCGCGTCGGGTCACTCATCACCAGCCCCACCGTTCGTAAACTGAAGACCTGATCAAGCCTGAAGACGGTTAATGTCGGCTTGACGATCGGGCGGGACAGGCTCTCGACCTGGGGATGGTTTGGCGGCAAAAGGTTCCCGCCATGCCGCGTATCGCCTCCGTCCTGCTGCCCATGCCGTTGCCGGAGGCCTTCGACTACGCCGAGCCCGACGGGCTGGACCTGGCGATCGGCGATCACGTGACCGTGCCGCTGGGTCCCCGCGTGATCCGCGGCGTCGTCACCGCCCTGCGCGACGGGGCCGGCGGCAATCGGCCGCTGAAGCCGGTGCTGGAGCGGGTGGACGATCCGCCGCTGCCGCCGGGCGTCCTGGCCTTCGTCGACTGGGCGGCGCGCTATTCGGTCGACGTTCCGGGCTGGCCGCTGGCCATGGCCCTGCGCGGCCTGCGCCATCCGCCGCCCAAGCCCGACAAGGTCCTGGTCCCGACCGGGACCCAGCCCGCGCGCATGACGCCGGCCCGGCTGAAGGTGCTGGCCGCCGCCGAGGGGGCCAAGCTGTCGTCCGCGGCCCTCGCCTCGGCCGCGGGGGTGTCGGCCGGGGTGGTCAAGGGCCTGGTCGACGAGGGCGCCCTCGCCGTCGCCTTCGTGGAGCCCGAGCGCGGCCTGCCTCAGCCGGATCTGTCCTTGCCCGCGCGCCCGCTGAACCCCGGACAGGCGGCCTGCGTCGAGGTCCTGAAGGACATGCTGGACGCCGGCGACTTCCAGGCCGCCCTGCTCGACGGCGTGACCGGCTCGGGCAAGACCGAGGTCTATCTGGAGGCGGTGGCCGAGGCGCTGAAGGACCCCGAGGCCCAGGTGCTGGTCCTGCTGCCGGAGATCGCCCTGACCCAGGCGGTGATGGCGCGGTTCGAGCAGCGGTTCGGGGCGCTGCCCGCCGAGTGGCACTCGGGCGTTTCGCCGCCGCGTCGGCGGCAGGTCTGGGAGGCGGTGGCCAGCGGGAACGCCCGCATCGTGGTCGGCGCCCGCTCGGCCCTGTTCCTGCCGTTCCGCAAGCTGCGCCTGCTGGTCGTCGACGAGGAGCACGACGGCTCGTTCAAACAGGAGGAGGGCTTCATCTACCAGGCCCGGGACCTCGCCGTCGCCCGCGCCAAGATCGAGGGCGCCTCGGTGCTCTTGGCCTCGGCGACGCCATCGCTGGAGAGCCTGTTCAACGCCCAGGCCGGCCGCTACCGCTGGCTTCGGCTGTCGGCCCGGCACGGCGCGGCGCGGCTGCCCGAGATCGGCCTGATCGACCTGCGCCAGACGCCGCCCGAGCCCGGCCGCTGGCTGTCGCCGCCGCTGATCAAGGCCATGGCCGTGACCCTGCAGCGCGGCGAGCAGGCCATGCTGTTCCTGAACCGCCGAGGCTACGCCCCGCTAGTGCTGTGCCGGGCCTGCGGCGAGAAGATGAGGTCGCCCGACACCGACAGCTGGCTGGTCGAGCACCGCTATACCGGTCGCCTCGTCTGCCACCTGACCGGCTTTTCGATGAAGAAGCCCGACACCTGCCCGCATTGCGGGGCCAAGGACTCGCTGGTCTCGATCGGCCCCGGCGTCGAGCGGGTCGAGGAGGAGGCGCGGCACCTGTTCCCCGACGCCCGGGTGGCGGTGTTCTCGTCCGACACGGTGATGGACGCCGAGGCCGCGCGGAGCCTGGTCGAGACCATGGCGGCCGGCGAGATCGACATTCTCGTCGCCACCCAGGCCGCCGCCAAGGGTCACAACTTCCCGAACCTGACCCTGGTGGGCGTGGTCGACGCGGACCTGAGCTTGCGGGGCGGCGACCTGCGGGCCGGCGAGCGGACCTTCCAACTCCTGGCCCAGGCCGCCGGTCGGGCGGGACGTCACGAGAAGCCGGGCCGCGCGCTGTTGCAGACCTATGCCCCGGATCATGCGGTGATGCAGGCCCTGGCCGCCCAGGACCGCGACGCCTTCGTCGAGGCCGAGATGGCCATGCGCCAAGATGCCGGCCTGCCGCCGTTCGGACGGCTGGCGGCGGTGATCGCCTCGGGACCGGACCCGGCGGCGCTGGAGGCCTATGTCGAGGCGCTGGCGGCGGTGATCCCCAACGCCGAGGGGGTCGAGGTGTTCGGTCCCGCCGACGCGCCCTTGTCGCTGGTGCGCGGTCGCCGGCGCAAGCGGTTCCTGGTCCGGGCCGAGCGCAAGGTCGACCTGCAGGGCTTCATGGCCGCCTGGCGGGCGCGGGCGAAAATTCCAAACTCGGTGCGTGTCGTGATCGACATCGACCCCTACAGCTTCCTGTAGCGCTCAGTTGGCTGGCTCGTCCTTGACCAGGGTCGGGGGCGCGCCGATCGGCTGACGGGACTTCAGCGGCAGGGCGGGGATCATCAGGATCACCGCCAGGCCAGCGGCGATCACGAACAGCGCCGCGACCATCACGCCGCTGACGGCGTCGATCAGGGCGCCTTGCAGGACCGGCGCGGCGTGCGCGGCCTGGCCGTGCGCGGCGGCGCTGACCGCCATTCCTTCGAGCGCGCCCAGATCCAGCCCGCCGCCGGGCAGGCTGGCCAGCCGCGCGGTCAGCAGGGCGCCGGCCAGGGCCGCGCCGACGGTCGAGCCGATCTGTCGGAAGAACTGGTTGGAGCTGGTCGCCACGCCCATGTCGCGCGGGTCGACCGCGTTTTGGGTGGCGATGTTGAACAGGCTCTGGCCCGGCCCGAGGCCCAGGCCGACGATCGCCAGCAGCCCGCACAGCAGCGGCAGGCTGGTGATCCTCGACAGATCATGCAGCAGGAAGACGCCGACCAGCAGCACGCTCGCGCCCGCCAGCATGAACGGCTTGTACTTCCCGGTCTTGGTGACCAGCTGGCCGGCGATGGTGCTGCCGACGATCAGCCCGGCCATCAGGGGCAGCATGGTCATGCCGCTGACCGTGGCCAGCACGCCTCGCCCCAGTTGCAGGAACAGCGGCAGGAACATCACCACGCCCATGAAGGCCATCGAGATCAGGAAGCCGGCCAGGTTGGCGGTCGTGAACACCCGGTTCTGGAACAGGTGCATCGGCAGGATCGGGTTGGACACCTTGGTCTCGACCACCACGAAGGCGACGAGCGCCACCGCCGCCAGGCCGAACAGGAACAGGCTCTGCGGCGAACTCCAGGCGAAGTCGTGGCCGCCCAGGCTCAGCGCCAGCAGCAGCGGCACGAAGGCGCAGATCAGGAGGGCCGCGCCCAGAAAGTCGATCTTGCCCGAGCGGCGGTGCTCCAGCGGCGGCATCTTGACGATGACCATGAAGAGGGAGAGCAAGCTGAGCGGCAGGTTGACGTAGAACACCCAGCGCCAGCCGGCGACGGTGTGGATCCCCAGCCGCACCGTGCCATGATCGGTGAAATAGCCGCCGATAATCGGTCCCAGCACGCTGGCCAGGCCGAACACCGAGCCGAAGATGCCGGCGAACTTGCCCCGCTCGCGCGGCGGATAGAGGTCGGCGATGATCGCGAAGGCCGTGGTGAACAGCGCCCCGCCGCCGATCCCCTGCAGGGCGCGAAACACGATCAGCTGCACCATGCCCGGCACGCCCAGGACCGTCCCGAACTCGCCCGACAGCCCCGACAGCCACGAGCCGGCCAGGAAGATCGAGATGCCGGTGATCAACACGGGCTTGCGCCCGAAGATGTCGCCCAGCTTGCCCCAGATCGGCACCATCACCGTCGAGGACAGCAGATAGGCGGTGGTCACCCAGGCATAGAGGTTGAGGCCGTTCAGTTCGGCGATGATCCGCGGCATGGCGGTCGATACGATGGTCTGGTCCAGCGCGCTGAGCAGGAACACGATCATCAGCGCCGCCAGCGTCAGGCGCCGCTCGGCGTCGGTAAAGGTCTGGGTGGTCATCGGAGCCTTGGAAGCGAGACGGCCGGGGCAGCCGACCTATCACGCTCCCAACGCCGGAAGTAGGGGGGTGGTGCGGCTTCAAGCGCGACGGGTCCGCCCCCGCCCTTCGACAAGCTCAGGGTGAGGGCTACTTTGCGCCGCGCTTCAATAGAAACCTCACCCTGAGCCTGTCGAAGGGTCAGGTTTCGGTCCCTCTGCCCCGCCTACTTCGCCCCCCGCTTCCGCGCCAGCATGTTCAGCCCCTCCACGCCGGCCGAGAAGGCCATGGCGGTGTAGATGTAGCCCTTGGGCACGTGGGCGCCGAAGCCTTCGGCGATCAGCACGGTGCCGATCATCAGCAGGAAGCCCAGGGCCAGCATCACCACGGTCGGGTTGTTGTTGATGAAGTTGGCCAGCGGGTCGGCGGCGAGCAGCATCACCGTGACGGCGATGATCACGGCCGCCACCATGATCGGCAGGTGGTCGGTCATGCCGACAGCGGTCAGGATCGAGTCGATCGAGAACACCAGGTCCAGCAGGATGATCTGGAAGATCGCCGCGCCGACATTGGAGATGACCATGGTGGCCTTGTCCTTCTCCAGCACGTCGTCGCTCCGGCCGGGGTCGACCGTGTGGTGGATCTCCTTGGTGGCCTTCCAGATCAGGAAGGCGCCGCCGGCGATCAGGATCAGGTCGCGCCACGAGAACGCGGTCTCGAAGCTCGGCTCGCCGTGCGCGCCCGCCGGACCGGCGATCCCCAGATCGAAGACCGGGGCGGTCAGGCCGACGATGAAGGCGATGGTCGACAGGAGAACAAGGCGCATGATCAGCGCCAGGGAGATGCCGATGCGCCGAACCTTGGTCCGATGCTCGGCGGGAAGCTTGTTCGACAGGATCGAAATGAACACCAGATTGTCGATCCCCAGCACCACTTCCATCACCACCAGGGTGACCAGCGCCGCCCAGGCGGCGGGGTCGGCGATCAGGCTAAGGAGTTCGTTCATCGGTCCTCGCTAGGATAAGGGGCTGAGCCGCCGTTTCGCGTACGCATACATGTAACACAGCGAAGTGGGTGGGTAACGCTCGACTTTCCACTCCGAAGGTGGAATCGCGAGCCCTTAAGGAACGCCGTCGATGCCGGACGCCGCCCAGATCAGGCCCCTGACCGCCCTGCGGTTCTTCGCCGCCTTCTGGGTGGTGCTCTACCACTACTGGCCCAAGCTGGACGTGGGCTTCACGCCGACGATCGCCGCCAAGGGCTATCTGGGGGTCGAGGCGTTCTTCACGCTGTCGGGCTTCATCCTGTGCCACGTCTATGTGCGCGGCTTTGGCGAGGGGCGGTTCCGCTATGGCGACTTCCTGTGGAACCGGCTGGCGCGGGTCTATCCGCTGCACCTGGCCACGCTGGTCGGGGTCGGCGCCATGGCCGTTGTCGCCACCATGGCGGGCCTGTCGGTCGATCCGAACATCCTGGCGTGGAAGGCCCTGCCGGCCAACCTCCTCCTGGTCCACGCCTGGGGCTTCGCGCCGGTGTCGGGCTGGAACCACGCCTCTTGGTCGATCTCGGCCGAGTGGTTCGCCTATCTGACCTTCCCGGCCTTCGCCCTCGCCGCCTGGCGGCTGCGCGCGCGGCCGGTCTCGGCCGTGCTGGGCGCGCTGGCTTTGATCGCGGTCCTCTATCCGGCGTTCCAGGCCCTGGCCGGCTTTCCGCTGACGGAAGCCACGATCCAGTGGGGCGCCCTGCGCATCGTCCCGTGCTTCGCCTATGGCTGCGCGCTGCACGCCCTGTGGCGCTCCGGCCGGGTCCCGGACCGACTCAGCGGCTACGGCGCCGCTTTTCTAGGCGTCGCGACGCTCGCCGCCGTGCGATTTTCCCTCCCCGATCCGGTGATCGTGATGCTTTTTGGAGCACTTATTTTCATGCTCGCCAGCCTCGCCAGAGCCGGTTTCGAGTTTGCTGGACAGTCAGTCTTCACCTATCTTGGCGAGATCAGCTATTCCACCTACATGATCTGCATTCCGTGGAAGATCCTCGCGATCAATGCCGCCGCCCGCCTTCTGAACATAGAGGGCGAGAAATTGCCGCTTCTGATCTGGGTCTTGATTGTCGCCGCGCTTGTCCCGCTGTCGGCGATCTCCTATCATCTAATCGAACGTCCGTGTCGCGAGGCCATGAAGTCTTTCGCGGCGCGATGGAAACAGCGGCGCTTGGCGTTCGCGGGTGCGGCATAAACACTCTTTTCACGTCTTTCCTGGAAGGTTAGACCTTCACCCAGTGACGCGGGGGAGTACCCACAGCATGACGAAACGGACGAGGGCCCTGCTGGGTTCCCTGGCCGCTGCCGCCATGATCAGCTTCGCGCCGATGGCGGCGAACGCCGACGGTTACTGGCAGTGCGTACCTTTCGCCCGACTGATGTCGGGCATCCAGATTTTCGGCGACGCCCGCACGTGGTGGAGCCAGGCCGCCGGCCACTATGACACCGGCTCGATTCCGAAGATCGGCTCGGTCCTGGTGTTCAAGCCCACCGCCCGCATGAACCTCGGCCACGTGGCCTTCGTCAGCCAGGTGCTGACCGACCGTGTCATCCAGGTCACGCACGCCAATTGGTCGATCATCGAGGGCGATCGCGGCCAGATCGAAAAGGACGTCACCGTCGTCGACGTCTCGCCCAACGGCGACTGGACCCAGGTCAAGGTCTGGTACGACCCGATCCGCGATCTGGGCACCAGCGTCTATCCGACCAACGGCTTCATCTATCAGGACGCCCAGGCGATGAAGATCGCCGCCGCGACCAGCAAGATCGCCATGGCCCAGAACGCCGTGGTCTCGGCGGCCAAGTCCGCCGCCAACCAGGTGGCCGCCTCGGTCCGCGCCTCGCCGCTGGACATCATCAGCCAGGCCGCCGACCAGACCGACCGCATCGCCGCTCTGATCGAGGCCGCCACCGGTGGCGGTTCGAGCGACGCCAACAACAAGCAGAACGCGCCGCGCTGATTTCGCGCGCGTTGACCTGAAGCTTGGGCCGGGGCAAACCCGGCCCGTAGCGAGGGTGCGACCATGCTCAGAATTCTGCGTCACGGCGCGCCGGGCTTCGAGGCCGCCGGCCTGTCGCCCGACTGGCGGCTGCCCGCCGACGCCGTCTGGATCGAACTGGTCGATCCCACCCGCGCCGAGGAAGTCGCCGTCGAGCAGTCGATCGGCCTCTTGCTGCCCACCCGCGAGGAGATGGCCGAGATCGAGGCCTCCTCGCGGCTCTATCAGGAAGACGGCGGCACGTTCATGACCGCCACGGTGCTGGTCAACGCCGACGGCGACCTGCCGACCGCCGCCCCCGTCACCTTCGTGCTGCACGGGACCAAGCTGGTCACCATCCGCTATGTCGAGCCGCGCGCCTTCTCGATCTTCGCCGCCCAGGCCGAGCGCCAGCCCAGCCTGTGCCCCAACGGCCTGCAGACGTTCCTGGGGCTGCTGGACGCGGTGGTCGACCGCACCGCCGACATCCTCGAGCGCACCGCCGCCGAGGTCGAGGTGCAGTCGCGCGCCATCTTCGGCCGCCCGCGCGGCGCGGCGTTCGAGCAGATCCTCAACCGCCTGGGCCGGGCCCAGAACGTCAATTCCAAGGCGCGCGACAGCCTGGTCAGCCTGGCCCGCCTGCTCAGCTTCGCGGCCCTGGCCGAACAGTTCGACGGCTCCAAGGACCTGCGCGACCACCTGAAATCGCTGCAGCGCGACGTGCAGTCGATCACCGACCACTCCAGCTATCTGGCCGGCAACATCACCTTCCTGCTCGACGCGGCGCTGGGCCTGATCAACATCGAGCAGAATTCGATCTTCAAGGTGTTCTCGGTGTTCTCGGTGGTGCTGATGCCGCCGACCCTGATCGCCGGCATCTACGGCATGAACTTCGAGCACATGCCGGAGCTGCGCTGGGCCGAGGGCTATCCGATGGCGATCCTGCTGATGGCCCTGGCCGCCGCCGCGCCCTTCCTGTGGTTCCGCCGCAAGGGGTGGCTGTAGCCGCGGCCCCCGCGACTTTCTGTCGCGGTCTGAACGTTTGCTTAAAGCTGATCAGGCAACCTTGGGGATTAGTCCGGCCCTTCGACCGCAGAGGTTCCGCGCCCCCGATGTCCGCCGCCGCGTCTTCACGACCGAGCTTGATCCGAACCCTTCACGCCTCGCTGGTGCGTGACATGGTCGAGGCGCACGCTCGCTATCTGAAGGGCCTGCCGAACGGCCGGCGGGCGGTGCTGCAATACGTCAATCTCAACAATTACGAGCTGGACGGCGCGAACCTGGCCGAGGCCGACCTGACCGGAGCCCTGCTGGGCGGCGCCTCGCTGCGCGGCGCTAAGCTGACCCGCGCCACGCTGTACGGCGCGGACCTGCGCGACGCTGACCTGCGCGACGCCGATCTGTCGCGCTGCGACATGCGCGGCGTCTGTCTGCGCGGCGCCAATCTGGGCGGCGCGGATCTTTCGGGCTGCGACCTGCGCGAGGGCGTCACGGCGGTGCAGGACGACGAGAAGGGCCTGCGGATCCTGGAGCACGACAAGCGCGCGGGCGAACTGGACTACGCGATGCTGCAGGGCGCCAATCTCAGCGGCGCGCAGATGTCCGGGGCTTTCGCGCGGCAGGCCGACTTCACCGACGCCGACCTCTCGAACGTCTCGCTGCAGGGCGCCAAGCTGAGCCACGCGGTGATGGACGGCGCCAACCTGTCCGGCGCCAACCTGCACAACGCCGACATGGCCCGCGTCTCGCTGCGCCGCGCCGTGCTGGTCGGGGTCGACGTGCGCGGCGCCGACCTGACGGACGCGGACCTGACCGAGGTGCTGCGCGCCCCGCCGCCGATCATCTATGTCGACGACCAGCCCCTGAACGAGGTGCTGGAGGCGCACGAGCTGTTCTGCAAGACCGAGGGCCGCGACGGCGCCGTGGCCAAGGTCGCCGACATCGACTTCCGCCCCCTGCGCCGCCTGAGGGGCCGTCGTCTGTCGGGTCTGTGCGCGCCGAAGGCGGTGTTCTTCGGCATGGACCTGGAAGGCGCGCAGCTGCAGGGCGCCAATCTTTCGGGCGCGGACCTGCGGGGGGCCAAGCTGCGCGGCGCCGATCTGCGCGGCGCGCGGCTGGTCGACGCCAAGCTGAACCGCGCCGACCTCACCGACGCCAAGCTGGGGCCGCTGAGGATCGCCGAGGATCGCGTGATCCGCACCGACATGACCCGCGCCGTGCTGCGCGGCGCCGATCTGCGGGGCGCCAGCGCGCCGCGCGCGCGCCTGGTGGAAGCCGATCTGTCGAGCGCCCGTCTGGAGGGGGCCGACCTCGGCGGCGCCGAGCTGCCCGCCGGATTCCAGCCGCCCGCCTGAAAAGTGGGGTTAACCGAGCCTTGCGGCCTCGCGACGCTTGGTGTTGATGCACGGAAACCGCTGGAGTTTCCGATGTCGCCTCGTCCCTGGATCGCCGCCGCCCTGGGCGCGCTCGCCCTGTCCGTCCTGGGAACGACGGCTCTGGGAACTCCCGCCCATGCGAGCCCGGCGGCCTTCCAGCCCAAGGCCTGCGCCGGCGACTACAAGGCCAGCGGCCTGAAGGTGGAGTGCGGCGACCTGATCGTCGACGAGACGCGGGGCGATCCCAAGAGCCGGCGGATTCGCGTGGCGATCGCCATCGTCCACGCCGCCCAGCCCAAGACCGGCCTGCCCCCGGTCATCTATCTGCACGGCGGCCCCGGGGGCTCGGCCCTGGACGGCCTGCCGCGCATGCTCGCCAGCCCGGCCCCGCGCGAGTTCGTCGCCGTCGACCAGGACTGGATCTTCATGGACCAGCGCGGCGGCGGCCAGTCCAGCCCCAAGCTCGACTGTCCCGGAACTCACCTGACCGACGTCGGCCCGCCCACCGAGGCCGACGCCCAAGGCATCGTCGCCTGCCTGAAGGCCTTCCAGGCTAAGGGCGTCAACCTCTCGCGCTACAACGCCGTCGAGGTCGCGGCCGACGTCCAGGATCTGCGCAAGGTGCTGAAGCTGAAGCGGATCGACCTGTTCGGCGGCTCGTACGGCACCCGCATCGAGGCGGCGATCCAGACCCACGCGCCGCAGGGCGTGCGCGCCGTGGTCCAGGACTCGCCCTGGCCGCCCGAGGCCGACTGGACCGTCGGCGGCCCGGCCATGGTGTCCAGCTCGATCGACATCGTCATGAAGAAGTGCGCGGTCGTGGCCGACTGCGCCCGCCGCTATCCGGACCTGAAGGCCAAGCTGGCGGTCGTCGCCGACCGCTTCCTGGCCGGCCCCCAGACCGTCGGCGGCAAGACCTACACGGCCGACGACCTGGGCGGCTATCTGATGGACGCCAGCTATTTCACCGCCGGCGTGCTACCGCGCGACCTGTGGAAGATCATCCAGGGCGATCTGTCGCCGGTGCAGGAGTTCGTCGAGAACCGCGACTACTACAGCGAGGGCCAGTTCATGACCCACCTGTGCAAGGAGGAGATCCCCTTCGAGGACCGCGCCGCGGTGGCCAGCGGCACGGAAAACGACCCCGTCGCCCGCCTGATGGTGGTCTCGATGCAGCGCATCCACGACGTCTGCAAGGCGATCGACGTCGGCCCGATCTCGAAGGTCGAGCAGGCCCCGGTCAAGACGGCCATCCCGACCCTGTTCCTGGCCGCCGAGATCGACCCCGGCTGCCCGCCCGAACTGACCAAGGCCGCGGCCAAGGGCTACCAGGGCTCGCAGGTGGTGATCGTCACCAACGCCACCCACGGCGTCTCGCGGAGCAGTCCGTGCGCCCGCAAGATGATCCGGAGCTTCTTCCAGGATCCGACCAAGCCGGTGGATCGCGGCTGCCTGCCGGCGGCGGACACGCCGATGAGCTTTACCTACGCGGGGTGACGGGGCGAAACCCGCTCCCGACGGGAGAGGGCGGGGCCCATCGCGCAGCGATGGGAGGGTGAGGGTGTGCGGCGTTGGCGGAAAGGGCCCTGGGAGCGGACGTTCCGCAGGGCCGAGAAGGGTGGATGGCGGCATGCTCCCTCTCCCATGGGAGAGGGTTGGGGTGAGGGGTTACAGCGTCTGACGGAGTGCCGGCACGCCGTCAGACCTCGTAACCCCTCACCCTCCCACCGCTTCGCGGCGGGCCCCTCCCTCTCCCTAAAGGAGAGGGTTTCCCGTCACCTTCACATCTTCTTCTTCAGCGGCAGCAGGTCCGGATAGACCGGCTCGCGCTTCTGCGCTTTCGCCGTGAACGCCTCGGCCATGTGCGGGCCGCTGAACATCCCCGTCTGCCAGGTGGCGATGTAGTCCAGCGCGTCGGCGATCGAGTGATCGCGGGCGTAGTTGATCATCACCTTGCTGCCGGCCACGGCCAGCGGCGACTTGGCGGCGATCTCGCGGGCGGTCTCCAGGGCGTGGGCGACGACCGCCTCGTGGGTCTCCAGCACCTCGTTGACCAGGCCGATCTCGCGGGCCCGCGCCGCCGGCAGGCGGCGGCCGGCATAGGCCAGCTCCCGCACCCAGCCCTCGGGGATCAGCTTGCACAGACGCGGGAAGGTGCCGACGTCGGCGGTCATGCCGATATTGATCTCCTGGATCTGGAAGAAGGCGTCGGCGCTGGCGTAGCGGATGTCGCAGGCGCTGATGAAGTCCACCGCCCCACCGATGCAGCCGCCCTGGATCGCCACGATCACCGGCATGCGCGCCCTGTCCAGGCAGCTGAAGGTCTCCTGCAGGTGATGGACGAAGCGGCGGAAGCTCTCGGCGGCCACCCAACGGTCGGCGTCCTGGCGGGCGGTGACGCTCTCGTCATCGGTGAACACCGACAGGTCCATGCCGGCGCTGAAGTGCTTGCCGGTCGAGGAGATGACGATGCAGCGCGCCAGGGCGTTGTCGTCAATGTGTTTCACAATCGCGGGAAGCTCGTTCCAGAACGGCCGGGTCATGGTGTTCATGGCTTCCGGTCGCTTCAACTGGATGTGCGCGACGCCGGCCTCGATCTCGACCTTGAAACAGCTATAGTCCGCCTGATCGTGGCTGCTCATGCCCGGCCCTCCCTTTTCTGTCCCGAGACTATCGGTCGGAGCGGGAGCGGCGACAACACTGACCCTGGGGAAGACGACATGACCCTTCGCAAGTCCGCCATGCACAAGCTGTCCCTGGCCCTCGCCCTGGCCGCCATGACGAGCGCCAGCCTGGTCGCCGCGCCGGCGCCGGCCGTGGCGCAGTCGCGCGGCCTCGGCGGCCTCTTCTCGTGCGAGGGCTCGGGCAAGAAGCAGGAGGGCGGCGCCCTGCTCGGCGCGGCCGCCGGCGCGCTCTTGGGCCGCACGATCGCCAAGAACGACAAGACCCTAGGCACGCTGGTCGGCGCGGCCGCCGGCGCCGCGGCCGGGGCCTATATCGGCTGCCGCATGCAGTCGACCGACGCGGCCATGGCCGAGCAGGCCACCAAGAAGGCGCTGGAGACCGGCGTCGCCCAGACCTGGAGCAATTCGCGCACCGGCAATTCGGGCCGCGTCGCGGTGATCTCGTCCAGCTATGGCCCGCCGATCGACGGCCGGAGCCTGCGCTTCGCCCAGGGCGTCGAGAGCCTGCCCACCTACGAGGCGGCCGGCGGGGCCTATGTCGCCAACGCGGCCGCCAACCTGCGCGCCGGGCCGTCGGCCAAGGCGCCGGTGGTCGGCAAGCTGGCGGCCGGCGAGAGCTTCGACGCCCTGGGCGTGACCTCGACCGGCGGCTGGATCCTGGTCGGTCGCGGCGGCCTCGGGGTCGGCTACGCCGCCGCCTCGCTGGCGCGGCCCTATGGGCAGCAGGTCGCCAGCTGCCGGGTGATCGACGCCACCGTCTCGGGCGGCGGCCAGGGCGCGTCCAGCCAGCGCTACAGCGCCTGCAAGGACGGTCGCGGCGAGTGGCAGCTGACCCAGGTCTAGGGGCGGGGACGACTCCCCCGCCGCTACAAGTCCACCACCTCGCACTTCAGGGTCGCGCGGATCCGCGCCGCCACGATCTGGCGGTGGCAGCAGTTGGCGTCGTCCTCGTAGCAGAGCAGGGCGATCCGACGGGTCTTGGCCAGGTCGGTCGCCTGGGCCAGGGCCAGCTGGGCGGCCGGTTCCTCCAGATGGGCGTCGAAGATGGCCCGCATCTCGTCGATCCGGCCGGCGCGGGCCGCCTCGCGTCCGGGCTTGGGCGTGCCCAGCGCCCGCAGGTGCAGGTAGTCGATGCCCTCGGCGTTCAGGCTGTTCCCCAGCAGGGTCTTGGAAAAGCCGGCCTTGCGTGAGCTGGCCACCGCCCGCACGTCGACGACCAGCTCGACCTCGGCGGCCTTCAGGCGGGCGATCAGGCCGCCTTGGGTGTCGGTCTCGTAGCCGATCGTGGCGAGCGTCTTCATCCGATCTCCTTCCCGAGGGGCGGCCGCATGGACGCGGCGGCCGCGCGCGCCTACCTTAACCCGTGAACGCCCTCAAGGAGCCACGCCCATGGACGCGGCCGTCTTTCGCGAACCCCGCAAGCGCGCCGTGCCGGTCGCGGGCGGAGAGATCGCCGCTCTGGAGTTCGGACCGCCCGATCGGCCGATCGACATCGTCTTCGTCCACGCCAACGGCTTCAACGCCCAGACCTATCGCGTGCTGCTCTCGCCGCTGGCGGCGGGGCTGCGGGTGCTGGCCATCGACCAGCGCGGCCACGGCGGCACGCGCCTGCCCGCCGAGCCGGAGGGACGCCGCTCCTGGCGCGACCTGCGCGACGACCTCGTCAACCTGCTCGACGCGCTGGACGGCCCGCCGGTGGTGCTGGCCGGCCACTCGATGGGCGGCACGGTCAGCCTGCTGGCCGCCGCCGAGCGCCCCGCGCGGGTCAAGGGCCTCGTGCTGCTCGACCCCGTGATCATGCCCTGGCTGGCCACGCTCTACGCCAAGGCCCCTTGGACCTCGGGCCGGCTGTGGAAGAAGATGCCGCTGGTCCAGTCGGCCCTGCGCCGCCGCGCCGTGTTCGACGACCGCGAGCAGGTGTTCGCCGGCTACAAGGGCCGCGGCGCCTTCAAGACCTGGCCCGAGACCATGCTGGCCGACTATGTCGCCGGCGGCTTCGTCCAGCGCCAGGACGGCAAGGTCGAACTGGCCTGCGCCCCGGCGTGGGAGGCCTCGAACTACGCGGCCCAGGCGCACGATCCCTGGCGCGCCGCGCGTCAGGTGGCGGCGCCGGTGCGGATCCTCAAGGCCGAGAAGCACTCCACCTGCCACGCGGGCCAGGGCTTTGGGCGCGGCCGCGACGTGCGGATCGAGACGGTCGCGGGGACGACCCACTTCCTGCCGATGGAGCGCCCGGACCTGGTCCGCGACGCCCTGTTCGAGATGGCGACGGCCTGAGGGCCTGGAAACCTCGCCCTTCGACAGGCTCAGGGTGAGGTTTCCCCCAAGCGCCGGAAGCAGCCCTCACCCTGAGCTTGTCGGAGGGCGAGGGCGGGCCGCCTACAGCCCCAGCCCCGCCACCTCGTTCGCCGCCAGCGCCGCTCGCGCCGCGTCGGACACCGGCACGACCTTGCGGGCGTCGAGGTCGAAGGTGATGGCCACCGCCTCGGAGGTTCCCCACGGTTCGCCCGTGGCCGGGTCGAGCATCCAGTGCGCCACGCGCATGGTCCGGGCGTCGGTGCCGATCAGGCCCGAGCGGATCTCCACCCGATCCCCGGCGCGCGGCCAGGCCAGGTAGGCGATGCGGTACTCCAGCACCGCGCCGCCGGTGCGGGCCGGCTTGTGCTCGGCGTGCTGGACCACCACGTCGCGGAACGGGTGGATGAAGGCGCCGATGCCGTCCGAGACCCGGCCGATGAACTGCTCGGCGCGCATTCGTCCGTATACGTCGCAATCGGACGGCAGCAGGCCGCCCAGGCCGATGCGGGTCAGGCCCAGGGCCTCGGCGCGGGCCAGGCTGGCGGTGGGGGTGAACGGCGAGAGGTCCAGGCTACGCGCCCGCGCCTTCTCGGGAACCTCGACCTTCAAGGCCTCGGCGCGGTCGCGAGCGACCTTGGGCCAGGGGAAGGGCTGGCCCTCGCGCGGGGTGGCGTGGACCACCGTGGTCTGGAACGTGGCGGCCAGCTCGCCCGAGGCGGGATGGATCAAGAGCTGCAGCAGGCGAGCCTCGGTCTCGCCCATCTCGATCACCCCGCCCAGCATGGTCAGCGGCGCGCCGGCGTGGGCCTCGCGCAGGAAGCGGATGTGGTGCTCCTTGACCAGCAGGGTGGCGTTGGCGTGCGGCGAGAATGCGTGCGGCAGGTCCAGTTCCGCGGCCAGGCCGACCAGGCCTTCCTGGGCGCGCACGACATAGTGGCGCACGTTCATGTGCCCCATCTCGTCGCAGTCCCAGGTGTTGACGCCGCCGCGCCAGATCTCGACGCCGGGCAGCGGATCCATGGTCGTCATGCTTTGTCCCGATCTTGGCTCCGAGAACGCCAATACCTCAACCGATCTTCCCCGCGAAAGCGGGGATCCAAGCCGAAGTGGAGTTTCGCGCCGAGGCTAGGCGTCTCGCGCCGCTTGGATCCCCACTTTCGCGGGGAAAACGGACTCTGGAGATCAGCTTCGGCAATCGGCGCAGAGGCCATGGGCCTCGATCGTCACGCCGGTCAGGGCGTAGCCGGCGGCGGCGCCGGCGGCGACGATCTCGGCGCTGGCCTTGGGCTCGATCTCGCGGGTCGCGCCACAGCAGTCGCAGATCAGGAACGCCGCGGCGTGGCCGTCGGCCTCCCGGCGGCAGGCGACATAGGCGTTGAGGCTCTCGATCCGGTGGGCGAAGCCCTGCTTCTCCAGGAAGTCGAGGGCGCGATAGACGGTCGGCGGCTTGGCCGGCGGACCCTCGCCCCCGAAGCTCGAGATCAGGTCGTAGGCCTTCACCGGCTGGCCGGCCTCCAGCAGCAACTCGAGCACGCGCCGGCGCGGGGCGGTCAGGCGCTGATCGGCGGCGACGCAGCGGGCCTCGGCGGCGTCCAGCTCGGCCGCCAGGGCCGGGCCGGCGACGCCGTTATGGGAGTGGTCGTGTCCGCAGGCGGAAGCGTGGGCCATGGCCAAGACGTAGAGGCGCGAGCGCTCGCGCGCAAGCTAAGGGGCGAAACCTAGAGCAGAGGCTTGGCGATCAGCTCGGCCTCGGCGGCGCACTTGGCGGCGTCCGGGGCGGGGCCGGCCTTGCGGTTGTCGGCGATCTCCTTGCGGATCCCGGCCAGGTCCGACTGGAACAGGCTGGTCCCGCTGACCGCCGCCATCAGGGCCGAGGCGTTCAGTTGGCCGGCCTGGACCGAGCTGACATTGTGCACGCCGCAGACCGCGCGGCTTTCGCCGAACGCTCGGGCGCGGGCCAGGATCGCCGTGGCGTGCTCGGGATCGGCCTGCGCCAGCGCCAGCCCGACCGCGTAGCCCCATGTCGAATGGCCGGAGGGATAGTCGGGGCTCTTGGCGAGGCCGTCGGTCTTGTCGACGCAGATCGGCCCCTCGTCGACCAGATAGGGGCGGGGGCGCTTGTAGTAGTCCTTGGGCCCGTTGACCGCCGCGCCCACGTCGAAGCGCAGGCGCAGCAGCATGCCGGCCATGCGCGGCGTCTTGGTCAGCGACGGCGTGAAGCCCAGCGCGCACTGGAAGTCGGTCAGGATGGCCTTCTCGTCGACGTCGTTGATCGCCAGAGCCCAGCGCGGCGTATCCTTCCAGGCGCGGGTGGCCAGGAACATCTTGCGGTCGGCCTCGGCTTGCGGCGAGCCCGGCTGGGGCGCGGGCGGCAGGATCTTCAAGGTGTCCAGCGTTCCGCCGGGCAGATAGCCCTGCTGGGGTCGCGGCGGAACCGGGCTGGGCTGGGCCAGGGCCGAGCCGGCGCAGAGCAGGGCCGCGAGGGCGGCGAGCGGAACGACGCGCATGAAAAAGGGTCCCCGAACAAGCTGTCCGGGGACCCTGACTCTTCAGTGGGACGCTATCAAGCTTACTTGCCGAACAGCTTGTTCCAGCGCGGCTTCTCGCGGCCTTCCCAGGCCTTGCGCCAGTAGGCGTCCGAGGCGATCAGCGGCACCACCGTGGTGGCCTCGGCGAACACCATCTGCTCGTAGGTGGTCGAGACCTTGCCCCACGAGGCGGCTTCCTTCAGCGTCGACGACGAGCAGGCGCCGTCGCGCACGTCGGCCACCGTGATCTGGATGGCGTACTTGTGCATGTCGGCCTCGACGCCGAGGATTTCGGCGCAGACGACGGTGTCCTGGGCGAAGTTCTTCGGCACGCCGCCGCCGACCATGAACAGGCCCGTGGTGCCGGCCGCGATCTTGATGTCGGTCAGTTCGCGGAAGTCGGCCACGGCGTCGATCATCAGGTAGGGCTGCTTGGCGGCGGCCCGTTCCTTCTGGTGCTTGACGAGACCGAAGCCGGCCGAGCTGTCGACGAAGGCCGGGCAGAAGATCGGCACGCCTTCCTCATAGGCCGTCTGGATCAGCGAGCCTTGCTTCTTGGCGTTGCCTTCCGACAGCCACTTGCCCATCTCCCAGATGAACTCGCGCGAGGAATAGCCGCGCGGCTCCAGGCGGTTGGCGATCTCGAGGATCGTGTGGTCGCAGGCCTGCAGCTCTTCTTCGTCGATATAGGTGTCGTAGATGCGGTCGATATAGTTGTCGCGCAGGACGTTGTCGTCGACCGGGCCGGCGGCCTGGTAGTGCTTGAAGCCGAGGGCCTCGAAGAAGTCCATGTCGACGATGCTGGCGCCGGTGGCGACCACGGCGTCGATCATGCCGTTCTTCACCATGTCGCGGTACACGTGCATGCAGCCGCCGGCCGAGGTCGAGCCGGCCAGGATCAGCCAGGTCGAGCAGCCCTTGTCGGCCAGGGCCATGTTGAAGATGTCGGCCGCGCGGGCGGTGTCGCGCGAGCTGAACGACATCTTGCGCATCGAGTCGATGATCGGGCGGGCGTCGTAGGACGTGATGTCGACGTGCTCGACGGTCTTCTGGAGCAGCTCGGCCTTGGTGTTCGGAACGGGAGCGTTCATGACAGAGAATCCTCTGAGTGTGAGCGCCCGTCGTGACCCGCTAGGACCGCCGGGACGGAGCGACCGGCGAGGGGGTGTTTCGAATGAGGGCGGCTATATAGCGGCTTTGCGAAATTTTTTAAGTCCTTCCATCAGGCTCGGCGCCAAAAGCGCCAATCCGACCAGGATGGCCAGCAGCGACAGGGTGTCGCAGACCTTTTCCAGCGGCGAGCGCTCGATCCGGATCCGGTAGGTGTTGACCCCCGCGTCGGCGCGGAACGCCAGCAGGCGCTCGCCGCCGGAGGCCTCGACCGCGACCTCGGGATCGCGACCGGGCTGGACGCGATAGGCGTGCCAGGTCGGATAGTAGAAGCGGTGCAGCACCACCAGGGTCGGCCGCGCCGCGCGCATGATCACCACGACGGTGCCGTCGGGCATGACCCCGGTCTTGGTGATCTGGGCTCCGGGGTCCTTGGCCGCGGCCATCGGCACGTCCGAGAACCCGCTCATCAAGCTGGGATCGGCGAAGCGCGGCGAGGCGATGTCGACGCCCTGGGGCAGATGCTCCTGAGGCGTGCGGCGCGCGGCGATCATGCCCCGGATCTCGTCGCTGAGGTCGCCGTTCTGCACCAGGTGCATCCGTATGTCGCCGGCGTTGATGTCGTAGCCGTGCTTCAGGGGGATCAGGCACAGGGGAACCAGCACCAGCAGCCGGACCCAGCGACCGCCGGCGGCGGCCAGGACCACGCCGGTGACGGCGGCGAACTCCATCCCCAGCAGGATGCGATAGGCGAACTGGGCCTTGCCCAGCAGCAGGCCGGTCGGGCCGTGCCACACCCAGGGCAGGGCGTAGAGCAGAAGGCCGAACAGGGTGATCCCGCCCCACAGGGCCGCCTCGGCGAGCTTGGCGGGCAGGGTCCTGCCGACCGCGGCCAGGACGGCCGCCAGGCCCAGGGCCCCCGTGCCCCAGCCCAGCCAGGCCATCGAGACCGAGAACGGCCGGAACGGCCACAGATCCGGCCGCAGCAGCGCCCAGTTGTAGGGGTCGTAGGCGCCCGCGTTCCACATCCACTGCAGGGAGGCGTAGGACTGCATCAGCGTCGCGGGACCCAGATAGCTGGCCGCCATCGCCACCCCCAACAGGGCGCCGGCGCCGCAACGGAGCACGACCGCCGCCCGCTCGGCCTTCGGCGCCGTCAGGACCAGCCAGGCGGCGTAGATCGAGAGGACGCTGACGCTGACCAGCATGGCGATGACCAGGTGGGACAGGATCAGGGCGGCGAAGGCGAAGCCCAGGCCGGGGATCCAGCGGCGCGAGCGGGCCGTGCGCTCCAGGGTGAGCATGACCAGGGGCACGGCGGCGTAGGCGGTGGTCTCGCCCATCGCGCCGCGCACGAAGTCGTCGATCTGGTGATAGGGCGCGAAGACATAGGCCAGCGCCCCGGCCAGCGCCCACCCGGCGCCCGCCTTGTCGCGAAGCCAGGCGAACATGGCCAGGCCCGAGGCCGCCGTGGTCAGATAGGCGCCCCAGGCCATCAGATGCGAATGGTCCATGCCCGGACCCGCGACGCCGCGCACCAGCGCGGTGACGTAGAAGGCGAGCGGCGGATAGTAGTAGAAGGACGGGGCTCCCAGGCCGTTGAAGCCGTCGTGCAGCCAGCGCGGCGGAAACTCGCCCCGCTGCAGGGCGTCGTTGAAGCCCAGCACCCACGAGGCGTTGAAGAAGTAGCTGTGGCTCCAGCCCGTCCCCTGGACGAGCGGCTTGTGCAGCAGCACCGCCGTGGCGAGCGAGATCACCAGGACCGCCAGCGGCCAGCCCCGCAACTTGTCGACCAATGCTTTCACGCGCACCCCCAACCTGGCCCTACCTAAGGTGTGTGCGGGCGGGCGAGAAAAGTCCAGACCGCCGACGCTCGCCGAACGGCCGAGATCCAAAGGGGCTCCCGAAACGAAAAAAGGCGGGGCCTGGGCCCCGCCTTTGAACGCGTTCTAAACCGCGCCGACCTCAGCGACGGCGCTTGCGCTTGCCGGCCGCGCCCTTCGGGCGGGAGAACCGGACGATCTTGCGCTCCTCGGCCTCCTGGCGGACGGCCGGGATCGAGCGCTTGGCCAGGCCGTACATCGAGGCCATCGGCGCGTCCTGGACTTCGACGGTGTCGGTCTCGCCGAAGCCGTTGAAGCGCGTGTTCATCGCCACGCCATAGGCGCCCAGCATGCCGATCTCGATATAGTCGCCCTCGTCGACGCTTTCCGGCAGGTAGAACGGGCCGGGCATGTGGTCGACGCTGTCGCAGGTCGGGCCGTAGAAGCGGAAGGGCTTGAGGCCCTCTTCCACCACTTCCCCATTCTTGCGATACAGCTTGACCGGGAAGGGCCACTTCATGTGGGCGGCGTCGAACAGCGAGCCGTACGAGCCGTCGTTCAGATAGAGCGCGTCGCCCTTCTTCAGCTCGACCTTGACCAGCAGCGAGGAGGCCTCGGCCACCAGGGCGCGGCCCGGCTCGCACCAGAGCTCGGTGGTCTCGTGGACCATCATCTCGGCGAAGCCGCGGTCGATGGCCGCCAGGTACTCCGAGAGATCCGGCGGGACCATGCCCGGATAGATCGACGGGAAGCCGCCGCCGACGTCGACGACATCGGCCAGCACGCCGGCGCGCACCAGGGCGCGGCTGGCCTGGGCCATCGCCGCCTGGAACGCCGTCGGGCGCATGCACTGGCTGCCGACGTGGAAGGAGACGCCCATCAGGTCCTGGGTGGCGCGGCGCGCGGCCAGCAGCAGGGCCGGGGCGTTGTGCGCCTCGACGCCGAACTTGCCCGACAGGCTGTAGGCCGCGCCCTCGGCCTGCACGCCCATGCGGACGATCAGGTTGAGGTCCTTGGCCTGGCCCGTGGCGTCCAGGATCTTGGCCAGCTCGTCGTGGGTGTCGAACGAGAAGGTCCGCACGCCGTGATCGAAGTACGCGGCCGAGATGGCCACGCGGCTCTTGACCGGGTGCATGAACGCCATGCGCGAGCCAGGGGCCTCGTTGGCCACGAGCTCGACCTCGTTCAACGACGCGACGTCGAACGAGCGCACGCCGGCCTGAGCCAGCTCGCGGATCAGCCAGGGCGACGGGTTAGCCTTTACGGCGTAGAAGACGTCGCCTTTGAATTCAGACTGGAACCAGCGCGCCGCTACCGCCACCGCGTCCGGTCGCACCATGGCGACAGGACGTTCCGGCGACCGCTCGCGGACCAGGTCCAGGGGCGTATGGTACGTGTGCAATTCACGTAACCCCCTGTTGGAAGTTAAACCCAGGCCGGCGTTAGCAGCGCTTGTAGGACTTCGGGTCCGCCGGAGCCGTGCGAAATAGGGGCATTGTTCGGGGATGTAAAGACCCTTTTCGCGCAAGGCTCCGAGAGGCCTTGCGGCGCCGCGGCGCGGGGGGCGAAGGGGCGAGCGATTTGGCCGTTCCGGGGCCGTTTCGGCGCCCAAAAGCGAGGGGCCTTCGATCGCCCGCCGGACCCGAATTCGGCGCCGGGGCGTCACAAATTCATTGCGCGCGGCTCGCAAACCGGAGAACGCATTTCCCAAGCCTGGAAACCGCGTTAAGGATTCGCCCCGACCATGACGTCGGACCCTGTTCTCTCCATCCAGGCCGCCTCCAAGACCTTCGGGTCGCGACGGGCGCTGGACAATGTCTCCCTCGACGTGGCGCGGGGCGAGATGATCGCGCTCATCGGCCCCTCGGGCTCGGGAAAATCGACGCTGCTGCGCTCGATCGACGGCTTGCAGACGATCGACGACGGCGGCGCCATCACCGCCTTCGGCGCTCCGGTCCAGGCGCGCGGCAAGGTCTCGCGCGAGGTTCGCAAGGCGCGGGTCCGCATCGGCTTCATCGCCCAGCAGTTCAACCTGGTCGGCCGGCTGTCGCTGTTCAGCAATGTCGCGCTCGGCGCCCTTGGCCGGGTCTCGACGACGCGGGGCCTGTTGGGCCTGTGGCCGAGGGAGACGCGCGAGGGGGCCATGGCCGCCCTGGCCCGGGTGGGCGTCGCCGACTACGCCGGCCAGCGCGCCAACACCCTGTCGGGCGGCCAGCAGCAGCGCGGGGCCATCGCCCGGGCGCTGGTCCAGCGGGCCAAGGTCATCCTCGCCGACGAGCCCGTCGCCTCGCTCGACCCCGTCTCGGCCCGCAAGGTCATGGAGATCCTGCGTGATCTCAATCAAAGCGACGGCCTGACGGTCGTCGTCACCCTGCACCAGGTGGACTACGCCCTTCGCTACTGCGACCGGGTCGTGGCCCTGAAGGCCGGACAGAAGGTCTATGACGGCCCGGCGTCCGGCCTGACGCGTGACAAACTCATCGACATCTACGGCCCGGAATTCGAGGACGTGTTCTGGGAAGGAGCCCCGCAATGATCAGCCGTCGTTCGGCCCTCGTCGCCGCCGCCCGCCTGTCGGCCCTCGGCCTCGCGGCCCTGGCGCTCGCCTCGTGCGGCCAGAAGCCCCAGGCGCCGGCCGGCAAGGACACGATCGTCTTCTCGATCCTATCCACCGAGTCGGCCCAGAACATGGAGAGCTACTGGAAGCCCATCCTGGCCGACATGGAGAAGCAGACCGGCCTGAAGGTGAAGGCCTTCTACTCCACCAACTATTCGTCGCTGATCGTGGCGATGGGCGCCAAGCAGACCGATGTGGGCTGGTTCTCCAACCAGTCGGGCCTGGAGGCGGTGCGTCGCTCGGGCGGCGAGGTCTTCGCCCGCACCTTCGATCCGTCGGGCGTCGACGGCTACAAGTCGGTGATCATCGTCCCGGCCGCCAGCAAGATCCAGACGGTCCAGGACCTTCTGAAGTGCGACAAGACGCTGAACTTCGGCATCGGCGACAAGAAGTCGACCTCGGGCACCCTGGCGCCGATGACCTATGTGTTCATCCCGGCCAACAAGAAGCCCGAGGACTGCTTCAAGACCGTGATCAGCGCCAATCACCAGGCGAACCTGTTCGCGGTAGCCAACGGAAAGCTGGACGCGGCGACCAACAACTCCACCGCCATCGGCCTGTCCAAGGCTCGCGGCGAGGGCGTCGTCGACAAGGTGCGGGTGATCTGGCAGTCGCCGACCCTGCCGGAGGACCCGATCGTCTGGCGCAAGGACCTCGACCCCGTCGTCAAGGAAAAGCTGCGTCAGTTCTTCCTGACCTATGCGCAAGGCGACACGCCGGAGGCCGAGCAGCAGCGCGGCTATCTGAAGAAGCTGTCGATCGGCGGCTTCAAGCCGGCGGACGACACCCACCTCCTGGTGGTGCGCGAGATGGAGGCGACCGAAAACCTCGGCCTCGCCCGCGAAGCCGGCGACAAGGCCAGGATCGAGGCGGCGCAGAAGGCCCTGGACGGCATCAAGGCCGAGCGCGTCGCGGCCGAGGGCAAGGCGGGCGTCGCCGCGACGCCGGCCAGCTGAGGTCCTCGATGAGCGACATCGCCAAGAGCGGCGGCGTCCCGCCGCCGCCCAAGCGGTCGACCTCGGCCCTGGCCTTCGACACGGCCCTGTGGGGCGGCGTCGTCCTGCTGCTGATCGTCAGCTTCAAGCCCGCCGAGATCGACAAGTTTCCGCAGCTGTTCACCGACACCGAGCGGACGCGCGGCTTCGCCCGGCTGTTCTTCAAGCCGTTCACCGATCCGGCGCTGTTCATGTCGATGGACTGGCCGCTGATCATCGCCAAGATGTGGCAGACGATCCAGATGGCCCTTTGGGGCACGGCGCTGGCGGTGGTCCTGGCCATCCCGCTGGGCCTCCTGGGCGCGCGCAACATCACGCCCTGGTGGATCCAGCAGCCGGTCCGCCGCGTGCTGGATCTGATCCGCTCGATCCCCGACCTGGTGGTGGCGCTGATCTTCATCACCGCCGTGGGCCTGGGGCCGTTCGCCGGCGTGATGTCGATGATGATCAACACCGGCGGCGTCCTGGCCAAGCTGTTCGCCGAGGCCGTGGAGTCGATCGACAAGGGCCCGGTCGAGGGCGTGCGCGCCACCGGGGCCGTCAAGCTGCAGGAGATCGCCTGGGGCGTCATCCCGCAGGTGGCGCCGCTGTGGACCAGCTACGCGCTCTATCGATTCGAATCCTCCAGCCGCGCGGCCACGGTGCTGGGCCTGATCGGGGCGGGCGGCATCGGCCAGATCCTGATCGACTCGATCAACGCGTTCCAGTTCGACCAGACCGGCTGCATCGTGCTGGTCATCGTCGTGGCGGTGTCGCTGATCGACCTTCTGTCCCAGGTGATCCGCACGCGGCTGCTGTGACAGCGCTGGACCGGCGGGCGCCGATCCGGCCCGTCTCCGACACGTCATCGGCGAGGAAGGCCAAAATCTCGCCAAGCTTCGCGCGTGGCCGCCGGCGGCCGGCCACGACCCCGCGACCTATCCCCGGAAGACGATATCTCCGTCTCCAAGAGACAATATTAGTTTCCGGAGTCTTCGGTCGGTAACTTTTCAGGTAATAGCCTTAAGGGACGCCCGATCCGGCGACGGCGATAGAGGCGGAGATTTGTCCTCCCGGCGTCCGCTTCTCCGCGAACCGGCGCCGGCCGCCGCGATGTCTCGAAACGGCACGGACGATGATCGCCCATTACGCGACCGTGGCGCAAAATTATCACGTCTTAAAACGTACACACAGCCGTCACTGAAGCATCATTGCTCCCGGCTTATTCCCCTGGCCAACCAACAAGGGGACCCCTTCCTATGCGGAAATATTTCGAAGGCGCGGCGATCGTCGCTCTCGTGATGGCGACGGCCTCGGCCGCCTACGCCGCCGACACCACCGCCGCCGCCGCCGACAACACGGCGCTCGAGCAAGTGGTCATCACCGCCACCAAGCGCGAAACCAACCTGCAATCGACCCCGATCGCCGTCTCGGTGCTGAGCGCCACGGCCATGGCCGACCGCCACGCCGAAAGCCTGATCAGCCTCGCCGACGGCGCCATCCCGTCGCTGCGCGTCGCCACGTTCGAAGCCCGCCAGTCGGCCCTGACCATCGGCATCCGCGGCATCGTGCCGTTCGACGCCAACCAGACCGCCCGTGACCAAGGCGTCGGCGTCTATATCGACGGCGTCTACCTGGGCCGTCAGCAAGGCCTGAACTCGGCCCTGCTCGACATCGAGCGCCTGGAAGTCCTGCGCGGTCCGCAAGGCACCCTGTTCGGCCGTAACACCGAAGGCGGCGCCCTCAGCATCGTCACCAAGGCCCCGACGGGCCAAGCGGGCGGCCGCATCGTCGCCGGCATGGGCAACTACGGCGCCTACGGCCTGGAGCTCCACCAGGACTTCCAAGAGTTCAACAATCTGTCGCTGAAGTTCGACGGCCTGATCCAGCATCAGAACCCGACGACCAAGAACCCGATGGAAGGCCAAGCCGGCTGGAACCAGTATCACCGCACCGGCGCCCGCCTGTCGGGCCTCTATAAGCCGAACGACAAGTTCAGCGCCCTGCTCTCGGTCGACTACTCGAAGGACGAGAACACCCCGTTCTTCAGCCAGCTGCTGAACTACAACCCCTATGGCAAGCGCGTCCGCACCCTGGCCGAAGTCACGGCCGCGGCCGCCGCGCCGGCCGGCACGATCAACCCGCTCTCGCCGCTGGTGCGCGTGGGCCGCGATCGTCAGCGCATCTCCGACATCGGCACCGTGCAGCAGCCCAGCGTCGACAAGACGGGCGGCGCCATGGCCACCCTGAAGTACAACGTCGCGCCGAACCTGCAGCTGCGCTCGATCACGGCCGCTCGCGCCGTGGCGACCAACCAGTGGGACAACTCGGGCATCGAAGCCCGTAACGTCTTCGCGCCGGGCGCCAACTTCGGCCGCTACAGCCTGTCGGACCTCTATCAGTACCAGTACAGCCAGGAATTCCAGGCGGTCGGCGATGTGGGCGACACCTTCAACTACGTCGGTGGCCTGTACTACTTCAAGGAACACGCCAAGGAATCGGCCTCGACGCCGCTGACCAACACCTGGAACGCCGACGGCACGGCCTACACGATCCGTTCGGCCTACGGCAGCTTCGGCACGGGCCCGATCACCTCGGCCACCCAGGGCTGGCAGCGCAGCACCCGCTTCCTGGCCCGCGCCAGCCAGGCGGACGCCGAGAGCTACGCCGTGTACGGTCAAGGCACCTTCACGCCGGAGTCGATGAAGCAGGTTCACCTGACCGTCGGCGGCCGCTACACCAAGGACAAGCGCGACGGTACGCTGTACGTCGTCAACGGCCGCGCCACGAACTTCAAGTTCACCTACGACAAGGGCCGCTTCGACCCGCTGGTGAACGTGTCGTACGACGCGGCTGAAGGCATCAACCTGTACGCCAAGTACTCGACCGGCTACCGCGCCGGCGGCGCCAACGACCGCTCGTCGGCCTTCCAGGCCTTCGGTCCGGAAGAGGTCAAGGCCTACGAAATCGGCGCCAAGATGGATCTCCTCGAGAACCGCGTGCGCCTGAACCTGGCGGCCTACCAAATGGACCGTCAGAACACCCAGATCGACTTCGACAACGTCGACACCACCCCCGGCAGCCCGACCCTCGGCGCTCACACCGAGGACACGGCGAACGCCAAGGGCACGTCGAAGATCAAGGGCTTCGAAGCCGAACTGACCGCCCGCGTCACCGAGAACGTCACGATCGGCGCCTCGTACGCCTATACCGACGTGAAGATCCCGGCCGCCCCGTTCCCCTACCTGGGCAACACCGACGTGCCGCAAGGCTCGCCGTTCCCGGTGCAGGTGGTCTACACGCCGCCGAACGCCGCCTCGGGCTATGTCGACTTCAAGTATCCGGTCGGCTCGATGACCGTCCGCGCCCACCTGGACGCCAACTACGCCGACGCCCAGTACTCGTTCCAGAGCGAGTTCGCCGACGTCTCGCCGACCGGCAAGCTGGTCCAGAACGTCGCGGTCAAGGGTGACAGCAGCTTCATCGTCAACGGCAACCTGACCCTCGCCGACATCGCCATGGGCGACGCCGGTTCGGCCAGCCTGTCGCTGTGGGCCCGCAACCTGCTCGACGAGACGCACGTCTACCGCGTCTCGGCCGCCAACCGCGGCACCATCGGTGACTACGGCAACCTGAACCCGCCGCGCACCTACGGCATCGAACTGCGCGTGAAGTACTAAATCCAGATCACGGTCTGAATTGACGGAGGGCGGCTCGGCGACGGGCCGCCCTTTCGTTTGGCCGATCGACCGTTGTTCGGAGGGCGCCGCGGCCTTTCTATGGGCGAGCGCGCTTTTCTTTGTATAGTGGCGGAGCCGGGCCCTTCGCCGCCCGGCGCGGCCGCCGTCCGGCGCCGTGACGCCTTTCCCCCTGAGGCCATGATCCTCGTCGCCCTCGTCGTCGTCCTTCTCCTCGTTCTGCTGAACGGGGTCTTCTCCATGTCCGAACTGGCGGTGGTCTCGGCCCGCAAGGCCCGGCTGCAAGGCTTCGCCGATCGCGGCGACCGCGGCGCCAAGCTGGCGCTGGAGATGGCCGAGCACCCGACCCGGTTCCTGTCGGCCGTGCAGGTGGGCATCACCCTGATCGGCATCTTCGCCGGCGCCTATGGCCAGGCCACCATCGCCGGCGCCCTGGACAAGTGGCTCGAGGCCAGCTTCCCGGCGGTCGCCAAATATTCCGAAGGCATCGCCACGGCCATCGTGGTCATCGGCCTGACCTATGTGTCGGTGATCCTGGGCGAGCTGGTGCCCAAGCGCCTGGCCCTGATCTTTCCCGACGTCATCGCCCGCCGCATGTCGCCGTTCCTGGCCCTCGTCGCCACGGCCCTGCGCCCGTTCGTCACCCTGCTGACGGTGTCGACGGCGGGCGTGCTGCGCCTGATGGGCGTGCGCGACGAGCGCAACAGCAGCGTCACCACCGAGGAGGTCGAGGCCGTGCTGGCCGAGGGCGCCGACGCCGGCCTGATCGAGCCCGAGGAGCGCTCGATGATCCAGGAGGTGCTGCGCCTGGGCGACCGGCCGGTCCGCGTGGCCATGACCCCGCGCCGCGACCTCTTCTGGGTGTCGCTGGCCGACGATCCGTCCACCATCCTTTCCGAGATCCGCGCCAGCGCCCACTCGCGCATCCTGGTCGCCACCGAGGACGACCTGGACGGCGACATCGGCGTCGTCCTGAAGAAGGATCTGCTGGACGCCTGTCTCGGCGACGAGCCCCTGGACCTGAAGGCCCACGTCCAGCAGCCGGTCGCCATCCCCGAGACCATGTCGCTGCTGAAGGCGCTGCAGGTCTTCAAGCAGACCAGCCTGCACATGGCCCTGGTCGTCGACGAGTTCGGCTCGCTGCAGGGGGCGATCACGCCGCTGGACCTCTTGGAGATGATCGCCGGCGACTTCCCGGAGAACCACGAGGACGATGACACCCGCATCATCCGCCGCGAGGACGGCAGCTGGCTGATCGACGCCCGGCTCGACATCCAGGAGCTGAACGATCACCTCGGCGAGAACTTCGAGGCCGACGGCGGCTACCACACCGTGGCCGGCCTGATCCTCGACCGCCTGGGCCGCATCCCGAGCGAGGGCGAACACGTCGAGATCGGCGCCTTCGATCTGGAGATCGTGGATATGGACGGCAGCCGGATCGACAAGGTGATCGTCAAGCCGTGCAAGCGGAAGAAGGGCGAGGGGGAGGGGTAGGGGGCGAAAGGGTGATGGGGTGGACGCCCCCCGACGGCATCTACGTGCCAGAGTGAGGTGTG
>NZ_CAMQSF010000037.1 GCF_947036865.1 uncultured Caulobacter sp. | reverse complement strand
CCCGCCTGCTGGGCGAGCTGGGCCCCGCCGCCGCCCGCGAGCGGGCCGAACGCCGTCTGGACGCCTTCCTGGCCGCCGAGGTCGACAGGCGCCTGGCCCCGCTGCGCAAACTGGAGCGCGCCCTGGCCGGCGGCGAGCTGCGCGGCCTGCCGCGCGGCGTCGCCCACCGCCTCTTGGAGGCTGGCGGCGTGTTGGACAAGCGCCCGGTCGACCCGGAACTGAAGGCCCTCAGCCAGGCCGAGCGCCGGGCGCTGAAGAGCCTGGGCGTGCGGATCGGCGCCTTCAGCCTCTACTGCCCCGGCGTGATCCGGGCCGAGGCCGTGGCCTGCGCCCGGGCGCTGAACCCGACCGGCTGGCGCGGCGCGCTTTCGACCCTGGAGCCCCTGCCCTCGCCCGAGCCCAGCGCTCGCGAGTTGTCGGCCAGCGGCCTGCGCGCCGTGGCGGGGTTCAGCGTTCCGGTCGAGGCGCTGGAGACGCTGGACGGCCTGCTCCGCGACGCCCAGCAGCAAGGCGGCGTCGTGCTGACCGACGCGGCCCTGGCGAGCCTGGGCTGGACCGCCAAGCAGGGCGCGGCGATCCTGCGCGCTCTGGACTACACGCCGGCCATCCGCGCCAAGCCGGACCAGCCGATCGTGTGGAAGCGGCGCGGCGCGGCCAAGCTGGAGCAGAAGCCGGTCAAGGCGCGGCCGGACTCGCCCTTCGCGGCCCTGGCCAAGCTGACCGAACCGCCGCCGCCCGCGCGTCGCAAGCGTCCGCGCCGCCGCAAGCCGGCCGCGCCGCGTCAGGCCGCGTCGTGAGCGACGCCACGTCCCCGAACGACGGCGCCCGGGCCGACGTCTGGCTGTGGCGGGCGCGCTTCTTCAAGACCCGGTCCCTGGCGGCCAAGTTCGTCGACGAGGGCCGCATCCGCCTGACCCGCGCCGGCGCCGAGAGCCGGATCGACAAGCCTTCCCGGACGGTGAAGCCCGGCGACGTGCTGGTGTTCGCCCTGGCGGGCCGGGTCGTCTCGATCCGGATCCTGGACTGCGGCGAACGCCGCGGGCCGGCGACCGAGGCGCGGGGGCTGTACGAGGCGGTGGAGGGCTAGACCACTCCCTTCCCCCTTGATGGGGGAAGGGCTTCAGCCGCCAAACCCCTTCAAAAACTCCGCCACCTCGTTCGCCGGCATCGGGCGGCCGAAGTGATAGCCCTGCACCTGGTCGCAGCCATAGTGCTCGAGCGCCTTCAGCTGGGCGGCGTCCTCGACGCCCTCGGCCACGACCTTCATGCCCATCGACGAGCCCAGGGTGATGACCGCCTTCACGATCGCCTCGTCCTCGGCGTTCTGGACGAAGGACTTGTCGATCTTCAGCCGGTCGATAGGGAACTGGCGCAGGTTGGCCAGGCTGGCATAGCCCGTGCCGAAGTCGTCGAGCGCGATCATCACGCCGGCCTCGTGCAGGCGGCGGACCGTCTCGCTGACCAGGTCCGAGCCCCAGCCCATATAGACGTTCTCGGTGACCTCGATGGTCAGGCGCTCGCACGGCACGTTCCAGCGGGCCAGGCGCTCCTGGATCTCCTCGGCCAGTCGTCCGGAGCGGAACTGGGCCGAGCTGATATTGACCGCCACGCGGCCGAACTCGACGCCCTGATCGAGCCAAGCCCGCATCTGCGCAAGCGCGGCCTCGAAGGCGACGTCGCCCAGCTTCAGCGACAGGTCCTGGTCCTCGAAGGCCGGCATGAAGCGCGCCGGCGTCAGCACCCCCTGCTCCGGATGCACCCAGCGCATCAGCGCCTCGAAGCCCGCCACCCGGTTCTCGCGGATGTCGACCACCGGCTGGTAGAACAGGGTGAACTCGTTGTCGTCCAGGGCCACGCGCACGTCGCGCAGCAGTTCCAGCCGCCGCTCGACCTCCGACCGCATCGACGGCTCGAACACGACGCTGCGGTTGCGACCGGCGGCCTTGGCCCGATAGAGCGCGATGTCGGCGTTCTTGATCATGTGGGCCGGATCGGCGTCGGGGTCGCCGTGCAGGGCCGCGCCTATGCTGGCGCTGGCGGTGAAGCTGCGGCCGCCGTGCTCGATGGGGCGGCGCAGCAGGTCCTGCAGCTTGATGATCGGCCGGGTCATGTCGGCCTCGCCGCGCAGGCCGCGCAGGATCACCGCGAACTCGTCGCCGCCCAGCCTCGCGACCGTGTCGCCGGCGCGGAAGGCGTGCTGGAGCATGCCGGCCAGGCGCTTGAGCAACGCGTCGCCGGCGTCGTGGCCCAGGGTGTCGTTGATGTCCTTGAAATGATCGACGTCGATCATGATCAGGCCGAACATCTCGCCCAGGGTCTCGGACGCCGTCACCGCTTCCTGGAAGCGGTGCTGGAACAGCGCGCGGTTGGGCAGGCCGGTCAGCGAATCCTTGAACGCCAGGGTCTCGATCGCCTCGGTCTGCCGCCGGCGGTCGGTGATGTCCTTGAACAGGTTGACCAGCTTCTCGGGCTTGCCGTCCGCGCCGACGAAGATCTTGCCCACCGAACGGACCCAGGTCTCGACCCCGTCGTCGCGGTTCAGCTTGAACTCGAACACCCGCGCCTCGCCCAGCTTGCGCGTGGCGACCAGGTCCGCGCAGCGCTGGCGGTCGTCGGGATGCACGATCTCCAAGGGATCGTCCTTGAAGGTGCACAGCCTCTGCAGCTCGGGCGCGTGGCCCGAGAAATACATCTCGTGGGTCCGCAGGTCGTATTCGCGAACCAGCAGGTTATCGAGCTCCAGCGCCATGGTCAGGCGCTGCTTGTCGCGCTCGGCGCGCAGCACGCCCTCGGCATAGCCGGTCACGTCGCGCGCGGTGACCATCACCGCATAGGGCTCCTGGCCGCCGTCGAGCTCGTCGCGGCAGGCGCTGAACTCGGTGCGCCAGACGTGCTGGGCGCCCGAGGCGTCGATCGTGGGGACGTAGCGCGAGAAGGCCACGCCCGCCTCGGCGCAGGCGAACAGGGCCCCGACGTCCTCGGGTCCCACCAGCCCGCCCGCCGCCGCGTCGTCGCCCAGGCTCAGGTCCGGCGCCAGGCCCTGCCGGGTCCACTCCCGACTGACCGCCACCAGCGCCAGATCGCGGTCCAGCAAGGCGGCGGCGAACGGAATCTCTCGAACGAACGCGCCAAAGGCCCGGGCGCGCGCCTTGGTCATGCCGCGGCGGCCGCCGTCGACATCGGCGGTGTTTTGGACAGCCAAGAGGTCACTCATCATGAAGTCGGCTTCCCGACATTGTTTTTATTGGGCGTTTCCCGGGCCGCATACTCAGGTTCGTTCAATAAGAAATGGTTTGCGCCCCGTTCGCGCGTCGTCGCGGCACGACCCGACGCGGCGCGGCCCAGCGCGGTCGCGCGGGCCGGATCGCTGGGTCCGCCTTGAGATTTCCTGGCCCCTTAGGCCGCCAAGCCGCATTGACAAGCCGCCGCTGGACTTCGAAAACGCCCGCGCCGACACCCGTCCGACCACATCCGAGTTTTCGATGACCTACATCGTCACCGACGCCTGCGTTCGCTGCAAGTTCATGGACTGCGTGGAGGTTTGTCCGGTCGACTGCTTCTACGAAGGCGAGAACTTCCTCGTCATCAATCCCGACGAATGCATCGACTGCGGCGTCTGCGAGCCCGAGTGCCCGGTCGACGCCATCAAGCCGGACACCGAGGACGAGGCCGACGGCAAGTGGCTGAAGATCAACGCCGACTACGCCAAGGTCTGGCCGAACATCACGGTCAAGGGCGAACCGCCCGCCGACCGCGAGGCGTTCGAGCGCGAGACCGGCAAGTACGAGAAGTATTTCAGCGAAAAGCCCGGCAAGGGTTCCTGATCCCGACCGCGATTTTCGGGCCCTGAACCACGACCGCCAGGCGAAAGCTGGGCGGCGCGCGCCCGCTTGTCTGGACCCAACCCTTTCATAGGGCTGAATTTTATGCTAATGTCGTCGCCGACGTGACAGCTGCGGCTATTCGCGGTTGTCCGTCTTGTCGAAGAAGCCGGTTCGAGAAGCCAATCCCAGCCGGCTCGCCCGATCGAAGGCGAAGGGTGTCTTAGAGGTCTATTCCAAATCCTGACAGGCTTGGCCCCGCGCCCAGTATTCCGCGGAGCGGGAACCTGTCGCCTTTGGCTTGGAAGTTAAGACGGTGTTCGGGTCCGGCGGACCCGCATTGATGAGGACGAACATGAGCAAGAGCGGTCTGGAATTCTCGGTCGGCGATCACGTCGTTTATCCCGCCCACGGCGTGGGCAGCATTCAGGCGATCGAGACCCAGGAAGTGGCCGGCATGTCGCTCGAAGTCTACGTCATCACCTTCGACCACGAGAAAATGACCCTCCGCGTCCCGACCAAGAAGGCCAAGACGGCCGGTCTGCGTCCGCTGGCCGAGGGCGGCACCGTCTCCCAGGCCCTGACCACGCTGAAGGGCCGCGCCCGCGTGAAGCGCACCATGTGGTCGCGCCGCGCCCAGGAATACGAAGCCAAGATCAATTCGGGCGACCTGATCTCGATCGCCGAGGTGGTCCGCGACCTGCACCGCGCCGAGAACCAGCCGGAACAGTCCTATTCGGAACGCCAGCTGTATGAATCGGCCCTGGACCGCATGGCCCGCGAAGTCGCCGCCATCGAGCGCATCGACCGCGAAGCCGCCATCGGCATCCTGACCAAGTCGCTGGTCAAGGCCGCCTAAGGCGGGTCTTTCCGCTTCAGATCTTAAGAACGCCCCTCGCGCACGCGGGGGACGTTTTTGTTTGCGCGTTGCGTGACGGAAGCGTCCTTGACGCCGCCGATGACAAGTGTCAACGTTCCCGCGTTGACACTTGTCATCGAAAGGCGAGCCATGACGGACCCCAAGATCAGCGCGGCGGAAAGCGTGGTCATGGAGGCGCTCTGGAAAAGAAGCCCCCTGACTTCGGAAGCCATCATGGCCGAGATCTGCGAGCCGCAGGGCTGGACCGAGGGCACGGTCAAGGTGCTGATCAGCCGGCTCCTGAAGAAGAAGGCCATCACCGCCCAGGCCGAGGGGCGGCGCTATCTCTATTCGCCGACGATCTCGCGTCGGACCTATGTCGGGGCCGAGAGCCAGGGCCTCTTGGACCGACTGTTCGGCGGCCGCCTGGCGCCCCTGGTCACGCATTTCTCCGAAAGCGAAAAACTCAGCGCAGAAGACGTCGCCGAGTTGAAGGCCCTCATCGAGCGGATCGGCAAATGAGCGCCGGGATTCTCGCGGCGGTGCTTCGCGGCAATCTCGTGCTGGCGCTCGCCGTCCTGGCGATCCTGGCCTTGCGCCGGCCTGTCCGCCGGCGGTTCGGCGCGCAGGCCGCCTACGCGCTTTGGCTGGCCGCGCCGATCTGGCTGGCCGCCAGCGCGGTCCCCCTCGGCGCGGGGACCAACGTCACCGCTCCGGTCGTCGCCTTGATGATGGCCGGCGCTGGCCCGGTAGCGCCGCTGACCCGGGGGACGGCGGAACTCGCCCCGCTCCTGACGGCGATCTGGACCGCCGGCGTGCTCGCTTCGGCGGCGCTGTTCGCGGCCAGACAGATCCAGTTCGTGCGCGCGCTGGGCCGGCTCAGCCCTCTTCGAAGCGAACCGGAGATCCTGCGAGGCGAACATCGCGGCGGCGGCCCCATGCTGCTGGGCGCGATGAGACCCCGCATCGTCGTGCCGGCCGACTTCGAAGTCCGCTTCACCGGATTGGCGCGGCGCCTGGTCCTTGACCACGAGCGCGCGCACCAGTCGCGCGGCGACGCGGCGATCAACGCCCTGGTTGTCGGCGTGCGCTGTCTGGCCTGGTTCAATCCGCTGGCGCACCTGGGCGCGCGCCGCTTCCGCGTCGATCAGGAGATCGCCTGCGACGCCGCCGTCACGGCCGCCCGCCCCAACGATCGGAAGCTCTATGCGGAGCTGCTGCTGGGCGCGGCCATGGAGCCCACCTTTCCCGCGCCGTTCGGCTGCCATTGGCCGCCCGCCGGCCTCCATCCCCTGAAGGAGAGACTGATGATGCTGAACCTTGTCTCCACGAGCGCCGCGCGCCGTCGCGTCGGCCTGACCCTGGCCGGCGCCGTCGCCCTGGCGGGAGCCAGCGCGGTCTTGGCCGCCAGCCCCGCGCCGCACAAATCGACGATCGTCGCCCCAGACTGGTCGGCCAAGCCGACGGGAAATGACCTGGCGCGCTTCTATCCAGGGGAGGCCGCCAAGGCGAATCTCGACGGGCGTGCGGTCATCGACTGCCGGGTCAAGCGCGACGGCCATCTGGAGAACTGCAAGGTGCGCTCCGAAAGCCCCGCGGCGGCGGGCTTCGGCGAGGCCTCTCTGCGGCTGGCCGACTATTTCCAGATGAAACCGGCCTCGCTCGACGGCAAACCGACCGCCGGCGGCAAGGTCACCATCCCGATCATCTATAAGGTCTCAAACGCCGCCGCTCATCCGTAGACCGCCGAGGGGGCGCTCCGCGTCGGGCGCCTCTTCCCTTCCGATTGCCCCCGCCCGGCAAACCGGGCTAGCTGCGAGGCTCGAAAGGGGCGCGGTTTCGCATGGACGCCACGAAAGCTCGCCGGGGGCGCGGTCGCCCGGTTCCTCCCTCGCCGCTTCCCGAGGCCGCGGCGGCATGGCGCTGAAAGCCATCAGTCTGCGCGGGCGGCGCACGTTGCGCGCGTTCCTTCAGGACGAAGCGGCCGGCGGCTATGCGCTGATGGCCGCCGCCGCCCTGGCGCTGATCGTCGCGAACTCGCCCTGGGCCCCGGCCTATTTCCGGGCTCTGGAGCATCATCTCGGCTTCGCGCTGGGGCCGGTTCGTCTGAACGAGAGCGTGCTGCACTGGATCAATGACGGCCTTATGGCGGTGTTCTTCCTGCTGGTGGGGCTGGAGATCAAGCGCGAGGTGCTGGACGGCCAGTTGTCGCGGCCCGCCGACGCGCTGCTGCCGGGCGCGGCGGCCCTGGGCGGGGTGGCGCTGCCGGCCCTGATCTATCTGGCCTTCAACCGAGGCCATCCAGAGAGCCTGGCCGGTTGGGCCATTCCCTCGGCCACCGACATCGCCTTCGCGCTGGGGGTCCTGGCCCTGCTGGGCCCGCGCGTTCCCACCTCGCTCAAGGTGTTCCTGACCGCGATCGCCATCATGGACGACCTGGCGGCGATCCTGATCATCGCCGTCTTCTACACCGCCAAGCTGCACCTGCCGGCCCTGGCCGGCGCCGGCGCGGCGTTGGCGGTCCTGATCGCCCTGAACCGCCTGAAGGTCACGCGCCTCTGGCCCTATGCGCTGGTCGGCGTCGTCCTCTGGTTCCTGGTGCTGAAGTCGGGAATCCACGCGACCCTGGCCGGCGTCGCCCTGGCCCTGACCATCCCGCTGCGCGACGGCGAGGCCTCGCCGCTCCATCGGCTGGAGCACGCCCTGCACAAGCCGGTGGCCTTCGTGATCACCCCGCTGTTCGGCTTCGCCAACGCCGGCCTCTCCTTCGCCGGGATCGGGCTTTCCGCCCTGTCAGACCCCGTCCCGCTGGGCGTGGCGGTGGGCCTCTTCGTCGGCAAGCAGCTCGGCGTGTTCGGGGTCGCGTTCGGCCTGATCCGGATGGGCTGGGCCGCCTTGCCGCGCGGCGCGTCCCTCGGTCAGCTCTACGGCGTCGCGGTGCTGTGCGGCGTCGGCTTCACCATGAGCCTGTTCATCGGCGCCCTGGCCTTCCAGGACCCCCGCCTGGTTGACGAGACCAAGATCGGCGTGCTGGCCGGCTCGCTGGTCTCGGCCGTCACGGGCATGACGATCCTGCGCCTGACCCGCCGCCGGACCTGACAGGAGACACCGATGCGCCCCTCCAAACCCGGCCCCGCCCCGATGAAGCCCGCCAACGTCCTGTGGGTGGCGGTGGCGGCCGGCTATGTGGTCATCGTGAGGACCCTGATCGTCCGCTCGCCCTGGTGCGGCGCCCATCCGCTGGCGACCACCACCCTGGTCGGCGTCGTCGGCTGCGCGCTGATCCTGGCCGTCAAGTGGGCGGCCGACAAGCAAGCCCGCGGCGACCATTGAAGCGCTCGGGACCCTGCATCCCCCTGTCGCGTTATGGACGCGGGGGCCGAGACTTGAACCTTTGACGCCGACGCGCGATCATGCGGGCGGCGGGCGCTCCAAGGAGCCAATGACATGCGTTTTCTGATCCCCACCGTCGCCGCCCTGGCGGTCTTCGCCGCCGCGCCCGCCCAGGCCGACACCCCGAAAAAGGCCGAACGGTCCTGCTTCCGCGCCCAGGATGTCGACGGCTTCAATGTCGTCGACGACGAGACGGTGGACGTCTCGGTCAGTCCCCGGACCGTCTACCGCCTGAAGCTGTTCGCCCCGTCGCCCGACATCGATTGGAGCCTGCGGATCGGCATCGAGTCGCACGGGAGTTCGTGGATCTGCCAGGGCCTGGACGCGACGATCATCGTGCCCGGCTCGATCGGCATCCAGCGCTACCCGGTCACCGACATCCGCAAGCTGACGCCCGAGGAGCTCGCCGCGCGCAAAACGCGGCGCTGAGCCTCCAAAGCCAAGGGGCTCTCGAAGGCCTACCGCTCCTGTCCGTCCCCGCCGGATCGGCGGCGGTACGCGTCGACGGGCAGGCCGCCGACGCCCCAGTCCTCGAGGGCCACCTCGTCTATCACCACGAAGGTCGTGGCCGGGGACTTGTCCAGCACCTCCACGAGAAGGTCGGTCACGCCGGCGATCAATCGCGCCTTTTGCTCGCCGGTGGCGCCCTCGCGGGTGATCTTGATGTTGACGTACGGCATTCGAGCTCCTGTCAGGCCTCGCGTTCGATGATCTGAAAAACCTTGGCGATCACGCGCCACTGGCCGTCCGCGCGCGCCAGCGACAGGAAGTCGACGAAGTCCGCGCCGCCGATCGAACAGCGAACCCGCGCCAGCGCGGTGTTGGCGCCGGCCAACTGGATCTCGTCGATATGATCGCGTCGCGGCTCCCCCCGCGAGGCGGGCGACGGCCGAGCCGCGACGATGGGCAGATATTCCTCCATGGTTCTGTGGAGGAACGCTGGCTGATCGGCCGTCGCGTAGATGGCCTTCGGATGGAAGACCGACGCAAACTTCTCGACGTCGCCGTGATGGAGGCCGTCGAAGTAATCCGCGAGCAGCCGGGCGATCTCGGCGAAGGCGGCGGCGCTCATGCGGCGGCTCGACGGACCGCGCGGTGCCCCTCGGCGCGCGGGGGAGGCAAGGCTCCGAGCCTGAGGATAGGGCGCATCGGCGGGCTCCAATCTCCGGGAGCGCCAGACCTAGGCGGCGGGATTTCCGTTGCCAACCAGGTTTCCGATGGATACCGCATTATCGCGTTTCCACCCGGTAACCGAGGGCTTCTCCATGAGCCTCAAGATGCGCAAGAACCGCGGCGCGCCGCCGCCCGAACGCTGCGAGCTGACCGCGTGCATGGCGGTGTTTTCGGGGGCCTGGGCGCCGAACGTCATCTGGCATCTGCGCGAGGGGCCGCGCCCGTTCAGCGAACTCCGCGCGGACATCCCGCCCGTCTCGGCCAAGGTGCTGTCGCGGCGCTTAAGGGACTTGCGGGACCGGGGCGTGGTGGAGCGGCATGTCATGCCGACCTCGCCGCCCTCTGTGGAATACGGCCTGACGCCGCTGGGGAGCGAGCTCATCCCCGCCCTCGCGGCCATCGTCGAGGTGGGACATCGCCTCAAGTCCCGCCCTGGCCCGGTCGCCGCGCGGTAGGCTCCTCGCTCTGCGCTCGCGGTCACGGCTCCACGACGATCTCGCGGACGCGCCGCTGCTCGTTCCATGGCCTCCCGCCGCGCATCGTGATCGAAAAACCTCTATCCGCGCGTTGTCGACCGCGTCTCCCAAAGAACCGCTTGGATAATGTTACGCTATAACATACACGGCTGTGGCGTGCGTTTTTTGGAGAAGGTCGATGCGGTTGCGTTCGATGTTGTTGACGGCGTCCGGCGCCGGGATCGTTCTGGCGGGGGCCGGAGGGGCGATGGCCCAGGATCTGGGGCATTCATCGGTGTCGGAGGTGGTCATCACCGCTTCGCCCCTGGGCGGGGATCCCGACCGTTTCGCGACCATCGTCGAACAGGTCAAGCGCGACCAGGTGCTCAGCAACGGCGGGGCCAGCCTGGCCGACGCCTTGCGTAACCTGCCAGGCGTGGCTGGCACGGGCTTCGCGGCCGGCGCCAGCCGTCCGGTGATCCGCGGCATGGACGCCCAGCGCGTGAAGCTGGCCGAGAACGGCCTCTCCAGCTCGGACGTCTCCGACGTCGGCCCCGACCACGGCGTGCCGATCGACCCGCTGGCGGCCCAGGACATCGAAGTCGTGCGCGGCGCGGCCACCCTGCGCTACGGCAGCCAGGCCATCGGCGGCGTGGTCAACGTCATCAACAACCGCATTCCCCGCAAGCCGATCGACGGCGTCGAGGGCGAGGCCACGACCGCCTACGCCTCGGGCTCGAAGACGGGCGAGGGCACGGTCAGTCTCGACGCGGGACAAGGGCCGTTCGCCGCGCACCTCGACGGCTTCGGCCGCCGCTCCAGCAACTATGAAACGCCCGACGGCCGTCAGCCCAACTCGTGGTTCCACGGCAACGGCTATTCGGGCGGCGCGTCGTACTTCTTCGGCGATGACAGCCGGGTCGGCGCCAGCGGCACACACTACGAAGCCCGCTACGGCATCCCGTCCGACACGACGTTCATCAACATGAAGCAGGACAAGGGCGCGTTCGGCGCCTCGATCAAGCTGGGCGACGGGGTCGCGCAGCGCCTGAACGTCGACGCCGGCTACGCGAACTACACCCACAGCGAGATCGACCCGAGCACGATGCAGGTGCTGTCGACCTTCAACAACAAGGAGTGGGACGGCCGGGCCGAGGCCCTGTTCGGAGCCCTGGGCCCGCTGTCGGCCTCCGCGCTGGGCGTCCAGTTCCAGGACCGCAAGTTCAGCGCTCTGGGCGACGGCGCCAACTACCTCCTGCCGACCCATACGGTCAGCGGCGCCGGCTTCGTCTTCGTCGAGGCGCCGGTGGGGCCGCTGCAGTTCCAAGGGGCGGCGCGGGTCGAGCATATCCGCATCGACGGCACGCCGGCCTCCGGCGTCCAGACGCGGCGCGCCTATACGCCGGTCAGCGTCTCGGCCGGCTTCACCTACCAGGCCTCGGACGCCCTTCGGCTTGGCCTGACGGCCGCGTCGGCGGCGCGCGCCCCCGCTCAGACCGAACTCTTCGCCAAGGGGCCGCACGATGGTCCCGGGACCTACGAGACGGGCGATCCGAACCTCAAGATCGAGCGCGCCAACTCGCTGGAGGCCACCGCGCGCTACAAGTTCGGCGGGACCGGCCGCATCGAGGCCTCGGCCTGGACCGCGCGGTTCGACAACTACATCTACGGCGCCCTGACCGGACGTCTGTGCGACGAGGACGGGACCTGCGCCGTGGGGGCTTCCGACGGCCTCAAGGAGCTGAACTACAGCCAGCGCAACGCGCGGTTCTGGGGCCTGGAAGCCAAGGCCTTCTTCCCCCTCGCCGACGTGGCCGGCGGCAAGCTGTCGGGCCAGGCGCTGGGCGACTATGTCCGGGCCAAGTTCTCCGGCGGCGCGGGCGACGTGCCGCGCATTCAGCCGGGCCGGATCGGCGGCGGCCTCGACTGGGAGAACGGCCCGATCGACGCCAGCTTCCTGGTGCTGGCGGTCTCCAAGCAGGATCACGTCGGCGTGGCCGACCTGGCGACCGACGGCTACACCTCGGTCGACGCCCAGGTCCGCTGGCGGCCGTTCAAGGCCAAGCCGGGCGTCACGCTCCTGCTGGTCGGCCACAACCTGGCCAACGAGACCATCCGCAACGCCACGGCGCTGAACAAGGACTCGGTGATCATGCCGGGCCGAGACGTGCGCCTGGTGCTCAGCGCCAAGTTCTGACGCGCCGGCGCGGCGCGACCAGAAGCCAGGATCCCCTGCCTGGTCGCGCCGCGACCCCGACCACCACGCCGGCGCCGGCGCCGGACTCGCTGAGCCACGCGTCGAGCCTAGAGAACATGCTCGTGGAGCACTTAGCTCCCGTCTTCGCAACATAAGCTCTATCGATCGGCGCAAGAAAAACCCCGCCGTCTCGGGGGGGAGCGGATTTCCGGGCGCAACATCAGGCCTGGCGTCCGTCAGCGTGGCTCTAGCGGTCGCTGCGAGCGCATCTCGGCGCGCTCCGCCAAAGCTATCGGCCGTGAGGCCTAGGCCCTGTCTGGCTTTAGCAATGGCCGGTGTTGGTGCACCGCTCGCTGTTATTCGTGGTGGAGCAGTCGCCATCGTTGACGCACCCCGACCCGTTCATCGACTCGTCGCCGCCGCCCGCCGTGGTGACGTCGTAGAGGCCTTCCATGGCTAGGAGGTCTTGATCGTTCAGCTCCACGCGGCCATCGCTGCCGATCTCAATCCGAGACACATCGTACGTCATCTTAGTCCCCCTCTCCTAAGGTTGAAGTCGGTCAAGCTGTGCCGATCGGCGATACAATCTATAATAGCATTGCAAATTACAAAATTATAAATTGTGCGAAGGCTGCACTCCCCCTTAGGAGGAAGGTTGGGCGGCAAGGCGCACGCAACGGCGCCTGCGGAGGGGACATGCTTGTTGATCTTGTGGCGTTCGTCGCGGCGGCGGCGTTGAGCGATCAGGCTACGCTAGCCGCGCCAGTCCAGCAGGCCGGACGTGAGCCGGCCAACGAGGTGAAGGGCGTCACCATCGTTGGCAACGCGCGCGTGAAGAGCGCCGTCGATCGCCGCAGCTATGACATCAAGAGCGATCTTCAATACCAGTCGGGTTCCATTGCCGACGTTCTGGCCAACGTTCCCTCGGTGTCGGTGGATCCCGAAGGGGTCGTCAAGCTACGGGGAGATACCGGCGTCACCATCCTGATCGATGGCCAACCGGCGCCGCAGCTCAACGGCGGCAACCAAGCCAACGCGTTGCAGCAGATGCGCGCCACGCAGTTTAGTCGGGTGGAGGTGATGACCAATCCCTCCGCCGCGTTCGGGGCCGAAGGCGGCGCAGGCGTCATCAACCTGGTCTCGCGACCGGCGCGCCAAGGGCAATCCACCACCAACCTGAGCGCCAGCCTGACGTCGAAGGGCGGCTATAACGCCAGCATCAGCCAGACGACCAACCAAGGTCCGCTCTCCTTCACGGGGACCGCCAGTCATCGTCTTCGAAAGCTGACGCAGAGTCAGGCGACGGCCCGGACGTTCCATTCCGGCGTCAGTCCGGACCAAGATCGCTACTCCAGCCAAAGCGACCGGCGAAACCAACAGACGGAAGGGTCGCTGAACCTGGGTTGGCAATTAAACCCCAAGGACAAGGCGACGTTCGAAGCTGGATATTTTGGCGTCCAGGAGCATAACGAGACCGCCGGCGCCTACGACGGAAGCCGCCGCTCCGGCGCTGGGGCCGACAGCTTCCAGAGCGCCAATGACGACCGTTGGAACGGGGACCTGGCTTGGGGCGCCGTCAGCCTGCGCCATGCTTTGTCCGGCCAAGACCATTATCTGCTGACGCGGCTTCGCCTGTCGCGCCAGACAGAGGATCAAGCTCAAAACCAGAGCTATATCTACGCTCTGAGCCCGGCCCGTGATTGGACCCAGGCCATGCGCCGGTCGCTGGACCAGACAACGCTGACCCTCAAGGCCGAATACAAGAACGCTCTGAACGGCGGGGAGCTTGTGGTTGGCAACGACCTTGAGCGTCTCGAAGCGGACACCGGCTATGACGAGCGCGGCGGCCTGGCGCTTCTGAGAAGCGATCCGTTCCGATATCGCCGGACAACGGGGTCAGTCTACGCGACCTACAAGCGCACCGCGGGCAAGCTTGAGTTCGAGCCAGGCGCGCGGTTCGAAATCTCGGACTGGAAGATCCAGCAGGACGGGATCCGGCTGTCGAGACAAGACGTCGATCTTTATCCCTCGCTGCACTTACGATACGCTCTGAATGAGGACTGGAGCCTGGGCGGAAGTTTCGCCGAACGCGTCGATCGTCCCAGGCCCGCGGACCACGACGAATTCGCGAAGTTTTCCGGCCTGCTCTCGTACACGAGCGGCCGGCGTGACTTGCGCCCGGAAAAATCGCGTAACTACGAACTCGAACTCGAGCGCAACAAGGGGGGGCGATACTACCTTGCCACCCTCTATTATCGCAAAAAGACCGACAGGATCGAGGCCACCTCCACCTTGCTCACGGATGGCTCCGTGCTCGAAATCAAGTCCAACGTCGGCGATTTCTCGACGGGTGGCGTCGAATTGGTCACGAGTGGATCGCTGGGTTCAACCGTCTCCTACAAGCTGACGGGCCAGTACAGCTGGAACAAGGTCGAGCCACGGCCCGAGCTTGGGCTTCCAACGCGGCGCAACACCACGCCGGCGGCGCAGGCCAACCTCAGTTGGAAAGTCTCGGCAGTCGATTTCATCCAGGTCAGCGTCGTCCAACTGGCCGCCAACTTGGGCCAGCAGCGGGATCGCAAAGCCTTCCGCGTGGTCAACGCAGGCTATCGCCGCAAACTCGGTGACGGTCTGTTCGCGACCCTGACCGTAGCGGATGTCTTCGACAACGCCTCCACGCGCGAGAACGTCCGCGGCCTGGACTTTGACTATCAAACCGAACGCCGAACGATGGCCAGAAGATTTGCCCTTTCGCTCTCCTACGCCCTGGGACGCCGCAATGGGCGAGTTGACGATCGTTTTGATTATGGGGCGGCAGGATCCTAGGAGTTGACTAAGGAGACAACCTGAAGAACAGTAATCGAAGATGCGATCTTAGCGCGTTTATCGGCTCGGGCGGGACGAGTGGATGGCTCCGCAGGACACGCAGCTTAAGGTAAGCTCTACCATTCTCATTGTGGTCCGCTACGGATCGGTCTCACTCCTGCGCCTAGGGCGCTGAATGTCCCTTTCCTGGAGACGGGCCAACGGCAGCAAATGGCGCTGCTACGCACTCCTCGGCGCCCATATGCGACCGCCTCGCATTATTGGCGGCCTTAAGTTGGAATTGGGTCCGTATTAAGTTGGAACGACATTTTTATTGGCGGCCCGGGAGGGACTCGAACCCCCGACCTTCGCTTTAGGAAAGCGCTGCTCTATCCTGCTGAGCTACCGGGCCGCGCGCGTCGCGGGCTTGGGTGCATAGCGCAAGATGACGGGCCTGCGAACCCCGTCATCCCCGCGCCGCGCGATTTGGACGGGCACCGGGGCTCGAGGCCTCGCCGGAAACGACAAGGCGCCGCATGGGGCGCCTAAACGTCGGGCGCGTCGTTCCAGCCCGCCATGCCCGCTCGCGTCTCGGCCCGCTCCAGCGCGATGGCCAGCTTGCGGCGGAAGTCGGCGGGATCGATCGTGAAGGGCTGGTTGACCTGGGCCTCGACCGAGAACAGCCTCGGCCGGCCGTCGGTGGGCAGGATGTAGCCGACGTCGTGGCCGCGGAAATTGGCGATCCGCGACTGCACGTCCGTCACCCAGTTCAACGACACGACCTGGCAGCCCTCGGGCGACAGCAGCGCGTTGTGCAGGCCCGAGCCGAATTCGCCCGCGACGAGACGGGCGCCGGCGAAGATCCGGGCCTGCTCCTCCCAGGGCAGGGTCTCGGGCCGCAACAGGGCAAGGCCCATCTCCTGGGCGATCCCCTCGATCTCGGCCTCGTTGGCCATCTCACGAAAGGCGGTCGGCGCGCGGACCCCGCCCCGGCTGACGAAGATCGCCTCGGGGCGGCCCGCCCGCGGCGAGGTCAGCGCCTCCTGTTCGAGGCCCCAGCGCAGCAGATCGTGGAACACGTAGTTCCGGTGCAGCATGGGCGGCAGCAGGGCGAGCCCGATCTCGACCGCTTCGTCGCGCGGATCGTAGGTGACGATCTCCAGGTCCGGCAGCATCCGCCGCGCGATCCTGGCCACGTAGGCCGGCGCGGTCGCGGGCAGCAGCAGCGGCGCGACGACCCCGGCGGCGTTCAGCGCGCGGATCACGAACAGCTTCGGATACATCTCGGTCAGCCAGTGACCCCAGACATAGTTGAAGTGGGTGATGACGAAGGCGCGATCCAGGCTTCTGGCGACCGGCGCGTCGAAGTCCCAACCCGCCCGCGCGATGTCGTGCTCGCACCAGTGGCGGACATAGTACGGGTACGGATCGTCGGCATAGACGAAGCGGTCGTCGAGCTTCAGGTGAGCCCCCGCGCCGCCGGCCACCGCGCGGCGGACGACCAGCAGGTCGACATCGGGCGCGGCCAGGTCGCCCGGCGCGTGCGGCAGGTTCAGCGCTTCGCCCGCGCAGGGCCAGGCCAGGGCGCGCGGGCGAACCGGCTGACCGCCCGCGACCAAGGGCGCGCGCGCCACGCGCTCCGCGCCGGCGAGGGCGCGCGCGAGGGGGAGGCGATCCGCGCCGGAAAGATCGACGCAGACGCTCATGGCGGCGCCAAGGCGTCCAGGAACGGCAGGAAGGCCTCGTCCACGCTCCAGGAAAAGGCGGTGTCCGGTCGGGGGCTGGGGTCCAGCGGCGTGTCGATCACCGCGCGCGGTCCAGAGGCGGAAAAGCCATGCCACTCCGCGCCGATCAGCTCGGCGAGGATGCGGCCCCAGGCGCTGCTGGTTCCGGGCGGCTGGATCTCAACCACCCGGGCGCCCGGCGCGCAGAACAACAGGTGCGCCAGGGCCGTCCCCGACGCCGACACCACCAGGCGCGCGCCGCGCAGCACCCCGACGAGCTGGCGGACGGTCAGCGTCTCGGGCCGGATGATCACGAAGCCGCGTTGGGCCAGCGCCCACTCGAACGCCGCCTCGTCGGTCATCACCGCGCGGGCGGCGTGATAGCCGCTGAGATAGACGCGCTCCCGCTCGCTCCAGGCCTCGACCCTGGCCGCGACGCGGTCGCGGATCTCGAGAACGCGCGGGTCGATCGCGGCGGGGAAGCCCGGTTCCGGCGGCAGCAGCGCCTCGCCCACGCGAACCAGGGGCGCGTCGACCACGAGGGGCATGACGCCGATCAGATCCAGCAGATCCGCCTGCCAGCGCGTGGGCGGGGGCATCAGCGCGGGCGCGTCGAGCGACAGGACGGCGGGCAGATTGGCCAGCAGGAAACGCGCATAGTTGCGCAGGCCGCGCCCGTCGGCGAACAGCGTCCCCCGCGCGATCTCGGGCGCGTTCGTGGGCGCGGTGAACAGGTTGACGGCCTCGCGCGGCGTGACGTGGGGCAGGCGCGACAGATCGGCCCCGAGGCTCGACACCGGCCGCGCGAGACTGGCGAAGACCTGGCCCGCATCGTCGAACGCCACGCCGGCGCCGGGAGCGTACCAGAGATTCCGATACATGCCCGCGCCGCCCGCGACCATGGTCAGGGGAACCCCGGTCGGCGCGCCGCGGGGCGCGGGGGCCAGGGCCTTCAGCCGCCGGTCGACCCGCCGGACGAGCCGGCCCACGCGGCTCACAGCTCGAAGCTCGCGCGATAGCCGGCGCGCGCGACGATGGCGGCGGTCAGCCGCTCGATCGCGTGCGCCGTGGTGCCGTCGACGCGGCCCAGTTCCGGCTCGAAGCCGATCTCGGCGTCCGAGAGGCCGGTCAAAGGCGCGAAGGCCTCCGTCCGTCCCCAGAACATCGAGCCGGCCGCGAACGGTGTCTCTGGGACGGGCTTCAGCCCCAGCCGCGCGGACAGGCGCGCCACGGCCGGGCGGTTGTTGTCCATGATGTCGGGATCGCCGAGCCGCATCCGCGCCTCGGACGCCGCCAGAAGACCCAGCCTAGGATCCTCGTCGAAGGCGCGCAGGGCCGCCGCCGCCGCCTCGCCGCCGAGCAGGCCGTCGACCAGTTCCGCCCGCCAGGCGTCGCCCTTTTCGCGGTGCGGCGAGCGCTTGGAGTGCACCTTGCAGAACACCGAATAGCCCAGGCCGCGCGCCCGGCGCAGGCTCTCGACGAAGGGCCGGATGTCGCGCCCCCGGTTCTCGGCGACGGCCAGATGCGCGGTCGGGAACGCTCGGGCGGCGCGGGCCAGATCGGCCTGCCTCCAGCTGTCGGGAACCGTGATCATCAGATCGAGACCGTCGGCGGTCGCGGCCAGGCGCTCGGCGAACCAGTCGATCAGCTCGGGATAGAACAGGTGGAGCAGGGTCACCGCTCGGGCGCGCTTGACGAAGCCGGACTGGGCCTTGGCGATGACCGGATGAGCGTCGGTCAGGCGCGGGAGATAGGCCGCCAGGGCCGTTCGGGTGGCGTGCAGATAGCCGTGGCCGAACCAGCGGTCGGGCTCGAGATAGGCCCCCTCGCCCCACTCGTTCCAGGCGTTGACGAACACCATCGCCTGGCCCTTGGGATGCTTGGCCTGGGCGTGGGCCAAGGCCCCCGACAACCAGCCCAGATAGCTTTCGGGATCGGCGTTGTGGAAGGCATGACCCGCCCAGGGCTTGCGGGCCTGGTTGTCCCAGCCCGGCATGACCCCCGGCACGAAAGCGGCGTCGACGGCGGCCAGCTCGTCCAGCTTGTGCCGCGCCACCGTCGGATAGTCATGGACCTTGCCCGTGAAGTTCGGATGCAGCGGGGTCACCCGCCGGGTGATCTCGCCCTCGACGATGGCGTGCGGCGGGAAGTCGACGATCCCGTCGAAGCCATGAGCCGCGTAGTCCTGGAAGCCGAAGGCCGTGGTGCACAGCAGGTGCAGCTCGCCGATCCCCATCGCCCGCGCCTGGTCGCGCCAGCGGTCGGTGGTGGCCTTGGCGTCCGGCAGGATCTCCGGCCGATAGAGCACCAGCAGCGGCTTGCCGCCGACCTTCAGATAGCGCGGGTCGCGGATATGGCGGGCCATGTCCTCGAACACGGCGCGGTCGTCCTCGGGCGAGTGGTCCTGGCCCATCAGGATGTCGCTCTCGTCGCCGTCCCAGCGCCGGGTCCAGTTCTCGTTGGCCCAGCACAGCGCGAACGGCAGATCCAGGCTCGGATCGGCCAGGAAGAGCTCCAGCGGCCTCTCCAGCAGCCGCTTGCCCGCGAACCAGTAGTAGTGGAAGCAGAAGGCGTGGACGCCGGCGCCCTTGGCCAGCTCGATCTGCTGGGCGATCACCTCGCGCTGGCGCAGATCGTAGAAGCCGAGATCGGCCGGCAAGCGCGGCTGATAATGGCCCAGGAACTGGGGCTGGGCCTTGGAGACGTTGGTCCACTCGGTGAAGCCCTTGCCCCACCAGGCGTCATTCTCCGGGAACGGATGAAACTGCGGCAGGTAGAAGGCCACGATCTTGGGCGCGTCGTCGGGCAGATGGATCGGCGCGGCGATCGGGGCGGCGTAGTGGGGACTGCGCAGGTTCTTCGCGACCTGGATCGCGTGGGCGTAGGTCGCCTGGACCGGACCCGCCTCGCCGCCGGGGCGATGGAGGCCTCGCGCGTTTCGCAGCGCTTCGCGGCCTCGCCGCCAAGCCTTGCCCAGGGGGCCGCGCAAGGGTCCCAGCAGCGGCTTGATCGTCTGGATCGCGGCGCCCTTCCAGCCGCGCGGGTCCTGGCCCAGATCGCCGATCCGGGTGACCTTGAAGTCCGAGACGGTGAACTGGCAGGGGCGTTCCGACGGGTCCAGCCGCAGGCCGTTCAGCCGCCAGCTTCGCGCCGGCAGAGCGGCGAACCAGCCGTCGGGTCCGGCCTTGAGCCGCGCATGGGAGTCCTCGGAGAAGCCGTCGCCCCAATCGGCGTAGAGCGCGGGCCGCACGAGTTCTTGCTCGGTCGCCTGGAGCTTCACGTCGACGCGCACCGCCTTGGCGCCGCGCAGCGCCGCGCGCTCGGCGCGACTGGGCCGCCACAGCATCTGCGGATCGCCGTCCGCCGCCGCCAGGATCGCGCGGCCCTCGGCGTCGACGCCCCGCGCCACGACATCGCGGCCAGGCTTCAGCACGCCGGAGACCCCCTGGGGCGACCGCTCGCTCATGCGGCCTGGGCGTCCCGATAGGCCAGCCAGTCCTCGGTCGAGCCGAGGAAGGCGATCTTGCCGGCCTGCAGTTCGCACACGCGGTTGCAGACGCGCTTGACCAGATCGTGGTCGTGGGTGGCCAGGACGACGATCTTGGCGTCCTCGACCATGCGGTGCATGCGGTCGGCGGCCTTCTGCACGAAGGCGGCGTCGCCGGCGCTGAGCCACTCATCCAGCACCAGGATGTCGGCCTCGAACTCGGTGGCCACGGCGAACATCAGCCGGGCCTGCATGCCGGCCGAATAGGTGCGGACCGGCAAATGGAGAAAGTCGCCGAGGCCCGAGAACTCGGCGATGGCGTCGATGCGGCTGTCGATCACCTTGCGCGACAGCCGCCGCATCAGGCCCAGCTTGTGGATGTTGCGAAGGCCCGTGGCCTCCATGTCGAGGCCCGCGTTGATGGCGATCATCGAGGTGATGTCGCCGTCGATCGAGAGCTCGCCCCGGGTGGGATGATAGATGCCGGCGATGACCTTCAGCAGGGTCGTCTTGCCCGAGCCGTTGTGACCCACGAGGGCGATGCGGTCGCCCTCGACGATGTCCAGATTGATGTCGTGCAGCGCCTTGACCGCCGCCACGTCGCCGGCGGCCTTATACATCTTGCCGCCCACGGCGAGGTTGAACACCGCGCTGCGCAGCGACTGCGAGCGCAGGCTGTAGACGAAATAGTCGAGGTCAACGTTCTTCAGAGTGATCCGATGCGTCATCCGCCCGCTCCTACAGCCAGAAGACCACGCGTTTGCGGAACATGGCCAGCAGGATCAGGGCGATCAGGGCCAGCACGCCCGCCGTGCCCAAGGTCCAGATCCAGTCCGCGAGCGCCGGCGCGTGCCCCATCAGCGGCGCGCGCAACAGCTCCACCTGATGCGCCAGCGGATTCAATTCCACCCAATGGCGCTTGCCCGGGCTGACATTGGCCGTCAACCAGAACACCGGCGTGACGTAGAACAGCAACTGGACCACATAGCTCATCATGTAGGCCACGTCGCGGAAGCGGGTCGACGGGATGGCGATGATGAAGCCCTGCAGGCAGACGATGACCAGCATCAGGGCGACGGCCGGGACCAGCGTCCAATGCGGGATGGCGAACCGGCGGATGATCAGCATCACCGCCCAGAACGCGATCGCCTGGAACAGGAAGTTCGTCGCCGCCTTCTGAGCGTGCAGGAAGACGTAGAAGCTGAGCGGCAGGCGCTGGCTCTGCATCAGGCCCGCGTTCATCAGGAAGATGGCCTGGGCCTCGGCGAGCGTGGTGCCGACCAGCGACCACGCCAGAAGGCCCGCCACGATCTGCGGATAGTTCTTCATGACGTCGACGCCCATCAGCATGCTGACGAGGAAGGCCAGGGCGAAGGCCACGACCAGCAGGTTGCAGGCCATCCAGAACGGACCGAGGATCGAGCGTTGGAAGCGCGAGGCGGTCTGGTCCAGGCCGAGCCGCCACCACAGCGGCGCGAGACGGATGCCGTCTCCCACGTCCTTCAGAGCCGCCATCAGGGGACTCGGCATTCCAAACCTTCCGCAAGACCTGTCCGCTTCGGACGGCGTCCGACGCGGAGAACAGGCCGCCTAAAAGAGAGCGCCCAAGGCGCGGCGGGCCGCGCTGGGCGGACGCCATCGGCGCCGGCAAGGGGCCTGCTTACAGAGCCCCGAGCCGCCCGACAATCGGTTTGCGAACGCCGCCGCCGATAAGTTGCGTAAAAACTTTAGCCGCCGACGCGCGCGCCGTCGCCGCCGCCGAAGCGACATGAATTCGCGGGGAAATCCGCTTAGGATGAGACCAGCGCCATTATTCGCAGCCTGAGGTCGAGACCATGTCCCGCGCCAAGCCGTTCAAGACCGCACTGACGGCGCCGCCGGTCTCGGCGGCGCTGGTCGCCCTCGCCGTCCTGGCCGTCGCGGAACCCGGAAAGCCCGCCAAGGCGGACGACGCTCCGCCGGCCGCGCCCGCCAAGGCGATCGTCGCCCGCGCCTGCCAGGGCTGCCACGAACTCGGCCAGGTGACGGAGGCGCGCCACACGCCGCAGGAATGGGCCGGCGTGATCCAGCGCATGCGGGCCAACGGCGCCGACCTGACGGACTCCGAGGCCAAGGAGGTCCAGGCCTATCTCGCCAAGACCTACGCCAAGGACCACTGACGCTCGCTCGAACGGCCGGACAAAACGACGAAGGGCGGGACCCGGCTTCGGATCCCGCCCTCGAGGCCTCGGCGACGCCGCCGCCTATTCCGCCGGCAGCGTCTGCTCGGTGCGCTTCTTCATCATCTCGTCGAAGCTGGTCCAGACGCCGTCGGCGCCGTGCCACTGGCCCTTGGTCGCGGCCTTGGAATATTCGGTCGCGCGGGCCTCGAAGAAGTTGGCGTGCTCGACGCCCGACAGCAGCGACTGCAGCCACGGCAGCGGGTTTTCCTTGACCCCATACACTTCCGGCAGCTGCAGCTGGCGCAGGCGCCAGTCGGCGATGAAGCGGATATAGGCCTTGATGTCGTCGGGGGTCATGCCCTGGACGTCGCCGGCCTCGAAGGCCAGGTCGATGAACTTGTCCTCCAAGCCGACCACGTGCTTGCAGCAGTCGACGATGTCGTCGGCCACGGCCTTGGTCACCGCGTTCGTTTCCTTGTTGAACGCGTGGTACAGCTTGATGATGCCGTCGCAGTGCAGGCTCTCGTCGCGGATCGACCACGAGACGATCTGGCCCATGCCCTTCATCTTGTTGAAGCGCGGGAAGTTCATCAGCATCGCGAACGAGGCGAACAGCTGCAGCCCCTCGGTGAAGCCGCCGAACATGGCCAGCGTGCGGCAGATGTCGGCGTTGGTCTCGACGCCGAAGGTCTGCATGTAGTCGTGCTTGGCCTTCATGGCCTCGTATTCCATGAACGCCGAGAACTCGGTCTCGGGCATGCCGATGGTCTCGAGGAGCAGGGCGTAGGCCGCGATATGGATCGTCTCCATGTTCGCGAACGAGGCCAGCATCATCTTCACTTCGGTCGGTTTGAACACCCGACCGTAGCGTTCCATGTAGTTGTCCTGCACCTCGACGTCGGACTGGGTGAAGAAGCGGAAGATCTGGGTCAGCAGATTCCGCTCCTTGTCGTTCAGCTTGACGGCCCAGTCCTTGAGGTCCTCGCCCAGCGGCACTTCCTCGGGCATCCAGTGGACCTGCTGCTGCTTCTTCCAGAAGTCGTAGGCCCACGGATAACGGAACGGCTTGTAGCCGCCCGAGGGGATCATCAGGCCAGGCAGGGCGTTAAGCTTGGCGGACATCGACAGCGGCTCCAAGGGCGGACGGACACGAATCGTGGCGGACGAGATAGGCTCTCTTGGTAACGCACCCAACCGGATCATCTAGTGGTCAGTTGGTCGCGGCACACAACATGTTGTGGGTAGTTTGCTAATCAATGGTTAACCCAGCATACACCATCTATGGCGCGCCTGGCTCGGGCTCCGTGCCCGTCGAAGCGGCCCTGACCCTGATCGGGCAGCCCTATTCGGTCATCGAAGCCCCGACTTGGGAAGGGGAATCCGAGCGCGCCAAGGTCGCGGCGATCAATCCCCTTAAGCAGATTCCGGCCCTGGTCACGCCGGGCGGCGAGACGATCACCGAGAGCGCCGCCATCCTGATCTGGCTGGCCGACCGCTATCCGGAGGCGGGCCTGGCCCCCACGACCGACGACCCGGCCCGCGCCCAGTTCCTGCGCTGGATGACCTTCATCCCGGCCTCGATCTATGCGCTCTACTGGATCAGCGACGAGCCCTCGCGGCTGGTGGGCGAAGACGAAGCGCTTCAAGCGATGGTCAAGGCCGCGATCAAGGACCGGATCGTCGACTGCTGGCGGATGATGGAGGCGCAGGTCTCGCCGGGGCGGTATCTGCTCGGCGACGAACTGACGGTGCTCGATCTCTATGTCACGGTTCTGAGCCGCTGGGGGCCTCGGCGGGTGCGGTTCTACGAGGCGGCGCCGAAGATGGCGGAGGTGGTGAAGCGGGTGGACGCGGATCCGAGGTTGGCGGGGTTCTGGGAGAAGCGGTTTCCGTTCTTTGACGGGTGGGAGCGGTTGGGGTCGGCGGGCCTAGCGGCCTCCGCAGAACCATGAAGTGGAGATGACGAACGCCTCCGCTTCATCAGGCGATGCAAACGGGCCGACCAACCGGCCAGAGTGCCTGTTCAGGAACGCGCCGTCTTCGTTCAACTCCCGCTCGTCGAGGTAGGTTTCGCCGCCTTTGAACTCAAGGATGTCAACGGCTCTCAGGCCGTCCTCGCTGTATAGAACACAAGCGCTACGATACTCCCGCCCCTGTAGATTGGACATGCCTCACCAGACCCGACCGCCCCGGTCGGGTGCGATCCTTAAATCTCTTGGAGGCCGCAGCGTGCAGGGCTGAGCAGGTCAGTCAAGGACGACGCTCCGCGTCGCCGCGCGGCGGCCGCCCGGAGGGCGGTCCTTGAGTGACCTGATCAGCCCTGCGATCGTCTCGCCGTGAGACTTAGGGGGCTCCTTCTCTGGGGGAGAAGGCAGCTCACGCCTCTTACCCCCACTCCGTTCTCCCCGGCGAATGCCGGGGCCCAGATTCATCCGGAGCGGTTGGGGTGAATGCGCGATTCGTCCGCGACAATCTCTCGGAGTCGGCGGACTCGATCTGGGCCCCGGCATTCGCCGGGGAGAACGGGGGATTTGGGTTGCGGCTCTGGCGGAGCGCGCCTCGGAAGCTCTAGAAACCCTCACCCTCCCCCGCCTTCTCCGTCGAGAGAAGGATCACGATCGCGGAACCCCATGGACCTCAGCCAGCTGGACGTCATCACGCGCGTCGCGGGCGCCACCCTGCTGCTGGCGCTGGGCGCGCTGCTGGCGCGGGATCCGCGCACGCGGCGGGTCGGGGTTTATTTCGCGCCGATGGCGCTGTGCCTCGTCGGCTTCCTGGCCGGCAACACGCCCGAGCCCACGCTGCGCCTGGCTGGGCCGTTGAGCCACGCGGCGGCGCTGATCGCCGGCTACGCGGCCGTCTTCCTGTGGTGGTTCTGCCTGGCGAGCTTCGACCCGACCTTCCGGCCGCGCGGCGGCGTGCTGGCGGCGGGCCTGGCCTGGCTGGTCATCGCCAGCGCCGATCGCGGCCTGCTTGGGCCGGGCCTGGCCAGCAAGGGCCTGTCCTGGGCGCTGATCGGCCTTGGCCTTTCGATGCTCGCCTACCTGATCTGGCGGCTGGTCCGCGACCGTTCGGGCGACCTGGTGGACGAGAGCCGGCGCGCGCGCTTGCTGGTCGTCGTCCTGCTGGCCGGCCAGTTGGGCGCCGACTTCCTGGTCGACCTGATCATGGGCCTCGACTGGGAACCGCAAGGCTTCACCATCGCCCAGAACGCCGCCCTGCTGGCCTTCGCCGTCTGGCTGGGCTTGCGCCTGCTGCCCGTCCCCGCCCCGGCCAACGCCCCCGCGCCCGCCGCCCTGCCCGCCCGGGGCGAGGAGGCCCGCCTGGCCGAACGCCTGCGGGTGCTGGTCGAGCTTGAGAAGGTCCATTTGGAACCCGACCTGACCTTCGCCGACTTCACGCGGCGGATGGGCGCGCCCGAGCGCGCCGTGCGTCAGCTGATCAATCACCGCCTGGGGCACGCGCACTTCCGTGCGTTCCTGAACGCGCTGCGCGTGGCCGAGGCCAAGCGCCGGCTGGCCGACCCGGCCCTGGCCAACGACAAGCTGATCGCCATCGCGATGGACAGCGGCTTTGCCTCGCTGGCCTCGTTCAACCGCGCCTTCCAGACGCTGGAGGGCCGGCCGCCCAGCGCCTTTCGCGGCCCGCCGACTCCCGAGGAACGCCCCGCCGTCTTTTGAGAAGCGCCCCCGGCCGGCGGCGGGCTAGGGCCAAGCCTCGATCTGAACGCGAGGCCAGTCATGGACGGCATCTTGAGCATCGGCGCGATCGTGGCGCTGCTTCTTCTGGCGGGCGGGGTCATCGCCGTATGGCGAGGCCCCGGCGGGGTATCGTGGCGATGGCTCGGCGCGGCGGCCGCCCTCGTCGTGCTGAACGACGCCCTGCTCACGCGGGTCTATCACCTGGCGCCGAACCTGATCCCCGGCCATTGGAACTGGCAGGGCAAGATCCTGGCGCTGACCGCCACCCTGGCCGTCGCCAGCCTGCCCGCCTTCGGCTGGCGAGCGAGCGGACTGACTGTCCGCCAGACCGACCTGAAGGCGCCGCTGATCGCCGCGACGCTCTACGCCCTGCTGTTCTTGGGCCTGGCCCTCGTCTCGCCGAACGAACCCTCGACGCTGGAGACCAAGGCCTTCCAACTGACCATGCCGGGCCTGGAGGAGGAGGCCTTCTATCGCGGGATCCTGCTTTTGGTCCTGGATCGCGCCTTCGCCGGCAGGGTGAGGTTTCTCGGCGTCGACTGGGGCTGGGGCGCGGCGCTGTCCTGCGCCCTGTTCGGCCTGGCCCACGCCCTGGACGTCTCGCACGGCAAGGTCGGGTTCGAGCCGCTGGTCTTCGCCCTCACCGCCGGGCCGTCCTTCATCGCCGTCTGGATCCGGCTGCGCACCGGAAGCCTCGTCCTGCCCGTGCTGATGCACAACTTCGGCAACGCGGCGTCGCTGTTCTTCTAGGGATTGGAAGCCGCCTCGAACACCGCCCGCTGCGCCGCGAACGCCCGCGCCCAGGCCGGCCGGGCCTCGGCGCGCGCGACATAGGCCGCCAGGTTCGGATAGTCCCCCACGATCCCCGACGAGCCCAGCCGCCGCAGCACCGTCACCATCATCAGGTCGCCGGCGCTGAAGTCGCCGTCCAGCCAGTCGGCCTCGCCCAGCCGGGCCGACAGCTGGGAGAGCCGATCGCGGACCGCCTGTTCCAGCCTCGGCTGGCGCGTCGCGAACCAGGGCTCGTCGCGCTCCAGCATGGCGGACATCGTAAGCTCGACGATCGGCGGCTGCACGGTGGCCTGGGCGGCGAACATCCACATGATCGCCCGCGACCGCGCGTCGCGATCGGCGGGCAGCAGGCCGGGATGAGACTCGCCGATGCGCAGCACGATGGCCCCGGATTCGAACAGCGAGAGACTCCCCTCCTCGTAGGTCGGGATCTGGCCGAACGGGTGCAGGGCCAGATGCGCCGGCGCCTTCATCTCGGCGAAGGTCACCAGGCGGACGTCGTAGGGCTGGCCCACCTCCTCCAGCGCCCAGCGCACCTGCATGTCGCGCGCCAGGCCCCGGCCGCGATCGGGCGAGGCCTTGAAGGCGGTGATGGTCGCGGTCATGGCGGTCTCCTGGCTTTCGTCGCCCCTAGGACGCGCCAGCCTAGGCGTTTCCGACACGCGGGACGACGGGGCGCGCGCCTGATAAGCAGGCGCCGATGCTGACCGATCCGCTGTTCTACGCCGTGGCGATTCCCGCCGTGATCCTGCTGGGCCTGGCCAAGGGCGGGTTCGCCGGCATCGGGGTGGTGGCCGTGCCGCTGATGGCCTTGGCCGTCTCGCCCGTGATGGCCGCCTCGATCACCCTCCCGATCTTGCTGGTGCAGGACGTGGTCAGCGTCTGGGCCTTCCGCAAAAGCTGGGACAAGGCCCTCCTGATCCTGATGCTGCCGGCGGCGGCGGTCGGCATTTTCCTGGGTTGGGCGCTGGCCGCCTTCGTCAAGGAAGCCGCCGTCGAACTGGCCGTCGGCCTGATCTCGGTGGCCTTCGCCCTGCAAAGGCTGTGGGCCGAGCGGGCGGTCAAGGCCGCCGACCAGGTCGAGGCCGTCCCGGGCCATCGGTGGCTGGGCGTGCTGTGCGGCGCGGCGGCGGGCTTCACCAGCCAGATCGCCCACGCCGGCGGACCGCCCTTCCAGATCTATGTCCTGCCGCGCCGCCTGCCGCGCGACACGTTCATCGGCACCAGCGCCCTGTTCTTCGCCGCCGTGAACTGGATGAAGGTTCCGGCCTATATCGCCCTGGGGGCCTTCACGCCCCAGGTGCTGGCCACGGCCGGGGTGCTGCTGCCGCTGGCCATCGCCTCGACCTGGGCCGGGGTCTGGCTGGTGCGCCGCGTGCCGGCCGAGGGCTTCTACAAGGTCATCTACCTGCTGCTGGTGGCGGTCGGCGGCAAGCTCATCTTCGACGGCGCGCGGGGCCTGCTTTTTTGAGCCGATTTCGCGCTCGGCGTGGCCCGCGCGCCCTTTCCCGGCCACGATGATCGACGCTTATATGTCACGGAACGAACCTAGCGTTCGGACGTACTGCAAATCGCATCGAGCGGGGCCATGACCGGGACCACCACCACCGACCTCGTCGTCGCGCAGCCGGCGACGCACTATCCGACGCCGGCCGCCAAGTGCGCCGACCTGATCGTGCACCTGGCCGGTCTGGCCTGCGCCCTGCTGGGCGGCGGCATCCTGCTGGGCCTGGCCTTCGGGCTCGGCAATCTCGCCCAGGTGGCCGCGGTCAGCGTCTATACCGTCGGCCTGATCCTGATGCTTTCGCTGTCGACCGCCTACAACTTCGCCAAGGCCCGCTGGCGCCCGCTGCTGCGCCGCTTCGACCACGCCGGCATCTTCGTGATGATCGCCGCTTCCTACACGCCGTTCACCACCCAGAACCTGCACGGCTGGTGGGCGATCGGCATGACCACGGCGGTCTGGACCGTCGCGGCCGTCGGCGTGTTCGCCAAGCTCTTTCTGCCGGGCCTGGACAAGCGTTTCTGGGTCGGCCTCTACCTCGCGCTCGGCTGGCTGGTGCTGGTCGCCATCAAGCCGATGATCGAGGGCCTGTCCTGGCCCGCCCTGCTACTGCTGGCGATCGGCGGCCTCGTCTATTCCACCGGAACCATCTTCTACCTGATGCGTCGCCTGAAGTTCCGCCGCGCGATCTGGCACGGCCACGTCATCGGCGGCGCGGGGCTGCACTACGCGGCGGTCCTGGTCGGGGTGGTGCTGGCCGGCGCGCGGTAGTCCCTTGGATCCGGCGGGCAAGATCAGCCGTCAGGGCTTCTTCCGCGACTGGAAGTCGACGGACCCGCTGCGTGGCAAGCGCCTGCCCGCGCCGCCGGTCGAGCGCCATGTCGAGGCCGCCGGCTTTCCCGGCGTGCGGCTGACGGTCGACCAGGCCGACGACACCCTGAGGCTCTGCGCCGATCGCCTGGCCCCGACGCGGTCGCTGCTGGGCCGCGACGAGTTCAACATCCTGGCGCTCTCCGGCGGCGCGTCGGGCGGCGCCTATGGCGCCGGCGTGTTGGCCGGTCTGACCAAGGCCGGACGCCGGCCAGACTTCGCCATCGTCACCGGCGTCAGCACCGGCGCCCTGATCGCGCCGCTGGCCTTCCTGGGTCCGGCCTGGGACGAGCGGCTGACCGACGCCTATGTCGGCGGCCACGCGGCCGAGCTGCTCAGCTTCCGGCGCCTCGGACCGGCGCTGGGCCCCAGCATCTTCAAGGGCGACGCCCTGGACGCCCTGGTCGAGGCCTTCGTCGACCACGAGATGCTGGAGGCCATCGGCGTCGAGCATCGCAAGGGCCGGCGCCTGCTGATCGCCACCACCAATCTCGACAGCCAGCGCGCCGTGGTCTGGGACATGGGCCAGATCGCCGCCCAGGGCGGCGACGAGGCGCTGAAGCTGTTCCGCACCCTGCTGGTGGCCTCGTCGTCGGTGCCCGGCATCCTGCCGCCCAAGCTGATCGAGGTCGAGGTCGGCGGCGAGCGCTATCAGGAGATGCATGTCGACGGCGGGGTGGCCGCGCCGCTGTTCCTGATGCCCGACGCCCTGCTGCACTGGCGCAACCTCGGCTCCCGTTTCCGGCGCGGCCGGGTCTATGTGATCGTCAATACGGTGCTGGATCCGTCGACCCAGTCGACCCCGCCCGGCGTGGCCTCGATCATGAGCCGCAGCTTCGACACCATGCTGCGGTTCTCGTACCGACAGGCCCTGAGCCTGGCCGCCGGCTTCTGCACGCGCCACAACCTGCCGCTTAGCGTCGCCTCGATCCCGACCGCCTTCGAGGGCACGAACCTGCTGAAGTTCGAGACCGAGCTGATGCGGAGCATCTATGACGCCGGCCACGCCCAGGCGCTGGACGGCGCGGCCTGGACCAGCGCGGTCGAGGAGCAAAGCCTCTGGCGCGGGCTCTTCAAGAAGCAGGTCCCGCCGATGGCGACCGCCGGCACGGGCGTGATGATCCGCGACCAGCCGGGGCCGGTCGGCGTCGAGGCGCCGCTGGAGCCCTGACGGGGTCGGCGGCGGCGCGGACGAAACTGCTCACCCCTTGGGCGCGGCGAGGTTGATCGCCCCCGGACGGTTCTCAAGCGTCGCCGGCCGTGCTTCGATGCCGCCCTGACGAACAGGAGGGGCGCTCATGCGGTTATCGACAGGACTTCTGACGACCTTGGCCTTGGCCGCGCCCTTGGCCGCGCGCGCCCAGGACGCGCCCTTGCGGCCGGATCAGGCAGCGTTCCGGGCGCTCTACCAGGAGCTCGTCGAGACCGACACCAGCGTCACGACCGGCAGCTGCACCGCCTTGGCGGACAAGATCGAGGTCCGGCTGCGCGCGGCGGGCTATGGCGACGGCCAGATCACGCGTTTTTCCGTTCCCGACTATCCCAAGGAAGGCGGCATCGTGGTCGTGCTGCCGGGAACGTCGAAGACGCTGAAGCCGCTGCTGCTGCTCGGCCATCTCGACGTGGTGGTGGCCAAGCGCGAGGACTGGACGCGCGATCCGTACAAGCTGATCGAGGAAAACGGCTATTTCTACGGCCGGGGCACGTCGGACATGAAGGCCATGGACGCCATCTGGATCGACGCCATGACCCGCTTCAAGGCCCAGGGCTATCGCCCCAAACGCGCGATCAAGCTGGCCCTGACCTGCGGCGAGGAGGGCGGGTCGCCGTTCAACGGGGCCGAGTGGCTGACCAAGAACCGGCCGGACCTGATCGACGCGGCCTTCGCGCTGAACGAGGGCGGCGGCGGGCGCACCGACGGCAAGGGCAAGGTGCTGACCGCCGGCATGCACGTCGGCGAGAAGGCTGTGGCGCAGTTCAAGGTCGAGACGACCAATCCGGGCGGCCACAGTTCGGTCCCGATCCGCGACAACGCCATCTACGAGCTGGCCGACGCCCTGGCCAGGATCCGCGACCTGGAATTCCCGCTGCGGATGAGCCCGACGACCCAGGCCTTCTTCGCCCGGGCCGGCGCGGCGCGGGGCGACGACCTGGGCGAGGCGATGGTCGCCCTGTCCAAGGACCCGACCGACAAGGCGGCCGAGGCCATCGTCAACACCGACCGCAGCTACCACTCGATGCTGCGCACCACCTGCGTGGCGACCAGGCTGGAGGGCGGCCACGCCGACAACGCCCTGCCCCAGCGCGCCGCCGCCAACATCAACTGCCGGGTCTTCCCCGGCGACACCGTCGAGGGCGTGCAAGCCGCTCTGGTGGCGGCGATCAACGATCCCAAGGTCAAGGTCACGGCCAGGCCGGGTCGCGGACCGCTGGCCAAGCCGCCGCCGCTGGACCCCAAGGTGATCGGCCCGGCCGAGAAGCTGGTCGCCAAGTACTATCCGGGCGCGACGCTGGTCCCCACCATGTCGACCGGCGCCACGGACGGCATCTTCCTCGAGGCGATCGGCATCCCGTCCTACGGCCCGCCGGGCACCTTCGGCGATCCGGACGGCAACGGCACGCACGGGCTCAACGAGCGCCTGGCGGTGCGGGCGCTCTATACGGGTCGCGAGTTGCTGACCGAACTGGTGAAGATCTACGCCGACGCCGACTAGAAGAAGGCTCGCGAGCGAAGGGGGCGCAGGCTTCGGCTCACGCCTTCTTCAGCCAGCGCGCCCGCAGCTTGGCGACGTTCGGCGGATCCGCGCGGAAGTCGGCGGCCAGGCCCAGGCGCGCGTTGCACGCCGGGCAGCGGACGGAGTCCGTGTCGGCCAGCTCGGCGGGCGGATCGAAGCGGGCGCCGCAGGGCTTGCACTTCCAGTCCCCCGTCGGCGGGGGCGGGGCTGGTTCGGGCTGCGGCGCCTGAGGCGTGAAGACCGTCGTGCGCGCCGACGGCTTGACCATGCGCTCGAGCGGCGGCGGCCCGCCGGGGGCGGCTACCGGGCTCTTCAGGCTCAGGGTCTTGCGGCGCGGGGGCTCGCTGTCGCTCATGACGTCGGTTGGCGGCTCGTGGACGGGAACCCCGGCTAGCTGCATGAAAGCCGTCCGGAACACAAGCTTTTACGGCGCGCGCGGCCCTACCAGCGCGGCTTGAGGCTGAACGACAGGGCCACGACGTCGTCCTTCTGGGTGGCCAGGCCCATGATGCCGTCCTTGGCCTTGATCGACCGGTGGATATAGCCCAGCGAGGCCTGCATCGGCCCGCGCCGCCACGCCACGCCGGCCTGGCTGTCGCCGATCAGCTTGCTGGTGGTGTCCTGGGTCAGGCCCGCGCGGCTCCAGTCGCCGTTCTGGCCGCGCAGCATGTTCAGGCCCACGGCCCGGCCGCTGGCGGCCGCGAAGATGTACCACCGGCCACGGTCGCCGAAGGTCTGGGCCCCGTCATGGACGCCCAGCGCCTCGTGGACGCGGTCGCTCATGTTCCGCTTCTTGCCCAGACGCAGCGTGGCCCCCGCCTCCGCGGAGCCGCCGGCCCCGCCGAAGCCGAGGCCCGCGTGCGGCGTGACGTCGAGCGCGTATCTGGAGCCCTCCAGGCTGACCACCGAGGGCCAGCCACGGGTGACGGTCACGTCGACATCGCGCACCTCGTAGCCGTCGCGGTCCGGGCGAACCAAGGTCAAGGGCGCGAAGGCGGCCGTGGGCGCGATGCCGGCGACCGAAACCCGCACGGAGTCGATCGGGCCGCCGGGCTCGGCCTGACGGCTGAACCCGTTGGACCGCCAGCTGACGGGACCGGCGCTCTCGTAGAAGCGGTCGGTGTCGAGAATGCGCGCGTCTCCCGCCAGGGCGGGCGTGACGGAAAAGCCCCCGTCGATCCGCGCCTCGGGCGCGTCGACGTCGCGGGCGAGGAAGCCAACCGCGCTGGCGAGATTCAGCGGCCGCGGGCTCTCGGGCTTGACCTGGAAGGACATCACGGCCGGGGCCTTGCCCCCGGCGCCGGCGGCGGTCGTCTCGGCCGCGCCGGCTGCGCGGCCGCTCACGACGGCCAGGGCGATGGCCGAAAGCACAAGGACGGTTCGCTCCCCAGCGGTCCGCATCCGAGATTCCCCAATCCCAACGGAAGGCCAGCCTACGCGCTTGTGGCCGTCTGTCCACCGCGACGAAAGCGCGCGTGGTGAATCGGCGGGCAGGCGATGCGTTCCTGGGCGATGCACGAAAGAAAACGGCGGCGCGATCCGCATCGCGCCGCCGTTCGCATCTTCGTCGCCTCGCCGCTTACTGGCAGGCCAGGCATTCCTCGTAGTCGGTCTTGGACGGCGCGTCGAAGCCGCTCGTCGCCGCCTTGTCCTCGGCGCCGGCGTAGGCGGCGCGCTGCACCGACTTGGAGCGCAGATAGTACAGCGACTTGACGCCCCGCTCCCACGCCATCCAGTGCAGCATGTGCAGGTCCCACTTGTCGACGTCGCCCGGCAGGAAGACGTTGACCGACTGGCTCTGGCAGATTTCCGGCGTGCGATCGGCGGCCAGCTCGATGACCCAGCGCTGGTCCAGTTCGAAGGCGGTCTTGTAGACGTCCTTCTCGTCCTGGCTGAGGAAGTCCAGGTGCTGGACCGAGCCCTCGTGCTCCAGGATCGAGCCCCACACCGCGTCGGTGTTCTGGCCCTTCTCCTCCAGCAGCTTCTCCAGATAGGGGTTCTTCACCGCGAACGAGCCCGACAGGGTCTTGTGGGTGTAGATATTGGCGGGGATCGGCTCGATGCCGGCGCTGGTCCCGCCGCAGATGATCGAGATCGACGCCGTCGGCGCGATGGCCAGCTTGTGCGAGAAGCGTTCCATCGAGCCGCGCTCGGCGGCGTCCGGGCACGGGCCCTTCTCCTGGCCCAGCGCGATCGAGGCCTTGTCGGCCTCGCGGCGCAGGTGCTTGAACATCCGCATGTTCCAGCTCTTGGCCAGCGCGCTCTCGAATGGCACGTTCTGGCTCTGCAGGAAGCTGTGGAAGCCCATCAGGCCCAGGCCCACCGAGCGCTCGCGCATGGCGGCGTAGGCGGCCGCCGCGGCGGCGTCGGGCGCGCGATCGATGAAGTCCTGCAGCACGTTGTCGAGGAAGCGCATGACGTCCTCGATGAAGGTCGGGTGGTCGCGCCACTCCAGGAAGGTCTCGGCGTTGACGCTGGACAGGCAGCAGACGGCGGTGCGCTCGTTGCCCAGGTGGTCGGTCCCGGTGTGCAGCATGATCTCGCTGCACAGGTTCGACTGGCGCACCTGCAGGCCCAGCTCGCGCTGGAACGACGGCATGGCGCGGTTCACGCTGTCGGAGAAGATCAGATAGGGCTCGCCGGTCTGCAGGCGCAGTTCGAGGATCTTCTGCCACAGGGCGCGGGCGTCGACCTCGCGCAGCACCTCGCCCGTCTTGGGCGAGCGCAAGCCGAACTTCGTCCCGTCACGGACGGCGAACATGAATTCGTCGGTGATGTTCAGGCCGTGGTGCAGGTTCAGGGACTTGCGGTTGAAGTCGCCCGACGGCTTGCGGATCTCGAGGAACTCCTCGATCTCGGGATGGTGGACGTCCAGATAGACGGCGGCCGAGCCACGACGCAGCGAGCCTTGCGAAATCGCCAGGGTCAGCGAGTCCATCACGCGGATGAACGGGATGATGCCCGAGGTCTGGCCTTGGCCCTTGACCTTCTCGCCGATCGAGCGGACGCCGCCCCAGTAGGTGCCGATCCCGCCGCCGTTGGCCGCCAGCCAGACATTCTCGTTCCAGACGCTCAGGATGCCGTCCAGGCTGTCGTTGACGGCGTTCAGGAAGCAGCTGATCGGCAGGCCGCGGTCGGCGCCGCCGTTCGACAGCACGGGCGTCGCCGGCATGAACCACAGGCGGCTCATATAGTCGTAGACGCGCTGGGCGTGGTCGGCGTCGTCGGCGAAGGCCGTGGAGACGCGCGCGAACATGTCCTGGTAGGACTCGCCCGGCAGCAGATAGCGGTCTTCCAGCGTGGTCTTGCCGAAGTCGGTCAGCAGGGCGTCGCGCGAGCGGTCGACCTCGACCTTGCGCACCAGCGCCAGCTGCGGGCGCTTGGCGGGCTTGATCGCCGCCAGACGGGCCTCGTTACGGACGTTCGACTTCACCGCTTCACTGCCGTTCATGACCAAAATCCATGCTCAATCAGCGTGTTCCGGAGAAGGAAATATCCTCGCCAGCCGCTATATCTTGTGGCTGAGGAGCCCCCTCAACCCAAATATGGGGCCACACTGGTGAATGACTCGTCAACGGCCCGAACGCGAGTTTTTCGTTAACAAGCTGTGAACGGGGGCAACTTGCCTAGGCGGGACAAGGGGTTGCCTCGACGAACTTTTTTCACTCGCGACAGACCGTCGCAAGAGGCCCTCGGACATCCGCCCCCGGACAACGTCGTTCGTTCACAGGCGCGTCGCGGGCCGCGTCCCGGCCCGCTTGGCGTACGCCGCCTCGGCCCGCCCGCGCCGGCGCTCCGACCCCGCCGGCCGCGCCAAGGGTCCGGACAAAAAGAAAGGGCCCGGCGTCGCCGCCAGGCCCTCCCAATCGGTCTGTCGATTCGATCTTAGAAGTTGATCGAGATCGTCGAACGGCGGTTCAGCGGTTCCTTCACGCCATCGCCGGTGGCGACGGCCGGAGCGCTTTCACCCTTCCAGTCCACGGCCAGGGCGCCAGCGGCGACGCCTTGACCCACCAGAGCGTCGGCGACGGCCTTGGCGCGGCGTTCCGAGAGCTTGATGTTGTACTTGGCCGAGCCCGAGGTGTCGGTGTGACCGACGACCACGATCTTGGTCGCGTGACCGTCATTGGCGTACTTCGCGGCCTCGGTGACCACCGACGTCGCTTCCGGCGTCAGGATCGACTGATCGAACGGGAAGTACACGATGAACTCGCGGGCCTCATACTGCGGCGGCGGCGGAGGCGGCGGCGGCGGGGGAGGCGGCGGAGGCGGAGGCGGCGGCGGCGGGGGAGGCGGCGGCGGCGGG
>NZ_CAMQSF010000036.1 GCF_947036865.1 uncultured Caulobacter sp. | reverse complement strand
ATGTTCTGGCGTTTTCTTTTGCCGGGAAGCGACATGCGCTCGGGGCCGTCATCGAAATTCGAAAGGGGCTTGTGTCGGAACGGTCCCGACCTCATCTGGCGGACATGGGTTTCTCGTCCGCCTACCGCCCCGATCCGCGCTTCCAGGCCTTGGGTCGGGACTTCTCCGATCCGGTCGAGCCAGCCCCGTTTCCCGAGACGATCACGCGTTATCGCAACGCCCGCGCCGCGGCCAGCGTAGGGCTCGAGGGCTTGGACGAGGCGGCATGGATCCGCCATTTCGGCCGCTTCGCGCCGTTGCCGGACAACCAGCCCGTCCCCCTGGCCATGCGCTATCACGGCCACCAGTTCCGCGTTTACAACCCCGATCTCGGCGATGGGCGCGGCTTTCTGTTCGCCCAGCTTCGCGAGCGCGACACGGGGCGCCTCCTGGACCTGGCCACCAAGGGCTCGGGCCAGACGCCCTGGTCGCGGAGCGGCGATGGCCGCCTGACGTTGAAGGGCGGCGTGCGCGAAATCCTGGCGGCGACGATGCTGGAGGCGCTGGGCGTTCCGACCTCGCGGGCCTTCTCGCTGGTCGAGACCGGCGAGCCCCTGACGCGCGGCGACGAGCCCAGCCCGACCCGCTCGGCCGTCCTGACCCGCCTGTCGCACAGCCACATCCGTTTCGGCACGTTCCAGCGCCTGGCCTATTTCGATCGGCGCGACCTGGTCGTCGAACTCGTGGACCACGTGGTCGAGACCTATTTTCCGCATCTGGCGGACGCGCCCGATCGCCCGGCGGCGCTGCTGGCGGCGACGGTCGACGCCAGCGCGCGGCTGCTGGCGCGCTGGATGGCGGCGGGCTTCGTCCACGGGGTGCTGAACACCGACAACATGGTCGTGACCGGCGAGAGCTTCGACTACGGACCCTGGCGGTTCCTGCCCCGCAACGATCCGAACTTCGTCGCCGCCTATTTCGACCAGTCGGGGCTCTACAGCTTCGGCCGCCAGCCCGAGGCGGTGTTCTGGAACCTGCAGCAGCTCGCGGCCTGCCTAGCCCTGGCGACCGATCAGGCCGGGCTGCTGGCGGCCCTGAACGGGTTCTCCGACGCCTATCGCCTGGCCTTGCGGCGGGCGATGCTGGACCGGCTGGGCCTCAAGAGCCTGGACGCCGAGCGCGATGTCGAACTCGTCAACGCCGCCTTCCGCGCCCTGGCCGAGGGCGGCGAGGCCCTGCGCTGGGAGCCCTTCTTCTTCGACTGGTTCGGCGGCGAGGCGTCGACGGCGCGCGCCTTGGCCGGCCCCCGCGCGGCCCTCTATGCGAGCGAGGCGTTCCAGATCTTCCGCGCCCGGCTGGCGGCGTTCGAGCCGGACCGGCCGGAGCGCCTGGCCGACCCGGTCTTCCAGCGATCCGAGCCCGAGGAGCTGATCATCGACGAGGTGGAGGCGCTGTGGGCCCCCATCGCCGAGGCCGACGATTGGGCGCCTCTGCGCGCCAAGCTCGACCGCCTGGAGGCCGCGCGGGCGGCCTATGATCTGGGGAAAACGGACGCGCTCTGAATTTTTTGTTCGGGCTCGGAACAATCGTCAAGGTTCCGTCTTATAAGTCCGGCAAAGTGCCTCCGACGACCGACGCGTGGAGATCCCCAATGCGCATTTTCCAACCCATCATGCTGGTCTGCGCCGTGGCCATGTCGTTCGTCGGCGCCCTGGGTCTGCCGGGTTGCGCCCGCGCGATCGGCGAGTGCCTGCGGGATCGGCCGGAACCGGCCTGAACGCCGTCAGGCGCTGAGCGCGGCGGGCGGCTGGGCGGCCTCGTCCAGCAGATCGCGCCGGGCGGAAATCCGGAACGCGCCCAGGAACCATTCCAGGAACAGCCACGTCTCGCGGTCATGATCCAGGTGATGGGTCAGAAGGCCGATCGGCTGGTCCCAGTCGCCCGCGAGTCGACGCTGGGCCATCAGGCGGCGCATCCGCGATAGGAACCGCCAGCTTCCCCGGAACCGCCCCCCGCCCTTCCAGCGCAACACGTCGAGATGCGCGTCCAGGCGCGGGACGCCGTCGGTCGAGCGCGGCTGATCGAAGCCCGACACCGCCGTCAGCGACGAGCCCGGCAGGGCGGCCAGCAGCTGCGGCCGCAGATTGTTCCAAGGCGGAACGAACAGGCTCGGCGCGGCGCCCGCGCGGTGGAACGCCGCGACGGTGGCCAGGAGCTGGCCGCGCACCCAGTCGATCCCGTCGTCCTCGACGATCTCGCCGAAGCCTTGGCCGCGCGCTTGCCGGTTGACGTGTTTGAAGCCGTGGACCGCGATCTCGACGGTCTTTTCGCCTTCGAGCCGGCGCACCAGCAGCGGCAGGCTGGGTCCGGCGATCACCGCCAGGGTCAGCGGCGCGGCGTGACGGCGGGAGACGCTGAGCAACTGTTCGAGCGCGCCGGTCGGCACCCGCGCGTCGTCGTCGCGCCACCAGAGCACCGGCGCGCGGCCGGCCTTGGCCCAGCGGCGCAGTTCCGGGCCCAGGATCAGCCGGAAGGCGAGAGGCGAGCGGGCCATGGTCGCCCTATTGCGCGACGGCCTCGGCGCGACGCAGCGGCGCCGGGGCCGTGACCGGCGCGAGACGCTCGACCTTGGCGGCCTGGGCGCGGCCGCGCAGGATTTCCCGCGCGCGGAGGTTCGACAGGATCGGATAGAGCCCGGCCATCAGCGAGATCAGGAAACCCAGATCGCCTTCGCGGAAGCCCTTGCGCGAGACATAGCACTTGAAGAACCGGCGCACGCCGCGGAAGGAATCGTCGGCCAGGCTCTTGACCTTGCCGCTGTCGGCCAGGTCCTGGGCGCGCAGCGCGGTGTAGCGGCCGAGGCGCGCGAACATGTCGGCGATGTCCTCGTCGACCATGTGCTTCAGAGGCTCGGTCAGACGACCGCCGAACACCCCCTCCAGCTTGGCCGCCGGGTGGACGCGCTCGGCCTTCCAGGACTTGTGGCCGCGACGGAACAGCCGGGCGGCGGAGGCGGTGCCGAACGAGCCGCCCCAGCCGTGGCGGACCAGTTGGTCGCCGACATAGTTGTCGATCGGAACTTGATACCAGTCGGCGGCGGCGTCGCGGTCGATGGTCTCGCGGACTTCCTGGCCGAAGGCCGGGGTGACGCCTTCGTCGGCGTCGAGCTCGAGGATCCAGTCGCCGGTGCAACGGGCGATGCCGGCGTGCTTGCGCGGGCCTTCGATCGGGAAGATGCCCGACACCACCTTGGCGCCATACTGGCGGGCCACGGCCTCGGTGCCGTCGCTGCAACGGTCGGCGACCACGACGATCTCGTCGCAGAAGGACAGCGCGGCGAGACAGGCCGGCAGGCGCTGCTCTTCGTTGTGCGCGCAGATCAAGGCCGAAAGCTTGGCCATCACATCATCCTCGATCGAACAGCCGCGCCCCGCGGCCGCCTCGATGGGATGACGGCGCCAGGGGGAGCCTCCCCCCGCCCGTTTGCTAAGAAATGTGTAAGGTTTGCAAAGACGTCTCCGCCTCGGAGACTAGAAGTTGGCGGAGAGCGACAGACTCCACGTGCGCGGGCGCTGCGGCGTCACCTGACGCACCTGACCGAAGCTGAACGGGTTGCCGTAGGCGAAGGTGTCGCTCGAGCTGTTCCAAGGATTGCTGACGAACAACGCCGCGCGCCAGCGATCGGTGAACAGCTGCGCCGACAGCTTGCCGGTGTAATAGCCCCCCATCGACGGCGAGTAGCGCGGATCGAACGTCAGGCGCGAGCGACCGATATAGCCGGTCTCGGCGGTCAGCATCAGGGTGGTGTTGGACAGCACGGGGCGGCGATAGGTGACCAGGCTTCCATAGGAGACGTCGGGCACGCCCGGCAGGCCGGCCGAGTCGGTGATGCCATAGCCGGGCGCGATGCGCGTCAGCTTGGGTTCGTTGAACAGCGCGTTCGCCGAGACCGTCAGGCGCGGCGTGGCCCGCCAGGCGGTCTCGATCTCGAGCCCGCGATTGCGCCCGTCGCCGATATTGGCGGTGTAGGACAGGCCCGACGAGAAGTACTGGTCCGTCTGGATGTTGCGCCAGTCCTCGTAGAACAGGGCCGTCCGCAGATTGACGCGACCGCTCCAGGGATTGAGCGTGGCGCCGATCTCGTAGTTGCGCAGGTGATCGGGCCGGAACACCTTGCGGCTCTCCGAAGGGATACCGAGACCCCCGGAATTGAAACCGCCCGCTCGATAGCCCTCGGAGGTCAGCGCATAGATCAGGCCGCCGCGCGACAGGTCGCGCTGGATCGAGACCTTGGGCGAGAAGCCCTGGAATGTCGCGGTGCGATCGAGATTCCGCGACTGCCCCGGCGGCGGCGACAGGACATAGGACCGCGTATGGACCGTGGTCTTGAACGAGCGCCCGCCCAGGGAGACCTTCCAGCCCGCGCCCAGGTCGTAGCTGGCCTCGCCATAGGCGGCGTATTCGTTGACGCGATCCTTGCGCTGCTCGTCATAGACGCTGCGCGTGACGTTGTTGGATCGCGCCCGAAGGTCGGAGTCGCCCAGCTCGATGCTGGTGGCGGTGAACAGGCCCAGCATCCAGCGCAGCCGACCGATCGCCGGCGCGGTATAGATCATGTCCTCGACGGCCATGCGCACCATGGCGGACTCGTCGTAGACGCCGAGCTGGATCGCCTTGTCCTCGTCGGCGAACTGGGTCAGGGCCACGGTCGCGTCGTAGCGGCTGGCGTAGCGGTGCGTGAGGTAGCCCGTCACCGACTCGAACTGGCCCCAGTCGCCGGAGCCCTCGATCTTCATCGACGACTGGCTCAGCCGGTTGCGGTGGCTCTCGCGCACCTGGTTGGCGCGTCGAGGACCGCCAGGGGCCAGGGTGACGTATTGCGTGTCCTTGGACGACACGTTCTGGATCGCCGCGCCGAGCTTGATCCGCCAATCGCCGAGATCGAGGCGCCAAGCCGCGCGGCCGCCCCGGCGCGTGGTCTTGTCGACGTTCGACAGGCGCAGATTGACGTCATCCAGATATCCGCCATCGACATCGTGATAGATCGCCGCGCGCAGCGCCGACTGCTGGCTGGTCGGAATATTGACGACGCCCTCGAGCCGGTAGCTCTCCGAGCCGGCCTCGGTGGTGGCCACGGTCGCCTCGGCCATGCCGCTGTAGACGGCCAACTCGGGCTGGCGCGTGACGATCCGATAGATGCCGGACAGCGAGCCGCCGCCGTACAACGCGCCCTGGGGTCCGCGCAGCACCTCCACGCGATCGACGTCGATCAGGCGAAGATCGGGGTCGGGCGCGTTGTAGTTGACGGGCACGTCGTCGAGATAGGTGCCGACCGTCGACTGGGTGCGACCGGTGAAGGTCCCGTCCGAGAGGCCGCGCAGCAGGATCTTGTTCCGCGCCGCGCCGAGATTGGTGGTGATGAAGCCCGCCGTCTGGCGCGCCACCGAGCCGGTCTCCCCGACACCGGTGTCTTGCAGTTGCGGCGAGCCGATCACGCTGACGCCGCCCGGCAGGCTGCCCAGGCGCGGCGAGCGCTTGCCGGCGCTGATGATCAGCGGGGCCAGGGGCGCGATCGGCTCCGGCGCGCTGATCCTGGGCGGCGGCGGCGGAGCCGCGCGCGGGGGCGTCGGCGGGCGAGCGGGCGAAAACCGCACGGTGCGCGCGTCGACCAGGACATAGGCGCAGTTCGTCCCGCGCGACGCCAGATCCAGGGCCTCGCGGACGGTGAAGGCGCCCACCAGGGGGACGCCCGGACCCTTGCAGGCGTCGACGCCCCCGATCGAGACGCCCATGCGGGCGCCAAGCTCGATCAGGGTCTCGGCGAGGGTGGCCTTGCGGATGTTCAGACGCGCGCGCGTTTCAGCCGCTGTCGCGGGGGAGCCGAGGACGCCCAGGCCTAGGATGCTGGCGGCGAAAAGGAGCGAGGCCCGTCTCAGGATCGGGCCCGATCAAAAGCGCTAATGCGGTGCGGACGGCCTTCCGCGCAGGACAATGGCATCATCGGTCGGCGTCGCCGAAATCGGCATGAGGCTGGTCAGACGACGAACCATCGCATCCTGACCATCCACGATCAATACGCCCGAGAACCGCAGGTTGGCCGTGTTTTCACCCTCGAGGCGAAGCGGCCGCTCGAAATAGTGGTTCATGTCGCCGACGATGCGCTCCAGCGGCTGGTCGCGATAAATCAGCCGCCCCGACCGCCAGCCCACCTGATCCTCGGCCGCCACGGCATGCACGACGACGCCCGAGGCGCCCTCGACATGCTCGAGCATCTGGCCGGGACGTAGACGGACCGGGCTATCGTCGCCGTCCGTCGAGACCTCGACCAGGCCGCGCAGCACGGTGACGGTCAGCTGGCCGTCGCGACGACGGACATCGAACTTGGTCCCGACCACGCGCACCGTCTCGTCCCCGGCGGTGATCAGGAACGGACGCTGAGCGTCGTGCGCCACGTCGAACAGGGCCTGGCCGTCGTGGACCGTGACGCGACGCGCGTCCTTGTCGAGTCGCACCGACAGGTGGGAGTCGGTGTTCAGGTCGATATGGCTGCCGTCGGCCAACTGGATGGCGCGGCTCTCGCCCTTGGCGGTGGCATAGAGCGTGTCGGACGGCGGCAGAAGCTCGCCCCAGGGCGCGATGACCAGGGCGACGGCCGCCGCGGCGCCCGCGGCGCCCAGACCGCCCAGCCAACGCCAGTCGATCGTGAACGTCCGCCTCGCCGCGGCGCGCCTGGGCTCGGCCGATTCCCCCCGGATGGCCGAACCCCGCTGGAAGATTTCCTCGTCGATGGCCTGGACGGCGTCATACGCCTGCGCCGCGCCCGGCTCCCCGAGCCAGGCGTCGAACGCCAACCAGTCGGCCTCCTCGACCTCCGGCCGCTGCAGTCGGGCCAGCCAATCGGCCGCCTCTTGCAGGTGCTGCGCTGACCGGCTCATCCGGCTTTGCTCCGACGAGGATCCATCATCCCCTTGGGTGGAGACGTCGCGGCTCGGCGCCATCCCCTATGATCGACTGAATAAATCACCGTAACCGCCTCGTCAGGGTCTTCAAGGCGGCGCTGATGTGCTTCTCGACGGTGCTGACGCTGATGCCCATCCGGCGCGCCGTCTCCGCGTGGCTGTGCCCTTCCAGCTTGTGCAGCCGAAACGCCTGACGGGTCTTCTCCGGCAGGTCCTCGACCGCCTCGACCAGCGCCTTCAGGCGTTGACGGCTGGCGACCACCTCGTCGGCCGGCGGTTCGTCGGCGATTTCATGACCGGCCACGCTGATCGTGTGGGCGCTGCGCCAGTCGTTGTCGCGCGTCGTCGCCCGCTTCTGGCTGCGCAGGCGGTCGAGCATCAGGTTCGAACCGATGCGGTGCAGCAGGGCCGACGGGTTGTCGATCGGGCCGACGCTCTCCATGCCGGCCAGCCGGATATAGAGATCCTGGACAAGGTCCTCGGCCTCGGCGCGCGAGTTGAGGCGCGCGGCGAAGAAGCGCACCAGATTGGCGCGCTTTTCCTCGTACAGGCCCAGCAAGCCGGCCTTGTCCGAGTCGCCTACGCCCAAAAGATCACCACCTACGTCCGCCAAGCGCCTTCCCTTTACGGCGCAGCACTATCCATCTTTTTGGCGGAAAAACGATCGTTAGTTGCGGGCGGCTTTCTCGCCTCCGCCAAGGCGTCCCGGCGCGCCCGCGCGCGGCGCGCGACGAGCGTTGAAACAACGATGTTTTTTCGTCGGTTCGCCGGCGCGGCGTCGCGTCCCGTCCAGGCCCCGCTTCGGGGACGGCGTCAGATGTGGCGAAATGTCGCGGGGGTTGGCCGCGCGCGTCCGGCCCTATGGGACGAGGCCCAGCTTCGGCAGGCGGACCGTGAACTCCGCGCCGACGCCCGTTTCGCTACGGCACGAGACCTCGCCGCCGTGACGGGCGACGGCGGCTTGGACGAAGGCCAGGCCCAGGCCCACGCCGCTGACCGCCAGATCGTGCCCGGGGCGCTCGAAGCGCTGGAAGGGGCGGAACGCGGTGGCGGCTTCCTCGCGCGAGAAGCCCGGCCCCTGGTCGGCGATAGTCACGACGGCGCTCGGGCCGTTCGCCGACGGCTTTTCGGCCAGGGTGACGGTGATGGTCGATCCTTCCGGACCGTACTTCACCGCGTTGCCCAGCAAGTTGACCAGGGCGCGGGCCAGGACGCTCCGATCGCCCATCACCATCAGCGGGGCGTCGTCGCCGAACTGCTCGATGCGGATCTTGCGTTGCACCGATTGCGGCCAGACCTCGTCGATCGCCTCGACCGCGATATCGACGAGGTCGACCGGCTCCAGCGAGACCGGCGTGACCTCGGCGCGCGCCAACTGCACGAAGCCGTCGGCCAGGGCCAGGGTGCGGCGCGCATAGGCCGCGATGCGGTCGGAGACTTCGCGCGGCAGCTCCGGCGTGGTGGCCAGCAGCGCCAGGATCGAGGTCTGCGGCGAGCGCATGTCGTGGGTCAGCAGCTGCAGCGCCTGCTCGCGCTGGCGCATGGCGGCGGTCAGGATCGAAATATCCGCCAGCCGCACGATCCAGCCCGCGCTCGCGCCCGCCTCGTCGCGGCGGAAGACCGTCTGCAGCTGAAAGGCGCGTCCGTCGGACAGGTGCAGGTCGATCGGCGCGTCCCGCTCGGTCTCGCGCGGCCAATCCAGCTCGAAGCGCTGGCCCAGGGGCTCCAGCGTGTTGATCAGGTCGGCCAGAGACGTTCCGACCAGCTCGGCGTGGACGGACTTGAACAGCGTTCGCGCCGCGGCGTTGGCGGCGATCACCCGGCCGCGCGCGTCGGCCAACAGCGTGGCGTCCGGCAGGCTGAACAGAGCGTCGGCCGAAAAGCGTCGCAGGTCGTCCATCCGGGTGATCGCCTCGCCCAGGCTCGAGGCCTGGCGGGCCACGACGTCGCTCTCGAAATCGACCGGTTCGCGCCCGCGGCCCCTGACGACCGACCGCACCCGGGCCAATTGCTGGCCGAGCAGGTCATTGACCCGGCCCAGTTGCGTCCAGCCCCACAGCAAGGCCACGACCAGCAGGCCGACGACCGGCGCGACCGGGGACAGCCAGACGTGGCCCAGCCAGAAAAGCGCGGCCGAATAGGCCAGCCCCACGAGGCCCAGGCCAAGCGTCAGCGCCAGGTTGGCGCGCGGCGGCAGCGCCAGGAGGCCGGCCAGCAGCAGCCAGAGCAGGGTCAGGGCGAAGGCGACGCGGCCTCCCGGTCCGGCCGCCTGGATCATTTGACCGCTCCGCAGGCCGTCGAGGATGCTGGCCTGCAACTGCACCCCGGTCATGCTCGCGGCGTCGGGGGTCACCGGCGTGGGGAAAGCCGGACCCAGTCCCGGCGCGGTGAGGCCGACGAACACCGTGCGGCCGGCGATCAGCGAGGCCGGAACCTCGCCATCCACCACGCTGGAAAAGCTGACGCGCTTGTAGAGCGAAGGCGGGCCGGCGAACGGGATCAGCATCGTCTCGTCGGCGCCAAGCGTCGGATCGGGTCGCCGGTCGCCGAGCGTCGCGCGATAGACCACCGTCATCAGGTCGGGGCCGAGGCCCGTTCCGTCCGCCTCGAACGGCGCCATGCGGCGCACCACGCCGTCCTCGTCGAAGCGCACGTGCGCCAGGCCGACGCCCGCCGCGCCCTGGCTGATCTCCGGAATCGAGCCTTCGACGCGCGGCGGGGCGCCCTGGCCCGCGTCGATCAGGAACTGGGGCAGATAGACCCGCCCCGAGCGGGCGATGGCCGCGCCCAGCGCTTGATCGCGCGCCGGGTCGTCGCTGGGTTGGCTGAACAGCACGTCATAGACGATCGCCCGCGCGCCCGCGGCGGTCAGCCGGTCGACCATCCGCGCGTGAATCTCGCGCGACCAGGGCCAGGCGCCGAGCTCGGCGAGGCTGCGGTCGTCGATGTCGACCATCAGGATCGAGGCGTCGGCCGGGCGCTCGCGCGTCCGCGCCAGCGCGTCGTACAGCACGTTGTCCACCCGGCGCGGCGGCCACAGCGCGAGCGCCACGAAGGCCAGGCTGGCCAGGATGGACAGCAGCAGCCACGAGAGCAGCCGGCCCGAGAGGCGCCTCATGTCCGTCGCGCCGGCCGGATCACGGCCCGATCCGCAGCGATCGCGACGTCCCCACCGTCTCGGTCGCCACGCCCTTCTCGAGGCGCGCGGTGGTCACCCGCCAGACATAGGCGCCGGGGGACAGGTCGGTCAGCACGACGCGCGGCTCGGACAGGCCGGGTCGGTCGACGATCGGCGTGGCCGGATCCTTGGCCGCGAACAGCTGGAAGCGATAGCCGCGCACGGCTTCGCCCGCGCCGCTCCAGCGGAAAAGATATTGGCGCGGCGTGGCCGGCGGCGCGTCCGGGCCGCCAAGGTCGCGGTGGAACGCGTAGTCGGCGGGCAGGCCCTCCAGGCCGTCCGGATCGATCGCCGTCAGGCGGACGAAATAGTCGCCGCTCGGCACCTGGCCGAAGTCCGCGATCGCCCGCTCGCGGGTGGTGGTCTGGGTGTTGGCCTCGGCGAACACGTCCATGAAGCCGGCGTCGCGCGCCAGCATCAGGTGGTACGAGGCCGCGCCCTTCACCGGCTCGACGGAAAAGCGCACCAGAGGCTCGCGCTGCAGCTGGCCTCCGGCCGTCAGCTCCGGCGCGGGCAGAAGCTCGATCGGTCCCCCGACGCCGCCGGCGCCGGCGCTGACGCCAAAGCCGGCCGCGATCGTCGGCGCGTCCGTCGCCGTCTGCCCCGCCGCCACGCCGACGGCGCCCTTCAGGACCTCGGTCTGAGCCTTGTCCTGGCTGGCGCCGACCCGGAACTCGGTGCCGCGCACGGCCGAGACCGAGACCGGCGTGCGCACCTCGAACCGCGCGCCGGGGGTCTGGGTCGGCGTGGCCGAGATCACGCCCTTGCCTTGATCCAGCTGGAACACGCGCTGGGGGGCGTTGTTGATCAGCACCTGGCGGAGCCGGGCGATGCGCACGCGCGTGTTGGACGGCAGGGTGACGCGCGAGCCGTCGTCCAGCTCGAACGTGGCGAAGGCGCCGGGGCCGGTGATCACCGTCTGGCCCTCGGCCAGGGGCATGCCGACCCGCGCGGCGGCCCGCTGGCCGTTGGTCTCGATCACGACGGATCCGGTGAACGCCGACAAAGTGGCGGCGATCGGGGTCGCCTTCAGCAGGTTCGGATCGATATTCAGCTGCGAGCCCTGGCGCAGATGCCGCGGTTCGGCCACGCGGTTGGCCTTCTGCACCGCGCGGTAGTCGCCCGGTCGGTTCATATAGCTGCGGGCCAGGCCGATCAGGGTGTCGCCAGGCCGGACCATGTACGCCACTGGCGGCTCGCCGCCCGGTCCGCGCGCGGGCGGTCCGCCGGGCTGGGCGGCGGCTTGGCTCGCCAGGCTCAAGCTCGCCGTCAGGAAAAGGCCCGCCCCCGCAGCCCTGATCATTCTACTCTCCCCCGTCGCCGGTCTCGGGTTCGCATGCCTCCAGACGATAGCCGAAGCCGTAGACGGTGCTTAGCCGGAAACCGTTGCTGGGCCTCAGGTGAAGCTTGGCCCTGAGCCGCGAGACGTGGGCGTCCAGGGTTCGGGTCTCCAGGTCCGGCCGCTGGCCCCAGATCCGTCGCAGCAGATACTCGCGCGACAAGGGCCGGGACAGGTTGTTGAACAGCAGGCTGGCGAGCTGGAACTCCTTGGGCGTCAAGGCCTCCACATGGCCGCCCCAACTGGCGGTCTGCGCGCCGGCGTCCAGGCGATAGGGGCCATGCTGCTCGCTGGACGGCTGGCTCGGAGCCTTGTGCACGCGCCGGACCACGGCGTTGACCCGGGCCAACAGCACCTGCGGCTGCAGCGGCTTGACGATGTAGTCGTCGGCGCCGGCGTTGAGCCCTTCGACCAGGTCGGCCTCGACCGAGCGACTGGTCAGCAGCAGCACGGGCGGGGCGGTGACGGGATCCTCGCGCAGCAGCCTCAGGGTCTCGACCCCGCTCAGCTCCGGCATGTTCCAGTCGAGGATGATCAGGTCGAAGGTCTGCTTGCGCAGCTCCGCCAGCAGACGCGAGGGGGCGGTGAAGCTGGTGCAGGTGAAGCCGGCGGCGTCCAGAACCGAAGCGACGAGATCGTTGTGACTGGGATCGTCGTCGAGCAGCGCGACTTTCATTTGCTCACTTACGCTGGGAACTGGCGCGCCTCGCGGGGGAGCGAGGCGCGCCGCGGCCGACACACTGTCGGTGGGGCGACGAGCAGACGGCCAACAACTCATTAATAACGTGCTCCGGCCAAGCTTGCTCGACTCAAGGCGGTATTTTTACAATGCTTTACAGTCCGGTCGAGATGTCATCGCGTCGGCGGGCTAGAAGAACGCCTCTAAATGGGTCGCCAGATCGCCTTTTAGGTGAATCTGGACCTCCGCTAATCCTAGCCACGACGCCATCAGCGCCAACGCGCTGGCCAGGCGGCCGGCGGTCTGGTCGTCCGCGCCGGGTTCGGCGTGAGCGGCGAGGACGCGGAGCTTGCCCGCCTGGCGGTCGGCCTTCAGGTCGACGCGCGCGGTGATCGCCTCGTCCTGCAGGAACGGCAGCACGTAGTAGCCGTGAGTGCGCTTGTGGGCCGGGGTGTAGATTTCCAGCCGCACGCGGACGCCGAACAGCCGCTCGGTCCGTTCACGGAACCAGATCAGGTTGTCGAACGGCGAGAGCAGGGCGTCGGCCTTGATGGCGCGGGGCCGGCGGGTCTCTGGCCAGAGATAGGCCGGCTGGTTCCATCCCTCGACCTGAACCGGCGTCAGGATCCCGTCCTCGACGAGTTCGGCCAGCGCCTTGCGGGTGTCGGCCGGACCAAGGCGGAAATAGTCTCGCAGGTCCCGTTCGGTGGCCACGCCCATCGCCCGGCCGGCGGTCGCCAGCAGGGAGCGATGGGCCTCGCCGCGGTCGGGCGTCGGGGTCCGACTGATCGATGGCAAGGCTCTTTCCGGCAGATCATAGACCCGCTCGAAGCTGGCCCGGCGCGTGGCGGTGGTCAGGCGGCCGGTCCAGAACAGGCACTCCATCGCCCGCTTGCCCTCGCTCCAGCCCCACCAGCCGCCTTCGCCCTTGCGCCCCAGATTCAGTTCCGAGGCCGCCAGCGGGCCGCGCTCGGCGACGGCGGTCAGGGCCTGCTCGATGAAGTCGGCGTGCCCGCGCATGAAGCCGGACACGTTCTTCCACACGCCGACCCCGTCCAGCGCGTCCCGCATCCGCCAGCGCAGGTGCGGATGGATCCAGAGCGGGGTCAGCGAGGCTTCGTGCGCCCAGTACTCAGCCAGGGCGCGCTTTTTCCCCCATGCCAGCTCGTCCAGCAGCGCGCGGTCATAGGGGCCCAGACGCGCGAAGAACGGCAGGTAATGAGAGCGCGACAGCACATTGACCGAGTCGATCTGCACGACGCCCAGGGTCTCGATCGTCGAGAGCAGATGGCGCCGGCCGGGGGCGGCCGGCCGAGGCCGCCCGAACCCTTGCGCCGCCAGCGCGATGCGGCGCGCCGCCGGGGCGGAAAGAGTTTCGCTCATGACCGCAGTTGAGCTTGCGCCGGTCGGAGGCGCAAGGCAGTGAGACCGCTCACATCCGGGGGAGCCGCATGACGATCGCCATTGAGAAGGGCCAGGCGCGCCTGACGTTCGCGCCCGAGGTCGGCGGCGCGGTGGCGAGCTTCACGGTCGGCGGACGGAACGTGCTCAGGCCGATGGCGGCGGGCGCGCGCGACGCGCTCGAGGCGGCCTGTTTCCCGCTGGTCCCGTTCTGCAACCGCATTCCCCAAGGCCGCTTCGCGTTCGAGGGGCGCGAGGTTGTGCTGCCGCCGAACCTGGGCGATCACCCGCATCCGCTGCACGGCCAGGGCTGGCGCGCGGCCTGGACGGTCGAGACGGCCGCCGACGGCGAGGCGCTGCTGTCCTATGCGCACGCGCCCGACGCCTGGCCTTGGGCCTACCGCGCCGAACAACGGTTCACGCTGAGCGAGACGGGCTTGCGCGCCGAGCTCACCGTGACCAACACGGGCGAGGCCGCCATGCCGGCGGGCCTGGGCTTCCACCCCTACTTCCCCGCCGCGCCGGGCGAGACGCTGACGGCCGCCAACGACGGCGTCTGGCTGATCGACGCCGAGGTGCTGCCGACGATCCATCACGCGGGCGTCTGGGGTCCGGACTGGGCGGCGGGCGCGCCGGTGGCGGGCCACGACCTGATCGACCACTGCTATACGGGCTGGGACCAGCGGGCGACGCTGACGGCCCCCGGCCGGCCGGACACCGTCGTCACCGCCTCGGCCGACTGCCGCTGGCTGCACGTCTATGTCCCGCCAGGCCAGGGTTTCCTGTGCGTCGAGCCCTGCGCCAGCCGGCCCGATCCGTTCGGCGCGGGCGAGACGGGGATGGTCGTGCTGAAGCCGGGCCAGCGGCGGTCGATCTGGATGGAGATAACAAGCGCCTAGAACCACGCGCGGAGCCGTCCTCGCCCTTCGACAAGCTCAGGGTGAGGACGTATTTCGGCTCGGGCGCGAGAAAACCTCACCCTGAGCCTGTCGAAGGGCGAGGTTTTCCCCCTACGGCGCGATCCCCGCCTGGGCCTTCAGCCGCGCCACCATGTCGTTCGACAGATAGCCGTCGGCGGGCAGGCGCTGGCTCTGCTGCCAAGCGCGCAGGGCCTTGCGGGTGCCGGCGCCGATGACGCCGTCGGCGGGGCCGGGGTCGAAGCCGACCCGGGCCAGGGCGATCTGGGCGGCCATCCGGTCCGACAGCGACAGCGGCGTCTCGACGGGCCAGGGCGTGACCAGCGGCCCGCCGCCGGCGAAGCGGTCGGCCAGCAGCCCGATGCCCAGGGCGTAGGCGGTCGAGTTGTTGTAGGTCCGGATCGCGAAATGGTTCGGCAGGGCCAGGAAGGCCGGCCCAGCCGCGCCCGCCGGCAAGAGCAGCATGGCCGGCGAGGCGGCGTCCTGGGCCGTCCAGGGCAGGCCGTCGGCCCGCCGCACGCCCCGCGCCTCCCACCAGGCGGGAAGCTGCTTTTCGACCTCGGTGACCGCATAGTCGAAGCCGGCCGGCAGGATCACCTCCTTGGCCCAGCCCACGTCGCGCTTCCAGCCGCCCTTGACCAGCAGATTGGCCGCCGAGGCCAGGCTGTCGGCGTCGGAGCTCCAGATGTCGCGTCGGCCGTCGCCGTCGAAGTCCACCGCCGTGGAGCGATAGCTCGACGGGATGAACTGGGTCTGGCCCATGGCCCCGGCCCACGAGCCCTTGAGCTGCGCGCGGGTCACCTCGCCCGAATCGATGATCTTCAGGGCCGCGATCAGCTCGCCCTCGGCCCAGGCGCGGCGACGGCCGTCGGCGGCCAGGCTGACCATCGAGCGGACGACGTCGAAATTGCCCTGCAGCTGGCCGAACGCCGACTCCATGGCCCAGACGGCCAGGAGGATGTCGCGCGGCACGCCATAGCGGGCCTCGATCGCCGGCAGGAAGGTCAGCTGCTCGCGCTTGGCGCGGCCCACGGCGACCCGGTCGTCGCTGATCACGCCCCGGACATAGTCGCCGACCGGCTTGGAGAATTCCGGCTGGCGGCTGTCCAGGCTGATGACCTTGGGGTCGGGGGTGACGCCCGACAGCTCGCGGTCCAGCAGGGCGGGCGACAGGCCGGCGGCGAGGGCGCGGACGCGGAAGTCCGCCAGCCAGGTGTCGAACGACAGCTCGCCGGTCGGGACCGGGGTCTGAGGCGTCGGCGCGGGGCCGGTCGGCGTCTGGGGCTTGGGCGCGGGCGGCGGCGGCGGGGCGACCGCCGTCAGAGGTCCCTGCGGCGAGGTGTCCGCGCAGCCGGCGAGCAGGAGAACGAGAAAGACGCGACGATCGAGAGCCATGCGGGGAAAGCTACCGGGGTTCTGGCGACGGGTTCAATCACAAGCGCGCCAGACGGGTGAAGTTCCTTGGAAAGCTTGCGCGAAAGGCCCTTCCGCGCATTGACTCCGGGCCGCGTCCTGCTTATACGCACCGCCTCCGAAACACCCGGATGTTCCGGCCGTCATCTCGTGCGCGCCCGAACCTCTCCGCTGAGTACAGACAGAGACGGTCATGAAGGTTCGCAGCTCGCTGAAGTCGCTGAAGGGTCGCCACCGCGACTGCAAGATGGTTCGCCGCAAGGGCGTCATCTACATCATCAACAAGACCGACCCGCGCTTCAAGGCCAAGCAAGGCTGATGACGCCCACGGGTCCCAGAGCCGTTCTCTGGGACGTCGGCAATGTCATCGTGCGCTGGGATCCCCGCGCGCTCTACGCGAAGATCTTCAAGGAACCGGCCGATCTCGACCGGTTCCTTTCGCATGTCTGCACCCTGGATTGGCACGTCGCGCATGACCGGGGCGTGTCGTTCGCCGACAACGCCGCGCCGCTAATCGAACGCTTCCCCGAGCACGCGGCGGTGATCCGCGCCTGGGACGCGCGGTTCGACGAGATGCTGTCGGGGCCGATACCGGAGACGGCGGCGGTGATCGAGGCCCTGGCGGCGCGCGACACGCCACAGTTCGCCCTGACCAACATGCCCCAATCCAAGTGGCCGGTCGTCCAGGCGGTCTCCCCCGCCCATTTCGCCCATTTCCGCGACGCGATCGTCTCGGGCGACGAGGGCGTGATCAAGCCGGATCGCCGCATCTACGAGATCGTGCTGGAGCGGACGGGGCTGGCGGCGTCCGATCTGCTGTTCATCGACGATAGTCTCAAGAACATCGAGGCCGCAGAGGCGTTGGGATTCCATACGCATCACTTCACCGACCCGGCGCGGCTGCGCGGCGCGGTCGAGCGACATGGCCTGCTCTGATCGCCGCGACGACCGTTCACCGCGGCTGAGTGGAAACCTCACCCCGAGCTTGTCGAAGGGCGAGGTTTCGGTTCCAACCCCCTTCGGGCGACCCTAGACGGAGTTCCCACATGACCATCGGTTTCATCGGCCTGGGCGCCATGGGCGCGGCCATGGCTCGCAACCTTTTGGCGAAGGGCGAGACGGTGCTGGTGTGGAACCGCTCGCGGGCCATCGTCGACGCCTTGGCCGCCGAGGGCGCCACGCCGGCCGCGACCGTCGACGAGGTGTTCGGCGCCGACATCGTGCTCTCCATGCTGGCCCACGACGCGGCCATGCGCGAGGTGCTGATCGACAGCGGAGCCTTGGCCCGGGCGCGCAAGGGCGTCCTCCACGTCAACCATGCGACGATCTCGACGGCCTTCGCCGCCGAGCTGGCGGCCCTGCACGCCGAGCTTGGCCTCGGCTATGTCGCCGCGCCGGTGTTCGGCCGGCCGCCCGTGGCGCAAGCTGGCGGCCTCAACGTGCTGGCCGCCGGCGCGCCCGAGGCCGTGGCCAGCGCCCTGCCGACGCTGGAGACTCTGGCCGCCAAGGTCTGGCCGCTGGGCGAGGACCCGGTCCGCGCCAACGCCCTGAAGCTGGCCGGCAATTTCATGATCGTCTCGGCTATCGAGGCCATGGGCGAGGCCGTGGCACTGGGCGAGGCCTATGGCGTCGAGGCCCCCGACCTGCTGGAGATGCTGTCCAGCACCCTGTTCGCCGCGCCGATCTACAAGATCTATGGCGGCATGATCGCCGAGCGCCGCTACAGCCCGCCCGGCTTCGGCGCGGCGCTGGGCCTGAAGGACGTGCGCCTGGTTCTCGACGCGGCGGAGGCCAAGGGCCTGTCCATGCCGCTCGCCGATCTGGCCGAGGCCAGCCTGGAGATGCTGCTGGGCGGCGAGGACAAGGACCTGGACCTGGCGGCCCTGGCCGAGGTCGCCCGGGCGCGGGTGGAAGGACGGTAGGGGATAGCCGCTGAATCGCGCTTCCCAGCGGCGCGGCTTCGAACTAGGTTCCGCGCCTCCGATTTCCAGCCTTTCCGCGAGACGCCCGCATGGCCGACGACGCCATTCCCCACGCCGATGTCCTGAACTCCACCGCCCAGACCCAGCTGAAGTCGATCATCGAGCGCGTCGAGCGCCTCGAGGTCGAGAAGGCCGAGATCATGGAGCAGATCAAGGAGGTCTATGCCGAGGCCAAGGGCAACGGCTTCGACGTCAAGGTGCTGAAGAAGGTCGTGCGCCTGCGCAAGCAGGACCGCGCCAAGCGCCAGGAAGAGGACGCGATCCTCGACCTCTATCTGTCGGCCATCGGCGAGATCTAAGTCCCTAGGTCCTCTCCCGCTCGGGGGAGGATTTGCGCTTGGCGAGGCGCGCGTTAGGCTTCCCGGATGCGCGCCAAGCCGCCCGATCCCAAGGAACAAGCCAAGCGGGCCGCGCTGAACGCCCTCAAGCGGGCCCGTCGCGCGGCCGAGAAGTCGGGCGTCGAGCTCTCCGAATGGGAGGGCGAGTTCCTTACCAGCGTCGCCGAGCGGGTCGAGACCTACGGCCGCGCCTTCGCCGATCCCGAAAAGGGCGCGCGGGGTCAGGCCCTGTCGGGCAACCAGACGATCAAGCTCAAGGAAATCGCCCGCAAGGCCAAGGACGAGAAGAAGGGCGGCGAGGCCAAGGCGATGCGGCGCGGCTTTGGCCGCCGGCCGCGCCGCTCGGCCGAGCCGGAAGACGCTCCAGAGTGATCGCGGCGCGACGAAACGGCGCCGGCCTCGCGCGGATTCGTGGTTAAATCCCTCCCGTCGAGGGAGAGACGTCATGGAAGCCGCCAAGTCGCCGCGCCATGTGGCGCTGACCATCCTGTTGGGCGCGGCCGTCGCCGGCACGCTCGATATCACCGAGGCCTGCGTCTATTGGGGCGTCACCAAGGGGGTGGCGCCCGAGCGCGTCTTTCAGGGCGTGGCCAGCGGCCTGCTGGGCAAGGCGGCGTTCACCGGCGGGGCCGGCGCGGCGGCGCTCGGCCTGGCCGCCCACTACGTCATCATGACCGGAATGGTCGCCTGCTACGTGCTGGCCAGCCTGCGCCTGCCGATCCTGATCAAGCGGCCGGTGACGATGGGGCTGGCCTATGGCGCGGCCACCTTCGTGGCGATGAAGTACGGCGTTGTCCCGCTGTCGAACGCCAATCACGGCGGGCCCTTCGTGCTGGCGACCTTCGTCAACAATCTGTCGGCTCATCTGTTCGTGGTCGGCTTGCCCATCGCCCTGATCGCCGCCTGGCGCGCCCGACAGGCCTGATATCTTTTCCGTCCCAAAGACTTACCAAAAATCATCGTTCTTCCAGCGCCGTTAAGGCGCCGGTAACGATCTCCGCCCCAAAATGTGAACAATTGTAAATAGTTAACAACCCTAATCTTGTCGTGAGGTTCTGGGTCGCGAGGCGGGATCGCGATCCATCGTCTCGATGCGCGCGGGCCTCGGCCTGGATCGGCGCCGAGCGAACGTCATGGCGCCGTGGATCGGAACAATGGCGACGACCTATAAATATCTGCTGCGCCGAAGGGCGGAGTTGGAAACCCGCGTCGTTGAAGCCCGCCAGCGCGCCCAGGCGCCGTTCGAGAGCGAGCTTCGCGCGATCGCGCTCGCGCTGGAGGCGCTCGAGCGGGCCGGCATGGCCGACCCGCTGACGGCCGACGAGCCCGCGGCCTTCGCGCCGCCGACGCCGGGCAAGCGCGGCCGACGCGGACGCTCGACCCGCGACATGATCCTGATGGCCCTGCGCTGCGCGCCCGGCCTCAACGAGGCCGAGATCGCGCGGCAGCTGGATCACCGCTGGAGCCGGCCGGTCACCCCGGTCGCGGTCGGGCGGGAGCTGGAAAGGCTGGCGGCCGAGGCGCGGGTCTGTCGCTCGGGCGCGGGCTGGATTCGCGTCGAAGAGACGATCAACGAACCCGAGACGCGGCCAAGCCTGGACCTGGCCGCCCAAGGGCGCTGAACCGTTGAGGCGCGGGTCAGGCCCGCGTCGGCTTCAGGGCCGGACGGGCCGGCTTCAGCAGGGCCTTCAGCCGCTGCTCGCGCGAGACCGGTCGCAAGATCATCAGGGTCGCCATGCTCATCAGCCCGCTTCCTTCAGGTCGACCTCGATGCCCTGCTCGCGGACCTTGCGATAGAGGGTCGAGCGGCCGATGCCCAGGCGGCGGGCCACTTCGCTCATATGGCCGGCATAGACGTCGATGGCGTGCTGAATAAGGTCGCGCTCGATCTCCTCCAGCGTCCGCAGGTGGCCGCGGTCGTCGAGGATGCGCACCGGCGCTTCCGGGGCGCTGGTCGCCGCCGCCATGGCCGCGTGGGTCGCCTGCAGCAGGGCCGCCGGCGGCGGAGCGGGGGGCGTCGAGACGGCCTCGACCGGCGCGGCCATCCCCGAGATGGCCGGGAAGTCGAACGGCTGCAGATAGGGCGCGTCGGCCAGGACGATGGCGCGATAGACCGTGTTTTCCAGCTGGCGGACATTGCCCGGCCAGTCGAAGGCGGTCAGCAGTTGCAGGGTCTCGGGCGAGGCGCCGATGACGCGCTTGCCTTCCTCGACATTGAAGCGGCGGATGAACGCCTCGACCAGGGCCGGGATGTCCTCGCGCCGCTCGCGCAAGGACGGGGCCTCGATCGGGAAGACGTTCAGGCGATAGTAGAGATCCTCGCGGAACCGGCCGGCCGAGACGGCCTGCTGCAGGTCGCGATTGGTGGCCGAGACGATGCGGACGTCGACCTTGACCGAGCGCTTAGAGCCGATCGGGTCGATCTCGCCCTCCTGCAGCGCGCGCAGCAGCTTGACCTGCATGTCCAGCGGCAGTTCGCCGACCTCGTCGAGGAACAGGGTGCCGCCGTCGGCTTCCTTGAACTTGCCCAGATGCTTGTCGGTGGCGCCGGTGAAGCTGCCCTTCTCGTGGCCGAACAGGATCGACTCGACGAGGTTTTCCGGAATGGCGCCGCAGTTGACCGCCACGAAAGGCTTGCCGGCGCGGTCGGACGAGCCGTGCACCGCGCGGGCGATCAGCTCCTTGCCGACGCCGCTCTCGCCGGTGATCAGCACCGGAATGCCGCTCTTGGCCGCGCGCTCGCCCATCCGCTTGACCATAGTCATGACCGGGGAGGCGCCGATCAGGTCGGCGAAGGTGGTCTTGCCGCCGGCCCGCTTGGTCAGGCGCTCGACCTCGCCCTTCAGGTCGCCCATCGACAGGGCGTTGCGGATCGAGACCGTGATGCGCTCGGGGCTGGCCGGCTTGATGAAGAAGTCGCTGGCCCCGGCCTGCATGGCCTTGACCACGGTGTCGACGCCGCCGCTGGCGGTCAGCACGATCACCGGCTGGGTGAAGCCGCGCGCCCGCATCTCCTTCAGCGTCTCATGGCCGTTCAGGCCCGGCATGACGAGGTCGAGCAGGATCACGTCGGCGGGCGCGCCCGTGGTCAGGTGCGCGATCGCCGCGTCGCCGCTGTCCGCGTGCGCGACCGCGAAGCCTTCGCGCTCAAGCACCGCTTGAATCAGCCGACGTTGTGTCGGGTCGTCATCGACGACAAGGACCGTTTTGGTCATTGGGCATCCACCAGAACCGGCCACGCCCACATGGAGCGGGGCTCTTGTTGGTTCAGACTGATACAGGCGATGGGTAAACATCGGCTTTCGCGGACGTGTCGCTGATCTTAAGGTTTAGCCTTAACCGGGACTTACGCGCGGGGCGGGATGGCGGACACGGAGCAATTGGCGCGCCTGGCCCTGGCGCTGCCCGAAGCGTCCGGCGGGATCGGCCCGACCGGGTCGTTCAGCTTCGAGGTGAGCGGTAAGGCGTTCGCCTGGAGCTATCTGGCCCGCCCGGCCCCCAAGGCGTCCAGGGTCCTCGTCCCCGGCGTCGCGGCGATCCGCTGCGCGCGGGAGAGCAAGGCGATGCTGCTGGAGGCCGCGCCCGAGCGCTTCTTCACCGACGATCATTATCGAAACTATCCGGCCGTGCTGGTCCGCCTGGCCGAGATCGAGGTCGACGAGCTTGAGGGGCTGCTGCGCGGCGCCTGGCGGATTCAGGCCTCGGCCGCGATCCGGAAGCGCCATCCGCGCGTTTGACGCATTGCGCCATGCGGGCGCCGAGGCCTATCTGCTAGCTCATGAACGCGCCCTTCAAGCCCGCCGCCCCGCCCGAATGGAACCTGGCCGATCTCTATGCCGGCCGCGACGATCCCCGGATCGAGACCGATCTGGCCGCCGCCAAGGCCGCCAACGACGAGCTGGCCTCGCTGGAGGGGATGTTCCTGGAAGCCCGAAAGGAGCCGGAGCGCCTGGGCCAACTTCTGGATCGCGGGATCAAGCTCTATGAGCGCGCTACGAACGGCCTCTGGGCCGTTGGCGCCTATGCCGGGCTGGAAGCCTCGGTGGCCCGCGACGACCCGGCCTGGGCCAAGTTCGAGGCGGACCTGCGCGCGCGCTCGTCGCGGATCGCCGCCGACAGCCTGTTCTTCACCCTGGAGCTGAACCAGCTGGAGGACGCAGAGATCGCCAAGGCGCTGGAGGCCCATCCGGCCGCCGCGCGCTGGTCGCCGTGGCTGCGCCGCGTGCGCCTGTCGCGGCCGCACGAGCTGTCGCCGGAGCTGGAGCGCTTCATCGTCGACAAGGGCCCGGCCGTCGCCAACTGGGTGCGCCTCTATGACGAGACCCTGGCCAAGCTGACCGCGCAGGCGGGCGACGAGACCCTGACCCTGCCCGAGGCGCTGAACCGCCTGTCCGACCCCGACGTCGCCCGCCGCAAGGCCGCCGCCGAGGGCCTGGCCAAGGCGCTGGAGGAACGCGCCTCGACCCAGGCCCTGGTCCTGAACACCCTGGCCTATGAAAAGCAGGTCGAGGACCGCTGGCGCCGCTACGAGACCCCCGCCCAGTCCCGCCACCTCGCCAACGAGGTCGACGCCGACGCGGTCGACGCGCTGGAACAGGCGGTGGTCGAGGCCTATCCGCGCCTGTCGCACCGCTACTACGCGCTGAAGGCCAAGGTGATGGGGCTGGAGGCGCTGGACTACTGGGACCGCAACGCACCCCTGACCGCCGCCGCCCCCCGCGCCTACGCCTGGGACGAGGCCAAGGGCATGGTGCTGGAAAGCTTCCAGGATCTCGCGCCCAAGTTCGCCGACACGGCGAGGACCTTCTTCGACAAGCCGTGGATCGACGCCCGCCCGCGTCCAGGCAAGCAGTCCGGCGCCTTCGCCCATCCGGTCACCGCCGACCGGCATCCGTACGTGTTCATGAACTATATGGGCGAGCGGCGGGACGTGCTGACCCTGGCGCACGAGCTGGGCCACGCCGTGCACCAGACCCTGTGCCAGCCGCTGGGCACCCTCCTGGCCGATACGCCCCTGACCCTGGCCGAGACGGCCTCGATCTTCGGCGAGGGCCTGGTGTTCGACCGCCTGCTGGCGGAAGCCACGCCCGAGGACCGCAAGGGTCTTCTCGCGGGGAAGATCGAGGATGGGCTCAACACCGTTGTCCGCCAGATCGCCTTCCACCGCTTCGAGCGCCGCTTCCACGACGCCCGGCTGGAGGGCGAGCTGTCGCCCGACCAGATCGGCGCGCTGTGGGTCGAGGTGATGGGCGAGAGCCTGGGGCCGGCCGTCCGGATGAACCCGGGCTACGAGCACTACTGGGCCTATGTCAGCCACTTCTGCCACGCGCCGTTCTATGTCTACGCCTATGCGTTCGGGGATCTGCTGGTGCGCGGCCTGATGGAAAAGCGTCGCGAGGATCCGGTGAAATTCGCGCCGCTGTACGAAGACCTCCTCGCGGCCGGCGGCACGCGCACCTATGTCGAGGCCCTGAAGCCCTTCGGCCTGAACCCGAGGGACAAGGCGTTCTGGGCCGCCGGCTGCGCGCAGCTGGAGCGGCTGGTGGACGAGTTCGAACAGCTTGTCTGACGTCGTGCGTTCGTCCTCGCCCTTCGACAGGCTCAGGGTGAGGACGAAGATCTGCCGGGGTGTCTCCGTCACCTCATGCTGAGCCTGTCGAAGCACGAGGTGACGCGGCAAGATGCCTGACGATCGCAACGACCCCGAACGCGACCGCCTCTCGGGCCGGCTTTCCCGCTTCGCGCGGGTCGGGGCGGGTCTGTCGGGCGCGGCCGTCAGCTATGGCGCCAACCGGGTCTTCGCCGGCGAAGACGCCGACGCGCGCAACGCCAAGGCGCTGAAGGCGGCGCTGGGCGGCCTCAAGGGTCCGCTGATGAAGGCGGCCCAGATGTTCGCCACCGTGCCCGACCTGCTGCCGCCCGAATTCGCCAAGGAGCTGGCCGAGCTGCAGACCAACGCCCCGGCCATGGGCTGGCCGTTCGTGCGCCGGCGCATGGCGGCCGAACTGGGCGCGGACTGGCAGAGCCGGTTCGCCAGCTTCGAGCCGCAGGCCGCCGCGGCCGCGTCGCTGGGTCAGGTCCACCGGGCCACGGCCCCCGACGGCCGCGCCCTGGCGGTGAAGCTGCAATATCCCGACATGCAGAGCGCGGTCGAAAGCGACTTGTCGCAGCTGCGCGCCCTGATCGGCCTGTTCAAGCGGATGGACGGCTCCATCGACCCCTCGGAGATGATCGTCGAGATCGGCGATCGCCTGCGCGAGGAGCTGGACTACGGCCGCGAGGCCAGGATGATGTCCGTGTACGGAAGCTTCTTCGCCGAGCGCGACGCGATCCGCACCCCGACCCCGGTTCCCGAGCTTTCCACCGGCCGCCTGCTGTCGATGACCTGGCTGGACGGGCAGGGACTGCTGGCCTTCAAGACCGCGCCGCAAGAGGTCCGCGACCGCATCGCCGCCCTGCTGTTCGAGGCCTGGTGGAGCCCGATGACCCATCTGGGGATCATCCACGGCGACCCGCACCTGGGGAACTACACCTTCTCGGGCGAGGGCGCGGCGCGCCTGAACCTGCTGGATTTCGGCTGCATCCGGGTGTTTCCGCCGAGGTTCGTGGCCGGGGTGGTTCGGCTCTATCGCGCGCTGTCGAACGACGACCGCGCCGAGCAGGTCGAGGCCTATCGCACCTGGGGCTTCCAGGGCCTGACCGACGAGCTCGTCGACACCCTGAACGTCTGGGCCCGGTTCATCTATGGCCCGCTGCTGGACGACCGCGTCCGCACCGTGGCCGAGGACGTGCCGCCGGGCGAATACGGCCGCCGCGAGGCCTTCAAGGTGCGCCAGGCCCTGAAGGCGGTCGGCGGGGTCACCATCCCGCGCGAGTTCGTGTTCATGGACCGCGCCGCCATCGGCCTCGGCGCCGCCTTCCTGCACCTGGGCGCGCGGCACAACTGGAAGCAGCTGTTCGAGGCCTCGCTGGAGGGGTTCTCGGAAGAGGCGGTGGCCGAGCGGCAGGCCAAGGCTCTGGCGGCGGCGGGGCTATAGGCATCCGACGTCCCGGCGCGCGCCAGGGAAGTCGGATGGGAGATCATTCATACTCCGCCAGCAGCGCCTCCAGCCGCCGCTGTTCGGGCCTCAGGGCCAGGAAGAAGCGCAAGCTGTTCCAGCCCAGGCTCGCGATCACCGCCGCCGCGCACAGGGCCAGGACCCCGAAGCTCGCCTCTTGGTGACGTTGCAGCGCCATCCACAGCGGCAGGAAGAAGACCGGCGTCATCATCCAGAACACGTGATAGCCGCGGCGTTCGCTCCGGTTGCGGGCCAGGCGGCGGGCCAGGGCTTCGCGCAGCGGCGCGTCGGCGGTCGACGGGCGGGCCCGGAAGCCGGTCCAGAACACGGCCAACATGACGAGCCAGCACGCGGCCATCATCGCCAGGCCCAGCCAGCCCCGCGCGGTCTCCCCGCCGCGCAGCACGATCGCGGCCGCCGTCGCCGTGAAAAGGGTCATGGCCGCCAGCGGGATCAGGGCCAGCAGGGCCTCCACGCGGCGGCGGGATTTCAGCGTTTCCATCAGTTTCTCCGTCATTCGGGCCTGAAGCTCCGGGGAAGGGCGGTTGGCCTCCGACCGCCAGACCTGTTCGAGGCGCTCAAAGTCCATCGGCGTCCTCCTTCACCAAGATCGAGAGCCGCTGGCGCAGGCGGCTCAGCCGCGCGCCGACATTGCTCTCGGTAAGACCATGCAGCCGGGCGATCTCCGCGTAGCCGACGCCGTCCAGCGACAGCAGGACCAGCGAGCGCTCGACCGGCGCCAGGGTGCGGATCGCCTGGTAGAGCCGCTCGAGCAGCGCTTCCTCCGGATCGGTTCCGGCGCCGCGGAGCAGCAGTTCGCCCTCGATCGCCACGCCGCGCAGCCGTCGTCGCGTTTCGCCCCGCCGCCAGGTCAGGGCCGCGTTGTGGGCGACCCGGTGGGCGAAGGTGCTGGCCGCGCTCTCGGCGCGGAAGCGCGGGCGCGCGCGCCACAGCGCCAAGGTCAACTCCTGCAGCAGGTCGTTCTGATCGGCCGGCTCGGCGAAGGCGCGCGCGGTCCGCCGCAGCATCGGCAGATGCGGCCCCAGCCACGCGGCGAAATCGTCCTGCTCCCAGCCCATCCGCTCCCCAGCCCTTCGGCCCGTTTCGAGAGGTTAGACACCGGCCGGATCCCGGTCCTTACGGAACGCTTCCCTTTTTTCAAACGCTCGTTAGCCTGGCCGCATGTCCGATGACCTGACCGACGCCCAGACGGCCGCGATCCCCGACGGCTTCACCCAATTGAACTGGTCGCGCGGGTTCGGACGCCAGATCGGGCCGCTGTTCGAGCATCGCGAAGGCCCCGGCCAGGCGCGTCTGGCGTTCCGGGTCGAGGAGCACCACACCAACGGCCTCGGCAACTGCCACGGCGGCATGCTGATGAGCTTCGCCGACATGGCCTGGGGGCGGATCATCTCGCTGAAGAAGTCCTACAGCTGGGTCACGGTCCGGCTGCTGTGCGACTTCCTGTCGGGCGCCAAGCTGGGCGACTGGGTCGAGGGCGAGGGCGAGCTGATCGGCGAGGAGGACCTGCTGTTCACCGTGCGCGGCCGCATCTGGTCGGGCGAGCGAACCCTGATCACCGGCACCGGCGTCTTCAAGGCGCTCAGTCCCCGCAAGCCGCGTCCCGGCGAGCTGGCCTACAAGGAGGAGGCGTGATGGCCGACGACCGCGCCGCCCCCGCCTCGCTGCTCGCGCCGTTCCACGGCCAGCGCCCGCCCGCGCCGGCCTGGTTCGAGGCGGCGATCGCCCATGAGCCCGAGCGCGCGATGATCCCCGTCGACGGCGCCAACATCGAGCTCCTGACCTGGGGCGCGGTGGGCAAGCCGGGCCTCTTGTTCCTGCACGGCAACGGCGCCCATGCCGACTGGTGGAGCTTCATCGCGCCGTTCTTCGCGAACGACTGGCGGGTGGCGGCGATCTCGTGGTCGGGGATGGGCGACAGCGACTGGCGCGCGGCCTACAGCGCCGAACTGTTCGCCCGGGAAATCTTCACGGCGATCGAAACCGCCGGCCTGGAGGCGGGCGGCGTCAAGCCGATGGTGGTCGGCCACTCGTTCGGCGGCTTTCCCACGCTCTACTGCGCGGCGCGCCATCCCGAGCGCCTGCGCGGCGCGATCATGGTCGACAGCAGCATCCAGCCCCCCGAGAAGCGCTGGAAGGGGCCGCCGCCGCGCTCGGGCCTCGGCAATCGGGTCTATCCGACCCTCGAAGAGGCCCTGGCCCGCTTTCGCCTCGCCCCGCCGCAGCCTTGCGAGAACCTCTACATCGCGGATTTCATCGCGCGTCGCTCCTTGAAGGCGGTCGACGGCGGCTGGACGTGGAAGTTCGATCCCGACCTCTGGCACAATTTCCGCATGCCGGATCTCGGCTCTCTGTTGCCAGAGATCGCCTGCCCGGCGGCGCTGATGTGGGGCGAGCGCTCGAACCTGATGCACGCCGAGACCCTGGACTACATGCTGGCCCAGATGCCCAAGGACGTACTGCTGCTGCCCGTGCCCGACGCCGACCACCACGTGATGATCGACCAGCCCCTGGCCTTCGTGGCGGGGCTGAGGGGGCTGCTGGCGGGGTGGCAGGGCTGAGGGCCCGTCCTCGCCCTTCGACAAGCTCAGGGTGAGGACTACTTTTGCCCGAGGATCAGTAGGAACCTCACCCTGAGCTTGTCGAAGGGCGAGGTTGCGGTCCCTCGGCGTGATCCGGTAATCGCTGGACCTCGCGCCGGAGATCCCCCGTCCTTGACCGCTGCTCGTTTTACCGGCCCCGTCCTCGTCTACGCGCCCGATCGCGGGATCGGCGATCTGATGTGGCATCTGCCGACCATCCGGGCGATCGCGGCGACCACGCCGGAGGGCCAGGTGGTGCTGGTGGCGCGGCCGTCCAGTCGGGCGTCCGAGGTGCTGGCCGTCGAGCCCAGCGTCGCCAAGGTGCTGCACGCGCCGCACTACAAGGACCGGCTGAAGGGGCTGCGCGAGACGCTCGACTTCTACCGGATCTGCAAGGCCGAGCGGCCGCGCGCGGTCTGGATCCTGGAGAAGATCGACCGCGCCGCCATCGCCGCCTTCCTGGCCGGCGTGCCCGAACGGCGGGGCTTTGGCCTGGGGCATGGCCAGGAGCGTTTTCTCACGACCGGACCGTTCCTGCCGAAGTCGATGCGGCCGGCCCATCGGATCGACAAGCTGGCGGCCTTCGAACAGGCGCACGGCCTGGCCGTGACCAGCCGCGAGCCCGCTCTGAAGCTGAATCCGGACGCCGTCGCGGCGGTGAAGGCCCGCTACGCCGACCAGCCGGGGCCCTGGCTCGCGCTCGGGATCGGGGCCAGCGAGCCGGCGCGCACCTGGCCGGCCGAAAGGTTCGCCGAAACGGCCCGGCGTCTGGCCGACCGGTTCGGGACCGTGTTCTGGATCGGCGGTCCGCACGAAGCCGGGGGCGCGGGCGCCGCGATCGGCGACCTGCCCAACAATGTCGTGGCCTGCGACCTGCCTCTGGACCAATCGGCGGCGCTGATCTCGCTGTGCGCCGGGTTCCTCGGCAACGATTCGGGCGCGCTGAACGTCGCCGCCGCCGTGGGGACGCCGTGCGTCGGCCTGATGGGCACCGCGCCGCTGCCGGCCTATTCGCGCTGGCTGACGCGCCTCGACGGCGGGGCAGGGCGGATTGGCGACATCACCGTCGATCAGGCCGTCGAGGCGGTGCGCGGCTGGGTCCTTAAGGACGGCTGGGACAATACGGACGCTTGAGCGTTCACGCCCCGCGTTGTATCGGGCGAACTCGATATCCTCCCCTTCGTTCTTCAAGGAAGACACATGGCCGGCGACTATCACCGCGGTGAAATGGACATCCACGAGCAAGCCTCGACCTATGCCGCGTTCGGCAAGATGACCAAGTGGGGCTCGCTGGCGGTCGCCACGCTGCTGCTGTTCATCACCCTGCTGTTCTGCACCCCGACCGGTTTCGTCGGCAGCGCCATCGCCGCCGTCGTGCTGCTGGCGGTGGGCGTGTTCGCCCTGAAGGAAAAGCCCAGCTCGGCGCACTGACACCGGTAGACATCGGCATAATTTTTCCCTGACGCGCACGTCATGCCTCGACAAGAGGCAAGACTATCCCCTAGAGAGCGCCTCATGCTGCTGAGCAAACAGCGCCCTGGGGAGGGGTATGCCGATGGCCGTCATCGCCGTCACGAAAGAGACCCGCGCCAACGAAACGCGGGTCGCCGCCACGCCTGAGACCGTCAAGAAGCTGGCCGCCGCCGGCTTTTCGCTGGTGGTGCAGGCGGGGGCGGGGACGGCCGCGTCCTATCCGGACGCCGACTACGAAGCCGCGGGCGCCAAGATCGCCAAAACCGCCGCCGAGGCGATCCAGGGCGCCGACGTCCTGTTCAAGGTCCGCGCGCCCGAAGCCGCCGAGATCGCGGCGCTGAAGAGCGGGGCCATCGTCGCCGCCGCGCTCAATCCCTATCAGGACAAGGAGACGCTGGACGCCCTGGCCAAGGCCGGCGCGACGGCGATCGCCATGGAGTTCATCCCGCGCATCACCCGCGCCCAGGTGATGGACATGCTGTCCTCGCAGGCCAACCTCGCGGGCTATCGCGCCGTGATCGAGGGCGCCGAGGCCTACGGCAAGGCCCTGCCGATGATGATGACCGCCGCCGGCACCGTCGCCGCGGCCAAGGTGTTCATCATGGGCGTGGGCGTCGCCGGCCTGCAGGCCATCGCCACGGCGCGCCGCCTCGGCGCGGTGGTCACCGCCACCGACGTGCGTCCGGCCACCAAGGAGCAGGTCGAATCCCTGGGCGCCAAGTTCCTGGCCGTCGAGGACGAGGAGTTCAAGAACGCCCAGACCGCCGGCGGCTACGCCAAGGAAATGTCCAAGGAGTACCAGGCCAAGCAGGCCGAGCTGGTCTCCAGCCACATCGCCAAGCAGGACATCGTCATCACCACGGCCCTGATCCCGGGCCGTCCGGCGCCGAAGCTGGTCAGCGCCGCGCAGGTCGCCTCGATGCGGCCGGGCTCGATCCTCGTCGACCTGGCCATCGAGCAGGGCGGCAATGTCGAGGGCGCCAAGCTGAACGAAACCGTGGTCACCGCCAATGGCGTCAAGATCCTCGGCCACGCCAACCTGCCCGGCCGCATCGCCGCCGACGCCAGCGCGCTCTATGCCCGCAACCTCTTCGCCCTGTCGGCCCTGTTCACGACCAAGGAGGGCGCCTTCGCCCCCGACTTCGAGGACGAGATCCTGCAGGCCGCCGTCGTCACCCGCGGCGGCGCGATCGTGCATCCGAACTTGAAGGGCTGACGATCGTGGAGCCGAACCTCGTCCTTCGAGGCTCGCTTCGCTCGCACCTCAGGATGAGGTTCTACCGCGAAGACCGAGCCAACCACCTTCCTCATCCTGAGGCGCCTTCGCGCAGCGAAGGCCTCGAAGGACGCACCGAGCCGGGAGCCTGATATGGAAGCCGTCGACCCCACCGTGTTCCGTCTGGCGATCTTCGTGCTCGCCATCTTCGTCGGCTACTACGTCGTCTGGAGCGTGACGCCCGCGCTGCATACGCCGCTGATGGCCGTGACCAACGCCATCTCGTCGGTGATCATCGTCGGCGCCCTGCTGGCGGCGGCGGCCCACGGGGCCAACGCCGATCTGGCCGGCGGCGAGACCGCCGCCTCGACCTGGATCTCCAAGGGGGCGGGCGGGATCGCCGCGGCCTTCGCGGCGGTCAACATCTTCGGCGGCTTCCTGGTCACCCAGCGGATGCTGGCGATGTACAAGAAGAAGCAGAAGTAAGCGGCGCGAGCAGGGGAAACCGACATGAACGCCAATCTCGCCGCCATCCTGTACCTCGTCTCCGGGGTGCTGTTCATCCTGGCGCTTCGGGGTCTTTCCAGCCCCGAGACCAGCCGCAAGGGCAATACCTACGGCATGGTCGGCATGGCCATCGCCGTGGCCACCACCCTGGCCACGCTGTGGAGCCAGGGCGCGCTGGACGCCGTGACCCTGGGCCTGATCGTCGCCGGCGTCGCCGTCGGCGGCGGGGTCGGCGCGGTGATCGCCCGCCGCGTGCCGATGACCTCGATGCCGCAGCTGGTCGCCGCCTTCCACTCGCTGGTCGGCATGGCCGCCTGTCTGGTGGCCGTGGCCGCCATCTACACGCCCGGCGCCTATCACATCGCCACCGCCGACGGGACCGGCGTTCAGCTGAAGAGCCTGATCGAGCTGTCGCTGGGCCTGGCGATCGGCGCCATCACCTTCACCGGTTCGGTGATCGCCTTCGCCAAGCTGAACGGCAATATGAGCGGCGCGCCGATCCTGTTGCCCGCCCGCCACCTGCTGAACATCCTGATCGCGGCGGCCATCGTCGCCCTGATCGTGGTGCTGGTGGTCAGCGGCGGCACGGCCTTGTGGGCCTTCTGGGGCATCTTCGCCCTCAGCCTGCTGATCGGCGTCACCCTGATCATCCCGATCGGCGGCGCCGACATGCCGGTCGTGGTGTCGATGCTGAACAGCTATTCCGGCTGGGCGGCGGCGGCGTTGGGCTTCACGCTCGAGAACACCACCCTGATCATCACCGGCGCCCTCGTGGGCTCGTCGGGCGCGATCCTGTCCTACATCATGTGCAAGGGCATGAACCGCTCGTTCGTGTCGGTGATCCTGGGCGGCTTCGGCGCCGACGCCTCGGCCGCCGCCGCCGGCGGCAAGGTCGAGACCCGTCCGGTCAAGCAGGGCAGCGCCGACGACGCGGCCTTCATCATGAAGAACGCTTCGAAGGTCATCATCGTCCCCGGCTACGGCATGGCCGTCTCCCAGGCCCAGCACGCCCTGCGCGAAATGGCCGACAAGCTGAAGGAGGAGGGCGTCGAGGTGAAGTACGCCATCCACCCGGTCGCCGGCCGGATGCCGGGCCACATGAACGTGCTGCTGGCCGAAGCGAACGTCCCCTATGACGAGGTCTTCGAGCTGGAGGACATCAACAGCGAGTTCTCGACGGCCGACGTCGCCTTCGTGATCGGCGCCAACGACGTCACCAATCCGGCGGCCAAGACCGATCCGCAGAGCCCGATCTTCGGCATGCCGATCCTGGACGTCGAGAAGGCCCGCACGGTGCTGTTCGTCAAGCGCGGCATGTCCTCGGGCTATGCCGGCGTTGAGAACGAGCTGTTCTTCAAGGACAACACGATGATGCTGTTCGCCGACGCCAAGAAGATGGTCGAAGGCATCGTCAAGGGCCTGTAGAGCGTGATCGCCGAAGGTGTGAGCGGTTTCGGCGGTTAGCGCGCGCTAAGTGTCTGAAATCGAACCTGTTTATCTGTTTCGAATGATTCCATTCGAAACAGGCGGGTTCTACGCGCCCTCAAGAACAAAGGCCCCAGGTTCTACCTGGGGCCTCTGTCGTTGGCCGTGGGAGCGTTTGAGGCGCGAGCGGCGCGCGCGATCACTTCGCGGCGAACTCGACGGCGTCGGCCCGGCTGGCCATGGTCAGCTCGCGCACCTGGGCGGCCGGCAGTTGACGTTTCACTTCGCGGTGAACCTCGGCGACGCAGCCGTGCATGGTCGTCGCCAGCTCGCCCGCGCGCAGCTTGGCCAGGCAGAGGTCGCTGCCGGCCGAGTCGACGCGAGCGCGGAAGATCTTGGCTTGGGCGGGGTTGGCCAGGTTCAGGTCGCCATAGGCGATGTGGACGGCCTGAGCGCGCTCGGCGGCGTTGGCGGCTTGGGTGAGGCCCAGGACCGGAACGGCGGCCAGCGACAGGCTGGCGACGGTGGTCAGGCTCATGATGAACTTGCGCATTTGAAGTATCCCTCTGGTTGGGCGCTGTTCCGTGCGCCGATGAATACTCAATAGGTCCGAGTTATCGCGAAGTCCCGTTACGTCTCATTCATGACGTCTAATTAAGAGAATGAAGGCGCTTTAATGTAATGAACGAAATGTAATCTAGACCGGAGCTCGATCTCGGCTCGGTCCGCTGGCGCTTTGTGACGGAATGGTTAAGCCGCGCCTCGTTTCCACCCCATGCGACATTCATACACGCCGCCGATTCACCATCCTGAAAGGCCGGATGTGAGAGCTAGACCGTAAGAACGCGGTCGCGGGCGCCGGCCGAACGTCCAAAAGGAAGCGGTTTTGACCACGAACTCCCTGGCCGCGCCGTCGCCGAACCTGACGCTCGCCTTCGTGAGCATGTTGGGCGTCGCGGCGGTGGCGGGCGCCTTGAGCGGGGCCGTGGCCCTGGGCGAATGGGTCGCGCGCGTCGCGCCGGCCGTGGCGCCCACCCCCGCGATCGTCCGGACCGAGGCCGACGCCGAGCAAGATCCGCCGCCGCCCCCGCCGCCGGCCTATCGGTTCGACGCGCCCTTGCCCGGCCGCGTGATCGACTCGCCGTTCGGCATGCGCCAGCTGCCGTGGGAAGAAAACGGCCGCCTGCACCAGGGCGTCGACATCGCCGCCCCCAGCGGCGCGGCGGTCAAGATCGCCGCCGACGGGGTGATCAAGGCCACCGGCGTGTCGCCCACCTATGGCCGCTATGTGCTGGCGATGCACAAGGGCGGGCTGACCACGATGTACGCCCACCTGGCCAGCCCGGCCCGAGGCGTCAGGAAGGGCGCCTTTTTGCGGCGCGGCGAGACGGTGGCCTTCGTCGGCAATTCCGGCCGCTCGACCGGCTCGCACCTGCATTTCGAGATCCGCAAGGACGACAAGCCCCTGAACCCGGCCTTCTTCCTGGACCGCAGCTTCGCCCAGGCGGGCGACCTGCCGCTCAAGGCGGCCGGCCGGGTGTCGCGCAAGGTGCGCGTCGCCACGGTCTCCAAGTGGCCCGACAGCGTCGTGAAGGCCAAGCTCCGCGCGCCGGAAGCGACCGCCAAGGGGCCTCGCGTCATCCGGACCAAGACGGGGCGGGTGCGCGCGCGGATCGCGGTCTCGGCCGGCTAAACGTCCGTCGTCGGCGCAAGACGGCTCGACCCGTCACAAACCGCCACTAAAGTGGCCGCATGATCCAGCTTCTCGGTCGCGGCGTCGCGGGCTTCGCCCTTCTGCTCGTTTCCTATATCGCCGTCGGCGGGCTGATGAGCGCCGCCGGGGCGCCCAAGCCGCGAGGCCAGATGCTGGAGATCGAGCCCGGGCGAAGGCTGCGGCTGGTCTGCGAGGGACCCCGGAGCGACAAGCCCGTGGTCTGGCTGGAGGCCGGCGCCTTCGGTTTCGCCGCCGACTGGGGCGCGACCCAGGAGGCGCTGACCGCCGCCGGCTGGCGCTCCTGCGCCTATGACCGCGCGGGCCTGGGCTATTCGCCCGAGGGGCCAAGGCCGCGCGACGGGATCGCCATCGTCACCGATTTCGAGAAGCTGATCGCCGCCTCGGGCGAGCCGGGCCCCTACATCCTGGTGGGCCACTCGATGGCCGGCCTGCGCCTGCGCGAGTTCGCCGGCCGCAATCCGGACAAGGTGGCCGGGATCGTGCTGGTCGACGCCGCCACGCCCGAGGCCAGCCAGGACCCCCGGATGCGGGGCTTTATCGACGCCTTCGCCACCGCCTCGCGCTGGGCGGCGCGGGGCGCGGCGCTGGGGCTCTACAAGCCGCTGGCCCACACGCGCCTGGGCGACAAGATCGACCTGCCGCCGGCCGCCAAGGCCGAGAAGAACTGGGCCTTCGCCAACGCCCGCCACAACCGGGTCTCGGCCGAGGAGGTCGTGCTGTGGAAGACGGCCTCGGACCAGGCCGCCGCCCAGCCGCCGTTCGATCCCAAATGGCCGGTCGCCGTCGTCACCGCCGGGCCGGTCGCCGGCCGCGAGGACCGCAAGGCGATGCAGGCAGCGCCGGCCCGCCAGTCGCGCCATGGCCTGGTCGACCACGTCGAGGCCGCGACCCACACCCTGCTGATCGGCCGCCGGTTCGCCGACCACATCGTGCGCGCGGTGGCCTTCGTGGCCGACGCCCGCGACAAGGGCTGATACAACCAGAGCATCGGTCCGATTCGGGGAGGTCGCCGCTCATGGTCAGCGCCGTCAGTCTGGAGGGCGTCAGCAAGACCTATGACGACTTCCACGCCGTGCGGGATGTCGGTTTCGAGGTCCCGGCCGGGCGGATCACCGGCTTTCTAGGACCCAACGGCGCGGGCAAGACCTCGACCATCCGCATGATCCTGGGCCTGCTGCCGCCGACGGCCGGGCGGATCACGGTGCTGGGCGCCGACGACGCGATGAGCGTGCGCGAACGGATCGGCTTCCTCCCCGAGGAGCGCGGCCTCTACAAGCGCATGACGCCGGTCGACGCGATCGCCTTCTTCGCGGGGCTGAAGGGCGTGCCCGAGGCGGAAGGGCGCAAGCGGGCCAAGGCCATGCTGGAGGCCCAGGGCCTGGGCTACGCGCTGAAGCGGCCGATCAAGGATCTCTCCAAGGGCATGGCCCAGAAGGTCCAGCTGATCTCGGCCCTGGCGCACGAGCCGGAGCTGGTGGTGCTGGACGAGCCGTTCTCGGGCCTCGACCCCGTCAACCAGCAGGCGCTGGAGGCGATGATCCGCGAGATCGCCGCGCGCGGGGCCACGGTGCTGTTCTCGACCCACGTGATGCAGCACGCCGAGCGGCTGTGCGACAAGGTCGTCTTGATGGCGCGCGGCCGGAAGGTGTTCGACGGCGACGTCGCCACCGCCCGCCGCGCGGCCCCTCGGGCCCTGGTGCTGGAGGGCGAGCTGACGGCCGAGCAGGTCGCGGCGCTGCCGGGCCTGGGGCCGCTGACCAGCGAGGCGCTGCCCGACGGCGGCTGGCGGCACGTCGCCGCCTTGCCAGAGGCCGCGACCGGCCAGGACGCCCTGAAGGCGGCCTTCGCCCGGGACCTGCCGCTGCGGCGCTTCGAGCTGAAGGAGCCCAGCCTGCACGACGCCTTCATCGTTCTGACCGGAGGCCAGGCATGAGCCGTCTTCTGAAGATCGCCCGTCGCGAATACCTGGCCTATGTCCGCACCGTCGGCTTCTGGCTGTCGATCGTGGCGTTGCCTCTGGTCATGGGGATCAGCGGGCTGGCGCCGCTGATGATGATGAAGACCGCCCAGCCCGAGCGGCTGGCGATCGTCGACCTGACGGGACAGGATCTCGGCGGCGCCGTCGCCAAGGCCCTGGCCGAGGACCAGAACCGGGCCGTCGCCCGCGCCCTGCGCGCCGCGGCGCTGTCGGCCGCCGGCCCCCAGGCGCAGGACGCGGTGCGCA
>NZ_CAMQSF010000035.1 GCF_947036865.1 uncultured Caulobacter sp. | reverse complement strand
ACCCTCCTCTAAACGGAACCCTCAATCTGTCTCATGGGCGCTGACGGCGGACAAGCCGGGTCCTAGTTTCGAATTTCTCAACAAGTACGAAAAGACGCTGAGCCAGGATCAGGTGATCGTGTTCATCTCTGGATCACTGATCCGGAAGAAGCTTAACTTAAGCCAGCGAGTTTGGCTTTGTCGAAAAGTGCTAGGCGGGGATTTCAAGACCGCGAAAAGCATGGATCTAATCAAGATAGTCGCCGTCACGATTATCGGCGCATCGACCTCTGAGAAGATCCGTGAATTCTTGAAACTCGGGTAAATATTATCACCCGGGATGAGAATACCTATCACCCAGCACTTTCAAATAGCCGATACCAATTTCTTTCCACGACAGCTCTTTAAGTAGACGCTCACGCGCTCGCGAAGCTTCCTGGCGCCATATATCGACCGGCTTAGAGAAGAATACCTCAATCGCCGCCACGATATCATCGACATCGGCCTGTTCGGAGAGCGGTATTCCCGACAGACCAAGTTCGAAAAGATCACCAATACCGCCGGTCGCCGTCGCGATGAGAGGCCTCTGCGAGGTCGCCAACAAGATCGCGACGCCGCTCGCCGAGGAAAATCTCTCATAGGGCAGCAAGGCGACATCACAATCGGCGATCAATTCGGAAACCCTGGCGTCGCTGACGAAGCCGATCTCCATATCGATGCTCTCTGGGGCGTGTTCGATCTGCTTTATGCAGTCAGCCCAGTATTCCTTGTCCGCTCGGTCCGGTCCGCCCGCTATCACCAGGCGGATCGGCATGCCCTTCGCGCGGCAGATCTGGAAGGCCTTGATCGTCTCGAGAATTCTCTTGTTTCGCCGAAGCGCCCCAAAGACCAGAAGTTTGCCATTTCCGGGAGCGCTCGTCTGTTCTCCGAGATCGAACACGCCGTGCGGCAGTACATCTATGTCAGCGGGATCGATCCCGAATGTCTCGATGAGATCAGCCTTGTTGGTGCTGGTCGTCGCCACAAGGCTGTTGGCTAAGCTGTAGCTCAGCTTTATCGCCAGGTAGTGGAGCCCGTCCGCCCACCCCTTTTTTGCCCAGGCGTGCGGACGCGCGTCATGAACGACGACGACATGTCGAGCGCCGAGCAGTCTCAGGAGGATCTGCAAGGGCAGGAAGAAGATCAGGGGGTCCGGTATCGAGAAGAGGTGGACGTCGACCTTCCGCCGCCAGATCAGCGCCTGACGAGCGCCGTCGAAAACCCTCCGGAGCGAGCTTGCTATGCGCTTCAGCTTCCCTCCGGCCTGAAGCTCCCTGTGAATGAATATGCGCTGGAGGTTCGGGTGAACCGGTTCGCGATCGGCGGGGACCGCTGGCGGCGCGACGAACACCACCTCCGCCCCGGCCTCCGCGATGCCCAGCGCGAGCTCCTGCGCGAACCACCCGGCGCCTTCGCCCCAGGCCTTGGTTTGGAAACAGACCTTCATGCGCTTGCGACCCGAGAAGCGATGGACGCGCGGATCAAGTTTGACACTTGGTCGAAGTAGTCCTGGCGCGTGTAGCCTTGCGTCACCATCTTGGCGCGCCGCGCCAACTCGGCTCCCCGCGCGGGATCCTGAAAAAGTTCGTCGATCCGGGCGCCCATGTCATCGGGGTCCGCCACGCCAGTCGCGAGTCCGGTGACCCCATCCACGAGATAGCCGTCCAAGCCCTGAACGCCGGTCGCCACCACCGGAACGCCCGCCTCGATGCACGCCGCCAGGCGAACCTGCCCGGAACTCTTGAACTGCTCCTTCAGGCACAGGGCGTAGACGGCGGCGTTGGCCAGCAACTTGTCGTGCTCCTCGCGACTGATCTCCGTGTAGATCTGCGCCCGCCCGCCGCTGTTCAGTCGCTCGACGAGCCGCAAATCCTTTTGGCCGCATACCACCTTCAACTTCCAATCCCGGCCTTCCGCGGCTCGGAAAAGTGTCTCCCAGTCGCAGGCCGCGCGCCCCGAGGAAAACACGTAGCGCTCTTCCGACCCACTCGGTTGACGGCCGCGCGTTCCCCAGCCGGCCAGCGGCCATTTGATCGTGTGAACCGCGCCGGGATCCAGCCCGTAGCGCCGGGCGAACGCGTCCCGCTCCCCGTCCGTCAGCATTTGAACGGTTAGAACCGAGCGCTTCATGGCTGGCGACAGGATCGTCTTCGCGAGCAGAAGATAGACCGCCCTGAAAAGGCCGGACCGCCCTTCCAGACCAAGGTCGATACACTCCAGTAGAATGACACGGCGCGGCGCCAGGAAGGCCTGGAGAACGCAGGCGAGACGCCCCCCTCTGTACCAGTTCGGCGCTATTCCCGAAAACGAGCGGCCAAGCCATACCAGGGTCAAGCTTCTCCCCAAGGCGGTCGAGAGAAGCGGCTTTGCCAAGGGTCCAAGCGTCTTCGCGGCGTAGTCCGAGAAGGCGACGAGTTCCGGAATCTCTTCGGCGTACCAGAAGTCGCAGAGGATTTCCTGGCGTCTTCTTCGGTCGGAACGGCTAGCCACGGGGCGACCTCATGACCGCGTCGTACAGATCGCTGATCTGCGCGTAGTAGACGTCCTCCGAGTGGTTAGACTCCACATAGGTTCGGCAGGCGCGCGCCATGTCCCGCAGAGTATCCGCGGGGAGAGCGGAAACGCGCCTTAGGGTCTCGGCCAAGGATTCAACATTCCCAGACTCGAAAGACCAGCCCGTAACGCCCTCCTCGATCAGTTCGGGAATTCCGCCAATGCGCGCCCCGATCAGGGGCTTTCCGCGGCCGAAGGCTTCCAGCACGCTCAGGGGGCTGTTCTCGTACCACTCGGATGGCAACACGACGGCCCGCGCCGCGCCGACGACCGACCACAAGGCGTCGCCCTGGAGGAAACCCAGGAACTCGACAGGCGCGCCGAGGTCCTCGACCAGGGTCCTGAGCTCATCAAGTTGGGGGCCCCGTCCGATAATCTTCACCGGAACGCCGGATAACTTGGCCGCCCGGATCAGCGTGACCAGGCCTTTCTCCGGCGAAAGGCGCCCGAAATAGACAATCCCGTTCTCGACGCTTCCGGGATCGGCCTGGCGGGGGAAGGTCACGAAATTACGGATCAGGGTGATTTGCTTCGGATCCCAACCCCATTCGATCAGCTTCTGTCGATAGAAGGCGCTGGGAACGATGATCCGGTCCACATTCCTCGAATACAGCTTGAGGAGCTTGTGAACCGCGGACTCCAGCATGATCAGGCCGCTCGCCGCCACGCTGCCCTTGATGCATCGATTGGCGACCACGTTCCAAAGGCGCCCGCCCTTGCACTTCTCGCAGACGCCTGACCCGTTGAGCATCGTATAGGCGGGGCACGCCAGTTTGAGGTCGTGCGCCGTCAGGACAATTGGGATGCGTCGAGCACGCAACTCGTCCAGGATCGAAGGCGACTGATGGTGATAAATGTTATGAACGTGGGCGATATCGATCCGCCGCGTATCAAGCAGCTTCCCGATCTTTTCACGCGCTTCGAGCGAGTAAACGACCCGCGTCGCGTCCGCTAACATCTTGCCAACAGAACCACGCCGCTCGAAGTCTATCTCGTCGACAAAGAACGCCTCGTCTTCACAAGGCATGTTCTCCGGATGCCGCATCGACGAGAAAGTATTCGTCCAGCCGCGCCTTTCCATTAGGGCGGCGTGGTTCAGGTAGAATATGTCCGCTCCGCCTCGCGCGTAGTGATAAGCGTTCACGGACAATAGGCTGCCGCGCCCGGTGGCGACTTGTTCAGCGGATGTCACGGAGACCCTCATCCCTGGAAAATGCGAGTATTAAGCGCTCAAGACACCCCGGCGCCGGGGCTCTCTCCCGACAAGCGCGACGCCTGGCCCGCCGCCGCCTTGGCGTCTCCCTCCGCGAATAGGGTGATATGTTGCTCGACGACGCTGTCCCAGCTGAATGTGGTCGCGACCCGCTTCGCTCCCGCGGCGGCCCGTTGGGCGAGCGCCTCGGGTTCGTCGAGCGCCCAGCGCAGCTGTTCGTACAGGCTGTCTTCCGAGCGATTTTCGAAATAGGTCGCGCAATCGGCCATGCCGTAAACGTTCTGCGGAATGTCGCTGCAGATGATCGGCGCCCCGAGATAGGCCGCTTCCAAGATGACCGGCGACAAGCCCTCGATGGCGGACGGCTGGACGTAGGCATAGGCGTTGCGCATCAAGGCGTGCACCTCCGCGCCATAGAGAAAACCCGTGAACCGGATTCGCTCGTCCTGAGTGTCGCGGATCTGGCTCTCGTAATCCGACGGGTTGGGAGAGCCCCCGACCAGCACCAGCTTCTTATTCGTCTCTAGCCGCTCGAAAGCCGCCTTCAGCCAATGGAGACCCTTGTCAGGAATGAATCGGCCGACAAACAGAAAGTACTCTCCGGGCGCGAGGCCCAGTCGCTCCAGGACGATTTCCGACGCCTTGTCATAAGCGACGTCCGCGCCGAACGGTATGAAGTCGAACGTCTTGTTGAACCGCTTTTCGAACTCTTCTCGCGCGAAAACATTGTCGAATATGACCTTGTTGTGGACGCGCGCCGTCAGCAGGGCGGAAAGCCATAGCCACGTCTTGGCGTACCAAGGCCACTTGTCCCTTTGCCAGTCGATACCGTCCTGGCTGAGAAAAGTCTTCTTGCCAAAGAGCCGAAGAACAGCGGCGAATATGCTGTTGCCGCCGTTCTGGATGTGAACGATCTCCGCCCGATCATGGCGGATGATGTCATAGGTGACCTTGGCGGAGTGCACGAGTGTGTCGAAGCCCGCCTTGCGAACCGTGGAGAACGTGCGGACATCCACGCCGTCCACGCGCGCCACCTCTGGCGCGGCCTCATCCATATCCGGATATCGGCGATTGTAAGCCACGACCTCGTGGCCGCGCCGCGCGAGGCGGGGCAGCAACTCCATGGCGAACTTGTCGGCGCCGGCGCTTCCCGCGCGCGGCGGGAAGCTCCGGAAACCGAAGGCGGCAATACGCAGGGGGCGCATCGGCTTAAGGGGTATAGTTGGGAGCGAACGGCGCGACATATTCGCGATAGTAGTCGCGAATATATTGGCGAAGCGCGATCTTCCAATCTTGCATGCCGTTGAGACCACGAAGATCGAGCTTATAGTTCACGAGTCTCTCGGACGGCGGGCGCTGAGCGAAGTACTCCTTGGAGAAGAAGTCCGAGTTCACCGCCTTGACTTCCACGGTGTCGGACAGGCCCAAGACGTCGACAAGCTCCTTGGCGACTTCATACCGTCCCGTCTCGCCGCCACACACCATGTTGTAGAGACCGTAGTATTCGGTCCCCAGCATGGCGTTGATGTTCCGGGCGAAATCGACGGTGTAGGTCGGCGTTCCAAGCTTGTCGTCGACGACGTTGAGCACCTTGGCGCCTGCCGCCAGCTGCTTCATCATCTTGGCTATGAACTTCTTGTCCTTGGCGGGACCCCCACCCATCATCCAGCCAGCGCGGAAGATGAAGTGCTTGGCGACGCGCTTTTCGACGATGTGCTCGCCCAAATACTTGCTGCGCGCATAGACGCCCAGAGGATTGGGTTGATCCCAATCGTCGTAAAGAAGCTTCTGGCCATCAAATATGCCGGCAGTCGAGATATAGACGAGCGGTATGCCATGCGCCTGAGCTAAGGTCGCCGCGTGCTCGACCGAGAGCGTATTGGTCCTGTAAGCGTCATCGGGGTTGAGTTCGCAATATTCCAGGTCCGTGTGCGCGCCGAGGTGTATCAGCACTTCGGGAGCGAAGGACTCGACGGAGGCCTTATAGGCGGCGTAGTCCCTGAAATCGCAAAGCTCCAACCACGGCGCATTGAGATCGATGTCCGTGCACTTCAAGGTATGATGCTCCGCGAGCACCTTGTGCACCGCTTCGCCCAGCATACCGCCGCAACCGGCGACGTAGATTCTCATGAACGGTCTCCAATATCGCTAGAAATCAAAAGGCCATCGCCTGAGATTTCAGAAGAGAATACAGATACTGCCCGTAGGAACTCTTTCCCATCTTCTCGGCAGCGCGAAGGAACGTGGCTTCATCAATGAAGCCCTTACGCAGAGCGACCTCCTCGGGGCAGGCGATCTTGAACCCCTGCCGCTTCTCGAGTGTTCGGACGAACTCCGTCGCCTCCACCAGGCTGTCGGGCGTTCCCGTGTCGAGCCAGGCGTATCCGCGTCCCATGATCTCGACCGACAGCTTGCCGGCTTCGAGATAGGTCCGATTGACATCGGTGATCTCGAGTTCGCCCCGCGCGGAAGGCTTGAGATCGCGAGCGATAGACACGACGTCGCTGTCGTAGAAATAGAGGCCCGTGACGGCCCAGTTCGACTTTGGCTTGAGCGGCTTTTCTTCGATGGAGAGCGCGCTCATCTTGTCATCGAACTCGACGACGCCGTAACGCTCGGGATCATTCACGTGATAGGCGAAGACGGTGGCGCCTTCCGAGCGCGCGCTCGCGCTGGTGAACAGGTCGGTGATGCCATGCCCATAGTAGATGTTGTCGCCCAGGATGAGCGCCGAAGGGCTGTCGCCCACGAAGTCCGCGCCGATTATGTACGCCTGGGCCAGGCCATCGGGGCTGGGCTGCACGGCATATTGGATTTCCATGCCCCACTGGGAGCCGTCGCCAAGAAGCGCCTGAAAGTTCGGGGTGTCGCGCGGCGTCGAGATGATCAGAACTTCGCGGATGCCGGCCAGCATCAGCGTGGACAGCGGATAATAGATCATCGGCTTGTCGTAGACTGGCATCAGCTGCTTCGACGTCACCAGGGTCATCGGGTGTAAGCGCGTGCCGGAGCCGCCGGCCAGGATAATGCCCTTCATGCGCCAACTCCTTGTTGGTTTATCTCTTTCATGATGTCGCTGACCGCGTGTTCCCACGACCGCGGTCGAATACCGTAGTCGGCGGCGAGCTTATGCGTCGAAAGGCGCGAGTTCCTCGGCCTCCGCGCCGGCGTCGGATACTGTTCGGAGAGGATGCCTTCGACCTCGGCGCTCACGCCGCCGCTCAGGGCGCTGTGTCGGAAGATCTCTCGCGCCAGCTCGGCCCAAGTCGCCTCGCCATCATTGACGAAATGGTAGACGCCCGTGGGCGCGGCCTTGTCCGAGATCATGCGCAGGACAATCGTCCGGAGCGCTTCGGCGATATCGGTCGCCGACGTCGGACATCCGCGCTGATCATCGACCACGCGAAGCAGCGGGCGGTCGGCCGCCAGGCGCAGCATCGTCTTCAGGAAGTTGGCGCGGTGGGGACTGAGAACCCAAGCGGTGCGCAGCACGACCGACCGCGGATTGCCCCGCCGCACGGCCAGCTCGCCCGCCAGTTTCGAAGCGCCATAGACCCCGATCGGGCCGACCGGATCTTCCTCGGCGTAGGGCTCGGTCTTCTCTCCGTCGAAGACATAGTCGGTCGAGATCTGCGCCAGGGGGAGGCCTCGATCCCGGGTCACGTCGGCGAGCAGCGCTGGCCCCATCGCGTTCGCCGCGAACGCCGCCGCCACCTCGGTCTCCGCCTTGTCGACCGCCGTCCAAGCCGCGCTGTTGATCACGGCGTCGATCGGTTGTCGGTCGAAATAGGCTCGGACCGAAGACGCATCGGTGAGATCGAGCGCATCACGCGTCGGAGCGTGCAAGACCACCCCAGCCGGCCACGCGGCGCGCTGAAGTTCGAGCCCGACCTGTCCGGCTCCCCCGGTGATGAGAATGTGGGTCTGATCAGCCATTACGAACCACGCCGAGCCTTTGGGTCGCGTAGCGCCCATCAAGAATTTCCTGCCACCAGCTCTTGTTCTCGAGATACCAGCGGATCGTGCGCTCGATCCCTTCCTCGAAGGTTACGGAAGGCGACCATCCCAAATTCGATTGAATCTTCGAGGCGTCGATCGCGTATCGATAGTCGTGACCCGGCCGGTCGGTCACGAACGTGATCTGGTCCGCGTACGACACGCCGTCCGCGCGCGGCTGGACCCGATCCAAGATGCCGCATATCGCGCGCACCACCTCGATATTCTTCCGCTCGGCGCCGCCGCCGATATTGTAGGTTTCGCCGACCGAGCCGCGCTCGAACACGGCCTGCAGCGCGCGGGCGTGATCTTCCACGTAGAGCCAGTCGCGAACGTTTGAACCATCGCCATACACGGGCAACGGCTCGCCCTTCAGCGCCCGAATGATAATGAGCGGGATCAGCTTTTCAGGGAAATGATAGGGACCGTAGTTGTTGGAGCAATTCGTCACGAGGACAGGCAGGCCATAGGTGTGGCCCCAAGCCCGAACGAGGTGATCGGATCCTGCTTTCGACGCCGAATAAGGCGACCGCGGATCGTAGGCGGTTTCCTCGGTGAAATAGCCGTCCTCGCCAAGCGCGCCGAAAACCTCGTCGGTGGATATGTGGTGAAATCTAAAGCGCGCCTTGTCTTCACCCGAAAGACCGCTCCAATATCGCAGAGCTTGATTGAGCAGTACGAAGGTGCCGACGATATTGGTTTCGATAAAGGCGTCCGGGCCATCGATCGACCGATCGACATGGCTCTCCGCCGCGAGGTGAGCGACGACGTCAGGTCTGAATTCCGCCAAGGCGCCCTGCACGGCCGCCGCATCGCAGATGTCGGCTTGGACGAAGGAAAAGCGAGGACTGTCGCTCACGGAAGCCAGGGAGTTCAGGTTTCCCGCATAGGTGAGCTTATCGAACACGAGAACCTCGTGCTCGCCATGATCCAATAACCGCCGGACGAGAGCCGATCCGATAAAGCCCGCCCCTCCCGTAACAAGGATGCGCATCACGGATTATCCTTCATGCGCCCGTCAGGGGTTGAAGAGGAACGCCGTCGTACTCGAACGGGCTGTCGAAGTCCGCGAGCAGGGGTAGAGCCTTGTCCTTCTGGGACAATACGGGCCCCGTATCTGGCAGCGGCCAGTCGATGTTGATCGTCGGATCGTTCCACGCGATGCCGCCGTCGCAATCCGGCGCATAGAAGGCGGAAACCTTGTAGGCGACCTCGACATTGGGCTCGAGCGTCACGAACCCATGAGCGAAGCCGACCGGAACGAACAATTGCTCGCCGCCGTCCGCGGTCAACCGGGCGCCGACCCATCGACCATAGGTCGGCGACCCTCGCCGCAAATCGACCGCATAGTCCATTATGGCGCCGCGCGCGCATCGCACGAGCTTGGCCTGCGCGTGAGGCGGACGCTGATAGTGAAGCCCGCGGAGCGTTCCCACCGTGGCGGAGAACGATTGGTTGTCTTGAACGAAGCGAACCGAGACGCCGGCTTCCGTGGCCCGCTTCTCGGAATAGGTCTCCATGAACCAGCCCCGCTCGTCCCCAAATCGCGGCGCCTTTATTAGCACAACCGAAGTCACCTCAGCCCCCACCCGATCGAACCCTCAAAAGCAGACAAATGCTTACGAAGCGTTCACAAAACCCAAGCTCGAAACAGCGCGATGATTTTTTGATAAATTTATTTTAAATTTTTAATTAAAGTTGCCAGTTCAAGCACGCTAAACTTGGAGCTTTATCCTAATACACTACCAATAATAATATTCGCGCGAAACAAACCGCAGAAATACATCTGCGACAGATAGACTCTCGTCGTCGAGCACCAAACCCAGGAAGTTCGCGAACCTTGGCCGATCTTCAGACGGCCCCGCGATGGGCCCGGCCTGGACCTTAATGTGCTACGGCAATCTGGCGACTGAGGCTCGAGCGAGCAGGCCGCGACCTCATCGGCATCGCGGGCCACGCGTGATCACGCCGAGGCCGGCAAGATGCTAAAAGACGGGAAACAACGCGGGAAGAATAAGGCGGCAGCAGAATGCGCTGAAAAGACTTACCGCTCACTTGAATCCATGTCGAGAAACGAGCGGCAAAATTAGGCGCAAAGCTTCTCTGCTCCGGAAACGGAGTATTTTTAGCAAGCACGACAACCCCACCAGTCTGTGCGTTCGAGTCCTCGCTCGAAATTAAGATACCCCTTACTAAATCGCCCAAGAGCCTACAAGCGCCATTGAGCTTTGGGTCGATTTTCCCGCAGAACTTAGGTTAATGCGCGCCTTGTAAACAGCGTAGCCACCGCGGCGAGCACCTTCGGCGCGGCGATTTCAAAGAGATCTGAAATCGCGCCGCGTACGAACACTGCCTTTGCTTTCGACGAGCCTTCGCGCGGCATCAAACCTGGGCCCCGCGCGCGGCGGCGAACTCTCGGGCGGCCCTTAGGCGGTCGACCGGGCGAGCCCGGCGGCGGCGCTCGCCCAGATCCGACTCCGACGCGCAACGCCGGTCCGGCGCCGAAGAATGCGTCGTGTTCTGCGGTCGCTTCGGGCGCCTCGGCGATCGCGGGGGCGTCCCGCGCGCCGCGCCTTGACGCCGGGAAACGGGGCTTATCTCTGGGAGGTCTCTCGCGGGAGAGATCGGGCCGCCGGCCCGGCGCTGAAGGCGAAACCGCCCCGGAAACGCTCAAGCAGAAGGACCGCGCGAGACGTTGCACGCTGGAAAGCAGGGCGCGAACCGCCCTCGCCGAAGGAGCAAGGCGCGCGGGCCCGTCAGAGGTCGCCGCTGAATCTCTCAGGCCCAAGGACAGCGGGGGTGCGAAGGCGAGCCGCCCTGGCTCGTCCAGACCCCGCGTGCGCCATGCGAACCTGATCGAAGATCGAACGCCCCCATGACCAAGAGCAGTGAACGTGATCGCCATACAGGCTTTCGCGATGCTGCCTTTTGCACAAGGCTAAACCAATACTTCAATCGTTCATGATTTGAACAAGATTGCACAGAGTTTCAACTTTGATATCGCGAGCTGCATTTCCGCGAAATTCCCGGTTTACCTCTGAAAATCCCTCCACAACGCTGAGCAGGTCAAAATGATTGGGGATAGTCATGACCTCTCGCAAACCCGCGCCCGCCGCGCGTCTTAGGGCGCTTCTCCTGGCCGCGTCCGTTCTGGGCGGCGCGACGCCGGCCCTCGCTCAACAAGCCGAAAAGGCCGCCGAACTGGAAACCGTCGTGGTGACCGGCAAGCGCCTGTCGGAAGCCAGCGTCGCCATCGGCACCGACCACGCCACCGCCACGGTCTCGATCACCCGCGAGGCCCTGCTCTCCGCGCCGGCCGGGATCACCGGGCTGAAGATGCTGGAGAGCCTGCCCGGCTTCAACGTCCAGGCCAACGACGCCCTGGGCATGTACGAGTTCGGCAACTCGGTCTCGGTGCGGGCCTTCAACTTCCAGCAGATCGGCTTTTTGCTGGACAACATCCCGATGGGCCGCAGCGACCAGTTCGGCGGCAGCCCGATCTATCGCTATGTCGACAACGAGAACCTGCTGCGCGTGACCGCCTCGGCCGGCGCCGGCGATGTCGCCCTGCCCAGCTATGCCTCGCTGGGGCCGATCGTCAACTATTTCACCCAGGCGCCATCCAAGGACATGGGCGGCGCGATCAGCCAGACCTTCGGCAGCGACGCGCTGCGCCGCACCTTCCTGCGGCTGGAGACAGGCCAGGTCGGACCGCTGTCGGGCTATGTCAGCGGGTCGTGGATCAAGGGCGACCTGTGGCGCGGCCCCGGCACGATCGACCGCAAGCACTACGAGGGCAAGCTGAAGTACGACCTGGGCAACGGCGGCGACATCAGCTTCCAGACCGTCCACAACGACTATTTCGACTATGACAGCCCGTCGATCACCCAGGCCCAGTACGCCGGGACGGCGGGGGACGTGTTCGGCCGCAAGGGCCGCTACTTCGCCTATCTGGGCGCGGTCCCGACCTCGGTCCCGTTCGGCACGCCCCTAACGATCCCGACGGCCAGCCTGCCCGAAGCCGTGGCCGGGGTGCCCTACTCCAACGCCAACTACGCCCAATACTACAAGTTCGCGGTCAACAAGCGGCGGGACCACCTCTACGGCCTGACGCTGAACACGCCGATCGTCGACGGCGTCGACCTGACGACGACGGCCTATTACGAGGACAAGGGCGGCTATGGCGTCTCGCCCGAGGCCTATGCCACCTCGCTGGGCAGCTACAACGCCGAGCGCCTGATCGTGCCGGGCCTGGTGGCGCCCAAGGGCATCCAGTACGGCCTGTCGGGCATCGACGGCATCCGCAAGGGGATCACCGCCAAGGTCGCCTGGCGCGTGGGCTTCAATAAGATCGAGGCCGGTCTCTGGCTGGAAAACGACGACTATCACCGCACCCAGAACCGCTACAACGTGGCGGGCGGCAATCCCGACGGCGCGCCGCTGTTCAACGAGCGCGTCCACGCCCAGCGGGACTACAAGTCGCTGCGCGAGACCCAGCAGTTCTTCCTGAAGGACACCCTGACCCTGCTGGAGGCCAAGCTGAAGCTGGAGTTGGGCTTCAAGGCCACGGACATCGATTACAAGATCGCCGGCTATCGCAACCCGAACGACTATATCAACAGCCGCCGGCCGATCCTGAAGGACAGGTGGAAGGATAATTTCCTGCCGCAGATCGGCGCGGTCTATAGCGTCACCGGCCGCGACCAGGTGTTCGCCTCCTATTCGGAGAACATGGCCCTGCCGCGCGGCGCCGACGACATCTTCTCGGCCGCCAGCCCCGCCGTGGCCGGCCCCGATCCCGAGACCTCGACCAACTGGGAACTGGGCTATCGCGCCAACCACAAGACGTTCAACGCCTCGATCGTGGCCTATCAGACCGAGTTCAAGAACCGCCTTCAGGCGTTCGCGGCCCTGGTCCCCGGCGGCGGCGGCACGACCGAGACCTTCTATCAGAACGTCGGGGCGGTGAAGGCCAAGGGCGTCGAGTTCAGCGGCCAGTGGAAGCCCGAGGTCCTGGCCGGCAAGGCCTATTTCAACGCCAACATCTCGTACAACAGCGCCAAGTTCCAGGACGACGTTCTGAACTATCGCGCCAGCGCGACCGCCGCGGCGGCCACCCTGCCGATCGCCGGCAAGAAGGTGCCCGACTTCCCCGACTGGGTGTTCCAGGGCGGGGTGACGATCGAGCCCTTCAACGGCCTCCTGATGAACATCTCGGCCCGCCACCTGGAGAGCCGCTTCACCAACTTCGTCAACAGCGAGAAGGTCGGCGGCTACACGATCGTCAACGCCTATATCGATATCGGCGACGGCTTCGCGGCCGGCCCGTTCAGCCAGATCAAGGCGCGGGTCAATATCGATAACCTGTTCGACAACGACTATCTGGGCACGATCAACACCACGGTGAACACGCCCGCCAGCTTCCGCCCGGCCCCGCCGCGCACGGTGCAGTTCACGATCTCCGCCGACTTCTGATCCCTGTTTCGCCGGCCGGTCCGCGAGGGTCGGCCGGCCCCTTTTCGAGCGCCTCCATGACCCGTTTCCTCCTCGCCACGAGCGCCGCCCTGGCCCTGCTCGCCGGCCACGCCCAGGCCGCCGACCCGGCCGCCGCGCGCAAGCTTCACGAGGGCCTCCTGACCCTCGACACTCACCTCGACACGCCCGCCAATTTCGGCCGGCCGGGCTGGGACATGCTGGACCGCCATTCGGTCGACAAGGACGGCTCGCAGATCGACTATCCGCGCATGGTCGAGGGCGGGCTCGATGGCGGCTTCTTCGCCATCTTCACCAACCAGGGGCCGCGCACCCCGGAGGCCACCCGGGCGGCCCGCGACGCGGCGATCATGCGCGGCGTCGAGATCCACGAGATGGTCGCCAAGCACGGCGACAAGTTCGCCCTGGCGCTGAAGGCCGACGACGCCGAGCGGATCGTCGCCCAAGGCAAGCGCGTGGTCTTCATGAGCGTCGAGAACAGCTATCCGATGGACGGCGACGTCTCGCTGCTGTCGACCTTCTACGCGCTCGGCGTCCGCATCTCGGGCCTGGCCCACTTCAAGAACAACGACATGGCCGACAGCGCCACCGACACGCCCGAGTGGCATGGCCTGTCGCCGCTGGGCAAGCAATTCGTGGCCGAGGCCAATCGGCTCGGCGTGGTGCTGGACGGCTCGCATTCGTCCGACGAGGTGCTGGACCAGCTGATCGCGCTCTCCAAGACGCCGGTGATCCTGACGCACTCGGGCTGCAAGGCGGTCTTCAACCATCCGCGCAATGTCGACGACGCGCGCATCAGGGCCCTGGCGGCGAGCGGCGGCGTGATCCAGGTCGACGCCTATTCCAGCTATCTGATCGGCACCCCCAAGAACCCCGAGCGGGACGCGGCGATGGCGGCGCTGCGGGCCAAGGCGGGCTCCAGGGCCACGATGAGCGAGGCCGACCGGGCTGGGTTCATGGCCGAGATGAAGGCGATCGACGCCAAGTATCCGGTTCCCAAGGCGACCTTCGAGGACTTCATGAACCACCTGAACCACGCCCTGAAGGTCGCCGGGGTGGACCATGTCGGGATCGGCATCGACTTCGACGGCGGCGGCGGCGTGACTGGCCTGAACGACGCCTCGGACTATTGGAAGATCAGCGAGCGCCTGCTGGCCGAAGGCTACACCCGCGAGGACCTCGCCAAGATCTGGAGCGGCAATGTCCTACGCCTGCTGCGCGCGGCGGAGGCGGCCAAGGCGGTCTCACGCTAAGATCTTGGCCAGGCCGACGAGCGTCGCCGTCGGCAGGCCGCCTCTTGGGGAGGAATGCTCCTACCAGACGAAGGTGCCGGCCGAGCGCGGGGGCAGGGTCGCCTCGAAGCGATGGACGCCGTCGAAGATCGCGAAACGCGCCGCGGCCTGGTCGGTGTTCAACACCAGGAGCGCCCGACCGCCATCGGGGTTCTCGAACGCCACGGTGCGCAGCCCGCCGATCTTGGCCGGCGAGCCGATCCGCGTCGCGCCCGGCTTCACGAACCGGCTGGCGTGGCCGAACGCGTAGTATTCCTGGGTCCGGGTGACGGCGCCGGTCTGGCTGTCGATCGTTACCACCGGCCGGCAGTCGCTACAGCCGCCCTTGTGCGGCCCGAACTTCTCGTCCAGCGCCAGGTTCCACATCAGGACGCCGCGCGAGCCGCCGCGCGTCGAACCTATGATCAGGTTCTCGACCATCCAGGAGAAGCTGTCGTCGAACTTCGGGGCCCATTGACCGCCCGAGCACTCGGTCAGGAAAATCTCCTTGTCCGGATGCGCCGCGGTCACCGGCGCCTGGGCCGCGACATCGCCCTTGTAGCAATGCCACGCCACGCCCGCGAGGAAGGCGTTGGCCTTGGGATCGGCCAGCACCGCCATCGGCTGCTCGGGGTGGTCCCAGTTGTGGTCCCAATCGAGGACCTTGGTCGTGATCTTCTCGCGCTGGAACACCGGCGCCAGGTTCTCGCCGAAGAAGCGCGCGCGCCCCGCGGGCTTCCAGCGCATTCCGGGATAGCTGTCCGGCTCGAAATCCGGCTCGTTCTGGATGCTCAGATAGTCGGTCGGCACGCCAAGCCTGGCCGCCCCCTTGATGTAGCGCGCGAAGAACTCGGCATAGACGGGATAGGCCTCGGACTTCAGTTCGCCCTGGATCAGCGAGCCGTTGGTCTTCATCCAGGCCGGCGCGCTCCAGGGGGAGTGCATGACCTTGAGGGCGGGGTTGATCTTCAACGCGGCGCGGACCGTCGGGAAGACATACTGTTCCGGCCTCGCGAGCGAGAACCGCTCCAGTTCCGGATCCGCCGCGCCGTTGGGCGTTTCGTCCAGGCTGTAGTGATCCAGCGAAAAGTCCGATGCGCCGATCGTGACGCGGGTGAAGCTGAAGCCCAGCCCGCCCTTGCCGCGCCCGAACAGCTCGCGCAGCAGGGCGTCGCGCCGCGCCGGGGTCATCTTGTTCTGGATCAGCCAGGCCGAGGCGTCGGTGATCGCCGCGCCGAACCCGACGATCGACTGATGGCGCTCCTTGGGGTCGACCGTGATCAGCGGAAGGCCGTCCACGGCCTTGGCCGACACCGCGCTGGACGGCGGCTGGGCCGCTAGGAGCTGGCTTTTGTCGCCGGTGGTCACCCAGGCTTGCAGCTTGGGCGCGGCGGCGGCGGGGAAGGCCAGCGCGAGCGCGGCGACGGCGGTGCAGAGCGTGCGCATCAGGGCTTCCTCGACCAGGCTTTCAGATGGGCCCGGCCCGTCAGGAGCGGCTCGCCGGCGTTGCGGCCGACATATAGCGGATAGTCCCCCGCCGCGATCGCCCAGCCTGGCCTTCCGACATCGTAGTCGGCCAGGATCCGCGGCTCGACCATCAGGGTGACGCGCTGGGTCTGGCCGGGGGCGAGGTCGACCTTCTGGAAGCCGGCCAGGCGGAGCATGGGCTTGCGCTTGCCCGCCCTGACATAGAGTTGGGGCGTGTCGGCGCCGGCGATCTTGCCGGTGTTGGTGACATCGAAACTGACCTTCAAGCCCGCCGCGTCCTCGATCTTGAGGTTCTTGTAGGCGAACGACGTGTAGGAGAGGCCGTAGCCGAACGGGTAGAGCGGCTGCCGCCCTTCCTGGGCGTACCAGCGGTAGCCGACCGCCGCGCCCTCGACATACTTCACCGCGAAGGCCTTGATGGGCCCAGCCTGCTGGCCCGCGCGGCGGGCGTCGTCGATGGCGGCCTGCTCGGCGAAGCCGGGCGCGCTGGCGCGCGGGGCTTGATCGGCGGATCTCGGGAAGGTCATGGCCAGGCGGCCGGACGGATTGACCTCGCCAAACAGCAGGCGGGCGATCGCTTGGCCGCCGCGCTGACCCGGATACCAGGCCTGCAGCACCGCCCCGACGCGGTCGAGCCACGGCATCAGCACCGGACCGCCGGTCTCCAGCACGACGATCGCGTTCTTGTTGGCGGCGGCGACGGCGTCGATCAGGGCGTCCTGATTGTCGGGCAGGGCGATCGAAGGCGCGTCCTGCGCCTCGGTCTGCCAGTGCCAGGCGAAGACGATCGCGACGTCGGCGTCCTTGGCCGCGGCGGCCGCCGCCGCTGGGTCCTTGCCGTCCACATAGACGACCAGGGCGCCCGGCGCGGCGGCCTTGATCGCCTCCAGCGGCGAGGAGGCGTGCCAGGTGACGCGGACGAACGAGGCGGCCTCGCCGCCGTTCAGCGGGATCTCGACAGGCGCGCCGCCGACCGAGCGGACCTGGGACGAGCCGCCGCCCGACAGCACGCCGACATCGGCATGGGCGCCGATGAGCACGATCTTCTTGGCCGTCTTGGCCAAAGGCAGCAGGTTCCCTTCGTTCTTCAGCAGCACCGAGCCGCGCTCGGCCACGGCCTGGGCGACCTTGGCGTGAGCGTCGTAGTCGATCGGCTGGGCGGTCGTCGGAGTCGGATTGTCCATCAGGCCCGAGGTGATGACCCCGTGCAGGATGCGGCGAACCATGTCGTCGACCCGGGCCTGGCTGACCTCGCCCTTGGCCACGGCGGCCTTCAGGTCGTCGCCGAAGAAGATTTGGGTGTCCAGTTCCTGCCCGGACTGCTGGTCCAGGCCGGCCAGCGAGGCCTTCACCGTGCTGTGCACCGCGCCCCAGTCCGACATGACCCAGCCCGGATAGTTCCAGTCGCGCTTGAGCACCTTGTTCAGCAGGACGTCGTTCTGGCAGGCCCAGTCGCCATTGACCTTGTTGTAGGCGCACATGACCGAGGCCGGATTGGCCTTCTCGATGGCGATCTGAAAGGCCAGCAGGTCGCTTTCCCGCAGGTCGGCCTCGCCGATCTGGGCGTCCATCACGTGGCGGCCCGTTTCCTGGGCGTTCAGGGCGAAGTGCTTGATCGTCGAGACGATGTGGTTGGACTGCACGCCCTTGATCTGCTCGCCGGCCATCTCGCCGGCCAGCAGCGGGTCCTCGCCCAGATATTCGAAGTTGCGGCCGGCCCACGGGTCGCGGGTCAGGTTGACGCCGCCGGCCAGCAGGACATTGAAGGTCTTGGCGCGGGCCTCGGCGCCGATCATCGCGCCGCCGGCATAGGCCAGCTTGGGCTCGAAGGTCGAGGCCAGGGCCAGGCCCGACGGCAGGGCGGTGGCGACGTCGCCCTTGCGCTGCTCGACCTGGTTGGCCACGCCGAGGCTGGCGTCGCTCTCGCGCAGGGTCGGGATCTTCAGGCGCGGCACGCCCGGCACGTAGCCGGCCGAAGGGATCATGTCGGCCGGGGCCGGCTTGGTGTTCGGCGGGAAGAGGCCGTGCAGGTACTGGATCTTCTCGTCCATCGTCATCCGCTTGACGAGGGCGTCGGCGCGGACCCAGGCGGGATCGTTGGGCCGGGGGGCCAGCGGAGCGCTGTCCTTGGTCGGCATGACCTGAGCGATCGCCCCCGAAACCGAAGACAGCGAAAGCAACGCCACGGCGGCGGTAGTCCGGCACAGGATCCGCAGAGCGGATGAAGGCTGGGCGGCGGTCGTCATGGCGTTACTCCGTGTGAACATCAGGCGGTCTGGACGAGGGGAGACGGCAGCGGCGGGGCCTGGCAGGTCTTGGCCACGAACTCGGCATGGCTCGGCATCACGGCCAGGCACTTGCCGATCACGGTGCGGATGTCGCCAAGGTGCGCCGCGATGGCCTCGTCAGAATGGACGCGGACCAGCGGGTCGTAGGCCCGCGGGATCACGCCCTGGCCCAGGAAGACCTGAATCCAGCTCTCCTCGGTGAAGAGCTCGTCGTCCTCGCGGAACACCCGCCCATTGGCGCGGAAGAGGTCGATCTTCCGCTGCAAGGTCGCCGGGACCTCCATGTCGCGGCAGTAGCGCCAGAACGGCGTATCGTCGCGCGCGGTGGCCTTGTAGTGCAGGATGATGAAGTCGCGGATGCGCTCGTATTCGAAGTCGGTCTGGCGGTTGAACTCGTCGATATTGGCCGGGTCGAAGCCGCCGTCCGGCAGCAGTCGGACCATGCGGATCACCGCCGACTGGATCAGGTGCAGGCTGGTCGACTCCAGGGGTTCCATGAAGCCGCTGGCCAAGCCGATCGAGACGCAGTTCTTGTTCCAGATCTTCTTGCGCTTGCCGGTGGTGAAACGCAGCCGCATCGGGTTGGCGCGTGGCGCGCCGTCCAGATTGGCCAGCAGGACGCGCTCGGCCTCGTCGTCGTCGATGTACTGGCTGGAATAGACGTGGCCATTGCCGGTGCGGTGCTGCAGCGGAATGCGCCACTGCCAGCCGGCCCCATGGGCGGTCGAGCGGGTATAGGGCGTGAAATGCGCCGAGCGCTCGGTCGGCACGGCGATGGCCCGGTCGGCCGGCAGCCAGTGGGTCCAGTCCTCGTAGCCGGTCTTCAGGGCCTGCTCGATGATCAGGCCCCGGAAGCCGGAGCAGTCGACGAACAGGTCGGCCGCGATCACCTCGCCGTCGTCCATCGTGACGGATTGTACGAAGCCGTCCTCGGGCCGCAGGGTCACGTCGACGATCTTGCCCTCGCGCCGCTGGACGCCGCGCGCCTGGGCATAGGTCGACAGGTGCTTGGCGTAGAGGCCGGCGTCGAAGTGGAAGGCGTGGGCGATATGGCCGATCGGCGACTCGCTCATCTCGGCCCGAGCCCGCATGAACTTGGCGGCGCGGGCCATCGCATTGTTGATCGACAGGTCGTCGAACGCCGGCGCCTGGCCCAGCTCGCGCATGCGCAGCCAGTATTGGTGGACTCGCAGCCAGCCGAGGTCCTGGCCCAGCACGCCGAAGCCGTGCAGGTAGCTTTCGCCTTGACGATACCAGTTGCGAAATTCGATCCCGAGCTTGAACGAGCCCTGCGTCTTGCGCAGGAAGTCGTCCTCGTCGAGGCCCAGAAGCTCGTTGAATTTCTTGATCGCGGGGATGGTGGCCTCCCCTACCCCGACCGTGCCGATCTGCTCGGACTCGATCAGGACGATTTCGTAGAGGCCCTGAAACAGGCGCGCGCACAGCGCCGCCGCCATCCAACCGGCCGAGCCGCCGCCGGCGATCAGTATCTTGTTGAGCGGTTGCAACCACCCGCCTCCCGTTGAGATCGAAAGGTCGGGGCCGCCGTCCGGCGACCCCGCCTCCGATGGGTTCTTGCCTGGCGAGCCCGACCGCTGGGGAGCGCGGCGGGCCCGGCCTCCTGCCTAGAACCGATAGTTCACGCCGAACAGGAACTGTCGGCCGTACTTCTCGTAGGTTTCGGGCAGCGAGCCACCGCTCTGCGTCTTCGTGCCGCCGCCGTCGAGGCCCAGACGGGTGCGGTAGGGGGAGTCCGTCAGGTTGTTGACCTGGAGCAGGATGCCCAGGTTCTGCAGCGGACCGTCCTGGAAGGTGTAGCCGATCTGAGCGTCCACCTGCTTGTCGGCGAGGATCTCCGTAAAGCCCCGGGTGGCGAACAGCTGCACCACCTCGCCCTTGAAGGCCGAGCGATAGCGCTGGCTGATCCGCGCCTGGAAGCCGCCGCGCTCGTAGTAGCCCGTGACGTTGTAGACCGTGCCCGACAGGCCCGGGATGCGGACCTTCTGCTTGGGATCGGTGTTGGTCGTCGGGTTCAGGTTAGACTTGGTCAGCGACAGGCTGCCCTGCATGCCGAAGCCCTTCAGCAGGTCGGCGAACTGGCCTAGCTCCACCGCGCCGCTGAACTCCACGCCCTTGACGTTGCCGCCGTTGCCGTTGGCCGGCAGGGTGATCTGGCCGATGTTGTTGATCGTCGTGCCGGCCGGGATATTGGCCCCCGGCGGCAGCGGGATGCCCGTGAAGTCGAACGTGCCCGACTGCTGGTAGATATAGGTGTCGAGCTTCTTATAGAAGCCGGCCACGGACAGATAGGTCGCGGGGCTGACATACCACTCGTAGGCCAGGTCGGCGGCCTTCGCCATCCAGGGCTTCAGGTGCGGGTTGCCGCCCGACGCCGACCACGGATTGACCGTCGTGCCGGGGCCGCAGGGCTGGCTGGAGCAGACTAGGCCGTTGAAGCCCGGCGTCACGTTGGCGCGCATGTCGTCCATCCGCGGACGGGCCATGGTCTTGGACAGGGCGAAGCGAAGGCGATGGCCGCCGCCCAGGTCGTAGATCAGGTTCATGCTGGGAAGGACGTCGGTGTAGTCGTCCTTGGCGTTGATCTTGGTCGGGACGATCGGCTGGCCCGAGGCCAGGCCGTTGATCACGACGCCGCTCGACTCCTGCTTCTGCTTGACCACCTGGACGCCGAGGTTGCCGTGCAGGGCGCCGGTCTGGAAATCGGCCTTGGCGAAGAAGGTCGTGACCTGCTCGGTGATGTCCCAGTTCTTGTCGTAATAGTTGGCGTCGAGGATGGGCGCCCAGTTGTAGTATTTCCTCCAGACGTCACCGATCTTGACGCTCAGCACGTTGCCGAATCCGGCGAAACCGAGATTGGTCGGCGAGACGAGGTCGGCCGGGTCGACATAGACCTGCTGGCGACCGTTCTTCAGGAACAGGTCGTTGTCCGAAACGGTCTTGCCCTTGTCGCGCTTGGTATAGTTCACGCCGCCCGAGAGCTTTGTGACAAAGCCGTCCATCTCGTGCTCGAGATGCACGTCGACCGCGGTGACGTCCTCCTTGACGTGGGGGAAGCGGATGGCCCCGTCGTGGCCCCAGCCGCCCCACGGGGCGCGGTCGCCCAGGGTGACCTTGCTGGCGTCGGCGTAGTTCAGGCCCTCGTCGTATTGCGAGAAGCCGTCGTCGGCGACCTTGAAGCCGATGGTGTCATAGGTGCGGCCCACATCCGGCGTGGCCGGGGTGACGCCGCCGACGCCGCGGCCATAGCCGGCGTACGTCTCCATGATCTGTTCCTTGCGCTTATTCGACGAATAGGACAGATCGGCGACCAACTTGGTCCTGTCGGAAAGCTTGAACTCATTGTTCAGCCCCGCCGAGAACAGCTGATCCTGGCGGGTGTTGTAGTCGTTGCGCAGCTGAAGCACGCCGTGGTTCAGCGTACCGCCGGTGGCGAACTTCGATCCGCCCAAGTCGGCGGTTGTCACGTTCGCGTAGGTGACCCCGTCGGCATAGGGGTTGGAGAACCACTGAGCGCCGCGCGTCCGCTCCTGCTGCTTGAACGTCGAGTAATAGACGTCGAGCGTCGAGTGAACGCGATCGTTCGGTTGATACTCAAAGATGCCGATCGCGGCGTCGCGCTTGTTGTTGCGCGAGGTGGCGAAGATTTCTTGGCCGTTGAGCATCAGGGCGCCGTCGGCGCTGTCGGGCGAGGTGGCGTCGTTCGGGAAGGCCTCGTATCCGTAGGCCTTATAGTGCTTCACCTGCGACGGGGAATCCAGGTGGGCGTAGCCGAGGGCCACGCCGATCGTGTCGTCGGCGAATTGGTTGATGTAGCTGACGCTGAAGCGACCGCCGGTGTTGCGGGAGTCGTCGTTCAGCTTCTTGCCCGAGGTCTTCTCGCCGCGCAGGTTCACGGCCAGGGCGCGCTTGCCATATTCCAGCGGACGCACGGTGCGAAGATCGGCGGTGCCCGACAGGCCCATGCCCGAGACCTGGGCGTCCGGCGTCTTGTAGATCACGACGCTGGACAGCAGTTCCGACGGATACTGGTCGAACTCGACGGCGCGGTTGTCGCCGGAGCTGGCTTGCTGACGACCATTGAGCAGCGTGGTGGTGAAATCCGGAGCTAGGCCCCGGATCGAGATGACCTGGGCGCGGCCGTTGACGCGCTGGGCGGCAAGGCCCGGCAGGCGCGCGATCGACTCGGCGATGGACACGTCTGGCAGTTTGCCGATGTCCTCGGCCGAGATCGCCTCGACGATCGAGGTCTCGTTCTTCTTGATGTTGATCGAGTTCTGGATACTGGCCTTGATGCCGGTCACGACCACGGCCTCGACCGTGTCATCGTCGGCTTTCGGCGTCTGTGCGCTCGCTTGCGCCAGGACCGGGCCTGCGATCACCAAGGTGATGGCGGCCGCCGAAGCCGTGGCGTAAAGCGTACGAATGGACGCGGACGCCCCGCGCGTCATGCGATGTCGCATAAGCTCTCCCCTCTGAAGTCGCCCCCGCGCGGGCGATGTTCTCGTTCTTGTCTCGCGACCAAACTCGGCCGTGGAAGCGCTTCCATGGAAGCGCTTCCAATTGGCAACGGCTCGACAACGTTGTCAAGGCTGAAACAGCGCCGGTGCTGACGGGCGCTAGGCGGGCGCGGTCGTCTGACGGGACACCACGACGTGGTCGAACTGCTGGAACACCGGCGGGGAAGCAACGTCGCCGCCCGTCAAGCGCGCGATCAGCAATTCGACGGCGCGTTGGCCCAGGATCTTCACGGGTTGATGCACGGTGGTCAAGGGCGGCCAGACAATGGCCGCGACGGGCGCGTCGTCGAAGCCCGTGATCGACAGGTCTCTCGGAATCGTCAGTCCCCGCGCGTGCGCCGCCGACAGCGCGCCGGCGGCCATATCGTCATTGGCGCAAACCAGCGCGGTCGGAGCGAGCGGATGGTCTAGGAGCTTGGGAGCAAGATGGGTCCCTGAACGGAAGGTGAAATCGCCGCGCACTACGGCATAGTCGCCTTCACCCAGGCCCTGCTCGCCCAAGGCGCGCTGGAACCCCTTCAGGCGCAAATCGGCCGACAAGTGGCCCTCAAGGCCAGCGATGAAACCGAATCGGCGATGGCCCAGGCGCAGAAGCTCGCGTGTCAGGTCATATCCGCCCGCCTCGTCATCGACCCCAACGCCGTCGAAACGGTTCTTGGCCGCTCCGCCCGGCGACACCGTCACGACCTTGCAGCCCTGGGCCAGCACCGCCTCGATCAACGCCACGTCGTCACTGTACGGTGGCGAAAGGATCAGACCCTCGCAGCGCTGGGTGGTGATCAGGTCGAGAACGCGCTGGTGGCAATCGGGCGTCTGGTTCGGGACGTTTTGGATGAGCACCTGATAGCCCAGAGCCAAACAACCGCGCAGGGCCCCCAACTCGAGCGCGGATTCGTAATACGAATTCGGGTCATTCTCGGGGTCCGAGGCGAAGACGAAAGCCAGCAGCCGACTGGCTCCGCCGGCCAAGCCGCGGGCCTGCGGGTTCACCTTATAGTCTAGGTGCTCGACGGCCTGCATGACGCGGGCCCGCACCTCCTCGCGGACGTTGGGGGCGCCATTGAGCACTCGAGACACCGTCACGCGGGCCACGCCCGAAACGCGGGCCACGTCGTCGATGGTCGGTCTCTTGGTCCTCAACCCGGTCCCCCTAGAAGACCGAAGGATGGTCGGCAATTCGGTGCGACACAAGCGTTCAGAGCTGGATCACCCAAGTCACAGGGCCACGCTCGACCCGCGTGAACAAGCGTCACGCGGCGACGCGCGCCTATCCGCTCGCCGTGGGGCGGTCGGCTCCCGCCTCCTCGTCTATCGCGATCCCCCGAGGGCGCGAAAGGAGGAAACCATGACCGCCGCCGAAATCGCCATCATTACCGCCGCCATCGCCCAATTCGTGGCCGCCATCGCCGCCGTGATTGAGGCGCTACGAATGCGGGCCTGGGAGGGCTGTCGAAGCGACAGAGCGGTCAAGGCAGGCTCCTGCGAGAAGGGCTTCGCGGGGACCGGCTGCTAGATGACCAAGAGCCGGAGAAGCTGTCTTCCGCTGAAAGTGTCGCTTCTGGATAGCGCTGGAAAAGGGGAGTGGCGGAAACGGAGGGATTCGAACCCTCGATACCCTTTAGGGGTATGCCGCTTTAGCAAAGCGGTGCCTTCAGCCTCTCGGCCACGTTTCCTCCTTGAGAGGGAGCGGTTCGATAGCGTGTTCGCCGCCCGATGACAACGGCGGATGTCGTGAAATTTCCAGTGTTAACGTGACGCTCAGACGGTGTCGGTAAGCAGAACGTGGTTTTTCCAGCAACGAGCCCGCGCGTCCCGTGCCCCAGCCCGCGTCCAACGCCGAATTCGTCGCCTCGGTCGAGGCCGCGCCGCGTGTCCCAAGCGGCGGTGGCGGCGATCCGGGCCGCGCCCGGCGCGGACCTTTCCGTCCGGGCGAACTGATCCCGACGCGCGCCCGCTTGGACGCGCGACTGCTCGCCCGCACCTTCCGCTTCGTCGATATCGCCGTGGCCGCCCTGATCGCCGTCGGCGTGACGGTCGAAGGCCATCCGCTGGCCGCCGGCCTCTGGGCCGCGACGGTCCTGATCGCCCTGCGGGCCCTCCACGCCTACGCGTTTCCACGGCGGGAAAACCTCGCCAACCATCTGGCGAGGGCCGGCGTCGCGCTCGCCGCGGCCTTGCTGGCGGCGATCACGGTCGTCCTGGTCTCTGGCCGGGCCGAGGCCGCCACCTTCTGGACCCTGCTGACCGCCACCGCGCTGGTGGCCGGCCTGCACGGCGCCTGGTGGACGATCATCGCGCGCGGCCGCCGGCAAGGCCGGCTGACCCCGAACATCGTCGTCGTCGGCGCCACGGCCAACGCCGAGCGCCTGATCGACGCGGCCATGCGCACCGGCGAGGTCAATGTCCTGGGCGTGTTCGACGATCGTCTGGACCGCGCGCCGGAGAACATCATGGGCGTCCCCGTGCTCGGCGACACCACGGCCCTGCTCGACCACCGCATCATGCCCTATGTCGACCGCGTGGTGATCACGGTGCAGTCGACGGCCTTGGCCCGCGTGCGCCAATTGGTCGACAAGCTGGGCGTCCTGCCGAACCCGCTCAACCTGTTCATCGCCGTTGGCGGACCGGACGAGGACGCCGCCGCCCTGGCCCGCATCGCCGCTGGCGGCGAAAACGAGCTCTCCGGCGCCGCGCCCGCGATGCGGCATGCTTGGATCAAGCGCGCCCAGGATCTGGTGGTGGCCAGCCTTGGCCTGTTGCTGGCCGGCCCGGTCATGCTGGCCGTCGCCCTGGCCGTGAAACTGGACAGCCCCGGCCCGATCTTCTTCCGCCAGCGGCGCCACGGCTTCAATAACGAGGAGATCCTCGTCTGGAAGTTCCGCTCGATGCGCCACGAGATGGCCGACGCCAGCGCCGCGCGCCAGATCAGCGCCAACGACGACCGGGTGACCAGGGTCGGCAAGTTCATCCGCAAGACCAGCCTCGACGAGTTGCCGCAGCTGTTCAACGTGCTGCGCGGCGAGATGTCGATCGTCGGCCCGCGTCCGCACGCGATCGGCATGAAGACCGGCGGCGTGGAGTCGGCCAAGCTGGTCGCGCAATACGCCCACCGCCATCGCATGAAGCCCGGCCTGACCGGCTGGGCCGCGATCAAGGGTTCACGCGGACCGGTCGACACGCCCGAGAGCGTCCGCCGTCGCGTCGCGCTGGACGTCGAGTACATCGAGCGCCAGTCGTTCTGGCTGGACCTCTACGTCATCGTCATGACCATCCCCTGCCTGCTCGGGGACCGGTCGGCGGTGCGATAGGCGGCGCGCGATGTTCTGGCGCGGCGTTCTCGGCTACCTCCCGGTCAATGTGGCGCAGGGCGTGGTGGGCCTGCTCACCATCGTTCTGTTCACGCGCGTGCTCGACCCAGCCCAGTACGGCGCCTACGCCCTGGCCTTTTCGGTCGGCAGCCTGACCCAGACCATCCTGCTGACCTGGACCGAGGCCGCCATGGCCCGGTTCCTGGCCGCGCGGGCCGAGGACGGGCGCGTGGCGGACCACTTCGCCACGCTTTACCGCCTGTGGTTCGGCGCGGCGGTCGCTGTTCCCCTCGCCTGCGCCGTCGTGGTCCTGCTGCCGCTGAACGGCCCGCTGAAGATCGCGATCATCGCGGCCCTGGCGTCGACCCTCGTCAACAGCCTGATGAAACTGGCCCAGGAGCGCCGCCGCGCGGCGGGCGAGGTCTCCGGCGCGGCGCTGCTAGCCATCGCCCAGACCGTCGGCGGCTTCGCGATCGGCTCGGCGCTGGCCTTCGCCGGCCTGGGCGGGGCCTCGCCGATCCTCGGCGTGGGCGCGATCTCGGCCGTCTGCGTGGCGCTGGTCCTGCCCGGCGAGCTGAAACGGATGGCCGGCGGAAAGTTCGACCGCGGGCTCGCCAAGGCCTACGCCGCCTACGGCCTGCCGGTGTCGATGTCGCTGATCCTGGCCCTGGTGCTGGCCAGCACCGACCGCCTGCTGCTGGGCGCCTTCCTCGGCGAGACGGCCGTCGGCGTCTATCACGCCGGCTATTCGCTGGGCAGCCGCACCCTGGACGTCGTCTTCATCTGGCTGGGCATGGCCGGCGCGCCCGCCCTGGTCTCGGCGCTGGAGCGCGGCGGCCCGGCGGCCCTGGCCGACGCCGCGCGCGAACAGGCCGGATTCATGATCGCGCTGACCCTGCCCGCCGCCGTGGGCCTGGCCCTTGTCTCTCGTCCGTTGGCCGAGCTGATGATCGGCGAGGGCCTGCGCGACGGCGCGGCCCACGTCACGCCGTGGATCGCCGCCAGCGGCTGGCTGTCGGGCATGACCACCTACTACCTGCTGCAGGCCTTCACCCTGGCCCGGCGCACGCCGCTGCTGATCGTCAGCATGAGCGCGCCGGCCCTGGCCAACGTGATCCTGAACCTCGTCCTGATCCCGCGCCTCGGCCTCGACGGCGCGCTGTGGGCGACGGTGGTCAGCTACGGCCTGGGCGCGCTGGTCGCCTGGGCCCTGGGTCGCCGCGCCTGTCCGCTGCCGATCCCGTGGGACGTGCTGGCCAAGGCCGCCATCGCCAGCCTCGCCATGGCCGCCTGCGTGCTCGCCCTGCCCTCGCCCGGCGGCGTGCTGGAACTGGTCCTCAAGGCCGGCGTCGGCGCCGCCGTCTACGGGCTCGCGGTTCTGAGCCTCGACATCGGCGGCCTGCGCGGCCGCCTGTCCCTGATCGTTCGCCGGAGGGTTCCCGCCCTATGACCGCGCCCATCACCGAACTTCGCCTGGAGAACGCCGCCTGGGCCGGGGCCAAGCCGCGCCTGTCGGTGCTGATCCCGACCTTCCGAGACGACCCGAGCGCCCTGCTCAAGGCCCTGGACGACACGACCGCCGGGGCCGAGATCGTCGTTCTGGACGACGGCGGCGGCGACAACCTCGTGGCCGAACGCATCGCCCGCCGGATCGAGGCCCTGCGCGTTCCGGCTCGCTTCGTGCGCCTGTCCGCCAACGAGGGCCGCGCCAAGGGCCGCAACCGCCTGGCCAGCCACGCGCGCGGCGACCACTTCCTGTTCCTGGACGCGGACATGCTGCCCGACGCGCCGGACTTCCTGTCGCGCTGGTCGGCGGTGGCCGAGAGCGGCGCGGCCGTGGCGTTCGGCGGCTTCACCCTCGACCAGACGCCGCCCCGACCCGACACCGCCCTGCACCGCGCCATGGCGCTGAAGAGCGACTGCACGCCGGCGCCCGAGCGCGCCAAGGCCCCGGAAAAGCACGTCTTCACCTCGAACCTGCTGGTCCGCCGCGACGTGTTCGAGACCATCGGATTCGACGAGGGCTTCTCCGGCTGGGGCTGGGAGGATGTCGAGTGGGCGATGAGGGTCGCGCGCCGGCACCCGATCCTGCACATCGACAATACCGCCACGCACCTGGGCCTCGACCCCGCCCCCGTCATGGCGGCCAAGTACGAGCAGTCGGCGGCCAATTTCGCCCGCGTGGTGGCCAGCCATCGCGAGATCGTCGCCGCCTATCCCAGCTATAAGGTCGCCCGCGCCTTGAAAGGCGTCCCCCTGCGCGACGTCTGGCGTCCAGTGCTCAAGCGCCTGGCGCTGGCCGAGGCCGCGCCCGTGCCGTTGCGCGCCTTCGCCATGCGCCTCTATCGCGCGTCGCTGTATATCGAGGCGGTCTGATGCAGGTCGAGTTCGACAAGGTCGACGCCTACGAGCCCGACCGGAGCCTGAAGGGCAAGCTGCGCCGCCGCCTGATCCGCCTGGCCCATCGCCGGCCGGCCAAGGTGGCGCTGCAACGGCCGATGGTGTCGTTCTCGTTCGACGACGCCCCCGCCACCGCCTGTGAGGCCGGCGCCCGGGCGCTGGAGGCGCGCGGCCTGCGCGGCACCTACTATTTCGCGGCGGGCCTCACCGGCCGCGACGGTCCCATGGGCCGCTTCGCGACGGGCGAGGACGCGCGACGCCTCCATGACGCAGGCCACGAGATCGCCTGCCACACCTATTCGCACCTGGACTGCGGCCAGGCCTCGACGGCCGTGACGCTCGCGGATGTCGACCAGAACGCCGAGCGCCTGGCGGCGTGGGGCGTCGGCGAACCGGCCAACTTCGCCTATCCCTATGGCGACGTCGGCGGCCCGGCCAAGACGGCGCTGGCCGACCGCTTCAAGACCCTGCGCGCCCTGCATCACGGCCTGATCGCCACCGGCGCCGACCTGAACCAGGCCCCCGCCGTCGGGATCGAGGGCGACGACGGCGAGGCGGTCGCCAACGCCTGGCTCGACAAGGCCAAGGCGCGCAAGGCCTGGCTGATCCTCTACACCCACGATGTGGCCGAGAAGCCTTCCCAGTGGGGCTGCACCACCGCGGCGCTCGAGCGGTTGATCGACCGGGCGGTGGCCGAGGGCTTCGATGTCGTCACCGTCGCCGAGGGCGCGCGGCGTATCGGCCTCTAGGCCTCGTCCTGGGCCTTGTCCGAGAAGGCAAGCTTGGCGGCCAGGGCCACGAAGATCGCCCAGCGGAAGTCGTTATAGACCACCGCGATGCTCTCGGTCAGGCTGACCAGGCTGTAGACGACCAGGAACGGGAAGGCGAGCAACGCGCCCCGGCTGCGGAACACCGCGATCACCGCCAGGGTCATGGTCTGCAGGTAAAAGAGCGCCCAGGCGGCCAGGCCGAAGAGGCCGATGCCCAGCCACTGCTCGATCCAGGAATTGTGGGCGTGCTGGGGCGTGAACTTGGCGTCGTGAACGATCCAGGCCAGGGGACCCCAGCCCGACTTGTCGCTCCAGACGGCCGCGTAGCCGTAGCCGAGCCAGGGCCGTTCCTCGATCTGGCGCATGGCGGCGGTCCAGATCTGGGTGCGGCCGGTGAAGGTCGCGTCCTTGCCCAGCAGGTGGAAGAAGACGTCGGAGGCCAGGAAGATGAACGCCGCCAGCAGGCCCGCGCCGCTGACCCCGGCCCACGTGGCGGCCACGCCGATCGCCGGCCCGCGCTGGACGATCCAGACGAAGCCCAGCGCCGCGAGGCCCAGCACCAGCGACGCCAGCGAGGTCTTCGACTGCGACAGGATCACAAGGCCGAAGGCGAGCAGCGCGAAGGGGAGCCAGATCTTGGCCTCGCGCGGATTGAGCAGGCTGGCCGCGCCCAGCACGCAGATCCCCATGGCCATCAGCCCGCCCAGGGCGTTCTTCTCCATCCAGAGGCCTCGCCACGCGCCGGGAAAGAGTTCGGTCATGACGCCTATGCGGGGCAAGGCCAGGCAGACGGCGTAGCTGGCGACGATCAGGATGACGAAGGTGATGGCGAACACCCGCGCCAGCTCGGCCCAGCGGAACCGCGCGGCCAGGGCCAGGCCCGAGATCGTCGTGCAGCCGACCGCGAAGCCCCGGCGGATCGATACGTCGGGCTGGATCGACCAGTAGATCGACGCGGCGACGACGCCCATCAGGACGATCAGGAACGGCTGGCGCACGGTGGCGCGCAGCATGTTCCACGGATCGCCGACCACGAGCATGAAACCCAAGGCATAGGCGGGCAGAAAGGCCACCCGGAGCAGGCCAGACGCCGCCTCGTCCGCCTTTTCGCCGAACAGCGGCAATTGCCAGCCGGAGCTGTAGATCAGCAGCATGGCCACGGCGACGCCCACGGTCAGCAGCGACGGCGCGAGCCGCGCGCGATCCCCGGCCCTGGGCGTCGCCCACGGCGCGTCGGGGGCGCTGGCCCAGGTCACGGCAGGATCGCCTTCAGAAAGCGCGGCGGCTCCACCGAGACCCGGTTGAAGAACATGCCCGCGCAACGGCCGCCGGCCGCGGTGATGGCGTCGCGCAGCATGGCCGGCTGGCGCACGTCCGGCTGGTCGGCCGCGACCACCAGCACCGTCTGGTCCATGTGGCGGGCGATGGTCGGACCCGACGGCGAGCGCTCGATCGGCGGGCAGTCGACCACGATCACGTCGGCGTGCTTGCGCAAGGCCCGCCAGTAGTCCGGCGCGGGAATGACATGCGCCTGCTGACGGCCGCGCAGGGCTTCGCGATTGAACCGCGCGACCCAGAAGGTGGGTCCGCCGACGCTGTGACCGACCAGGAACCTGGCGTCGGGCCAGACCCCGCCCTCCGGGCGCGGCGCGGGCGGTTGCACGGTGAAGAAGGCCGAGCCGTCGGGCGAAGCGGCCACCGGCGGCCCGAGGGCGCCGAACCGCTGAGGATCGGCGACCAACTCGCGCATCTGGCTGGGGTTGTTCAGATCCAGATCAATCAGCCAGGTCCTGCGCCCCGCGCGGCGGGCGGAAAAGCGGGCGAACTCGCGCGCGACCGTCGAGGTCCCCTCACCTCGCCGCGCCGAGATGAACTGAACGACGTGCGGACGGCCGGCCGGAGGCGCGCCCAGCGCGCTCCAAAGCTCCGTCATCTCGACGTTCAAGTCCACCATCCACCGAATCGCCGCGCGCTCACGAACGTTGAACTTGCGCCATTAACCCCGTCGGCGAAAGGCGACCAAAACGCTCACCGCTTGAGCCCGGCCGTGGCCAGCACCGGCATGCCCAGGGTCCGCGACGCCGAGGCCGGCGTCTGGAGGCCCGGACGCAGGAACATCCGCACCAGGCCGACGCACAGGGCCGTGAAGCCGGCGAACAGCACGCTGAGGATCAGAACCGGCTTCTTCAGGCTCTTGCCCGTCGACGGCGCCACGGCGCGCTGGACGATGCGGATATTGTCGCTGCTCTCGGCCGACATCTGCCGCTGCGCCTCGTCCTGCTGTTCCTTGACGGTGAAATCGCGAACGTTCGACGACAGCACGTCGCGATCGCGCGACAGCTCGTTGAACTGCGGCTCAAGCTGCGCCAGGCGCAGGAGACGGCTGTTCACGTCGGTGATCTGCTGGGCGTAGGTCTCCTGCACCTTCTGCAACGCGGCGACCTCGGCCCGCAGGTCGTTGCGCGTGGTCTGGAGCGTCTGCCAGATCGGGTTGGGACCGCTGCGACGCGCGCCCTCGCCATTCGTGCGCCCCGCCGCCAAGCCCGCCTCGAGCTGGGCGATCTGGGCGTTGATGTCCTGCACCGGCTGGGCGTTGGGGGTGTAGCGGGCCAGCAGCCCTTCGCGGTCCAGCTTCAGCTGAGCCAGCTTGGTCGAAGCCGACATGTCGGTGTCGCGGTACAGAATGGTCTCCGGCGGCGTGCGCGACAGCTCGGCCTCGACGGCGGCCAGGCGGCCGGTGCGGTCCTGCAGTTGCGCGTCCACCGAATACTTCTGCTGCTCGATCTGGCTCTGGAGCTGGGTCAGGCCGGTCTTCTGCGCGTTGAAGTCGGCGATGTCGTTGGTGCTCAGAAACGACTGATAGGCCGCGTCGGCGTCGGCCAGCTTGCGCGAGAAGATGTCCTTCTGCCGCTGCAGCACCCGGTTGTCGCCGCCGATCAGCAGGGTTCGGCGATAGATCAGATATTCCTCGAGCAGGGTGTTCAGCACCTTCTCGGCGACTTCGGGATCCTCGTGCTGATAGGCCAGGCGGATGATCGAATTGTCCGGCGCGGTCTCGATCTTAAGGTTCTTGCCGATCGAGTCGCGGCCCTCGGCGATCAGCTTGCGCTTACCCTCGGGCGTCGCGCCCGCGTATTTGCGCGCCGCGTTCGGGAAGATGCGGGTGAAGCCCACCTTGCGGATCACCCGCTCGCGCAGCTCGCCGCTGCCCAGGATCTCGGCTTCGGACTGGATGACCTGGTCGCTGTTCGGCACGGCCCCGCGACCGGCGTCGCCAGCGCGCGGCTCGTAGACATATTCCTGGCCAAGTCGCACGAAGAGGCTCGACTGCGCGGTGTAGCTCTTCTTCAGCGTGGTGGCGAAGCCGACGCCCAGCACCAGGATCACCAGGAAGACCACCAGCATCAGACCGCGCTCGCGCCACAGCAGGGTGACGAAATCGGCCGGCGCGTAGCGCGCGCGCTCGCCGCCCGTCGCCCTCAGGGGCGGCGGGTCGTGCGGCACGCTGGTCCAGGCGCTCGTCGACATACGAATCCGGGCGGTTCAATCTAGTCAGCACCCTGGGGCGGGCGGTCTTAAGGGTTCGTTACCCATTCCTGTTAAGACTTGCCGCATGCAGAGCCGCACGCACTTCCTGACGGCCATGGCCGTGGTCCTCGTGGCCGGCGGGGTGTCCGCCTGCGGCCATATCGACGCCGAGCCGATCACGCCGGCGCCCCGCCCCACGGCGCATTTCTCCAATATCGGCTATGCCGACTGGAGCGAGGACGAACCGTCTTATCGCTTCTATCCGGGCGATGAGCTGGAAGTGGCGGTGCCGTCGGCGCCGGAACTGAGCAAGACGGTGACGGTGCAGCCCGACGGCCGCATCACCCTGCCCCTGGCCCGTCCGGTGATGGCGGCCGATCGCACGATCGACGAGCTTCAGGGCGCGATCGCCCAGGCCTATGCCGGCACGCTGCTGCGACCCGTGGTCCAGGTGTCGGTCAAGACCACCGCGCCGCTCAAGGTCTTCGTCGGCGGCGAGGTCAAGAATCCGGGCGTCTATGACATGGCCGGCGACAGCGACGCCCTGCGGGCCATCATCCAGGCCGGCAGCTTCACCAACAGCGCCAAGCGCAGTCAGGTGGTGATCATCCGCCGCGGCCCGGACGGCCGAGCGATGATGCGGACGGCGGACATGCTGGCGGGTCTGACCCGCACGGGCGGCGCGGATCTGGTGCCCCTGCGCCGCTTCGATGTCGTCTACGTGCCGCGCAGCGGCGCGGCCGAGACGGGACTGTTCATGCAGCAGTACTTCCGCGACCTGCTGCCGATCAGCTTCAGCTACGCCATCAACGGGAGCGTCCGCTAGCGGACACCGCGCTGGAGGGCGGCCTGAACCCGGCGAGCCGGGTTCAGCCGTGGGCGAGCCACTGGCGGGCTTGACGCTGGGCCTCGGCGATATCCTCGCTGGCCATCTCTTGCGACAGCTCCTTGCGATAGACCTTGGCCTCGACCGAACCGCGCATGGCGGCCAGGTTGAACAGCATGTGGGCCGACACGTAGTCCAGCGGCGCGCCGCCCTGACCGGTCGAGTACAGCAGCCCCATGCGGAACAGCTCGTCCCCCGTGGAATCGGCCTTGGGCAGCGGCAGCGTCGCGACGATGGCCGGCGGCGCTTCATTCATCGACATCATGGCTCATCTCCTCTCTTGAGCTCGCCCCGTCGTTCTGACGGATCTGAGCTCGAGAGCAGAAAAGTCCATCGCCGCTGAATATATAGTTAAGCGCGCGAAGATGATGAACTTAGGTCGAATTATACTGGTTATTTAGAGTGATTACTGCGCGTAAAGGCCAGTATACACGGGGTTAACGCGCCCTCTGGCCAAACAGGATTCTCCGAGCATCTTCCGCAGCTTGCCCGGACGCCTGCAGCCCCTGAGAGCGCAGTTCGGCGCCCAGCTTGAAACCCTTCTGCACCGCCCCGCGCGCGCCGACCCGCTCGAACCAGGCCCTCAGATTGGGGAATTCGTCGAGGATGATGCCTTGGTTCTTCCACGGCACGATCCAGGGCCAGATCATGAAATCGGCGATCGACAGCGCGCCGCAGACGAAGTCGCGCCCCGCCAGGCGCTTTTCCAGCACGCCATAGAGGCGATGGGTCTCGTTCGTGTAGCGAATGGCGCCGTAGGCGATCTGGCGCTGGTCGGCGATGACCGCCGGCGCGTATTGACGGAAATGGTGCGTCTGCCCGGCCATGGGACCCAGCCCGCCCATCTGCCACATGACCCACTGATCGATCTCGACCCGCTCGCGCTCGGTCTGGCCATAGAACTGGCCGCTCTTGCGAGCGAGGTATTGCAGGATGGCGCCGGACTCGAAGATCGAGATCGGCTCGCCGTCGGGGCCGTCATGATCGACGATGGCCGGCATCCGGTTGTTGGGGCTGATCGCCAGGAAGTCCGGCTGGAACTGCTCGCCCTTGCCGATGTTCACCGGGACCATCGCGTAGGGCAGCCCCATCTCCTCCAGGGCGATGGAGACCTTCCAGCCGTTCGGCGTGGGCCAGTAGTAGAGGTCGATCGGACGGCTCATCGGCTTTCCTCCCGTAATCGTCGTTTCTCCGAACATGGCCGTCGCGCGTCGCCGCGCCAAGGGCTCCGCGCCGGAAACCCTGACGGCCCCGTTCAGCCTGGGTTCAGCCGAACAGGACGATTCTGCGTTTCACGGTCGAGGGAAATTTCTTGGCGACGCCGACGGCGTGGCCCGACCACGAGGAGACTATCCGATGAAACGTCTGCTGCTCACGATCGCCGCCGTGGCCGCCGTGGCCGGACCGATGGCCGCGACGGCGACCAGCGCCGCCGCCCAGGACTGGGGCCGGTGGGATCACCGCGACCGCGATTGGGATCGTGACCGCGGCCGCTGGGATGACGGCCGCCACCATGGCTGGGACCGCGACGATCGCTGGGACTACGGCCGCCACAACGGCTACTACTACAACAACCGCTGGTCCTACGGGCCGCCGCCGGTCGACTATTATGGCCGTCCGGGCTTCCGTCCGGGGTACAACGCCTGGCGTCGCGGCGCGTATCTGCCGCCCTATTATCGGGGTCGCGACTACGTGGTCTACGACTACTACCGCTATCGCCTGCGCCCGCCGCCCCGCGGCTACTATTGGTACCGCACGGGCAATGACTACGTTCTGGCCGCGGTGGCGACCGGCCTGATCTTCGATGTCATCGCCAACAACTAGACCTGAACGACTTCGAATTTAGCGGACGGCGTCCTGGGTTCTGCCTCGGACGCCGTTTTGCCGCCATGGCCGCCCCCGCCCCGCCGCGGATGGGACCAAAGAGCCTCATTACGAAGTCATTGGCGCCGCAATGGGGGGCCAGCCTGAACTCGGCGTCACAGTCCGACGCCGCAGCAACACGGTCCACGACGATGAAGACCCTGCGCACCGCCACCGCCGCCCTGGCCCTCGCGACCGCCGCCTTTGCCGGCGCGGCCTTGGCCCAGTCCACCCTCCCGCAAACCTCGCCGGCCAATCCTCAGCCGATGCCGACGACCCAGGCGCCGACCACCTCGCCGAGCACGACGTCGAGCACCACGAGCCAGACCTCTCCGGACACGGCCGCCCCGGCCAGCGACGCCGGGACCCCGAGCTCGGCCACCGCGCCCGCTACCGACGACTCGTCGCGCGCGACGACCGCCGACGACCGGAGCGCCAAGACGTCCAAGAAGCACAAGAAGCATCGGGATCCGGCCGCCAGCACGACCACGACGCCGGACTCGACCGGCAACACCTCGCGTCCCCAGACGCCGCAATAAGAAGACGTTCGCATCAACGAAGAAGGGCCCGCGGCTTCCACCGCGGGCCCTCGTCGTTTCTGGCTCGGATCGATCTATTCGACGCCGAGCTTCTTGCGCAGCAGCTCGTTGACCGTGCCCGGATTGGCCTTGCCGCCGGTGGCCTTCATGACCTGGCCGACGAACCAGCCCAGCGCCTGGGGCTTGTCCTTGACGGCCTCGGCCTTGTCGGGATTGCCGGCGATCAGGTCGTCGATGGCCTTCTCGATAGCGCCCGTGTCGTTGATCTGAACCAGGCCGCGCTTCTCGACGATCTCGGCGGGACGGCCCTCGCCGGCCCACATGTGCTCGAAGACTTCCTTGGCGATCTTCGACGAGATGGTGCCGTTCTCGATCAGCTCGACCAACTGGGCGATGTCGGTGTGCGGCAGCGGCGTTTCAGTGAACGAGGTCCCCGCCGCCGACAGCTTGGCCAGCAGTTCGTTGGTCACCCAGTTGGCCACCAGCTTGGCGTCGCGCCCTTTCGCCGCCGCCTCGAAATAGTCGGCGCGGTCGGCGTCGATGATCAGCACGCCGGCGTCGTAGGCCGACAGGCCATACTGGCTCTGCAGGCGCGCCTTCTTGGCGTCCGGCAGCTCCGGCAGGGTTTCCTCGATCGACTTCACCCAGGCCGGGTCCAGCACCAGCGGCAGCAGGTCCGGATCGGGGAAGTAGCGGTAGTCGTGCGCCTCTTCCTTGCTGCGCATCGAGCGGGTCTCGCCCTTGTTCGGGTCGAACAGGCGGGTCTCCTGGTCGATCTTGCCGCCGTCTTCCAGGATCTCGATCTGGCGACGGGCCTCGTACTCGATGGCCTGCTGGATGTAGCGGTACGAGTTGACGTTCTTGATCTCGCAGCGCGTGCCCAGGTGCTTGAAGTCGCCGGTGGCGCGGAACTTCTCGTAGTCGCCCGGACGGCAGACCGAGACGTTGACGTCGGCGCGCAGGTTGCCCTTCTCCATGTCGCCGTCGCAGGTGCCGAGATAGACGAGGATCGTCCGCAGCTTCTTGACGTAGGCGGCGGCCTCTTCGGCGGTGCGCATGTCGGGCTTGGAGACGATCTCCATCAGCGCCGTGCCCGCGCGGTTCAGGTCGACATAGGTCGCGTTCGGATCCTGATCGTGCAGCGACTTGCCGGCGTCCTGCTCCAGGTGCAGACGCTCGATGCGGACGTCGAAGGTCGTGCCGTCGTCGCGCTCGACGACCACCACGCCCTCGCCGACGATCGGCTGGTCGAACTGGCTGATCTGATAGCCCTGCGGCAGGTCGGGATAGAAGTAGTTCTTCCGGTCGAAGCGGCTCTTCAGATTGATCTGGGCCTTCAGGCCAAGGCCGGTCTTCACGGCCTGCTCGACGCAGAACCTGTTCAGCACCGGCAGCATGCCCGGCATGGCCGCGTCGACGAGGCTGACCTGCTCGTTCGGCCCCGCGCCGAAGCCGACGGCGGCGCCGGAGAAGAGCTTGGACTTGCTGGCGACCTGGGCGTGCACCTCGAGACCGAGGACCATTTCCCACGGGCCGGTGCGGCCTTGGATCTGCTTGGAAGACGTTGCTTCAGTCATCTCTTAAACTTCCTCCCTCCCCCTCGTGGGGAGGGTGGCCGCGGAGCGGCCGGGTGGGGCTCGCGGCGGCGAGGGCATGGCAAATCACGTCCATCACCGCGTCGATATCCTCATGCACCGCCCGGTTCCAGAAACGCAAGGTTTGGAAGCCTTCTCGCCGCAGAACTTGGTCGCGAAGGGCGTCGTGCACGGCTTGCTCAGGCTCGCCATGCTGGTCACCGTCCACCTCGACGACAAGGCGGCGATCGAAACAGACGAAGTCGAGAATGTAGCCTCGGAAAGGGGCCTGGCGGCGGATGTGAAAGCCGGCCGCCCTCAATTTCCGCAGCCGCATCCACAGCCTGACCTCCGCCGAGGTCATAGCCTTTCGAAAAGCCCCCGCGCGAACCACGCTCATGGCGCTGACCCACCCGACCGCTTCGCGGCCACCCTCCCCATGAAGGGGAGGGAGACTATTGGAAGAGAACCGCGCGCGGCGCGACAGAAAACGGCTATTTCTTGTCAGTTCCGGCGCCATTTCATGATCGCGGAACCGTTGAGTTGTCGCGCCGTTCGATTCAGCGAACTGCTCATTCACGGAGGTAGAAATGCCCACCGCTTACACCAACCGCCCGACGCTCAATTTCGACGCGGCGGAACCGGCCGTCGCGACGGACGCGAATGCTTCGGCTTTGTTTCCGCAGCAGCCGGTCTATGCCCGCACGCCGAGCCGCAAGGCCTCGAACAACCTGCCGCTTCTGGTCGGCGTTCCGGTCGTCGCGGTCGTCGCCGGCGGCCTGATCTGGGCCATGACGGCTAACCGCAATGAAGCGCCGACGGACCAGCGATCGTTGCAGACCGCCGCCGCCGAAAGCCCCGCGCCTTTGAAGGCGCCGCTGCCCCCGGAGGCCACGCCGTCGCCGGTCCCGCGGCCGACCGAGGTCGCCGCCAACGAGACGCCAGCCCCAGCTCCGGTCGCTCGCGCCAGCACGCCGCGCGCCGCCCCGGTTCGCGCCACGGCCCGCCGCGCCGCGCCGACCGAAGCCAGCGCGCCGGACGCCGCGAGCGCCTCGGCCGAGG
>NZ_CAMQSF010000034.1 GCF_947036865.1 uncultured Caulobacter sp. | reverse complement strand
GCGGCCTCACCCCCTGGCAGCGTGTAAACAACCTTCTTGGAAACGACACCTAGCGGCCGCCGGCGCATGCGCGGCGATCGCGCCCTGCGGGTCCTGACCTGGCTGATGTTCCTGGTCACGGCCATGACCACCAGTGTCGTCGGCGTTCTGATCCCGGACGTCGCGCGAACCTATGGGCTGAGCCTCGCCCAGGCCGGCGGTCTGCAGTACGCCGTGATGGCGGGCGTCGCGCTCGCGGGGCTTCTGCTGGGCGGCCTGGCCGACCGGCTCGGACGGCGAGCCACCGTGCTGGCGGGTCTGGCGCTGTTCACGGCGGCGGCGTCGCTGATCCCGCTGAGCCGCGGCCTGCCGCCGCTCCTGGCCCTGCTGTTCGTCTCCGGGCTCGCGATCGGACTGTTCAAGACCGGCGCCTTGGCGCTGATCGGCGATCTATCGGACTCGAGCGCCAGCCACGCGCGGTCGATGAACGTCGTCGAAGGCGTCTTCGCCGTCGGCGCGATCATCGGGCCGATGGTCGTGGCGCGCCTGCTGGCGAACGGACTGCCGTGGACGGCGCTGTACGGCCTGGCCGGAGCGCTGTCTCTGTCGTTGCTCGCGGTCGCGGCCCTGGTCCGCTTTCCGCCCGTCCAGCACGCCGGCGCCGGGCGCGGCGCCGGCGTGCTGGCGGTGATCGCCGTGGCCCGCGCGCCGCGCGCCCTGGGTTACGCCGGCTGCGTGTTCCTCTATGTCGGGGTCGAGACGGCCGTCTATGTCTGGATGCCGAGCCTGCTCGCGGCGCAGGGCGCCAAGGCGCCGTTGCCGGGGGCCTACGCGCTGTCGACCTTCTTCGTCTTGCGCGCCTTGGGACGCTTCCTCGGGGCCTGGGCTCTGGAGCGCCTGGGCTGGACCCGCGTCCTGGCGGCGTGCTCGGCGGCGATCCTGGTCTGCTTCGTCGGCGCGCTGGCGGGAGGCCTCGCCGCCGCCTCGACCTTGCTGCCCTTGTCGGGCCTGTTCATGTCGGTGCTCTATCCGACCCTGAACGCCAAGGCGATCAACGGCTTTCCGCCCGCGCGCCAGGGGGCGGCGGCCGGGTTCATGCTGTTCGCCACCTGCCTTTCGGCGACGCTCTCGCCCCTGGCGATCGGCGCGACCAGCGACGCCTTCGGCGGTCCGAGGGCCGGCTTCGTCCTGGCGGCGGGCATGGCCCTGGCGCTGGCGGTCGCCCTGGCCGTCCTCCACGCCAGACAGGCTCTAGGCGCTGTCGCGCGGAACCAGTTCGACCGGGATTAGGGTCGAGGGCGCGTCCTCGCCGGCCATGCGGCGGAACAGCAGATCGACCATGGCCCGGGCTCCCGACCGCAGGTCCTGGCGGATCGTGGTCAGGGGCGGCGCGCCATGGCGCGCCAGGGGCACGTCGTCGAAGCCGACGACCGCCACGTCGTCCGGCACGCTTCGGCCCGCCGCCTTCAGCGCGCCGAACGCGGCCACGGCGATGACGTCCGAAAAGGCGAAGGCCGCGTCGAAGGCGACGCCGCGCGCCAGAAACGCCGCGACCGCCTGACCCGCCTCGTCCATCGTATAGGGCGTGGGGACGACGAGGGCGGGATCGAAGGCGATCCCCGCCCGATCCAGCCCCTGGCGGTAGCCCTCGAAGCGCTGGGCCGCTTCCGGCGCGTCGACGGCCCCCAGAAAGGCGATGCGCCGACGCCCCCGGGCCGCCAGACGCGCGACCGCCAGTCGGCCGCCCTCGATATTGTCGCTGCCCACCGTGCAGTAGCGCTGACCGGGGATCTGGGCGCCCCAGATGACCATCGGCCGGTAGGCGTCGGCGACGGTGTTCAGCGCCTCGTGCTGGGTGCTCTGGCCGATCACCAGGAGCCCGTCGGCGCGATGCGACTGGATGATCCGCTCCAGCCAGCCCGGCTCGGTGGCGATCACCTTGTTCAGCAGGACCGAATAGTCCCGCAGCGTGATCTCGTCGGCGAGGCGGCCGACCATCTCCAGGAAGAACGGATCCGAGATCAGTTGCCCCGCCTCGTGCGCCAGGGGGATGATGACCCCGATCGTGTCGGTCTTGCGCAGACGCAGCGACCGCGCCGACTGATTGACGACATAGCCGTGCGTCTGGGCGATCTCGACGATCTGGTCGCGCAGGGGCTTGGGGATCAGGCTGTTGCCCGCCAGGGCGCGCGACACGGTCGAGATCGACACCCCCGCCATGCGCGCGATATCGGCCATCTTCAGGCGCGAGGGCTCGGAAGCGCCTCCGGAGGCGGGTCTAATCATGGCGGGACAATAAACTCTTACGCACGCACGAGAAGTCTCGCCGGCGTCGGGGTCGCGGGCCTCGCCCGACGTCCTTCGGCCAGCGGGACCAGAACCGTGAACAACGATATGCTATTTCCGTAAACTTCGCCTGACCAACGACGGTCAGCGGTTCATCACCTTGATGATCCGCTTCGATGACGGCCGGCCGGCCAGGCCGTCGTCCGGCGCATAGGTGATGATCAGCGACCCGTCCTTCATCTGGGCGCCGGGCTTGGCGCCCTCGGCCAGCAGCACCCGCGCGATCTTCGCCAAGGACGAGCGGTCGCCTCGGCGGGCCGCCCGCTCGAAGGCCTCGGCCGCGACGGTGGCCGAGTCGGCAATCAACACCGAGGTTTCGGGGCGCGCGTCCTGAACCGTGAAGAACCCGATCTGGCGCTGGGCGGCCCGGCTGGCGCGGTCGGCGGCCAGGGCGAGCCGCTGGAACAGCGCGCCGATGGACAGCACCGAGGGCGGCTGTATCGACGAGGCCCGACCGGAGAAGGCCGCCGCCGCGCCCATCGGCGCGTCGTCGGTGAACAGGATCACCCCGCCCAGCTTGGTGACCCGAAGGACGGGCTCGCCCAGGTCGTTCCGATAGATGACGTCGCCGCGCGACGCCGGCTGGGGCGACAGGACCCAGACCTCGGCGCTGTTGCTGAACTTGAGAAGCGGCTGGGGGGCGGCCTGGTCAAAGACGAAGGCGCCGGTCTCCGACACGTAGCGCGCGACCGGCGGCGGCGCCGCCCGGCGCGCCTCCGCCGGGCCCTTGCGGCCCAGCAGCGCGTCCTTCAGCGAATGCGGCAATTGCTGCGCGGTCGCCGACCCCGCCGCGAGCGCGCCCATCATGAGCGTCAGAGTCGCGATCGTCAGGGCCGCGCGCGCCCCCAGGTCACCGAACTCTGCCTTACGCAATCTCATACACCCGTACTGCCCGCCGACTGGGGCGAATCTTGGACGTCGGAGCGGCGGCCCCCCGAAGCCGGGCGCATGAGGCCAAACCGCCACAGGGGCCGTCAAGCCTTCGACCTCGGGGGGCCGCCAACCGAACGCGGTCGGCTTAGGCCATGTACTGGCCGCCGTTCAAGCTGAGGGTCGCGCCGGTCACGAACCCGGCCCGCTCGCCGGCCAGGAACGAGACCATGTCGGCGATCTCCTCGCCCTTGCCCAGACGCCCGACGGGGATGCCGGCGATGATGCCCGCCAGCACGTTCTCCGGCACCGCCGCCACCATGTCGGTGTCGATATAGCCGGGGCAGATCACGTTGACCGTCACGCCCTTCTTGGCGTTCTCCAGAGCCAGCGCCTTGGTGAAGCCGATCAGGCCGGCCTTGGCGGCCGAGTAGTTGGTCTGGCCCATCTGGCCCTTCTGGCCGTTGATCGAGCTGATGTTGACGATCCGGCCCCAGCCGCGGTCGCGCATGCCCTCGATCACCGGGCGGGTCATGTTGAAGGCCGAGTCCATATTGACCCGGATCACCTCCGACCACTGCTCGTAGGTCATCTTGTGCAGCATGCCGTCGCGGGTGATGCCGGCGTTGTTGACCAGGATGTCGATGGGGCCGAGCTCGGCCTCGACCTTCTTCACCGCCGCCTGGCAGTCGTCGAAGTGGCCGACATTGCCCTTCACGACCATCACGCCCAGTTCCTTGGCGCAGGCCTCGGCCGCGGCTTCGTTGCCGGAATAGCCGGCCGCCACCTTGTGGCCGTCGGCGATCAGCCGCTCGCAGATGGCGCGGCCGATGCCACGGGTGCCGCCGGTCACGAATGCCACTCTCGTCATGGACGTTTCCTCTCTCTCGCTCCGTCGCCCGTCATCGCGGGACGTTGGGTTTGGGCCGACGCTCTCGAACTCTAGTCCGGCTTTCCGTAGAGGAAACGCCAGTCGTCGGCATAGTGCTCATCCCGGATTCCGATGGGATGATAGGGGTTGGGACCGTCGGCCTTGGCGTCCGGCGGCAGGTCGCGGCTGAAGACCCGGATGTGGTCGGCCGGCACGCCCAGGCGGCGATAGCTCTCCGCCAGCAGGGCGGCGGTGTTCTCGCGGCTGTTATAGGCGGCGTACCAGCGGTCGGGCGGGGTCGCGCCAGGACCATCGATCCAAGGGGCCAGCTTGGGTCCCGGGGCGGTGAAGTCCCAGGGGCTCGAGAACAGCACCACCCGGGCCACCGGGGTCTGGCGCGCGATCCAGGCCGCCATGCCCGCGCCCTGCGACAGGCCGCTGACGACGATCCGGCTCCAGTCCGGCGCGCCGCCCTTCAGATAGCCGCCCCAGCCCTCGCCGGGATGGTCCTTTTCGAGCTTGACCAGCAGGGCGGCGAGGCGCGCCTGGATCGACTCCGCGCGGCTGTTGCTCACGGCCTTGGACGGCCCATCGCCGAACACCCGCATGCGGCGGAAATCCGAGGAGCAGGCCGGGTCGGGATCGCGCGGGCACACCTGCACCACCGCCGGCACGTCGTTATAGGCCAGGCTGATGGCGGGGTAGCCCTGGGCGGCGACCGTCTCGAGCAGCACGCGCCCCCCGGCCGGACGCCCGCCGGTGCCGCTCAGGAACAGCACCAGCGGGGTTCGGGCGCCGGCCTCGCGCGGCCGGAAGATCAGGTTCGGCTCATCGAATTGCGCCACGGCCGGATCGGCCTCGGAAGGCTTGACCTGATAGACCGTCGGCTCGGCCGCCGAAGCGGCCGAGACCAGGGCGGCGGCGCAGACGACGCCGCTCAGAGCCGCGCGATGGATGCTCAAGCCCTTGTCCTCCCGGCAGGCTGGGACAGCGGCCGCTAGACCGCCTCGACGCACATGGCCACGCCCATGCCGCCGCCGATGCACAGGGTCGCCAGGCCCTTCTTGGCGCCCGAGCGCTTCATCTCGTGCACCAGGGTCGTGAGGATACGCGCGCCGGACGCGCCGATCGGGTGGCCGATGGCGATGGCGCCGCCATTGACATTGACCTTCGCCGGGTCGAGGCCCAGCTCGCGCACCACGCACAGCGATTGCGCCGCGAACGCCTCGTTGCTCTCGACGAGGTCGAGATCGGCGACGGTCCAGCCCGCCTTCTCCAGCGCCTTCCTGGAGGCCGGGATCGGGCCGGTGCCCATGATCTCGGGCTCGACGCCCGCATTGGCCCACGAGGCGATTTTGGCCAGCGGCTTGAGGCCGCGCTTTTCGGCCTCCTCGGCGCTCATCAGCACCAGGGCGGCGGCGCCGTCATTGAGGCCCGAGGCGTTGGCGGCGGTGACCGAGCCTTCCTTGTTGAACACCGGCTTGAGGCCCGCGACGCTGTCCAGCGTCACGCCGTGGCGGATGAACTCGTCCTTGTCGACGACGGTGTCGCCCTTGCGGCCCTTGATGGTGACCGGGACGATCTCGTCGTCGAACTTGCCGCCCTTCTGCGCGGCCTCGGCCTTGTTCTGGCTGGCGACGGCGAACTTGTCCTGGTCCTCGCGGGTGATCTGCCAGCGCGAGGCGATGTTCTCGGCCGTCTGGCCCATGTGATAGCCGTGGAAGGCGTCCCACAGGCCGTCCTTGATCATGGTGTCGACGAAGGCCAGGTCGCCCATCTTCTGGCCGCCGCGCAGGTTCTGGGCGTGCGGGGCCTGGCTCATGCTCTCCTGGCCGCCGGCGACGACGATCCTGGCCGAGCCGTCGGCGATCTGCTGGGCCGCCAGCGCCACGGCGCGCAGGCCCGAGCCGCACAGCTGGTTCAGGCTCCAGGCCGGGCTCTCGACCGGGATGCCGGCCTTGACCGAGGCCTGGCGGGCGGGACCCTGGCCGGCGGCGGCCTGCAGCACCTGGCCCAGGATCACCTCGTCCACGTCCGCCGGCGCCAGTCCGGCGCGCGAGACGGCGGCCTCGATCGCGACCTTGCCCAGCTCCGACGCGGGGAGGCCGGACAGCGCGCCGTTGAACGAGCCGACCGGCGTTCGGGCGGCGGAGACGATGACGATGTCGCTCATGCGGATAGCTCCCGTGACGTTTCGAACTGGCGCTTCGCGTTCGCGGCGCCGATTATTTTGCGAGGCAGCATCAACATGCACATCCCAGCTGCGTCGTCCACGGACACATTTTCACGGCTTGATGTCGTCTCCAAGTCATCAGACCACTGGCGCCATGCCTTTGCATTGGCGATAGTGCGATGCGAAAAGCGGGTGGTAACCGCTCTCCTAGGGAACGAAATGTCCGAGAACCCCGAAAAAGGCGAAACGGCCGCCGGAAGCGAGAAATCGGCCGGCCAGCGCGTGATCATCAAGAAATACGCCAACCGTCGCCTGTATAACACAGCGTCTTCCTCTTACGTCACCCTCGAACACCTGTCCGACATGGTCAAGGAGGGCGTGGACTTCGTCGTCTATGACGCCAAGACCAACGACGACATCACGCGCTCGGTCTTGACCCAGATCATCTTCGAGGAAGAAAATCGCGGCGGCGGTCAGAACCTGCTGCCGATCCAGTTCCTGCGCCAGCTGATCGGCTTCTACGGCAACTCGATGCAGGCCTTCCTGCCGTCCTATCTGGAAATGTCGCTGGAAAGCTTCGCCAAGCAGCAGGAGCGCCTGCGCGGGCAGCTGGCCAACATGGCGCCGGGCAAGATGCCGGGGATGGGCGTCTACGAGGACCAGATCCGGCAGAACATGGCTCTGTTCGATCGGGCCATGAAGATGTTCTCGCCGTTCGCCTATGTCCGTCCCGAGGAGGCCGCCGCGGCCTCGGCGGAACCGCCGCCGGCCCCCGCGCCGACGCCGGCCAGCGAGGACTCCCTGGCCGACCTGAAGCGCCAGATGGAGGCGATGCAGGCGCAGCTGGCCAAGCTGGCCAACAAGTCTTAACCACGCCGATCCAGCCGTTCTTAACCGTCCTGGCCGTACCGTTCCGGCCATGACCGGCCCGATCGATCCCGTTCGACGTTCCGCCGCCGCGCGCCGCGCCCTGCCGGCGCCGCGCGACGGCGATCGTCCCGACACCGACGAAGAGGTGGTGTTCGTCGTCGAGGAAGACGCCCCGCCCCCTCGCCAAGACCCGCCGCGGCGCGAGGGCTTCGCCGCCTTCGCCGCCCACCTGATGGGCCAGCGCGGCCAGAAGCGCGGCCTGCGCGGTGGGCAGGAAGTGCTGGACACGGCCAGATCGACCTATCTCGGCGCCGAATATTCCGGCGAGGCTGATCGCCGCCCCAGGCCGGGCCTGATCAAGAAGACCAACATCTAGGCTTCGCGGCTCGTCCCGACGAGCGTCCGCGGCTGGCGCGGAACTTGCTTGAGCGTTGATGATCTCAACGCCGCGAGTCCCGCATGCTCTCCGTCGCCATCCGCATCTTCGACGTCGCCGTGGTCGCCCTGATCTTCACGGCGCTGACCTGAGGGGCCCGCCCTCGCCCTTCGACAGGCTCAGGGTGAGGGCCATAGCCAATCACTAGAAACCTCATCCTGAGCGTGTCGAAGGACGAGGTTTCGGCTCCCGAGCGCTGACCTACGCGCTCTCCAGCAGCATCATCGCGCCCTGGCCGCCGTCGGCGCAGATGCTGACGATGGCGCGCTCGCCCTTCGGACGCGCGGCCAGTTCCTTCACCGCCTGGCTGAGGATCCGCGCGCCGGTGGCGCCGAACGGATGGCCCAGGGCCAGGCTGCCGCCATTGGGGTTCATGCGCTCGCGCGGGAAGGCGCCCAGCGGCGTGGTCACGCCCGCCTTATCGGCCAGGAACTTGGCGCTCTCCCAGGCGGCGATGTGCGACAGCACCTGGGCGGCGAACGCCTCGTGGATTTCCCAAAGCGAGACGTCGGCATAGGTCAGGCCGTTGCGGGCCAGCAGGCGCGGCACGCCATAGGCGGGCGCCATCAGGAGGCCCTCGTGGCGAAGGTCGATCGAGGTGACCTCGTAATCGACCAGCCGGACCTTGGGCGTCTCGCCCGGCAAGCGGGCCATGCCGGCCGCCGATCCGACCCAGATCGCGGCGGCGCCGTCGGTCAGCGGCGAGGAATTGCCGGCCGTCAGCGTGCCCCGGCCGCTGGTCCGGTCGAAGGCCGGCGCCAGCTTAGCCAGCTTCTCCAGCGAGGTGTCCTGGCGCGGGATCGTGTCGCGCCTGGTCTCGCCCAAAGGGATGACGAGGTCGTCGAAGAACCCGCTGGCCCAGCCCCTCACCGCGCCCTGGTGACTGGCCAGGGCGATGGCGTCCTGGTCCGCGCGGGTCAGGCCCCATTCCTTGGCCGTGATCTCGGTGTGCTCGCCCATCGACAGGCCCGTGACCCGGTTGACCACCTTGGGAATGAAGAGGCGGACGTCCCTCAGGTTCAGCGCGCCCAGGGCCGCCAGGCGCTGCTGGCCCGTCTTGGCCCCCTGGAACTTGCGGATCCAGTCGGACAGGGCGACCGACAGGCCGATCTGCACGCGGCTCATGCTCTCGACGCCGCCGACCAGGGCCAGATCACGGCCGCGCCCGTCGATCATGCCGGCCGCCTCGATCGCGCCGATCATGCTGGTCGAGCAGGCCATCACCGTCGAGAAGGCCGGGATGGTCGGATCGCCGCCGGCGTCCAGCAGCACCTCGCGCGCCAGATTGCTCCAGGTCAGGTTCGGGATCACCGTGCCCCAGACGGCGAAGTCGGGCCGGCCGGCCTTGGCCAGCATCGCCTTGACCACCGGAACCGACAGGCCGATCGCGTCATGGGCGGCCAGCGGTCCGTCGACCTTGGCGAAGGGCGTGCGGACGCCGGCGGCGAGCCAGACTTCGGCGGCGGCGGACTTGGGGACGGTGGGCATGGGGAGGCTCCGGAGGCGCTGGGACCTTCGCTATATGGGGAGGCCGCCGCCGTCTTGTCGAATATCGCCCGAAGACGGCGCGCGGCCCATTCGCGCGGCGGCCCATTTGCGCGGCGGCCCGGACGGGCTTAATCGGTCGGCATGAGCACCGATCAAGACCTCGAGACCAAGAAGGCCCGGGCCAAGGCCTGGTTCGAAAGCCTGCGCGACCAGATCTGCGCCGCGTTCGAACGCCTGGAGGACGAGGCGCCGGCGGACCTCTATCCCGGCGCGCCGGGCCGCTTCGAGAGGAAGCCCTGGGAGCGTCCGGCCGGCGGCGGCGGCGTGATGGGCCTGATGCACGGCCGCCTGTTCGAGAAGGTCGGCGTCCACGTCTCGACCGTGCACGGGACCTTCACCCCGGAAATGGCCAAGGCCATGCCCGGCGCGGCCGACGATCCGCGCTTCTTCGCCACGGGGATCAGCCTGATCGCCCACATGGTCAGCCCGCGCGTGCCGGCCGTGCACATGAACACCCGCTTCATCGCCACGACGAAGAGCTGGTTCGGCGGCGGCGGCGATCTCACCCCCCTGCTCGGCTATCAGCGCCAGCAGGACTTCCCCGACGCGATCGATTTCCACGCCGCCTACCAGCGCGCCTGCGACAAGTACGATCCGGCCTGGCATCCGAAGTACAAGGCCTGGTGCGACGAGTACTTCTTCCTGCCGCACCGCAACGAGCCGCGCGGCGTCGGCGGCATCTTCTACGACCACCACGACAGCGGCGACTGGGACCGCGACTTCGCCTTCACCCAGGACGTCGGCCGCGCCTTCCTGGAGATCTATCCGACCCTGGTCCGCCGCCGGATGGGCGAGGCCTGGACGCCGGAGGAGCGCGAGCAGCAGCTGGTCCAGCGCGGCCGCTATGTCGAGTTCAACCTGCTCTACGACCGGGGCACGATGTTCGGCCTGAAGACCGGCGGCAACGTCGAGTCGATCCTGAGCTCGATGCCGCCGACGGTGAAGTGGCCGTGAGGGGGCGGTCTCGTCGTTCGGACGAGGGACGCGCCGAGCGGCAATCTTAAAGAGAGTAAGGATCGCCCCCCGAGCGTAGGTCGGCCATTGCGGCCATTGACAGTTTGCGCGACCATTCGCTCTCAGGTCGAGCTGGGCGGTCGACGTGTTGCTCCACCGAGCCGCTCACGGAGGAAGCGTGGACGCTGTCTGGGACCTGATACGAGTGGGGAGCCAAGCCGCTCGCGCCCTAGCGGTGCGCAACAGCGCCGCCTTCGAGCTCTCCAATCAACCTCCCGCCTCTTCTACATCGTTAGTTGCTGGCGCCTGATGCTTGGAGATTTTGTTTCTATGGGATCCGACGGCTGGCGAGTTTCCTCAAACGGGCGCTGGCCACAGCGAGTACGCGGCTTTCGGGCGGCCTCGATCATACCGCTCCTTGTCATTTTGCTTGGATTCGGGAGTAGTCCGGCCGTTGCCAAAATCAAAGGTAACCCGCGATGTTCTCCGGTCCCAGGCGCTCAAAGCGTGCTTCTAAAGCCGGGTCTGAAGTTCGTGCTCTTCAGCGAGGTTCATGGCACCGAGGAGTCTCCCGAACTCTTTGGAGACGCAGTCTGCTCGGTGCTTAGGAGCGGTCGGAAGGTAGTGGTCGCCATTGAGTGGCCGCGCGAAAACCAGGGGCTCATCGAGGACTACCTAGCTTCGGAAGGTGGGGCTGAGGCAAAGATTATCCTCCTATCGTCGCCCGCATGGCGGGATCAGACCAGCGGGAAAAGCAGCCAAGCGATGCTGAAGCTCATCGATCGCCTTCGCGCGCTGCGGGCTGAGGGTCTCGATCTGAAGGTCACGACATTCTTCGGCGTGATGCTCCCAGGTGACACGGGCCAGACCGAAGTCAACGCACGCATGGCCAAGCATTTAATTGACGCTGGTGCCCGATCACCAGGCGCACTTGTCATGGCGCTGACCGGGTTCGCGCACGGCGCTCGCTCAACACCCGCTTCTTCGTTCCTGTCTATGGCGACCGCGATGCCTCACTCTAGGACCGTAACATTAGGTTTGCGGGGATGGGGCGGCGAGGCCTGGCCATGCCGCTCCAGCGGAATCCCGGCCTTGTGCCTGCGCACCGGAGCAGAGGAGATTCCGCGGGGCATCGGACTGCTCCACGGCCCATCCGCGCAATTTGACGGCTACTATTCGGTCGGAAAGCCCTTGCGCTCGTCGCCTCCGGCGGCGCCCGCAGACTGAAAGCACGGAATCCTCGTGGCAAGGATCGGCGGCTGAGACTATTGCGGCGTTCGTTGGCCAGAAAACCGTCTCTATTTCTGAACTTCGCGATCCCATCCGCAGCGTTCGCATCGCCCTTGCCGCCGTCATGAAGGCCACAGCTGCGCGGATCCAACTCGATCACGTCTGACCTACGCATCGGCGTCGATGACCCCGACCAGGAAGGCGCCTTAACGTGCAGTTCGCCACCAACTCCGTTCGCGTGGCAGCCGCGCTAGAAGTCTGCAAGCCACTCTAGCCGAATCCCCCAAACGCCGCTTACCCGGCCTCACGCCTTCGGGCACTTCGCCCCCGTGTCGATCCAGGCCTTGATCAGTTCGCCGAACCCAGCCTGGGTCCCCGGCGCCGGAACGCGCCCTGCCCCCGGGTTCCAGCCCCAGCCGACCAGGTGATCCTCGGCCATGTGGTGATGGATCTCGGCCAGGGAGCGGCCGCCATTGGTCGCCGGGGTCTTCAGCTGCGCGCAGATCTGGCCCAGCGACTTGCCCTGCCAGGCCATTTCGGCCGGGGCGAGCGCCCATTTCGGATCGCCCGGAATGCTCTTGATGTCCTGGCCCCAGGTCGGGACGTTGGCGCCCGTGTGACACGAGAAGCAGGGCATGCCGACCGGGCCGTGGCCGCTGTCGCCGGCGACCATCGGCGGATTGTGCGGGTGCAGATCATCGCCCTGGGTCGGGGCGCGCTGGGCCGGATGGCAGTTCAGGCAGCGCGGACTCTGGATCACCTTGCCGGCTTCCTGGAACAGGGCGACCGAGCGGGCGGCCGGATCCTTGATCGATTGGAAGCTGGCCGCCGAGCGCAGGGTCGCGGGCTTGGGATCGTCGGCCCCGGACGGCGCGGCCGCGCCGCTGGCCATCACCGCGCCGGCGGCGGCCAGGGTCCCGACCAGGGTCACGAGGGTAGCGACACGCGCCATGACAGGCCTCCCGGTGCTCAACGACGCCGTTAACGCTCGAGCTTAGCCTTGAGTTGCCTGGGCCAGAAAGCGCTGGATCCAGCCGCCCACCCGCTCGCGGTCGTTGGGCGCCGACAGGCTGGCGATCGCCGCGTCGGCCTCGGCGTCGGTGAACCGCGTTCCGCGCCGCGCCTCGATCAGGGCCCGGGCGTAGTCCGGCGAGAACTCCGGGTGGAACTGCATCGAGATCGCGCGGGCGTCGTCATAGGCCAGCACGCCGTAGGGGGTGAAGGCGCTGCCGGCCAGGACGCGGGCGCCGGGGGCCAGTTCGACCACCTGGTCCTGGTGCGAGGCCGGGACCGCGACGGCGCGCGCCTCGTCCATCCAGGGCGCGCGGGCGGCGACCTCGTAGGCGTGCAGGCCCACGCCCCAGCCCTTGTCGGACTTGACGACCCGGCCGCCGAACGCCTCGGCCATGATCTGGTGGCCGAAACAGACGCCGACCATCGGCGTCTCGCCCCTGGCGCCTTGTAGAAAAGCCTTCAGCGGCGCGATCCACGGCAGCGGGTCGTAGACCCCGGCGGCCGAGCCGGTGATCAGATAGGCGTCGTTCTCGCCCGGCGCGCTGGGCAGCTGGCCGCCCTGGACGTCATAGACGCGGTAGTGGTGGCCCTCGCCCAGCAGCTTGACGAACATCGCCGCGTAGCCGCCGTGCGTCGCCGCCAGATCGCCGGGAGGCTCGCCGGTCTCGAGCAGGCCGATCCGCATGTCAGTAGACCATGCCCTGGGCCACGGCCTTCAGGCGCTCGATGGCGCTGAACTTGTCCTCGATGAAGTCCTGGTCGATCCACCAGATCTCGATCTCGCGCATCACCTCGCCGACCAGCGGCCCCTTGGGCACGCCGGCGGTCATGACCTCCTCGCCCGACAGGGGGAAGGCCGGCGGGGTCCAGGTCTCGGCCAGAGCCAGCAGGGCGCGCCACTGCGGCGCGGTGGAGTCCCGGCCCGAGCCCGCCCAGGCCAACTTGATCCGATCACAGAAGGTCCGCGCACCCAGGCCATAGACCGCCCGGCGCGCCTCGCGCGGGCTCATCCATGAGACGACGCGCGGGGTCTTGCCGACCGCGTCGACGATGCGATCCCGGACGTTGTTGGGCAGGCGCAGGCGCTCCGCCAGCTGCTCGGCGATCTTGGCGTCGTCCGGGATCAGGGCGGCGAGGCGCAGGTCCGGATCGTTCTCGAACAGTTGCTCGGTCTCGATGCCGACCAGAGCCTCGAACCGGGCCAGCGACTTCACCGACGGCAGGATCGAGGACAGGACGCTGGTCGCCGCCATCAGCCGGAACGCCGGCCGCGGATCATCGGCGGCCAGCATCTTCATCAGCTCCTTCTGGGTGCGTTCGGCGGCCCGGCCCGAGACCATGCCCTTCAGCGCCTTGCAGGCGGCCAGGGCCTTCTGGTCGGCCTCGCCCCGGCCGTACCAGGCCTGGAACCGGAAGAAGCGCAGGATGCGCAGATAATCCTCGCGGATGCGGGTCATCGGATCGCCGACGAACACCACCCGCCCCTCGCGCGCGTCGGCCACGCCCTCGCCGGTCGGATCGTAGACCCGGCCTTCCAGGTCGGCGTAGAGGGCGTTGAACCGGAAGTCGCGGCGCTCGGCGTCCTGGCCCCAGTCCTGGGTGAAGGCCACCACCGCGCGGCGGCCGTCGGTCGAGACGTCCTTGCGCAGGGTGGTGATCTCATAGGGCCGCCCCCCCGACAACGCGGTGATCGTTCCGTGGTCGACGCCGGTCGGGATCGCCCTCAGACCCGCCTGCTCCAGCGCGTCGATGACCAGGTCCGGCGTCAGGGTGGTGGCGATGTCGATGTCGTCGATGGGCTTGCCCATCACGGCGTTGCGCACGCAGCCGCCGACGAAACGGGCGCAGCCCGCATAGCCTCGCGCCTCGAGGGCGGCGATCACCGCCTTGGTTTCCGGCAGCGCCATCCAAGGCTGCACGCCGATCGATTCGATGTTCAAACGCCTGACTCCCACTCACGCGTCCCAGAGCGTGATAGCCGAAAGTGCGAGCGTTTTCGGCGGCTATCACGCTCTAAATATAAGAAATCGAGCCTGTTTATCCGCTTCGAGTGGTTCCATTCGAAGCGGACAGGCTCTGCTCCTTCGCGGCGCGAAGGGGCGCTAATCCTAGGCCAGAAGCCCGTTATTTCACCAGATGGCAAACGCTCTATTCGGGGAGCGGATGTCCGGCTTCGTCGTAAAGGGCCTCATACAAGGACCGCAACATTCCGGCGGTCGCGCCCCAGATGAAGCGGTCGTTCCAGGGCATCGCATAGAAATGACGACGCCCGCCGGTCGGAGCCTCCCGCGATTGTCGCTGGTGGTTGTCGGGGTTCATCAGGAAGTCGAACGGCGTCTCGAAGACGTCGGCCACTTCCTCCGGACTCGGCGTGAACACCGCCTTCGGGTCGACGAAGCCGACCACCGGCGTCACGTGGAAGCCGGTCACCGTCTGATAGCCGTGCAGCAGGCCCGCCAGGGTGACGAGCGACGGGTCGAGCCCCACCTCCTCCTGGGCCTCGCGCAGGGCCGTCTCCCAGGGCAGCTCGCCAGGGTCGCAGCGCCCGCCGGGAAAGGCGATCTGGCCGGTGTGGCTGCGCAGGGTGTCGGCGCGGCGGGTCAGGAGGACGGTGAGGCCGTCGGCGTGCTCGATCAGCCCCACCAGCACGGCGGCCGGCCGCAGGGCGTGGGGATTGTCGATCGCGAGCCCTGGGTTGAGGTCGAAGTCCGACTTGCGCGGATGGGCCAGGCTCGGGTCGTAGTGCTCTATCGGGTGCAGCCGGCCGGCGATCCAGGCCCGGCGTTCCTCGGGCGTCATTCCAGCGCCGCTCCGGCCGTGGCGATCGGAAAGAAGGCGCCGTTCGACCGCACGCCCCAGACCTCGCCCCGCGCGGTGGCGGTCGGCGCCGCCATCTCGGCCAGCTCGTAGAAGACCGGGCGGGCGATCAGCGCCTCCAGGCCGCGACGGACGTGCAGATAGGGACGCGGCTCTCCCGTGTCCGGATCGATCTGGACGCGGACGCCGTGCTCGGGCCCAGCCTCGACGACATCGCCGACATTGGTCTCGAAGACCAGGGCCTCGCCGCGCCGGTCGACGCGGGTGGCGATGAACGGCGCGTCCTCGACCGTGATTCTCAGCTTCTCGACCGGCGTGACCAGATGATAGCCGTCGGGGTCGAGCCGCAGGACGGTGGAGAACAGGCGCACCAGGGCCTCGCGCCCGATGGGCGCGCCCTCATGGAACCAGACGCCGTCCTTGCGGATGCGGATGTCGATCTCGCCGCAATGCGGCGGGTTCCACAGATGCACCGGCGGCAGGCCGCGCGCGCCCCCGACCTGCGCGTTTTGGGCCGCCTGGGCGACGCCTTCCAGTCCCGGTTTCGAAGCCTCGGTCATCGAGGATCAGTTAGGCCGTTAAGGCCGCCGGCTCAAGCGCGCGGCGCGATCGCGACGAGCCCTTGAAGCCCTTCGTCGCCCCGCTCGGTCAGCGGCAATAGCAGCACGCGGCGCTGATCCACCGGGCCCGGCATCACGATCTTGCCCGTATGGGCGTTCGAAAAGCCGACCCGGCCGAAATAGGGACCATCGCCCACCAGCAGCACGGCGCGCCAGCCGGCGGCGCGGGCGGCCTCGACCGCGCGCTCGACCAGCGCCTGGCCCAGGCCGGCGCTGCGCTCGTCGGGATCGACGGCCAGCGGCCCCAGGAAGGCCACGGACTCGCCGCCGATCGTCACCGGCCACATCCGGCAGCAGCCGACCGGCGCGCCGTCCCGCAGGGCCACGAACGAGCAGTCGGCCAGCAGGGTGTTGCCCTCGCGCAGACGCTCGGACGACTTGGCGAAGCGGCCCGGACCGAACACCCGGTCGATCAGGGCGGTCACGGCCGCCTCCAGATCCGGCGTCTCGCGGGTCAGGGGGGGCAGGGTCGGCGCGGCGGCGGCGATCTTGTGGACGGTGGAGGTCATCGGCCTTCGAAATGCGAAAGAGCGTCGGGGGCTCCCGACGCGAAGGCGCGGGAGAAGTTCAGGTCGTGGCGCGTTCGCGCGTCATTCGTCGGGGGGCTCGCATGCCCGGACATCTCCAAAAGGACGCGCGCGCTGTAGGGCCAAGCCTTTCTCGGGTCAATAACGTTGCGGCGCGACAGCTTGGCCCTATGTTGCGACCCGATGTCCGACCAAGCCGCCGAGCCCGCTCCCGACACGTCTACCCGCGCCCTGTTGCGGGAGCGTGACTTTCTTCTGTTCTGGGCCGCGCGGTTCGTGTCGACCCTGGGCGTTCAGATCCAATCGGTGGCCCTGGGCTGGCAGGTCTATGCGATCGCCCGCCTGACCCGCTCGGTCGGCGAGTCGGCCTTCATGGTCTCGATGATCGGCCTGGCGCAGTTCCTGCCGCTGTTCCTGCTGACCCTGGTGGCGGGCGAGACGGCGGACCGCCGGACCCGCAAGCTGATCGTCGCCGCGACCCTCGCGCTCGACGCGGTCAGCGCCGGCGTGCTGCTGACCCTGGCCCTGCTGGGCTCGCACGCGCTGTGGCCGATCTTCGCCATCTCGGTTCTGTTCGGGGCCAGCCGCGCCTTCCTGTCCCCCGCGAGCAGCGCCATGGGGCCGATGCTGGTGCCGCGCCCGCTGCTGCCGCGCGCCATCGCCTGGAACTCGCTGTCCTGGCAGTCGGGGTCGATCCTCGGCCCGGCCCTGGGCGGCCTGCTGCTGGTCTATTCGCCGGCGGCGGCCTTCGGGACCTCTTTCGGCCTCTATCTGACGGCCGCCCTGCTGGCCCTGTTGATCCGCAAGAACACGCGGCCCGAAACCCAGCCCGGCTCGCGCGTCGAACTGATCAAGGAGGGCCTGGCCTATGTCTGGAACAACAAGATCGTCTTCGGCTCGATCTCGCTCGACCTGTTCGCGGTGATCCTGGGCGGCGCCACGGCCCTGCTGCCGGTGTTCGCCAAGGACGTGCTGCACATCGGCCCGGGCGGCTTCGGGCTGTTGCGCGCCGCCCCGGCGATCGGCGCGACCCTGGTCGGGATCTATCTGGCCGCCAAGCCGATCCGGCGGCACGCGGGGCGGATCATGTTCGCGGGCGTGGCGGTGTTCGGCTTGGCCACGGCGGTGTTCGGCCTCTCGAAGCTGACATGGCTGTCGGTGGCGGCGCTGGCGGTGCTGGGCGGGGCCGACATGCTCAGCGTCTATGTCCGCCAGACCCTGGTTCAGATCGTCACGCCGGACGCCATGCGCGGCCGCGTCGCCGCCGTCTCGGGCGTGTTCATCAGCGCCTCCAACGAGCTGGGCGAAGTCGAGAGCGGCGCGGCGGCCTGGCTGCTGGGTCCGATCGGCGCCGCGGTGTTCGGCGGCGTCGGGGCCATGGCGGTCACCGCCCTGTGGGCCTTCCTGTTCCCCGACCTGCGCAAGGCCGACCGGCTAGAATAGCGACGCCAGGGCCCGCAGGTTCTCGCCCGTCAGTCGACGGATGATCCACTCGTTCATCGAAGCCGCGCCGAGGCGGTCGTAGAAGGCGATGGACGGGGCGTTCCAGTCCAGCACCGACCATTCCAGGCGCCCCAGCCCCTCGTCGACGCAGCGCTTGGCGAGGTTGGCCAAGAGCGCCTTGCCCGCGCCGGATCCGCGCGCCTCGGGACGCACGAACAGATCCTCCAGATAGATCCCGTGCCGGCCGACGAAGGTCGAGTAGTTGTAGAACCACAGGGCGAAACCGACCGGCTCGCCGCCGATCTCGGCGATGTCGGCGAAGGCGCGGGGGCGCTCGCCGAACAGGGCCGCGGCGGTGTCGGCCTGCGTGGCCTCGACCGCGTCCAGCAGCTTTTCATAGTCCGCCAGATCGAGGATGAATTGGTGGATCAGCGCCGCGTCGGCGGGCGTCGCGGCTCTCACGGACACTTTGGCGGTAACAGGCATGGCGGTCTCGGCGGACTATCGGGACTTCGTTTTGGAGCAACTGGCCCCGCTGGGCCAGATCGCCTCGCGCGCCATGTTCGGCGGAGTCGGGGTCTATGCGAACGGATTGTTTTTCGCCCTCATCGCCGACGACGTGCTCTATCTGAAGGGCGACGAGACCCTGAGGCCGGAGCTGGAGGCGGCCGGCGCCCAGGCCTTCAAGCCGTTCGACGGCGACAAGGCCATGGCCTACTGGTCCGCGCCCGCCGAGGCGCTGGACGATCAGGAGATCCTGCTCGACTGGGCGCGCAAGTCGTTGGCGGTCGCGGCGCGCAAGCGAAAGCCCTCCTCCGGTGAGCGAGCCTAGGTTGGCCGATCCTCTCCGCTCGCGCGCGAAACACGGACCAGCTGGACGCCCAGGACGATAAAGCCCAGGGCGAAGAGGGCGTGCGCCTCGTGCTGATGAGACGGTCGGCGATCGCCGAACATCATCGGCGCAAGCGGCACGAGCACGGCGAAGAACCAGAGTTGGCCCGCCCAGCGGAACGGCGTGCGAGGCCGCAGCTGCGCCAGACCCCAGATCGCCATGCCGATCGCCCAGACGGCCGAGGCGATGGCGTAGGTCGACGGTCCCAGGACGTTGGCCGCCGAGGAGCGCACCAGCAGCACGCCGCCCACCGCCGTCACGAAGCCGACCAGCCCCGCCCAGCCCGTGGCCTGACCGGTCGCCGATTGCAGACCCAGCATGCCCAGCAGCAGGAAAAGGTCGATGCCGACATAGGTGAGCAACTGAGCCTGTTCGACCATATGCGGATAGAGAAGCGGTCCGATCAGGTCGACAAAGCCGCCCGCGACGGCCGCGACGCCCGCCAGGGTCCAGAGCGTCTCTCGCCGCATCAGCCGCCGGCTCCGGTCAGTTCGACCGACAGGTCCCAGAGCCGGTCGGCCGCCTCCGGGTCCAGAGCGTGCGGCAGGACGCCGTTCCAGGGATGGTCCTTGCTCCACGGCGCGGCCTGGGCGCAGTCCTCCAGATAGAGTCCGCCGACGCCTTCGAGCTCGGCCCCGACCGCCGCCCAGACGCTGGTGGACGCGCCCTGCTCGGTCGTCTTGAAGCCGTCGCGGACCTTGCCGGTCTCGTCGATCCAGCCCATGGCCCGCTGCTCGTCGAGGGTCATGTGTCGCTGCAGGGGGGTCATGATGCCGCCGGGCATCACGGCGTTGGCGTTGACGCCATGGTCCTTGAAGCGCTTGTCGAAGCCCACCGCGAACAGGCTGTTGGCGGTCTTGGCCTGGCCGTAGGCCTCCCACTTGTCGTAGGGACGGGTCTGGTAGTTCGGATCGTCGAAATGGACGCCCGAGCGGCGGTGGCCGATCGACGACAGCGACACCAGCCGCGAGCGCTTGCCGCTCTTCTTGGCCGCCGACACGAGATTGGGCGCCAGCAGAACCGACAGCAGGAAATGGCCCAGGTGATTGGTGCCGAACTGCATCTCGAAGCCGTCGACCGTGCGCATCAGCGGACTGGCCATGACGCCGGCGTTGTTGATCAGGAGGTCGATCGGCCGGTCGCCCCAGGCGTGGGCGAAGTGGCGGACCGACTCCAGGCTGGCCAGGTCGACCATGCCGAAACTGGCGCGCTTGAGGCCGGCTTCCTGGTTGATCGCGTTGGCGACCTCTTCGCCCAGATCCGGCTTGCGGGCGGCGATGATGACCTCCGCGCCCGCCAGGGCGAGGGCCCGCGCGGTCTCGACGCCGATGCCCGTGGCCGCGCCCGTGACGATGGCGACCCGCCCCGACAGGTCATGGCCGGCCACGACCTCGCGCGCCGTCGACATGGCCCCGAAGGCCGAGGTGATCCGCTGGCTCATGCCCATTCCCTCCCGCTCTTTGGCGTTATGTCGACCACGCTACATCCGGATCGCCCAAATCCCCAGCGCCGAAAGGATGAGCGCCTAGCCGACCTTGCTGAAGTCGGGCGCGCGGCGCTCGGCGAAGGCCATGAAGGCCTCGCGCGCCTCGGCGGTCTGCAGGCGAGCCGCGAACTGCGCGCCTTCGACATCCATCAGGGCGGCGATCTTCTCGGCGTCGCGCATCAGGCGCTTGGTGATCGTCAGCGCCCCCAGCGGCCGCTTGGCCAGCTGATCGGCGGCGGCGCGAGCCCGGACCCGCAGGTCGGCAAGCTCGGCCGAGCCGTTGGCCAGGCCCCAGGCGACGGCCGTGGCGCCGTCGACCGGCTCGCCCAGGGCGAACATCGCATAGGCGCGGGCATGGCCGATCCGGGCCGGCAGGAGCCAGCTGGACGCCGCCTCCGGCACCAGGGCCAGATTGACGAACGGCGTGGTCAGCCGCGCGTCCGGCGTGACGAAGACGAGGTCGCAGTGCAGCAGCATGGTCGTGCCGACCCCGACGGCCTGGCCCTGGACGGCGGCGACCAGCGGACGGGTGGCGTGCGCCAGGGCCTTCAGGAACCGTCCCACGTGCCGCTCGCCGGTGAAGGCGCCCGTGGCCTGGGCGGTGAAGTCCGCCAGGTCGTTGCCGGCCGTGAAGCTGTCGCCGTCGGCCTGGAAGACCACGACCCGCACCGCGGGGTCCTTCTCGGCCGCCTCCAGGCTGTCGGCCAGCACGCCATACATGGCGTTGGACAGGGCGTTCTTCTTCTCCGGACGCGCCAGGGTGAGGGTCATCACGCCGGCGTCGATCTCGACCTTCACATGGTCGGTCATGGATGCTCTCCCTTCGGGAACTTGGTTTGCAGGCTGGCGAGCCAGCGGCCGACCACCGCGATCTCGGCGTCGGTGAAGCCTTCGCGCAGGTGGGCGTTCAAGCCGTCGAGGCCGGCCTTGGCGGCCTCCCGCGCGGCGCGGCCCTTGTCGGTCAGGTGCAGGCGCATGGCGCGGCCGTCCTTGGGGTCGGCGCGACGCTCAACCAGTTCCGCCCGTGTCATGCGGTCGATCAGCCCGGTCATGGCCGACGGCGCGAGGTCAAGGGCGTCGGCCGCCTCGCCGATCAGGGCGCCGTCCTGCTCGCCGAGAAAGAACAGCACGCCCGACTGGGCGGCGGTCGTGACGCCCTTGGCCGCCATCTTGCCCTCGATCCAGCGCTGGACGCGCCGATGGCCGGCGTTGAGCAGGAAGATGAGGCGGGGATCGGCCGGCGCGGACATGTCGGCGAACCTAGCTATTTCACATGCGAAATGTCAAACGGCCGTTTCTAGTCCCCGCTAGAATTCGCCGCGTACCAGGCGACGCCGGCCTCATCGATCTTCCGACCGATACGACCGCGCCCCACGAGGCAGTTCAGGTGAGCCAGGGCCTCGCCGGTGGCCATGCCCAGGAGGTCGGGGCCGATCGGCCGGGCGAACAGGGCGCCGAAGGTGTCGACCACCCGCTTGGGCTCGGCCAGCTTCTTCTCCAGCCGCGCCAGGCCGCGTTCGTGCCCGGCGATCAGGCCGTCGATCCGCGTGTGCAGGCCCTCGAACGGATCGTTGTGCGCGGGCAGCACGATCACCTCGTCGGGGACGGCGGCCTTGACCTTGGCCAGCGACCGCAGCCAGTCGCTCAGGGGATCGGCGTCGGGCTCGGTCGGAAACACCGAGACGTTGGACGAGATGCGCGGCAGCACCTGGTCGCCCGAGATCAGCAGGTTGAGCTCCGGACACCACAGACAGGCGTGGTCCGGCGAATGGCCCTGGCCGGTGACCACGCGCCAGGTCCGGCCGTCGATCTGGAAGGCCTCGCCGTCGGACAGGCGGCGATAGCTGTCGGGCAGGGCGTAGATCGCCTTGCCGAAGCCGCCGAAGCGGGCCTTGTAGTTCTCGATCGCGTCCTCGTCCCAACCGGCGGCGCGGAAGAAGCGCACGCCATCCTCGGGCGCCTCGCGGCCGGTGTCGGCGACCAGCATGCGGCACTGGAAATATTCCAGCCGGGTCATCCACAGGCGGCAGTCGAACTTGCGGGTCATCCAGCCCGCCAGCCCTACATGGTCGGGATGCAGGTGGGTGACGATCACCCGCGTCAGCGGCCGGCCGCCCAGCACCCCCGCGAAGGCGGTCCGCCAGGCCTGGCTGGTCTCGCGGGTCTGCAGCCCCGTGTCGACCACCGCCCAGCCCTCGCCGTCGCGCAGCGCCCAGACATTGATGAACTGCAGGGAGCCGCCCAGCGGCATGCGCAGCCACAGCACGCCCGGCGCGACCTCGACCGCCTCGCCCGAGCCGACCTCCGGCGCGACCTCGAACGGATAGCTGAGCCGGCCGACCTTGCGCGCCCCCTCGGCCGCGGTCGCCTCGTCATCCTCGAACCCGTCACGCATGGCGTTTCCTTCCGCGTCGCTCAGCCGACGCACGTCGTCGTTTCGACCCATTTTTCACGCCTGGAGCCCGTCATCATGGCGCCCAGGTCGGAGGGTCTCTTGACCCCTGATACAAGCACGCGCTTATGTCCGCGCGAGGAATCTACCCAGGAGATCTTTCCCATGAAGCGTTTCGCGATCGGCCTGACGGCCGCCCTCGCGGTCGCCATTCTCGTGCCGGCCGCCGTCATTTCGGCGCCGAAGGAAGAGAAGGGCAAGCCCGCCATCGACGCCAAGGCGCGCGAAGCGGGCATGAAGGAGGCGCCGGCGATCGTCCAGGCCAGCGGCGCCGGCTGCACGGTCTCGGACGCCCGCGCCATCGGCGAGGACAAGAAGGCCGGCACGAAGTACTACGAGGTCGCCTGTAAGGAGGGCATGGGCCTGGCGGTCATCGCCAAGAAGGACACCGCGCCCCAGATCTATACCTGCCTGGAGTCGAGCCAGCCGGGTCCGGACGGCAAGGTCGGCGGTCTGGCCTGCATCCTGCCGGGCAACCAGAACTGGAAGACGGACCTGGGCCCCTACGTCAAGAAGGCCAATGTCAGCTGCGACATCGAGAATTCGCGCGGCATCGGCTCCGGCGCGAAGAACGCCTATTTCGAAGTCGCCTGTAAGGGCGGCGCCGGCTACATCGTCCAGACCACCGCGCCGATCAATCTGGCCGGCGACGTCTCGGTCAACAGCTGCCTGCTGTACGAGGAAGGCGGCAATGTCAGCTGCAAGCTGACCAACCGTCAGACCCAGCTGGCCGTGGTCGACACCCTGAACACGGCGGCCGCGAGCGCGGGCACGACCTGCGCGATCAAGGACAAGCGCTATATCCTCAGCACCAAGAGCGACAACTACTTCGAGGTCGCCTGCCAGGACGGCAAGGGCTACGTCTATCAGCAGACGGCCGCCAGCGGCGCCTTCGCCCGCGCCATCCCGTGCGCCCAGGCCGGCTTCGTCGGCGGCGGCTGCACCCTGAGCGACGCGGTGGCGGCCCAGACCGAGCAGGCCGGCTTCTACAGCAAGCTCGCCACCAAGGCCGGCTTCCCCTGCGACGTCGAGAAGTACGGCATGCTGCCGACCAACGACCCGAAGAAGGAAATCGTCGAGCTGAAGTGCAAGAACAGCGACGCCGGCGGCATCGCCGTGTTCACCGCCACCGGCGGCGCGGTCTATGACTGCGTCACGGCCGAGCTGAACGGCTTCCGCTGCAGCTTCACCAAGAAGGACGTCCAGTTCGCCCGCCTGACCCAGGACCTGGTCGGCTTCAACAAGGCCTCGTGCAAGGTGTCGGACATCCGCGTGATGGGCGCCAACGACAACGAGGGCTTCGTGGAAGTGGCCTGCTCCGACGGCCTGCCCGGCTGGGTGCTGGGCTATCCGACCGGCGTCGCCAAGCCGGCGGCCAAGGAGTTCCTCTCCTGCGCCCAGGCCAAGGGCATCGGCGGCGGCTGCAAGCTGCCGACCAACAAGACCAAGGGCTGATTTTCAGCGCGAGGATCTGATCCTAGGAAGCCCGTCCGGAGCGATCCGGGCGGGTTTTCCTTTGCGGCGTCGTCGTTCGGAGAAGGCGCGGGCCGCGGTTCCACGCATATCCAAGCCAAATGGGGGCTCTAAAGTCATGTTTCGCGCGCTTTCTCTGACCGTCGTCCTGCTGACGATCGCCGCCCAGGCCCAGGCGGGCCCGCGCTACGTGGCGATGGGCAGCTCGTTCGCGGCCGGCCAGGGCCTCGGCGCGTATGAGGCGAGCGGACCCGCGCGCTGCGGCCGCTCGACCCACAACTACGCCCACCAGTTCGCCGCCCGTCGCGGCCTCGACCTCGTCGATGTCAGCTGCAGCGGGGCCACGACGGCGGCCATTCTGGCGCCTTGGGGCGAGGTGCCCGCCCAGATCGACGCCGTGACCGCCGACACGCGCCTCGTCACCGTGACCATCGGCGGCAACGACCTCGGCTATGTCGGCGGCCTGATCGCCGCGTCCTGCCGCGCGCTGAACAAGTCCGGCTGCCAGGCCGAGCGCGTGGTCACCGAGGCCGACTACGCCACCCTGAAGACCACGATGGCCGGGATCGTCGACGCGATCCGGGCGCGGGCGCCCAAGGCCACGATCGCCCTGGTGCAGTATCCGGTGGTGCTGCCGGCGAAGGGCGTTTGCGCGGCGACGCCGATGTCGAAGGCCTCGGCCGACGCCGCCCGCGCCAAGGCCTCTCGCCTGGCGCGGATCACCGCCGAGGTCGCGCGGGAGCACGGCGCCCGCGTCATCCGCGCCGACCGCCTCAGCCGCGGTCACGACGCCTGCGCGGCCCAGCCGTGGATGAACGGCTACCCCGCGCCCGGCGCCGCGCCCTATCATCCCAACCGCGCGGGGATGACCGCCGTGGCCGAGGCGCTGGACAAGGTCCTGCCGCGCTGAAGCGTGATAGCCGCTCGAACGCGCTCGGCGCCTTCGCCTCGGAAGCCTAGCCCATCGCCGCTTCGATGAGGCGCGGCCCCGGCGCGGCCATGGCGCGGGCGAAGGCGTCGTCGAAGGCCTCGGCGGTCGTGGCGCGCTCGGCGGCCATGCCCATCCCCTGGGCCATCCCGACCCAGTCGATGCGGGGATCGCCCAGGTCCAGCAGCTTGGCGGCCGCCGGACCCGGATTGCCCGCGCCGGTGCGGCCCAGTTCGATCCCGAGAATGCGATAGGCGTGGTTGGCGAAGACCACGACGGTGACGTCCAGCCGCTCACGGACGATCGTCCAGAGCCCTTGCACCGTGTACATGCCGGCGCCGTCGCCGGTCAGGGCCAGGACCTTGCGCTCGGGACAGGCCACGGCCGCGCCGATCGCCAGCGGGATCCCCTGCCCGATCGCCCCGCCGGTCAGGGACAGCCAGTCGTGGGCGCGCGCGGAGCGGGTCTGGGTGAAGATCGGCAGGCCCGCCGTCACCGCGTCGTCCGATATCACCGTCTCGGCGGGCATGTGGCGGGCGATCGACGCGCCGATGGCCCAGGCGTCCAGGCGGCCGCTGGGGGCGTCGGGCAGCACGAGCGCCTCGGCCGGACCGACGGCGGGCGCGCCGAGGGCGTCGGCCAGGGCGTTCAGCGCCGCCGCCGCCTCGACCTCGCGACCGCAGAGGGTCTCGACCGCGCAGCCATCGGGAACCAGCACGCTGGGCCGGTCCGGATAGGCGAAGAAGGCCACCGGACGCTGGGTGGCGACCAGGACCATCAGGTCGGCGCCCTCGAGGTCCTTCAGCGCCTGCTCGCCGAAATAGGGCAGCTTGTCCGGCCGGAAGCGGCCCTCGCCCCGCGCCTGGCGGGCCGTGAAGGTGTCGGTCAGCACACGGACTCCGTGGGCGGCCAGGCGCCCGGCCGCCGTCAGCGCGGCCTCGCCGCACGCGCCGGAGCCAAGCAGCAGCACCGGCTTGGCCGACGCTCCCAAGGCCTTGGCCACGGCCGCGACGGCGGCGGGGTCCGGCGCGGCGAAGGCGGGCGGCGTCACCACGGGCCCCTTCACGCGGGTCGGGTTCCAGGCCGCGTCGGCCGGCAGGATCAGGCAGGCGTTGCCGCCGGGCGTTCCATAGCTGGCGGTGATGGCCTCGGCCGCCAGCGGTCCGACCGCGTCGGCGGTCTCGGCCGACTTGACCCACAGCGAATTGGGCGCGGCCAGGGCGGCGATGTCGCTGTTCAGCGGCGCGTCGAAGTCGCGGTGATAGGTGGCGTGGTCGCCGATGACGTTGACCACCGGCGTGAAGGCGCGGCGGGCGTTGTGCAGATTGGCCGCGCCATTGGCGTAGCCGGGGCCCAGGTGCAGCAGGGTGCAGGCGGGCCGCCCCGCCATCCGGCCATAGCCGTCGGCGGCGCCGGTCGCCACGCCCTCGAACAGGCACAGCACCGAGCGCATGCGCGGCTCGCGGTCCAGGGCCGAGACGAACTGCATCTCGCTGGTGCCGGGATTGGCGAAACAGGCGGTGACGCCGTTGTCGGCCAGGGTGGTGATCAGGGCGTCGGCGCCGTTCATGCGTTTCCTCTTTTTTGTCTTTGGGTCCGGCGATGACCGGTCAGAGCACGATCACGCCTTCGTCCGGCGCGTTCGCGAACAGGCGGGCCAATTCGGCAGGGCGGCGGTCGCGGGCCAGGGCCTGGTTGATATAGCCCTTGTCGGTCAACTCGCCGCTGGCGGCGTCGGGGGCGCCGTCCAGGATCAGGGCGCGGGCGATCCGGCCCGTGCCGCCCTTGGCCTCGCGATTGAAGCGGGCCAGCCGCTCGGCGATCGCCTCGCGCGCGGAGCCTTCGAAGGCGGCGCAGGCCTTGGCGTCGAGGAACAGCATCAGCCCGACGCCCTCCTGGCCCTCGCCGCAGACCACCGCGTCGGAGACGAGGCCGCCGATCGCCGACACCGCCGCGACCCGCAACGCCCCGGCCGCCACGAAGGCGCCGCTGGCCAGCTTGAAGTTCTCGACCAGTCGGCCATCGAAGACGAGCCCCGCCGAGGGATCCTCCGGATCGGCCAGCCGGGCGGCGTCGCCCAAGCGATAGAAACCGTCCTCGTCGAAGGCCTCGCGCGTGGCGTCGGGCTGGTCGAGATAGCCGGGCGAGACCTGCGGCCCCTTGACCCGGATCTCGAACTTGCCGCCGTCGCCAGCCGGAACCAGCTTGACCGAGGTGCCGGGCGTCGGCAGGCCGACCATGCCCGACCGGGCGTTCAGCCAGTGGATGTTGCAGGCCGTCGGCCCGGTCTCGGTCGCGCCGTAGCCGGCCGCGAAGGTGATCCGCTCGCCGACGGTGCGCACCGCCACGGCCTGGACGCGGTCGAGGATCGACTGGGCCATGGCCGCGCCGCCGTACTGCAGCACGCGAACCTTCTCGAACACCTTGGCGGCCAGGGCTTCGTCGCGCTCCAGCTCGCCGATCAGCATCGCCCAGCCGGCGGGGACCATGTTGTGATAGGTGGTCGCCACCTCGCGCAGATTGCGGACCGTCTCGTCGAAACGTCCGGGCACGGGCTGGCCGGCGTCGATGTAAAGCGTCCCGCCCCGGTGCAGCACCATGTGCAGGATGGCGTTGGCGCCCAGGCTGTGGCTCCAGGGCGCGGAATTGACCAGCACCGGCGGCTCGGGATCGTCGTAGCAGGCCTCGATCTGGGCGGCGTTCAGCGCGATATTGGCGTGGGTGCAGATCACCGCCTTGGGCCGCCCGGTCGAGCCGGAGGTCAGGAGCAGCTTGGCGACGTCGTCGGGCCGGGCCTCGGGTTCGACGGGCGCGCTGGCCAGCAGGTCGTCGAACATGACGTCGCCCGGTCGCGGGTTGCGACTGACCACCACCGGCAGGCCGGCCAGGAACGGCGCCTCCAGGGCGTCGGCGAAGGCCTGGGCGTCGTCGACATAGACGGCCCCGGGCTGGATCCGCGCGACGGCGTTGGCCAGTCGGCCGAGATCGGCGCCCTTCAGCCCGTACTGGGGCGAGACCGGCGCGGCGGGGGCCGCCAGGCTCATGGCGGCATAGGTGATCAGCGCGTGATCGATGCCGTTGCGCGCCAGGATCAGCAGCGGTCGTCCGCGCGAGAGGCCCAGGTTCCGCAGGCCGCCGGCCAGGGCCGCGACCCTCGGCTTGGCCGCGCCATGGGTCACGGTCCGCCAGCCGTCGCCGTCACGCTCGGCCAGCCAGACCCGGTCCGGCGCCTCGGCGGCCCAGCGGGCCAAGGGCGCGGTGGTGGTCTGGACCGCGACCGAATAGGGCATCGGGTTGCGCAGGATCAGCGCGTCGCCGCGCCGCTCGACCTCCAGCGCGCGGGGCGCGTAGCGGGCATCGCGGAAGGGGGCGTTGGTGAGGCTCGATCCGTCCATGGCCTGTTATGTCGCGGCCCCAACAACTGTTCAATCGGGGGCGAGCGCGCTGCTTCGGGCCGCGCGCTGTTCGGTAGAGGCCCTCGCCGACATCCCGCCCCTACCCCGCCAACGTCTCCAGGAACCGCACCGGCTCGCCGCGCCCTTCGGCGACGATCTCGTCGTCGCGCATGACCACGGTCCCGCGCACGATGGTCGCCTTGGGCCAGGCCTTGGCCTTGAAGCCGTCGAACGGGGTCCAGCCCGAGCGGGTGGCCATCCAGTCGTGGGTGATGACGCGGCGGGCCTTCATGTCGACGATGGTCAGGTCGGCGTCGAAGCCCTCGGCGATGCGGCCCTTGTCGGCCAAGCCGAAGATGCGGTTCACGCCATGGCTGGTGAGATCCACGAACCGCTCCAGGGTCAGCTTCCCGTCGACCACGTGGGTCAGCATGATCGGGACCAGGGTCTGGACCCCCGGCATGCCCGACGGCGAGGCCGGGTAGGGGCGGGCCTTTTCCTCGCGGGTGTGGGGCGCGTGGTCGCTGCCCAGCACGTCGGCGATGCCGGCCTCGATGCCGCGCCAGACCCCGGCCACGTGGTCGGCGTCGCGGATCGGTGGGTTCATCTGGGCGAAGCCCTTCAGGCGCTCATAGGCCTCCGGCGCGACCAGGGTCAGGTGCTGCGGCGTCACCTCGACGCTGGCGACGTCCTTGTGCTCGGCCAGGAAGTCGATCTCTTCCTTGGTGGTCACGTGCAGCACGTGGATGCGCTTGCCGAGGCTCTTGGCGATGCGGACCAGGCGGTGGGTCGATTGCAGAGCGGCCTGGGCGTCGCGGACCTCCGGATGGCTGGTCCAGTCGCCGGGACGGGCCAGGCTCCGGCGCTCGGCCAAGCGATACTCGTCCTCGGAGTGGAAGGCCGCGCGGCGGTTGACGTGGCGCAGCACGTTCTCGACGCCCGCGTCGTCCTGCACCAGCAGCGAGCCGGTCGAGGCGCCCATGAACACCTTGATCCCGCAGCAGCCCGGCAGGCGCTCCAGCTCGCCCAGGAAGGTCGCGTTCTCGTGGGTGCCGCCGACATAAAAGGCATGGTCGGTGTGCATCCGGCCCTTGGCGCGCGCCAGCTTGTCGGCCAGGGCGTCGGCGTCGGTGGTGGTCGGCTCGGTGTTGGGCATCTCGAAGACGGCGGTGACGCCGCCCAGGGCCGCGCCGCGCGAACCGCTCTCCAGGTCTTCCTTCCACTCCAGGCCCGGCTCGCGGAAGTGGACCTGGCTGTCGATGACGCCGGGCAGCACCGTCAGGCCCGTGGCGTCGAACACCTCGTCGGCGCTGGCCTGGGCGAGGTCGCCGATCGCGGCGATCTTGCCGCCGCGCACGCCGATGTCGGCGAAGCCCCGGCCCGCGTGATTGACCACCTCGCCACCGCGCACGATCAGGTCGAAGGTCTGGGTCATGAGGAGGCTCCTGGCGGTGGTCTGGCGTGGTCGTAGGAGCCCGCGCCGATCGCCGCAAGCCCCCTCCCACCCAGGCGGTCGCCCGGCCCGGCTAGGCCTTCGGCGCGCGCTTGCGCTGGCCCGCGCGCCGCAGAGGCACGACCCGTTCGGAGTCTTCGGGCTCGACGATCACGTCCAGGGCGGGCGGCGCGACCTGGGGTTCGGCGGCGGCCTCGTCGACAAGCGCCGCGCTCGGGGCCGCCTCGCTTGGGGGCGCCTCGACCGGCGGGGCGGGCTCGGCGATCGGACCCGTGCGCGCCAGCAGGGCCTTGGCCGCCTTGACCACGGTCGCCACCGGCAGATCGCTCATGTGGCGGATGGCCTGGGACAGCAGCGGATCGATGGCCAGGAACTGCGCGAAGTCGCGCGGCCCGCGCACGGCCATGGCGTGCTCGCCCCACGGCCCGTAGCGCCGCTCGTCGGAGGGTCCGAACAGGCCCAGGGTCGGCGCGCCGGCGGCGGCGGCGATGTGCATCAGGCCCGAGTCGTTGCCGATGAACAGCCGCGCCCGGCGCAGCACGGCATAGGCGGTCAGCAGGTCCAGCTTGCCGGTCAGGTCGATGGTCCGGCCGCGCGCCGAGGCCATGCGCAGCTCCTCGACCATCCGCGTGTCCTCGGGTCCGCCCAGGATGACCAGGCGACCGCCCGCCATCGGGCCGTCCTTGTCCAGCAGCGCGGCCGCCGTCTGGGTGAAGCGCTCGATCGGCCAGACCTTGCCGATCCAGTTGGAGGCCGGCCCCATGGCCAGGATCGGCCCGTCGGCCGCGCCGCCCGACAGCCCCAGGAGGTCGTCGGCCAGGGCCTGCACCTCGGGGGTGATGTAGAGGTGCGGCGGCGGCGGATCGCCCTCCAGCTTCAGGGTGCGGGCGGCGTCGACCACCTTGTGCACGACCTCCCCCGGCGTTCTCTTCCAGATCGCCCGCTTGTCGCGGCGCAGGAACAGGGCCGTGGCCGAGCCGCGCAGATCGACGACCAGACCCCACTTCTTGTGACGCACCTGGTTCCACAGCCTGAACCAATGGCCCTTGCCCTTGGTCTTCTCCATCACGATGACCCGGTCCAGGCCCGGCACGTGGGCGAACAGCGGCGCGGCCAGCGGGCCGGCGACGATGGTGAAGCGAGCGTTCGGGATCTGGTCGGCCAGAAGCTTGATCAGGCCGGACGACAGCACCGCATCGCCGATGCGGGTGGCCGTGATGAAGAGAATCGGGAAGGCCCGCTGTGTCATCGGTCCATCTATAGGCCGCTCGCCGAGTCGGCGCACCCCGCGAGTTAAGCAAAGCTTTCATGACACCGCGACCTAAGGTCGCGCCCCGGCCCTGCGTGGCGGCGACCTCGCGCCGGGGCTATATCGTCGCCATGATCATCGCTCGCCTGACTTCCCGCGCCGTCATCGCCGTCAGCGGTCCCGATTGGCGGAGCTTCCTGCAAGGGCTGCTGACCCAGGACGTCGAGACGCTCGCGCCGGGCGAGTTGCGGTTCGGCGCCCTGCTGACGCCGCAGGGCAAGCTGCTGTTCGACCTGTTCATCGCGGGAACCGACGACGGCGCCTTGCTGGACGTGGCGGCGGCGCGGCGCGAGGCCCTGCTCCAGCGCCTTTCGATCTATCGCCTGCGCGCCAAGGTGGCGCTGGAGGCCAGCGACCGGCCGGTCCTGGCCGTGTTCGGCGGCGCGCTCGCCGGGGAAGGGCTCTATGCCGACCCCCGTCTGCCGGCCCTGGGCGCGCGCGCCTATGACGATCGCCCCGCGAGCGCGGACGAGGACGCCTATGACGCCCATCGCCTGGCCCTGGGCGTCCCCGGTCCCGCCGACTGGGGCGAGGAGACGACCTATCCGATCGAGGCCGATTTCGACCTGCTGGCGGGGATCGACTTCAAGAAGGGCTGTTTCGTCGGCCAGGAGACCACCAGCCGGATGAAGCGGCGCGGGACGATCAAGAACCGCATGCTGCCGATCGTCTTCGACGGCCCGTCCCCGGCCTTCGGCGCCGAGGTGCTGGCCGGCGCGCTGCGGGCCGGCGAGGTGCTGAGCGGGCGCGACGGGCGGGCCATGGCGTTGCTGCGGCTCGACCGGATCGAGGACGTCGCCCTGACCGTCGAAGGCCGGCCGGTGACGGTCGAGCGTCCCGCCTGGCTGACCTGAGGGCTTTTGTTCTCGAAAAGTTCTGATAGCTTCGCCGAATGACCGAGATCGCGCGCTGCACCTGGAAGGGCATGAACGGGGATCCGTTCTACGAGGCCTATCACGACCACGAGTGGGGCGTGCCCGAGTGGGACTCCCGGGCCCTGTGGGAAAAGCTGGTGCTGGACGGTTTCCAGGCCGGCCTGTCGTGGATCACCATCCTGCGCAAGCGCGAGGCGTTCCGCGCGGCCTTCGCCGACTTCGATCCAGACAAGGTCGCCCGCTTCGACGAGGCCGACCGCGCCCGTCTGATGGCCGACGCCGGCATCATCCGCTCGAACGGCAAGATCGACGCGGCCATCTCCGGCGCGCGGATCTATCTCGACATGCGCGAGCGCGGCGAGGACTTCGCGACCTTCCTGTGGGACATGGTCGGCGGCGCGCCGATCCAGAACCACTGGCGCGCCGGCGAGGTCCCGGCCCAGACCCCGCTGGCCGTCGACATGGCCAAGGCCCTGAAGGCCAAGGGCTTCAAGTTCTGCGGCCCGGTGATCGTCTACGCCTTCATGCAGGCGACGGGGCTGGTCAACGACCACCTGGTGACGTGTTACCGGCATGAGGAATGCCGGGCGATGGCGAGGCGGGTGGTTTAGGCTGAGAGATCGTCGGGCTTCTTCGCGCGCATTCCCATCGGCGGCGAAGCGGCCTAAACAGCGGACATGCCGCCCGGACCCGACATGATGCTGGAGCTGGCCTGCGGACAGGGGCCTGTCTGCGGGGTGGACGAGGCCGGGCGCGGTCCGTGGGCCGGGCCGGTCAGCGCCGCCGCGGTGATCCTGGATCCCGACCGCGTGCCCAAGGGGCTGAACGACTCCAAGAAGCTGACCGCCAAGGCTCGCGCGGCCCTGGAGGAAGAGATCAAGGCGGTCGCCATCGCCTGGAGCGTGGGCCTGGCCTCGATCGAGGAGATCGCCGAGTACAACATCCTGCACGCCACCGGCCGCGCCATGTGTCGCGCGATCGAGGGCCTGTCGGTCCGGCCGGCCATCGCGCTCGTGGACGGCAATTATCGATTCAATCTGCCTTGCCCGATCAAGACCGTGGTCAAGGGTGACAGCCTGTCGTGCTCGATCGCCGCCGCCTCGATCCTGGCCAAGGAGGCCCGCGACCGGATCATGATCGAGGCCGACGCCCTCTATCCCGGCTACGGCTTCGCCGGCCACAAGGGCTATCACGCGCCCGTGCACGTCGAGGGCCTGATTCGCCTGGGCCCCTCGCCGATCCACCGGCTGGGCTGGGCGCCGGTCAAGGCGGCCCTGGCGGGCGAGCTGACCCTGAGCCTTCCATTCGAGGATGCGGCCGAATAGGCCGTTAACCACGTCTCTCAACACCGGATTTACCAGCAAGACTCATGATTCCGTTCTCTTTCCTGAGGACGCGGGACCATGAAGTTCGGGCCGGAAACCATCATCCTGGGCGACTGCATCGAGCAGATGAACGCCCTGCCCGAGAAGTCGGTCGACCTGATCTTCGCCGACCCGCCCTATAATCTGCAGCTGGGCGGCGACCTGCTGCGTCCCGACAATTCCAAGGTCGACGCCGTCGACGATCACTGGGACCAGTTCGAGAGCTTCGCGGCCTACGACAAGTTCACCCGCGAGTGGCTGAAGGCCGCCCGCCGCGTGCTGAAGGACGACGGCGCGATCTGGGTGATCGGCAGCTATCACAACATCTTCCGCGTCGGCGTGGCGATCCAGGACCTGGGCTTCTGGATCCTGAACGACATCGTCTGGCGCAAGTCGAACCCAATGCCGAACTTCAAGGGCACCCGCTTCGCCAACGCCCACGAGACCCTGATCTGGGCGTCGAAGAGCCAGAGCGCCAAGCGCTACACCTTCAACTACGACGCGCTGAAGATGGCCAATGACGAGGTGCAGATGCGCTCGGACTGGACCATCCCGCTGTGCACCGGCGAGGAGCGGATCAAGGGCGCCGACGGGGCGAAGGCCCATCCGACCCAGAAGCCGGAAGCCCTGCTCTATCGGGTGATCCTGTCGACGACCAAGCCGGGCGACGTGATCCTGGATCCATTCTTCGGCGTCGGCACCACCGGCGCGGCCGCCAAGCGCCTGGGACGCAAGTTCATCGGCATCGAGCGCGAGGCCGAATACCTCGAGCACGCCAAGGCGCGCATCGCCAAGGTCACGCCGATCGCGCCCGAGGACCTGGAAGTCATGGGCAGCAAGCGCGCCGAGCCGCGCGTGCCCTTCGGCACGATCGTCGAGGCCGGCCTGCTGTCACCGGGCGACACCCTCTACTGCGCCAAGGGCACCCACGTGGCCAAGGTGCGGCCGGACGGCTCGATCACGGTCGGCGACCTGTCGGGCTCGATCCACAAGATCGGCGCCCTGGTGCAGAGCGCCCCGGCCTGCAACGGCTGGACCTACTGGCACTTCAAGACCGACGCGGGCCTCGCCCCGATCGACGTGCTGCGGGCGCAGGTGCGGGCGGGAATGAACTGAGGCTCTCATTTTCCCCCTGGCGCCTTGCGCGACGCCGCTCGAGGTGAGAGTGTTCACCTTATGATCCGGCTCGGAAAGCTCCTTGGCGAGAAAGCGGTCGTTAGCCCCGTCGCCTTCCAGGCGACGCGCAATGGCAGCGTCCTGCGGACAATGAGACGTCCAGACGGCAGCAAGGTGGTCAGCCTGAGCCGAGACGTCCATGAACGCGCCCTGTCGCGCGCCAAGTCAGTGCTGGCTGGGCGGTAGGTTCGGGCGCTATGGCGGCCAGCGACCATAGTCCGGTATTCGACCAACTGGTCCGTGCATCGGACGATATCGAAGGCTTCATCGCCTACGGACTCTACAAGCAGGCCAAGCGTGAATGGCTCCGAGGCCACGAGGCGCGGGAAGGTCGCTCGCCGACGGTGGCCGAGATGAGAGGCTTCTCCCGCCAATGGACCCCGACGACCCTGAAGGCCTTTCGCGAAACCGCCGATAGCGCCCTGTCCGGCTATGCTCAAAGCGTGCTGGAGGATGAGACCCCGGCGATCGAGCGCGACGCTCTGGCGCGCGGCCGCCCCCTTTGGAAGGACGTGATGATCGGCGTCGTGTCGGCTTTGACCTACTCCTTGATCTTGGTGATCGCCGCCTTCTTGCTGAAGATATTCGGCAACGACTTCCTGGACGCGATGGCCGCGTTCGCGCGCCGCTAGATCAACCGCTCGGCCGCCCGCGCCGCCTTCAGGAAGACGCTCGGCAGCGCGCCCAGCCCCTCGCGCGGCGTCCAGGCGAAGTCGCCCGGGTCTTCCGGGGCGCTCTCGGCCGCCAGCACCCGCAGGGTCAGGGAAAAGTGCGTGAAGACGTGCTCGACCGCGCCCAGATCGCGCCAGGCGGCGGCAACCGGCGCGGCGGCGACGGCCTCGGCGTCCGAGAACGGCGTCGCCCGCCACTCCGAGGTCGGCAGGCCCAGCATGCCGCCCAGCAATCCCCTTGGCGGCCGGCGGACCAGGGCCACCGCGCCGCCGCGCGTCAGCACATAGGCGACCCCGTGCCGGCGCGGGCGGTCGGCCTTCTTCGTCTTGCGCGGATAGGTCTCGGGCGCGCCGCCCTGGAACGCCGCGCACCACGCCGAGAGCGGGCAGCGGTCGCACAGCGGGGCCTTCGGCTTGCAGACCGTCGCGCCCAGATCCATCAGCGCCTGGGCCCAGTCGCCCGGGCGATCATCGGTGACGAGCTCGCCGGCGAGAGCCTTCAGCTCGGGCTTGGCGTCGGGCAGTGGCGTCTCGACGGCGAACAGGCGGGACATCACCCGCTCGACATTGCCGTCCACGACATTGGCCGGCCGGTCGAAGGCGATCGCCGCGACGGCGGCGGCGGTATAGGCCCCGACGCCCGGCAAGGCCCGCAGCCCCTCCTCGGTGTCGGGAAAGACGCCGCCGTGCTGACCAGCCACCGCCCGGGCGCAGGCCAGGAGGTTGCGGGCGCGGGCGTAGTAGCCGAGCCCCGCCCAGGCCGCCATCAACTCACCGTCGTCGACGGCCGCCAGGTCCGACACCGTCGGCCATCGCGCGGTGAAGGACAGGAAATACGGCGTCGCGTGCGGCACCGTCGTCTGCTGCAGCATCACCTCCGACAGCCAGACGCGATACGGATCGCTCCGCGTGCCCGCGCGGCGGTCGGCGGGTCCGACGCGCCAGGCCAGATCGCGGGCCTGGCGGTCATACCAGGCCAGCAGGGCCGAACGGATCAAGGCGCGCTCTTTCATGTCCCTCGCCTACCGCGAACGGCCCCCGCCGTGCTAGCCTTGGCGCATGGCCCGCCGCCCCCTGCCCAGCCCGGAAGAAGCGATCGCGATCCTGCGCGCCAAGCGGACCAAGCCGCAGCGCCGCCCCCCGCCGCCGGCCGGCAAGAACCTGGCGCCGCTTCTGAAGGAGCTGGAGACCCGCTTCGGCCAGGGTCCGGCGGCGCTGCAGGCCCGCTGGCGCGAGATCGTCGGCGACACCCTGGCCCGGCGCACCGAGCCGGTCCGGATCATCAAGGGCCGGGGCGGCCAGGGCGGCGCCCTGGAACTGCGGGTCGACGGTCCGGTGGCCTCGCTGATCCAGCACCAGGCCCCGCAGATCACCGCCCGTCTCGACATGCTGCTGGGCAAGGGCGTGGTCACGCGGCTGCGCATCGTCCAAGGCCCCGTCAAGGCGGCGACCGCCTCGGCGCCTCCGCGCCCCGCTCGAAAGCCGCCGCTGGACGCGGCGCTGGAGAAGCAGCTGGCCGACAGTCTCGCCGGCCAGCCCGACGGCGGCCTGAAGGACGCGCTGATGAAGCTCGGCCGGGGCGTGCTGCGCGAACAGCGCTGAACCATTGACAACGGCCCGCCGCTCGCGCTCATGCGCTCGTCCTGATGGCGCCTTTTTCGGCGCCGAACCAGAATCGGGCTTACACTTCTCGATCGACCGCCGAAGGGCCTTTGCATGCGTTCGCTGATCAGCCGTGTCACTCTCGTCGCCGCGCTCGCGGCCGGGCTCGCCAGCTGCGGCCCCAAGGCCGAAAAGGTCGGCGCCGACGACATGACCCAGGGCAATCCGAACGCCAAGGTCGTGGTGGTGGAATACGCCTCGGCCTCATGCGTCCACTGCGCGCGGTGGAACCGCGACGTCTATCCGGCCTTCAAGGCCAAATATATCGACACCGGCAAGGTCAACTACGTCTATCGCGAGATCATCACCCCGCCGAACGAGGTGGCCGCCGCCGCGTTCCTGATGGCCCGCTGCGCCGGCAAGGACAAATACTTCCAGGTGATCGACTCGGTCTATCGCGCCCAGGACCAGATGTTCCAGACCGGCCAGTTCCGCGAAGGCCTGCTGGCGGTCGCCCAGTCGGCCGGCATGAGCGAACAGCAGTTCAACGCCTGCGTCACCGACGAAAAGGCGCTGAAGGCGCTGAACGCCCGCGTCGAGAAGTGGGGGACGGAAGCCAAGGTCCAGGGCACGCCCACCTTCGTCGTCAACGGCAAGAAGGTCGGCGCCGCGGAAGGCGGCGAGCGCACCCTGCAAGAGCTGGACGCCGCCATCGCCGCGGCGGCGAAATGATGACGGTCGATCGTCGCGCCCTGGTCGTCTCGGGCCTGGCGGTCGCCGCGGCGCCGGCCCTTGCGGTCGCCAAGCCGCTGCCGGCCAAGCCCGGCGACATGATCCTGGGCTCGCCCAAGGCGCCGGCGCAGTTCGTGGTCTACGCCTCGGCCAGCTGCCCGCACTGCGCCCACTGGTGGCTGAACGCGCTGCCGGAGGTGCGCAAGCGCTTCCTGGACACCGGCAAGGCGCGAATGGTGTTCCGCGAGTTCCTGACCCCGCCCCCCGAGTTCGCGGCGGCCGGCTTCATCCTCGCTCGCCGGATTCCGGGAAAGTATTTCGAGGTCCTGACCACGGTCTTCCAGCGGCAGGAGGCCATCTACCAGAGCGGCCAGCTGTTCGAGGGCCTGCAGGCGATCGGCAAGCAATATGGCCTGACCGACAAGCAGTTCTCGGACGCCCTGAACGACGCGGCGGCGCTGAAGGCCGTCAACGACCGTTTCGCCCGCGCCCAGGCCGACGGGATCGAGGGCACCCCGACCTTCTTCGTCAATGGCGCGCCGCTCGCGGACGGCTCCGACATGGCCCAGCTCGCCAAGGCCTTCGCCACCGCGGCGAAGGGCTGAGGGCCGGAGGGGACCGCCGCCGTGCAGTTCCAGCGCCTGCGCCTTTCGGGCTTCAAGTCCTTCGTCGAGCCGACCGAGTTCCGGATCGAGCCGGGCCTGACCGGCATCGTCGGACCCAACGGCTGCGGCAAGTCGAACCTCTTGGAAGCCCTGCGCTGGGTGATGGGCGCCAACTCGGCCAAGGCCATGCGGGCCGGCGGCATGGACGACGTGATCTTCGCCGGCAGCGGCGCGCGGCCGCCACGCAACCATGCCGACGTCGCCCTGACCATCGACAACGCCGACCGCACCGCCCCGGCCCAGTTCAACGACGATCCGGTGCTGGAGGTCGTCCGCCGCATCGATCGCGGGGCGGGCTCGACCTACAAGATCAACGGCCGCGAGGTGCGGGCCCGCGACGTCCAGCTCCTGTTCGCCGACGCCTCGACGGGGGCCAACTCGCCGGCCCTGGTCCGCCAGGGCCAGATCAGCGAGCTGATCGGCGCCAAGCCGCAGAACCGCCGCCGGATCCTGGAAGAGGCCGCCGGGGTCTCGGGGCTGCACACCCGTCGGCATGAGGCGGAACTTCGCCTGCGCGCCGCCGAGGCCAATCTGGCGCGGCTGGAGGACGTGGCGCGCGAGCTGGAGACGGCGCTGAACCGCCTGCGCCGCGAGGCGCGCCAGGCCGAGAAGTACAAGCGCCTGTCGGCCGAGATCCGCGCCGTGCAGGGGGCGGTGCTCTACGCCCGCTGGACCGAGGCGCGCGACACGCTGGAGCGCACCCAGGCCGAGGCGACGGAGGCCGCGCGCCGGGTCGAGGAGACCGCCCGCGCCAGCGCCGCCGCCCAGGTGGCGATCACCCAGGCCGAGGCCGCCATGCCGCCGCTGCGCGAGGAGGCGACGATCGCCCAGGCGGTGCTGGGCCAGCTGGCCATCCAGAAGGACCGCGCCGAGCGCGAGGCCGAGGCCGCCGCCGCCGAGTTCGAGCGCCTGTCGAACGATCTGGCCCGCATCGAGGCCGACCAGGCCCGCGAGGCCCAGGCCGGCGAGGACGCGACCACCGCCCTGGCGCGCCTCGACGCCGAGCTCGAAGAGGTTCGCGCCCTGGTCGCGGCCGCGCCGGAGCGGGGTCCCGAGCTCGAGGCCGCCGCCCGGGCCGCCGAGGCCGCGCGCGCCG
>NZ_CAMQSF010000033.1 GCF_947036865.1 uncultured Caulobacter sp. | reverse complement strand
CTCAGTCGGCTTCGCCGACAGCTCCCCCAGAGGGGGAGCAGCTACTCCCGCCGCAGAATCCTGTCCGTCAGCACCTTGCCCAGCATCCCGGCCCGGAAGGTCTTCTTCATCGCCACCGGGTCGTAGTCGTCGCTCTCGACCCAGTCGGTGAAACTCAGGCCCTTGGGCTCGCCGCGCTCCAGATACTGCTCAAACACATAGTCCAGCACGCCGGTGTTGCCGTGCTTGATGTGCAGGTAGCGGGGGGAGAGCTGCTTGATCGCCTCGCGGATCGGCTGGCCCAGGCGGTAGTGGGCGTAGAAGACGCTCATGATCCCGGCCCGATCCGCGCCGGATTTGCAGTGCATCAGGGCCGGATATTCGATCGTCTCGAACAGTTCCTTCGCGCCCCGCACCCGCTCGCGGATCGGGACCTCGCGCGAGGTGATGGTGAAGTCGACGAAGTTGAGGCCCAGGCGCTCGCAGGCGTCCTTCTCCAGCGCGTAGAAGCGGCCGTCGAAGCCGCCGCGCAGGTTCACGACCGTCCTGATCCCCCGCTTCTTCCACCAGGCCAGCTGGAACGGCCAGGGCTGGTTGGCGCGGACCAGCTCCGGGCTGATCCAGTGGGCGTTCGAAAAGCCCAGGCGCAGATAGGCGTGGTCGTTCCACAGATAGTGGAGATAGGTCTTGAACCGGCCCCAGGGCGTGGTGAGGTCGAACTTGGCCAAGCGGGCGCGATCCTTCGGAAAGTCCGCGACTAAGTAGGGTAGAGCGGCCCGAAAGGCAAAATCCCCGGGGGCTCGCCCAGATGGCGTCGCTTTTCGCGGGCACTGCGTCCCGCGCGTCCTTGACAGCCCCGTCGTGAAATCCGACCCCTCGCCCATGACGTCGCCGGCCCCTCCGCAGCCCTCGAACCGCGCCCTGATGGGCCGGATGTGGCGGGAGTTCCTGCGTCCGCGCTGGAAGGGCTTCCTGGTCTCGATGATCAGCGCCGTGGTCGTGGCGCGGCTGACCGTGATGCTGGGCGAATATGTCGAGCCCGCCGTCGACAAGCTGATCGCCCATCCCCAGCCCGGCGCCCTGGTGTGGGTTCCGCTGACCATCGCCGCCCTGGCCGTGGCGCGCGGCGTCTTCCAGGTGATCCAGGCCAGCCTGATCAACCGCATCGGCAACGGCGTCGTCGGCGACATGCAGACGCGCCTGTTCGGCCGGCTGATCCGCGCCGACCTGGCCCGCCTGCGCGGCGCGCATTCCGGCTCCTACGTCTCGTCGGTGCTGTACGACGCCGGCCTGATCCGCGAGGCGGCGACCACCGGGGTGATCAACTATGTCCGCGAGGGCCTGACCGTCGCCATCACCCTGTGGGCCCTGCTGAGGAGCGACCCGATCCTGGCGGCCGGCGTCCTGACCATCGTGCCCGGCGTCAGCGGCGTGATCCGCCACTTCTCCAAGCGCACGACCAAGGCCGCCAAGGGCGCGATGGGCGAGACCTCGAACCTCTCGACCGCGATCATGGAGAGCCTGGACGGGGTCAAGATCGTCAAGATGGAGAACCGCGAGGCCTATGAGGAGGCCCGCGTCGCCGCCGTGGTCGAGCGCCGCCAGCGCCACCTGATCAAGGGCAGCAACGCCCGCGCCATGGCCGCCCCGGCCACGGAGCTGTTCTCGCAGCTCGTGATCGCCGCGGTCTTCGCCTATGCCGGCTGGCGGGCGATCACCGGCGCTCTCGTGGTCGGGCCGTTCACCCTGGCGCCGATCACCGCCGGCGGCTTCCTGAAGTTCGTGATCCTGCTGGGCATCGCCGCCCAGTCGCTGCGCCAGGTGGCCAATCTGCAGACCGTGTTCAGCGAGGGCCTGACCGCCGCGCGCCGGCTGTTCGAGGCGCTGGACGTCGCCCCGGTGATCGTCGACCCGGCCGACGCCAAGGCCCTGCCGGCCGGCGACGGCGCGATCGCCCTGGAGGGCGTCACCTTCTCGTACGGGGCCGACATTCCCGCCCTCTCGGATGTCTCGATCGCGGCGCGCAAGGGCGAGACCGTCGCCCTGGTCGGCCCGTCCGGCGGCGGCAAGAGCTCGATCCTCAGCCTGATCCCGCGCTTCTACGACGTGACCGGCGGGGCGGTGACGATCGACGGCCACGACGTGCGGTCGGTGACCCTGGCGAGCTTGCGCGACCGGATCGCCCTGGTCACCCAGGAGCCGTTCCTGTTCGACGACACCATCCGCGCCAACATCGCCTATGCCCGCCCCGGCGCCAGCCAGCTGGAGATCGAGGCCGCCGCGCGCCAGGCCGCGGCCCACGACTTCATCCAGGACCTGCCCGAAGGCTACGACACGGTGGTCGGCGAGGCCGGCGCGCGGCTGTCCGGCGGCCAGCGCCAACGCATCGCCATCGCCCGCGCCTTCCTGAAGGACGCCCCGATCCTCTTGCTGGACGAGGCCACCAGCGCGCTCGACACCGAAAGCGAGGCCCAGGTCCAGGCGGCGCTGGAGCGGCTGATGGCCGGCCGCGCCACGATCCTGATCGCCCACCGACTGTCGACCGTGAAGAACGCCGACCGGATCTATGTCATCGACAAGGGCCGCGTGGTCGAGACTGGGACGCACGCCGAGTTGGCGCGCGCCGGCGGCCTCTACGCGCGCCTGGCCAAGGCCCAGGACCTGGACCGCGCGCCCGAGGCGTCCGCCGTGGAGACTGGCGCTTGAGGCCCTTGCGTTCCCCGTTCGTGATCTGGCTGCTGTCTTCGATCTTCGCCGGCTATTCCAAGCTGGTGTTCCGCACCCTGCGGATGACCGTCGAGGGCGCCGAGCAGGCCGAGGCGGTCTGGGCGCGAGGGCGCGAGACCGGCGTCGGGGCGATCCTGTGCTTCTGGCACTCGCGCATTCCGATGTCGCCGCTCAGCTGGCCGCAGGACCTGTCGCGCCGCCAGGACATGCGCGCCCTGATCTCGCGCTCCAGCGACGGCGAGTTCATCGCCCGCACGGTCGAGAAGCTGGGTTTTCCGTCGATCCGCGGCTCCTCGGCCAAGAAGACGGACCTGGCCAAGAACAAGCACGGCGAGCAGGCCTTCCGCGACATGGTCAAGTGGGTCAAGGACGGCGGCGGCGTCGCCATCACGCCCGATGGTCCACGCGGCCCGGCCGAGCACATGGAGAAGGGCACGCCGTCGCTGGCCCGCGTTACCGGCGCCCCGGTGATCTTCGTCGGCCTGGCCGCCAAGCCCTGCATCCGACTGGGCTCGTGGGACCGGACCGTCGTGCCCCTGCCCTTCGCCAAGGCGGCGATGGTCTATGACGGTCCGACCGGCGCGGGACGCGGCGACGACCCCGACCAGCTGGTCGAGGATTGGGCGGGCCGCCTCTCCGCCGTCACCCGCCGCGCCGAGGCGCTGGTGCAAGATTGATCCCTTACGCCCTTGGTGGGATGTAGAGCCATGCCGCACGATCACAGCCACGCCCACGACGATCACCACGACCATGATCACCACGATCACGGCCACGCGCACGGTCATGGCCATCACCACCATGGTCACGGCCATAGCCACGCACCCAAGGACTTCGGCCGCGCCTTCGCCATCGGCACGGCGCTGAACCTGGGCTTCGTGGTCGTCGAGGCCGTCGCGGGCCTGATGACCCACTCGCTGGCCCTGCTGGCCGACGCCGGTCACAACCTGTCGGACGTGCTGGGCCTGCTGCTGGCCTGGGGCGCGGCGGTGCTGGCCAAGCGCGCCCCCAGCGCCCGCCGCACCTATGGCCTGCGCAAGGGTACGATCCTGGCCTCGCTGGCCAACGCCGCCCTGCTGCTGATCGCCGTCGGCGCCATCGCCTGGGAGGCCGTCCGCCGCTTCGCCACGCCCGAGCCGATCCAGACCGGCCCGGTGATGATCGTCGCCGCCGTCGGCATCGCCATCAACACCGCGACCGCCCTGATGTTCATGAAGGGGGGCGAGGACGACCTGAACGTCCGGGGCGCCTTCCTGCACATGGCCGCCGACGCCGGCGTGTCGGCCGGGGTCGTGGTCGCCGCCTTCGCCATGAGCCTCACGGGCTGGCTGTGGCTGGACCCCGTGGTCAGCCTGGCCATCATCATCGTCATCGTGCTGGGCACCTGGGGCCTGCTGCGCGACTCGCTGGACATGGCCCTGGACGCCGCGCCCCGGAACGTCGATCCCGGCAAGGTCCGCGCCTGGCTGGCCGCCCGGCCGGGCGTCACCGAGGTCCACGACCTGCACATCTGGGCGATGAGCACCACCGAGACCGCCCTGACCGCCCACGTCGTCCGCGCGCTGGACGCCACCCACGACCAGTTCCTGAACGACGCCTGCGCGGAGCTGGCCAGCAAGTTCAACATCGGCCACGTCACCATCCAGGTCGAGACCCACCATGGCGCCCACGGCTGCCGCCTGGCGCCGGAAGGCGTGGTGTGATCCGGCCCGGCGCGCTCAAGCTCTATCGCGCGGCCACGGGCCTGCTCGAACCGTTCGCCCCGGCGCTGCTCGAGGGCCGGGCCCGGAAGGGCAAGGAGGATTCCGCCCGCCTCGCCGAACGCCTGGCCCGCGCCGAGGTCGCGCGCCCCGACGGCCCGCTGGTCTGGCTGCACGGCGCCAGCGTCGGCGAGAGCCTGTCGATCCTGCCGCTGGTCGAGCGGCTGAGGTCCGAGCGGCCGGAGGTCGCGGTGCTGGTCACCTCGGGCACCACGACCTCGGCGGCGCTGCTGGCCCAGCGCCTGCCGGCCGGAGCGATCCATCAGTACGTCCCGGTCGACGCGCCCGGCGCGGCGCGGCGGTTCATCGCCCGCTGGAAACCCTCGCTCGCGGTGTTCGTCGAGAGCGAGCTGTGGCCCAACCTCTTGCTGGAGGCTAAGGCCGCCGGGACGCGTCTGGCCCTCGTCTCGGCCAAGCTGTCGGATCGCAGTTTCGCCAGCTGGCGCCGGCGGCCTGACGCCGCCCGCCAGCTGCTGGGGAGTTTCGACCTGATCCTGGCGCAGGACGCCCGCGCCGCCGAACGCTTCGCGGCCCTGGGCGGAGTCGTCGCCGGCGAGGCCGACCTGAAGTTCGGCGCCGCGCCACCGCCGGTCGATGGGGCTGAACTAAGCGCCCTGCGCAGTCGCTTCTCGCGAGCGCCGCTGCTGATCGCCAGCACCCACCTCGGCGAAGACGAGATCGCGCTGGACGCCGTCGCCGCCCTGCCCGACCGGCCGCCGGTGATCCTGGCGCCGCGCCATGTCGAGCGGGGGCCTTCGATCGTCGCGCTCGCCCAGGCGCGCGGCCTGACCGCGACACTGCGCAGCCGGGCGCCGGAAGCAATGGCGGATGTCGTCGTCGCCGACACCTTGGGCGAGATGGGTCTCTGGTTCCGCCTGGCGGGGACGGCCGTCATCGCCGGCAGTCTGGTCCCGAACATCGGCGGCCACAATCCGCTGGAGGCCGCGCGCCTCGACTGTCCGGCGATCAGCGGTCCGTTCGTCGACAACTGGGCCGCCGCCTATGAGGGCCTGAGGGCGGCCGGAGGCGTCGTGCTGACCTCGCCTGACGACCTGAGCGGCGCGATCGCCGCCGATCTCGCCGATCCGGCCGCCGCCCACGCCCGCGCCGGCCGCGCCCGCGCCTTCGTCGACGCCCGCGACGCCGAGGCGCGCGCGGGCCTGTCCCGCATCCTCGAGCTCGTTCCCCAGATAGCCTCATGAAACTCGGCACGCCCCGCTGGTGGTACGTGAAGAGCGGCGGCCCCGCGCCGCTGACCCGCGCCCTGTTGACGCCCCTCTCCTGGATCTGGGCCGACGCCACGCGGCGGCGCATCGCGCGGGCGACCCCAGCCATCGTCGGCGCGCCGGTGATCTGCGTCGGCAATGTCACCGTGGGCGGCGCGGGCAAGACGCCGATCGTCCGCGAGCTGCTGCTGATCCTGACCCGCCGGGGCGTGGCGGCCCACGGCCTGTCGCGCGGCTATGGCGGCAAGCTGAAGGGGCCGGTTCAGGTCGATCCGGCGCGGCACACCGCCGCCGACGTCGGCGACGAGCCGCTGATGCTGGCCCAGGACTTTCCGATGTGGGTGGCGGTCGACCGCGTCGCCGGCGCCAAGGCGGCGGTGAGCGGCGGCGCCCAGGCGATCGTCATGGACGACGGCCACCAGAACCCGACCGTGCGCAAGGCGCTGTCGCTGGTGGTGGTGGACGGCGAGACGCGCGGCGGCGAATGGCCGTTCGGCGATGGCCGCGTCTTCCCCGCCGGCCCGATGCGCGAGCCGCTGAAGGTGGGCCTGGCCCGCGCCGACGCGGTGATCGTGCTGCTGCCGGTCGATGTCGAGCAGCCGGACTTCGACCTGCTGGTCTCGCTGGGCGACACGCCGGTCCTGGTCGCGCGCCTGGAGGCCGCCGCCCCGGTTCCGAAGGGACCGCAGGTCGGCTTCGCCGGCATCGGCAAGCCCTGGAAGGTCGAGAAGGCCCTGACCGCCGCCGGCTGCCAGCTGGTGGACTTCGCCCCGTTCCCCGACCACGGCGCCTATGACGAGCCGACGCTGAGGATGCTGGCCGATCGGGCGGCGGTCTACGACGCCGGCCTCGTCACCACCGAGAAGGACTGGGTCCGCCTGCCCCCCGCCTGGCGCGAGAAGGTCACGCCCTGGCCGGTCCGCGCGCGCTTCGACGACGAGGCGGCGGTGGAGGAACTGCTGGCGAAGGCAGGGCTGTAGATCCTCCCCCTAGCGGGGGAGGAGGCCGAAGGCCGGAGGGGGAAGTCCCGCGGGGCCTGCCTCTACCCCTCAGTCGGCTTCGCCCACAGCTCCCCCAAAGGGGGAGCAGCTACTTATAAACCACCCCGCCCTTGATCACCGAAGTCACGTGCTGGAGCACGGTGACGTCCCTGAGCGGGTTGCCCTTGACCGCGATCAGGTCGGCGGCCTTGCCCGGCGCCAGGCTGCCGATCTCGCTGGACAGCGAGAAGTGGTCGGCGGCGTTGACGGTGGCGGTCTGGATCGCTTCCAGCGGTGTGAGCCCCGCCTTGACCAGCAGGGCGAACTCGCCGGCGTTGTCGCCGTGGGCCGAGACGCCGGTGTCGGTGCCGAAGGCGATCTTGACGCCGCCCTCGTGCGCGCGACGCGCCATGGCGAGCATCTTGGGACCAGCCTCCAGCGCCTTGGCGGTCTGGGCCGGGGTCAGGAAGTTGTTCGGGCCAGAGGCGATCCGATAGACGAAATCGCCGGCCATCAGGGTCGGGACCAGATAGGCGCCGCTCTTCTTGAAGAGCGCGATGCTCTCGGCGTCGAGATAGGTGCCGTGCTCGATCGAGTCGCCGCCGGCCTTCAGGAAGCTGTTGATGCCGTCGACGCCGTGGGCGTGGGCGGTGACCTTGCGGCCCATGCGGTGGGCGGCGTCGACGATGGCCTTCAGCTCCTCGTCCGAGAACTGTTGGGCCAGGCCCGCGCTGGTGTTGGAGAGCACCCCGCCGGTGGCGGTGATCTTGATGATGTCCGCGCCGTGCCAGACCTGCTCGCGCACGGCCCGGCGGCAGTCGTCGGCGCCCGAGCAGACCGAGGTCGGGCGCAGCACGTGCATGACCTCGTCGCTGAAGCCGTTGACGTCGCCGTGGCCGCCGTGGATCGACACCGCCGAGCCCGCGGCGATGATGCGGGGCCCAGGGACATCGCCGCGCTTGATCCCGTCGCGCAGGGCGAAGATCGCCTGGTTGTCGGCGCCCAGGTCGGCCACCGTGGTGAAGCCGGCCATCAGGGTCTTGCGGGCGAAGCCGGCGCCGACCATCGCCTGGTCGGCCGAGGACTGGGTCACCTCGTCGAGGCGCGAGGTCGGGCCTTGCTGACCGGTCAGGTGCACGTGGCTGTCGATCAGGCCGGGCAGAACGAAGCTGTCCTTCAGGTCCACGACCTTGCCGCCCTTCTCGGCGACATAGCCGTCGACGATGCGGCTGACCTTGCCGTTCTCCAGCACCAGGGTCTTGGCGGTCTCGACCTTGCCGGTCGAGGGATCGGCCAGCAGCTTGCCGGCCTGGACGAACACGGTCTCGGCCGCCGCGGCGCCGCCCAGCGCGCCAGCCGCGGCCAGGGCGCAGACGCCCGCCAGCAATCCCCTCATATGACCCCTCAGGCCCCCGCCTTCCGCGCGAACTCCCAAGCCCCCTTGGCCAGGACCGGCACGCGCGCCTCCATCAGCTGCGCATGGGCGCTGGCGGCGGTGCCGTCGCGGACGCGGCCGACGATGCCCTGGCAGATGCCGGCCAGTCTGAAGAGGTTGTAGCTGAAATACCAGTCCAGTTCCGGCAGGCCGTCGCGGCCGGTGGCCCGACAATAGCGCTCGACGGCCTGGGGAATGGTCGGGATGCCGTAGGCCTCCAGATCCTGGATCTCGGCGAGGCCGCCGCGCTGGTCGGACGGCATCACCCAGTTCATCAGGAAATAGCTGAAGTCGGCCAGCGGATTGCCCAGGGTCGACAGCTCCCAGTCCAGCACCGCCACCACGCGCGGCTCGGCAGCGTGCAGGATCATGTTGTCGAGGCGATAGTCGCCGTGAACGATCGAGGTCTGGTCGTCGGCCGGCACGGTCTTGGCCAGCCAGTCGATCAGCCGGTCCATCTCCGGGATCGTCGTCGTCTCCGAGGCCTTGTACTGCTTGGTCCAACGGTCGATCTGACGGGCGAAATAGTTGCCGGGCTTGCCGTAGTCGGAAAGGCCCACGGCGGCGTAGTCGACATTGTGCAGCGCCGCCAGGGTGTCGATCTCGGCCTCGTAGATCGCCCGCCGCTCGGCCGGGGCGTAGTCGGGCAGGGTCCCGTCCCACAGGATCCGGCCTTCGACATTGTCCATCACGTAGAAGATCGTGCCGATCACCTCCTCGTCCAGGCACAGGGCATAGGCCTTGGCGACGGGGAAGTTCACGGTGTTCAGGCTCGAAATGACCTTGAACTCGCGGTCGACCGCGTGGGCGCTGGGCAGCAGCTTGCCCGGCGGCTTGCGGCGCAGGACGTATTTCTTGCTCGGCGTGACCAGCTGATAGGTCGGGTTCGACTGGCCGCCCTTGAACTGGCGCACCTCCAGCGGACCGGCATAGCCCTCGACGTTCGCTTCCAGCCAGGCGGCTAGCTTGACCTCGTCGATCGCGTGACGCGGGTCGACCGGCTTGGTGCCCGAGTTCATGTCCTGAGCGGACTGTTCGGCGGCCTCGGCCATGCGCGCATCTCCCCAACGCTTGTTTGAACGGGGAGTTTAGAGGGCGTTACGGGAGGCGCAAGCGGTGTTGCGTCCTTCGAGGCGCGCTTAGGAGCGCGCACCTCAGGATGAGGTCGCCAGTGTGATGAGATCCTCATCCTGAGGTGTGAGCCGAAGGCGAGCCTCGAAGGACGCAATCCGCTTCGGCTATCGCGCCCGCAGCGCGCGCCAGCCGATGTCGCGGCGATAGAAGCCGCCTTCCAGCGAGATCCCGCCCAGCGCGGCGTAGGCCGCGTCGCGAGCCTCGCCCAGGGTCGCGCCCAGGGCGCAGACGTTCAGGACCCGGCCGCCCGAGGCGCGCAAGCTTCCCTCGGCGTCGCGGGTCGTGCCGGCGTGGAAGACCACGGCCGGCGCGACGGCGGCCTCGGCGCCGGTGATCAGACCGCCGGTCTTCGGCGCGTCGGGATAGCCCTCGGCGGCCAGCACCACGCAGATCGCCGCCTCGTCGCGCCACGTCGGCGGCTGGGCGGCGGCGAGCTCGCCCTTGGCGGCCGCCAGCAGCAGCGGGACGATGTCGCTCTCCAGCCGCAGCATCAGGGTCTGGCACTCCGGATCGCCGAAGCGGGCGTTGTATTCGACGAGCTTCGGTCCCGCCGGCGTCAGCATCAGGCCGGCATAGAGCACGCCCACATAGGGATTGCCCTCGGCCGCCATGCCCTCGACGGTGGGGACGATCAGTTCGCGCCAGGCCTGGTCGATCAGGGCCGGCGTCAATACGGGCGGCGGCGAATAGGTGCCCATGCCGCCGGTATTGGGGCCCTCGTCGCCGTCATGGGCGCGCTTGTGGTCCTGGGCCGCGCCGAACAGAACGGCGGTCTTGCCGTCGCAGATCGCGAAGAGGGACGCCTCCTCGCCGTGCATGAACTCCTCGATCACCACGCGCGCGCCGGCCGAGCCGAAGCGGCCGCCCAGCATGTCGAGCACCGCGGCGTCGGCCTGGGCCCGATCGGCGGCGATCACCACGCCCTTGCCGGCCGCCAGGCCATCGGCCTTGATCACGAAGGGAGCCTCCAGCGTGTCGAGGAAGACGCTGGCCGAGGCGGCATCCTCGAACACGCCATAGGCCGCCGTCGGCAGGCCGTGGCGGGCGCAGAAGTCCTTGGTGAAGGCCTTGGAGGTCTCCAGCCGGGCGGCGCGCTGGCTGCCGCCGAAACAGGGAATACCGACCTCGGCGAGGTTGTCGGCGAGCCCGACCTCCAGGGCCGACTCCGGGCCGACCACCACGAGGTCGGCGCCGATCTCCCGGGCCAAGGCCGTCAGCCCGTCCGCGTCCGTGGCCTTGACGTTCCGAAGCTCGGCGACGGCGGCGATCCCCGGATTGCCGGGCGCGGCGACCAGCCGGCCGCACAGCGGCGACTGGGCGATCTTCCAGGCCAGGGCGTGCTCACGCCCGCCGGACCCGACGAGCAGGATGGTCAGCTTTTCCATGAGCGCGGGGTGTGGCGTGGGCGACGGCGCGGGTCAAGGCCGGACCCGCGCCGCGCCGTCTCAGGCGGCGTAGTCCTTGAAGTTGGCGTCGTCCGCGTCCGGGCCGCCTTGGGTCATGTCCAGGGCGAAGCCCTTGGCGCGGGCCTGCTGGGCCGCGACGGAAGTCCGGCTCGCCGACTTGGCGGCGACGGCCTTCTTGGCGGGCCGGGCCGAAGCCTTGGACACCGGCCGCGCCGCCACGGGGGCGTCGACCCCGTCGATGCGGAAGAAGGCGATGGAGGTCCGCAGCTCCTCGGCCTGGGCGGCCAGTTCCTCGGACGTCGCCGACATCTGCTCGGAGCCGGCCGCGTTCTGCTGGGTCACCTGATCCAGCTGCTGCAGGGCCTGGTTGATCTGGGCGGCGCCGACGTCCTGCTCGCGGCAGGCGGCGCTGATCTCGGCGACCAGCTCGGCGGTCTTGCGGATATCCGGCACGAGCGAGGTCAGCATGTCGCCGGCTGACTGGGCCGCCTTCACCGTATCGGACGAGACCGCGCCGATCTCGGCGGCGGCGGCCTGGCTGCGCTCGGCCAGCTTGCGCACCTCGGACGCCACGACCGCGAAGCCGCGGCCATGCTCGCCGGCTCGAGCCGCCTCGACGGCCGCGTTCAGGGCCAGAAGGTCGGTCTGGCGGGCGATCTCCTGCACGATGGTGATCTTCTCGGCGATGGTTCGCATGGCCTCGACAGCCGTGGCGACCGCCTTGCCCGAGGCCTCGGCGTCCTGGGCGGACTGACGAGCGATCTTTTCGGTCTGGGCCGCGTTGTCGGCGTTCTGTTTGATATTGGCGGCCATCTCCTCCATCGAGGCCGAGGCCTCTTCTGCCGAGGCGGCCTGTTCGGTCGCGCCCTGGCTGACCTGTTCGGCGGCCGAGGACAGCTCCTGGCTTCCGTCGGAGACGTTTTCGGAGGCGATCAGGGCGTCCGACACCACGCCGCGCAGGCGGGCGATCATCCGTTCCAGCGCCAGGCCCATCACGTCCTTGTCCGACAGGGGCTTGGCCTCGACCGTCAGGTCGCCGTCCGACACCTTGTCGGCCAGGGTCGCCGTCTGACGGAGGTTGCTCACCATGCCCCGTAGGGACTTGCCCAGGACGTCCTTGTCCGACAGCGGCGTGATCTCGACGCTCAGGTCGCCCATGGCCACCTGGTCGGCCAGACTGGCCGTGGCGCGGAGATTGGCGGTCATGCGGTTGACCGTGTCGACCAGGTCCTTGATCTCGTCATTGGTCGTGACCGTCACGGCCTGATCCAGGTCGCCCTTGGCCACGGCTTCGGCCAGGTCGCCGACCTTGGCGAAGCCGCGCGCGATGGTCCGCGCGACCCAGACCCCGGCCCCGGCGGCCAGCAACACCGAAAGGCCGATCACGCCCATCAAGGTGTTGCGGGAGTTGGCGTAGGTGCGATCGCCCTCGGCGATGGCGGCGTCCAGGAGCTTCTGGTTGACCTCCGTCAGGGCCTCGACCGTCGCGGTGATGCGATTGGTGATCTGACGCTGCGTGGTCCGCATCTGCAGGATCGCCTGATCGCGACGACCCTCCATCAGATCGCGGCGCATGGCCTCGTCGATTTCGGCGAAAGCCGCCCACTCCCCGGCCAGGGCTTCCCACTTCGGCTTGCCGCTGGGCGAGGCATGGGAAAGACCCGCCTCCAGCAGGGTGGCGACCTTCTGCTTGTTGTCGACGGCCTTGGCGTTCTGGCTCTTCAGCTCGTCGGCGTCGTCGGCCAGAGCCATGTTCTTTTCGGCGCGCATCACCTGCAGCAGGGCCGTACTCAGGGCCTGACCGCGCTGGAGCTGCGCCACCGGCCCCGCGACCATGGCTTTCTGGTCCCGGTTAAGGTCGCCCAGTTGCCGGACGCCGAACAGGGTGGCGGCGGCCATCATCACAATGAGCGCCCCGAAGGTCAGGGCGAGTTTGAGCTTGATCGTCATGCGCATGGGAGGCTCCGGCCCGTTTCAGCCCTAGGAGAGAAAAGAAGAGAAAACCGAATGCCAAAATCGAGCCCATTGTTCATGGACACGAGTTCACAGCCACACAGTCACGCGAGTTTTATCCAACACTCGAATGTTTCCAGGGTCGGAGAAACATTCTCCGTAATTATACCTACGTAAACATCGCTGATGACGCGCGATCTAGACGCGGATCGGGCGACAGTTACGCAAATAATACTTGATGAGGTTCGGCCGCTGACGGTTAACGGCCCGTGAATCCATCAACTCACGAGATAGCGACATTCTGCCTCACCATCCTTGAGCGAAATCGTCGCACGGTCGCGAGAACGACTTGGCCGCGTCGCGACGCCCTGAAAACGCGAAGAACCGCGCGCCGACGGACGGCGCGCGGTCGAGCCCGCGGGCTTGGGTTTGGAGCGATTTTCTGACGTGGCGGACGCCCGTCCGCCTCGGCTCAGGCCGCGTCGAGGTCCAGCGAGTAGCCGGCCGAACGCACCGTGCGGATGGGGTCGCCATCGGCGCTGCCGTTCAGCGCCTTGCGCAGGCGGCCGATGTGGACGTCCACCGTGCGGGCCTCGACATAGACATCCGAACCCCAGACCGCGTCCAGCAGCTGCTCGCGGCTGAACACCCGGCCCGGGTGCTGCATCAGATAGTCGAGCAGGCGGAACTCGGTCGGACCCAGGTGGATCTCCTTGCCGCTGCGCTTCACGCGGTGAGCCACCCGGTCGATGACGATGTCGCCGACCGTGATCCGGTCGTCGGCCAGGCCCGGGCGAATGCGGCGCAGCACCGCGCGGACGCGGGCGGTCAGCTCGACCATCGAGAACGGCTTGACCACATAGTCGTCGGCCCCGGTGTCGAGGCCCCGGATGCGGTCGGTTTCCTCGCCGCGCGCGGTCAGCATGATGATCGGCACGTTGCGCGTCTCGGCCCGGCCGCGCAGGCGGCGGCAGACCTCGATGCCCGAGACCTTGGGCAGCATCCAGTCGAGGATGACCAGGTCCGGCGCCCGCTCATTGGCCATGATCAGCGCTTCCTCGCCGTCGCCGGCCACCGCGACGCGATAGCCTTCCTTGTCGAGGTTGTAGTGAAGGAGGGTCGCCAGAGCGTCTTCGTCTTCGACCACCAGAACGTACGGAGTCACTTGGATCGCCCTCTAGAAGGTTATTGCGGGACCGCGTCCAGTTTCGGACGCTGCGAAACCAGCTCTTCGCCGGTCAGTTCGAAATGGATGATCTCGGCGATGTTCGTGGCGTGGTCGCCGATGCGCTCGAGGTTCTTGGCCACGAACAGCAGGTGCGCGCAGGCGTTGATCGTCCGCGGGTCGCCCATCATGTAGGTCAGGAGCTCGCGGAAGATCGAGTTATAGTGCTCGTCGACCTCTTCGTCGCGGCTCCACACGCCCACGGCGCGCTGCAGGTCCGAGGTGGTGTAGGCGTCCAGCACGTCCTTCAGGCGGCTCTGCACCAGCCGGCCCATGCGCTCGATCGAGCGGGTCAGGGCCGTCATCGGGTCGGCCTCGGTCAGGATCAGCGCCCGCTTGGCGATGTTCTTGGCCATGTCGCCGCAGCGCTCGAGGCTCATCGAGATCTTCAGGGCGGCGACGGCGTGGCGCAGGTCCACGGCCATCGGCTGGCGCAGGGCGATCAGCCGGAAGGCCTTGCGCTCGATCTCGGCCTGCAGCGCGTCCAGGCGCTCGTCGCCAGCGACAACGGCCTGGGCCAGCGGGCCGTCGCGGCGGGCGATGGCGGCGATGCAGTCGGCCACCTGGGCCTCGGCCAGCCCGCCCATGCGGGTGACCTCGGCGGTCAGGTGGGCGAGCTCCTCGCCGTAGGACTTGACGGTATGTTCGGTCATTTCGAAGTCCTTCCGGCTAGCCGAAGCGGCCGGTGATGTAGTCCTGGGTGCGGCTGTCGCGCGGATTGGTGAACATGTCCTCGGTCGGGCCGCTCTCGACCAGCTTGCCGAGGTGGAAGAAGGCGGTGCGCTGCGACACGCGGGCGGCCTGGGCCATCGAGTGGGTGACGATGACGATGCAGAACTGCGTGCGCAGCTCGTCGATCAGCTCCTCGATCTTGGCCGTGGCGATCGGGTCGAGGGCCGAGCAGGGCTCGTCCATCAGGATCACCTCGGGGCTGACGGCGATGGCGCGGGCGATCACCAGACGCTGCTGCTGGCCGCCGGACAGGCCGGTGCCAGGCTGGTGCAGGCGGTCGGCGACCTCGTTCCAAAGGCCGGCCTTCTTCAGGCTGCTCTCGACGATGGCCTCCAGCTCGTCCTTGCGCGAGGCCAGGCCGTGGATGCGCGGGCCGTAGGCGACGTTCTCGAAGATGGTCTTGGGGAACGGGTTCGGCTTCTGGAACACCATGCCGACGCGCGAGCGCAGCACCACCGGGTCGACGCTCTTGGCGTTGACGTCGGCGCCGTCGATCTCGATCGCGCCCTCGACCCGGGCCGAGGGGATGGTGTCGTTCATCCGGTTGATGCAGCGCAGGAAGGTCGACTTGCCGCAGCCCGACGGGCCGATGAAGGCCATGACCGACTTGCCCGGGATATCCAGGCTGACGTCGAACAGGGCCTGCTTGTCGCCGTAGAAGACGTTGACGCCGCGCGCCTTGATCTTGGCCTCGCCGGCCGCGGCCGAGCCGATCGGCGCTGGGGCGTGGACCACCGGCGCGCGGGCGGTGTCGTCGGGGCTCTGGGCGGGCATGGCGTGTCCCTGGCGGAGGGGCGAGATGAGGGGGTTCAGGGTCATGGCGGGATCTACCAGCGGCGCTCGAAGCGGCGACGCAGAATGACGGCCGCGGCGTTCATGACGATCATGAAGGCCAGCAGGACGATGATGGCCGCGGCGGTGCGCTCGTGGAAGGCGCGCTCGGACGCGTTCTCCCAGATGAACACCTGCACGGGCAGGACGGTGGCGGCGCCGGTGAAGCCCTCGGGCACGCCGGGCACGAACGAGACCATGCCGATCATCAGCAGCGGCGCGGTCTCGCCCAGGGCGTGGGCCAGCGACAGGATCGCGCCGGTCATCACGCCGGGCATGGCCAGCGGCAGCACGTGGTGGAACACGGTCTGGGTCTTCGACGCGCCCACGCCCAGGGCGGCCTCGCGAATCGAGGGCGGCACGGCCTTCAGGGCCGAGCGGGTGGCGATGATCACGGTCGGCAGGGCCATCAGGGCCAGAACCAGGCCGCCGACCAGCGGCGAGCTGCGCGGCACGTGCAGCCAGTTGATGAACAAAGCCAGGCCGAGCAGGCCGTAGACGATCGACGGCACGGCCGCGAGGTTGTTGATGTTGACCTCGATGATGTCGGTCCAGCGGTTCTTCGGGGCGAACTCTTCCAGATAGGTGGCCGCCAGCACGCCGACCGGCACGGCGATCAGGGCGGTGATGAACAGCATCATGGCCGAGCCGACCACCGCGCCCAGCACGCCGGCCTGTTCGGGCTCGGTCGAGTCGGAATTGGTGAAGAAGGCCAGGTTGAAGCCGGACGAGATCGCCCCGTCCTTCTTCAGCTTGTCCAGCCAGTCCAGCTGCTGGTTGTCGAGCTTGCGGTCGCCCTCGGCGGTCGAGCGCTTGATGTCGCCCTTGAAGTAGAGGTCGGCGTCGGCCTTCAGCGGGCCGGTGACGGTGATCGTCTTGCCGATCAGCGACTTGTCGGCCTTGATCTTGTTCAGCAGCTGGAAGCCGAAGTCGCGCGACACCAGGTCCTGGACCTTGGTCGAGACCGTGCCGAAGTCATCGTCCTGCACGCCCAGCTTCTTCATCACCGCCTCGGAGACGATGTAGTCGTAATTGACGCCGGACAGGTCCGACGTGTCGATCCGCTCCGGGTTCAGATAGACCGGCAGGCTCAGGGTGTGGGTCTCGAAGGTGGTGTAGCCCTGGGCCACGATGCGGCCGACCAGCACCACCAGGAACACCAGGGCGACGACGATCGCGGCGACGCCCTGCGCCTTGAAGCGGCGCTCGGCGGCGTGGCGCTTCTTCAGGCGGGCGTCGGCGGCCGTCAGGGTCGCGCGCGGCCCGGCCGCGCCGAGGGTCGCGTCAGTCATATTGCTCTCGGTACTTCTGGACGATGCGCAGGGCGATGATGTTCAGCGTCAGGGTCACGACGAACAGCGTCAGACCCAGGCCGAAGGCCGACAGGGTCTTGGGGCTGTCGAACTCCTGGTCGCCCGTCAGCAAGGTGACGATCTGGACGGTGACGGTGGTCACGGTGTCCAGCGGATTGGCGGTCAGCTTGGCCTGCAGGCCGGCGGCCATGGTGACGATCATGGTCTCGCCGACGGCGCGCGACACGGCCAGCAGCATGGCGGCCATGATGCCCGGCAGGGCGGCGGGCAGGACGACCTTCTTGACCGTCTCGGACTTGGTCGCGCCCATGGCGTAGCTGCCGTCGCGCAGGCTCTGCGGCACGGCGTTGATGATGTCGTCCGACAGCGACGAGACGAACGGGATCAGCATGATGCCCATCACCACGCCGGCCACCAGGGCCATCTGGTTCTGGACTTCCATCAGATAGGTCGCCACCGGACCGGGCGGCAGGGCCGCGCCGAGGGCGTTGAAGCCGGCGCGGAACAGCGGACCCACCGTCAGGGCGGCGAAGAAGCCGTAGACCACGGTCGGCACGCCGGCCAGGATCTCCAGCAGCGGCTTGACCAAGCCGCGAACCGGGCGGCTGGCGTATTCCGACAGATAGATCGCCGAATAGAGGCCGACCGGCGCGGCGACCAGCATGGCGATGAACATGATCAGGAAGGTGCCGGCGAACAGCGGCACGGCCCCGAAGGCGCCCGACGAGGCGACCTGATCGGCGCGCATGGCGATCTGCGGGCTCCACTCGGTCCCGAACAGGAAGGCCAGCGGATTGACGCTGTGGAAGAAGCGCCAGCTCTCCCACACCAGCGACAGCACGATGCCGAGGGTGGTCAGCACGGCCGCGACCGAGCAGGCGATCAGCAGGACGCCGATCCAGCCCTCGACCCGGTTGCGGGCGCGGAACTCGGCGTTGATGCGCGGGATCGCGACCAGGAAGCCGGCCAGGGCCAGAACGCCGGCGGCGGCCAGCATGCCGAAGGTCCGCAGGGTCTGGAGCCGGCGCGCCTCGGCCACCTTGGCGTCCAGCGCGGTTTTCAGCTCGCCCTCATAGACCACCTCGGACGGCGAAGCCTTGGCGGCGATCGCCTGGGCGTCGCTGAAGAAGACGGTCTGGCGATCGGGCTCGAGCGCCTGGACGACGGCCGGCCGGTTGGCCTGCAGCATCGCGTCCTCGACCCGGCCGCCGAACATCGCGCCCAGCAGCAGGAGCAAGGCGGCCGGCACGCCCGCCCACAACGCGGCATAGGCGCCGTAATAGTCGGGCAGCGAGTGGAGGACGCGGGCGCGCCCCTCGGCGGCGGCCACGGCACGGCGGCGACCGGCGAGGAACGCCGCGCCCGAGAACAGCGCCAGGACGATGAGCGAAAGCCAGGTCAGCATACGTGTGAGGCTAATCTTGCGCGAGCTTGTCGAAGGTCTCGCAGGATCGCGCGCCTTCCCCGAGCCGATGTGCCAGCCCGTCGCCGCGCTTATGCGACAGCTTGATGACACTTTGACGACAAGGGTCGGTTAACGCTTGAGAAGCTTGGACTTCCGCTGTTCGCGGCGCGTGTCAGGCTTCGGCGGGAGCCCGTTGCACCGCCGGCGCCGGCGGTCCGACCTTGGCCATCGGCAGATAGACGCCGAACGTCGCGCCCTCGCCCTGCACGCTTTCGACGGTGAGGCCGCCGCGGTGGCGGTTCATGATGTGCTTGACGATGGCCAGACCCAGCCCAGTGCCCGAGCGCTCGCCGCTCTTCTGGCCCTCGACCCGATAGAAGCGCTCGGTCAGTCGCGGCAGATGCTCGCGGGCCAGGCCCGGCCCCTTGTCGGTGACCCGCAGCACCGCGTAGCGCTCGGCCGGATCGTGGTCCGGGGTCAGCAGCGACATCCGCGCCGCCGCTGGGTCGCGGGCCGCCGCCGCGGCCTCGGCGGGCAGGCCGGGGAAGATCTCGACCCGCACGACCCCGCCCTCGGGCGTGTACTTGATCGCGTTGTCGACCAGGTTCTGGATCACCTGGATGATCTGGTCGCGATCGCCGTCGACCACCGCCCCGCCGCGCGGCGGCAGCACCGGATCGAAGGTGACCGTCTTCTCGCGCGCCTGCGGCCCCAGGGCGTCGATGACGTCGATGGCGGCCATGGCCAGGTCCACGCGCCCGGCCGGGGCGATGTGCTCGTTCAGTTCGATGCGCGACAGACTCATCAGGTCGTCGATCAGCCGCGACATCCGCTCGGCCTGGGCCAGCATGATGCCCAGGAACTTGTCGCGGGCGCCCGGATCGTCCTTGGCGTGGCCGCGCAGGGTCTCGATGAAGCCCGACAGCGAGGCCAGAGGCGTGCGCAGCTCGTGGCTGGCGTTGGCCAGGAAGTCGGCGCGGGTGCGCTCGCTGCGGCGCGCGTCGGTCTCGTCGCGCAGGGCCAGCAGCGCCAGGCGCGAGCGGCCGGTCGAGGCCTCCTTCAGCGGGCGGACATAGGCCAGCCAGGCGCGCCCCTGGGCGCCGCCGGTCTCGAACTCGACCATCCCGTCGACGCCGCCGAACAGCGCCTCGTCCACCGCCTCCAGAACGCGCGGGTTGCGGACCGCCGTGACCAGCAGGCCGCCCTGCTGCTGGATCTTGAAGAGATCGCGGGCGGCCGAATTGGCGAACAGGAAGCGGCGGCCGGTCAGATCGTCGGCCTCCTCGGCGGCGATCACCATCAGGGGATCGGGCAGCCGGTCGAGAATGGCGATGTACGGCGCCTCTTCCTCGACGACGGCCGCGGGGGCCAGGGCCGCCGCCGGGCGCGCCGCCGGCCGCTCGGCCCGCCGCGTCGCCCAGATTCCCACGACCGCCGAGGCCACCGCCGCGGCCAGGGCCGGGGCGGGCTGGGCCACGCCCACCACCGCCAGGGCGAGAATCGCGCCCGGACCGATCATGATCGGCCAGGAGGCGCTCGCGCGGCGGCTTTCGCGACCGTCCGGGGGCAGGTTCGCCAGCGGCATATGAGGGCTCACCGATTCAAGCGAGAGGCGATTCGTCGATCCAGATATGGCGCCCCGCCAAGCCATGCGATAGACGGTTGACGCCTTAGGGCGCGTCACGAGCGAGAGTCACCGCAATTTCGCCGCATCGTGACCCGAACTAAGGGCGCCGGTTTCATGGGGTTTCGTTCGTAATGCAGCGCAAGGTCCTGGTCGCGACGGTCGCGGCCGCTCCTCTTCTGGCCATGGGTTTCGCCGCTCTGGCGGAAACCTCGGTCTCTTCCGCGCGCACGACGCCCATCGCCACCAGCACGGCCACGGGCTCGGCGGCGGACGATATCAAGATCACCAGCGACGGCTCGATCAAGCCGACGGCCGCGGGCGCGATCGTCACGATCGACAGCAACAACAAGGTGACCAACGCCGGGACCCTGTCGACGAACAATGTCGACGACAGCGTCGGCGTGCTGATCATCGGCGGCAAGACCGGCTCGCTGACCAACTCGGCCGCGATCTCGCTGTCCGAGGACTACACCCCGACCGACACGAACAACGACGGCAACCTGGATGGGCCCTTCGCCCAGGGCAAGAACCGGATCGGCGTGCGCCTGACGAACGCCGGAACCTTCACCGGCGACATCGTCAACGACGCCACCGGCACGATCACCGTCAAGGGCAACAACTCGGCCGGCGTGCTGATCGAAGGCCCGCTGACCGGCAATCTGAAGAACCTGGGCAACATCACCGTCACCGGGGACAACGCCTATGGCGTGCGCGTCACGGCCCCGGTCACCGGCGCCGTGACCATGGGCGGGGCGGTCAATGTCCAGGGCCTGAACGCCGTGGCCCAGGCCTATGACGCCTCGATCAACGGCCCCCTGGTCCTGCAGGGCTCGACCAGCGCCACCGGCTATCGCTACACCGCGCGCCCGAGCACGGTCGACGCCCTCAACAAGCTGGGCGCCGACGACCTGCTGCAGGGCGGTCCGACCGTGCGGGTGGCCGGCGATGTCAGCGGCGGCCTGCTGCTGCAGGGCGTCAACTATTCGACCAAGGTCGCGGCGGACGGCACGGTCACGACCACGACCGTCACTTCCAGCACGTCCGGCTCGTCCAGCATCAGCGCGTTCAGCGGGTCGCCGGCCTTGCAGATCGGCTCGGCCACGCGGAACGTCACCCTGGGCGCGGTCGGAACGGCCGACAACGCCTATGGCGTGGTCGCCAAGGGCGTGATCACCGCCTCGGGCGTCTATAACGGCGTGTCGTCCACGGCCGTCTCGATCGGCCAGGGCGGCGGCAACTCGACCACCCTGACCGGCGGCCTGCGCAATGACGGCCAGATCTCGGCGTCCAGCTACGAGGCCGGTTCGACCGGCCTGATCCTGAACAGCGGCGCGGTCGCCAACGAGATCGTCAACCGCGGCTCGATCGCCTCCAGCGCCGCGTCTTTCGCCGCGTCCGGCGTCACCGCCTCGGCGCGCGGCGTCGTGCTCGGCGCGGGCTCCAGCACCAGCGCGATCAACAACACCGGGACCATCTCGGCCACGCGCACCGGCGAGACCGGCGACGCGGTGGCGATCCTCGATCAGGCCGGCGCGCTGAAGACCATCACCAATACGGGCGTGATCCGGGCCACCGTGGGCGCCCCCGTCATCAAGCAGGACGGGACCGCCGCCACGGTGACCGCCGGCGGCCAGACGATCGCCCTGGATCTGCGGGCGAACAATTCCGGCGTCACCTTCACCCAGAAGGGCCAGACGGACTACGCCTCGACGACCACCTATCCGAGCGCCGACACCGTCAGCAGCGTCGACACCGTCACCACCTCGGTCGCGCCCTCGACGATCGGCGACGTCCTGTTCGGCGGCGGCAACGACACCCTGAACCTCTCCGGCGGCGCGTTGGTGGGCGCCCTGTCGTTCGGCGCGGGCCAGGACCGCTTCTCGGTCGACGGCGGCGGCACGTTCCTGGGCAAGCTGACCGACAGCGACGGGAAGCTGGACGTCTCGGTCATCAACGGCAGCGTCGGGATCACCAACGCCGAGACCATCAAGCTGACGAGCCTGAACCTGGGCTCGAAGGCCAAGCTGCTGTTCTCGGCGGACGGCGCGACGGGCGCGAACACCAAGCTGGTGGTCTCGGGCCCGACCACCCTGGCCACCGGCGCCGAGCTCGGCATCCGCCTGACCAACCTGGTCCAGCAGCCGACCAGCTTCCTGGTGATCCAGGGCTCGAACCTCAGCGTCGGCACGATCGGGACCGGCCTGCTGGCCGAGTCGCCCTATCTCTACGTGGCCACCAGCCGCGCCGACACCAACAATGTCTATATCGACGTCCGCCGCCGCAGCGCCGCCGAGATCGGCTTCAACCGCGCCGAGACCTCGGCCTATGACGCGGTGTTCGCGGCCCTGGGCAAGAACAGCAACATCGCCAACGCCGTCCTGGGTCAAAGCACGCGCGACGGCTTCCGCGACCTCTACGACCAGATGCTGCCCGACCAGGGCGAGGGCCTGTTCGCCGCCCTGCAGTCGGTCAACCAACAGGTCTCGTCGGCGACCCTGTTCCGTCCCGATCCGGGCGACCGCTACGGACCCGACAGCCTCTGGATTCAGGAAATCAACAACCTGACCCGCCGCGACACCGACAAGACCCTGGGCTCGGACACCCAGGCCTTCGGCTTCGTCGCCGGCTACGAGGCGATGGGCGACGCGGGCGGGGCTCTGGGCGTGACCCTGGCCTATGTCAGCATCGAAGAGCACGACTCGGTCGCCAAGGTCGGCGAGCAGACCACGGCCTCCTTCGTCCAGACGGGCGCCTACTGGCGGCGTTCGGTCGGCGGCTGGCGGTTCAACACCGGCGGCGGCGTGGGCTACGGCTTCTTCAACGGCGACCGCCGCTTCATCGCGCCGGACACCAACGGTGACGGCGTGGCCGACCTGGTCGTGAAGAACGCCGCCAACTGGAAGGGCCTGACGGCCAACGCCTTCGCCGGCGTCGCCTATGAGCAGAAGTTCGGCCGCTTCTTCGCGCGTCCCGAGGGCCGCCTGGACTATGTCTATCTGCGCGAAGGCAAGCGCGCCGAGAGCGGCGGCGGCGATGGCTTCGACCTGACGGTCGACAAGCGCAGCTCCAGCAATCTGAGCGGCGAGCTGGGCGTGGTGTTCGGCGCCGACTTCGGTCAGGCCGTCTGGTGGCGTCCCGAAGTGCGGGTCGGCTACCGCCAGACCCTGGCCGGCGACGTCGGCGACACGGTGGCGCGCTTCAAGGGCGGCAACCCCTTCACCCTGACCGCCATGAACGACAAGAACGGCGCGCTGACCGCCGGCTTCGCGATCCGCGCCGGCACGCCGATGTCCTATCTGGCGCTGGAAGGCGGCGTGGAGGCCACCAAGAAGCAGAAGCGCTACAACCTGCGTCTGGCCGGCCGGGCGATGTTCTAGAGCGTGATAGCCGAAAGTGTGAGCGGTTTCGGCGGCTATCACGCCCTAAATGTCTGAAAGCGAGCCTGTCTTCCGCAGCCAGCGGTTGAAAATAAGCCGTCGCGGTTCGCCGCGACGGCTTTTTCGTGCACGGAAACTTTACCGTTTCGGAACGAGATAGTTTCGAAGAATCAAGGCCTTGCCGCGACACTTCGCCGCGCCCGCAGAAAAACTCCAGGCCGGCTTTCCTAAACTCGATTCCGACGCTGGGGAATAAACGCTTCCTTGGCTCGGCAGGTCGGCTCCGCGTCGCGGCGCCGAAAGGGACACAGATGATCACCAAGACCGTCTTACGAACCGGCCTGGTCGCCGCCGCCTCCCTGCTGGCCACGGCCGCCGCCGCCCAGACCGCCTCGCCGCCCCCGGCCTCGCCCGAGGAAGCCGCGGCGCGCATCGCCGCCCTCGAGGCGCAGCTGGCCGTCCTGCAACAGCAGGTCGCCGACCTGAAGGCGGCCACGGCCGCCAGCCTGAAGGACGTGCGCGCGGTTCAGGCCGCCCAGCCCGTCGTCAGCCTGGCCAGCGGCAAGCCGACGATCACCTCCAGCGACGGCGCGTTCAGCATCAATTTCCATGCGCTGATGCAGCTGGACGCGGCGCAGTACTACCAGGCCAAGGGGCTGCCGGCGGTGGACGGCAACGCCCGAGACCTCAACAGCGGCACCAACTTCCGCCGCGCCCGCCTGGGCTTCGACGGCAAGCTCTACAAGAACTTCGACTACGGGGTCCTGTTCGAGTTCGGCGGCAACGGCACGGACGGCCAGGGCACGCTGCAGGAGCTGTGGGTCCAGTACAACTACGCCCCGTTCAAGTTCAAGGTCGGCGCCTTCATTCCCAATCTCGGCCTCGAGGACAGCGCGCCGGTGGCCACCCAGCTGTTCCCCGAGCGCCCGGCTCCGGCCGAACTGGCGCGGAACCTGGCCGGCGCGGACAAGCGCATCGCCTTCCAGGTCCAGACCGCCGGCGAGCGCTGGCTGCTTTCCGGCGCGGTCACCGGCGCCAAGACTGGCGACGGCCAGACCTTCGACGAGCAACTGGGCTATGTCGGCCGAGCCGTCTATCTGCCGATCAAGACGCAGGACTGGCTGGTCCATGTCGGGGCCAACGCCAGCGTCGTGGTCACCCCCGCCCAGACGGCGGTGGGCGGGCCCTATCCGATCACCTTCACTGAACGACCCGAGCTGCGGGTCGACGGAACCGCGCTGATCAACACCGGCGCGATCGACGCGCTGGGCGCGCATCACTACGGCGTCGAGGGCGCGGTCCAGCACGGGAACCTGATGGTCCAGGGCGAGTATTTCGACCTGGCGATCAACCGCCGCAATCCGGCCGACGGCGTGACCAATCCCAAGTTCAAGGCCTGGTACCTGGAAGGCTCGTGGGTCCTGACCGGGGAGGCGCGCCGCTACACCTCGAACTTCGTGTTCGACGCGCCCAGCGTGGCCAAGCCGTTCGATCCGAAGAAGGGGCAATGGGGCGCGTGGGAGTTGGCGGCGCGCTATTCCGTCTCGGACCTGAACTATCATGAGAACGCCGCCCTGGCGGCCGACCGCGTGCGCGGCGGCGACCAGAAGATCGCGTCGGTCGGGCTGAACTGGTTTCCGAACCCGGCGACGAAGTTCTCGCTCAGCTACTATGACGTCTCGCTCGATCGCCTCGACCCGGCCGGCGGCGCCGTGCCGCTGAGCCAAGACTATCAAGTGATCAACCTACGCAGTCAGTACGCGTTCTAAGGCTGTCGGCGCGCCGTCAGAAGGCGTCGCGCCGGCCGCTTCCCCGAAGACCCCAGACCTTCCAGAAAGGACCGTCTCGATGAGCGACTTCACCCAGGTTCAGACCCGCAGAGGCCTGTTGGCCGGCGCCGGCGCGGGGGCCGCGGCCCTGATGATCGGCGGCGGACCGGCCCTGGCCCAGGCCAAGCCCGTGACGCTGCTCAATGTCAGCTACGATCCGACCCGGGAGCTCTACAAGGACATCAACGCCGCCTACGCCAAGTACTGGAAGGAAAAGGTCGGCCAGACCCTGGTGATCAACCAGAGCCACGGCGGTTCGGGCAAGCAGGCGCGCTCGGTGATCGACGGCCTGCAGGCCGACGTCGTGACGCTGGGCCTGGCCTACGACATCGACGAGATCGCCGCCAAGGCCAAGCTGCTGCCGGCCAACTGGCAGTCGCGCCTGCCGCAGAACTCCACGCCCTACACCTCGACGATCGTCTTCCTGGTCCGCAAGGGCAATCCGTGGAAGATCCGCGACTGGGGCGACCTGGTGAAGCCGGGCATCGACGTGATCACGCCCAATCCCAAGACCTCGGGCGGGGCGCGGTGGAACTACCTGGCCGCCTGGGCCTGGGCGCTGAAGCAGCCGGGCGGCAATCCGGCCAAGGCCGAGGCCTATGTGAAGACCCTCTTCGAGCACGTGCCGGTGCTGGACACCGGCGCCCGCGGGGCGACGACCAGCTTCACCCAGCGGGGTCTGGGCGACGTGCTGCTGGCCTGGGAGAACGAGGCCTACCTGGCCCAGGAGGAGCTGCCCGGCAAGTTCGACATCGTCTATCCCAGCCTGTCGATCCTGGCCGAGCCGCCGGTGGCGCTGGTCGACAGGAACGTCGATCGCCACAAGACCCGCGTGGTGGCCGAGGGCTATCTGAACTTCCTCTACAGCCCCCTGGCCCAGGAGCTGATCGCCAAGAACCACTATCGCCCGCGCAACCCGCAGGTCGCGGCCAAGTACGCCGGCAGCTTCAAGCAGATCCCGCTGGTGACCATCGACGACACCTTCGGCGGCTGGAAGAAGGCCCAGGCCGCCCACTTCGCCGACGGCGGCTCGTTCGATCGGATCTACCAGCCCAAGTGACGCCCGGCCCGTCCGCTCCGGGAAGCGCGGGCGGGCTTTGCGCGGCGCGGCGGCGGCCGAGCGCTTCGAGAGGCGCTGGCCGCCGCCTTTTTTCCGCATGCCCCATGTTGGGAACCCGACATCCTCGGGTACGTTGAGCGTCCACGGGGTGGTGGGAGCTTGACCGTTCAGATGGACAATCACTCGGAATCGCGACGCGCCGAAGACCGGCTGGCCGGTCACGGCGTCGACGATCCCTTCGCGGCCGCCGTCCGCGCCTCGCGCATGGCGATGGTCGTCGCCGACGCCCAGAAGGCCGACAGTCCGATCGTCTTCGCCAACGACGCCTTTCTGCGGCTGACCGGCTATGAACGCGACGAGGTGATCGGCCGCAATTGCCGATTTCTGCAAGGCCCCGAGACCGACCCGGAGGCCGTCGCCGCGCTGCGCCAGGCCATAGCCGGCGGCGAGGATATCGCCATCGACCTCCTGAACTATCGCAAGGACGGCTCGACGTTCTGGAACGCGCTCTATCTGTCGCCCGTGCGCGACGACGCCGGAGAGGTCGTCTACTTCTTCGGCGCGCAGCTGGACGTCACCGACAAGAAGGCCATCGAGTTCCGGGCCCGCGACCACAGCGACGGCCTCCAGCAGGCGGTCGACGATCGCGCCGACGAGCTGAGCAAGGCCCTCGAGCAGAAGACCGCCCTGCTCCACGAGGTCGACCACCGGGTGAAGAACAATCTTCAGCTGATCTCCAGCCTGCTGCTGCTGCAGAACCGCCGGGTCGCCGATCCGGCGCTGAAGGCCTCGCTGAAGGGCATGCTGGGCCGGGTCAACGCCATCGCCACGGTGCACCGCCGCCTGTTCCAGAGCGAGGACGTCGAACGCTTCGACGTCTCGGCCTTCATCCGCGACATGGTCGCCGACCTGATGGGCTCGACCGCGCGCGACGACATCGAGGTCGGGCTGGACCTGGAGCGCGTCGACATCCCCGCCTCCAAGGCCGCGCCGTTCGCCCTGGTGGTCAACGAGCTGCTGACCAATTGCGTCCGGCATGGCTTTCCGGAAGGGCGCGGCGGCCGGATCCTGATTAGCGTGCGCCGCCAGAACGGCGACTTTCGGATCGAAATCGCCGACGACGGCGTTGGTTTCGACAAGGACGCCAAGCCGTCGGGCTTCGGCCTCACGATCGTTCAGCTGCTCTGCCAGCAGTTGAAAGCGAAGTACGAGACCGCCGACGCGGAACCCGGCGCCCGCGTGGTCGTTTTGCTGCCCGTGAACGGGGCGCACTAGAGCATGCTGGCCGAAAATGTGAGCGGTTTCGGCGGCTAGCACGCTCTAAATGTAGGAAATCGAGCCTGTCTGTTTCGAATGATCCCATTCGAAACAGACAGGCTCTAGAGGATTTTGTCGGTGATGAGCCCGCGTACGCTCGATGTGCTGATCGTCGAGGACGAGATGCTTCTGGCCATCGAGCTGGAACATCTGGTCGAGGAGGTCGGCTGCCATCCCGCGGGCCTGGCCATGAGCTCCGAGGAAGCGGTCGCCCTGGCTCAAAGCCTGCAGCCCGATCTGGCGCTGGTGGACGTTCACCTGAGCGACGGTCCGACCGGCGTCGACGTCGCCCGCAAGATCTCCAGCGACTGCGGCGGGGTGGCGCTGTTCATGACCGCCAACGTCAAGCGCCTGCCCGAGGACTTCGCCGGCGCCTGCGGGGTGATCGGCAAGCCCTATTCCGAGCACGGGGTGAAGACCGCCCTCTCGTATCTCGCCTTCTGTCTTACGGAAGGCCACGTGCCCGGTCCGGTTCCGGTCGGCCTGACCCTGGCCCCCGCCTACGCCGCGCTCTGGGGGCTGGGCGAGGCCCTGCCCGAGAGCGCCTGATGGCCGTACCGCCGGTCGCGGCCGCCATCGGCACGGTCGCGGCCCTGATGTCGATCACCAGCTTCGCGCCGCAGATCCTGAAGATCTGGAAGGAGAAGGACGCCTCGGCCGTGTCCTTGCGGACCTATGTCGTCACCGTGACGGGGTTCGCGTGCTGGATCGCCTACGGGATCCTGATCCGGGCCTGGCCGGTGATCGCCTCCAACATCGCCTGCCTCCTGATGTCGGGCGCGGTTCTTCTGATGAAGTGGCGGTTCGAGCGCGCGCGCTGATCCGCCCCTTTTTGATGACAGGGGGGTCGGGGTCCGCTATCGAGGCGCGCTCTTTTCCTTCCCCCACTGTTTGAGGGATCGCCCTTGACCGAAGCCGCCGAGGAAGCCGGCTGGGCCACCGCCAAGACCCTGGCCGAGGCCCTGCCCTACATCCAGATCTACGACCGCGAGACGGTCGTGATCAAATACGGCGGCCACGCCATGGGCCAGGAGGACGTGGCCAAGGTCTTCGCCGCCGACGCGGTGCTGCTGAAGCTGCTGGGCGTCCACCCCGTCGTGGTGCACGGCGGCGGGCCGCAGATCAGCCGGATGCTGGACAAGGCCGGGGTCAAGTCGACCTTCGTCGACGGCCTGCGCGTCACCGACGAGGCGACCATGGAGGTGGCCGAGATGGTCCTCTCCGGCGCGATCAACAAGGAGATCGCCAACTGGATCACCCAGGCCGGCGCCGAGGCCGACGTGCGCGGCGTGGGCCTGTCGGGCAAGGACGCGCGGATGATCACCGCCGAGAAGGTGACCCGCACCCGCAAGGATCCCGGCAGCAATATCGAGCAGATCGTCGACCTCGGCTTCGTGGGCGAGCCGACCAAGATCGACCCGCACATCATCCAGGCGCTGCTGGCGTCCGAGACCGACTACATCCCGGTGATCGCGCCGATCGGCGTCTCGGCCGCGGGCGAGACCTTCAACATCAACGCCGACACCGTCGCCGGCGCCCTGGCCGGGGCGCTGAAGGCCAAGCGGATGCTGATGCTGACCGACATCGTCGGCGTGCTGGACGGCAACGGCGAGCTGATCCGCCAGATGACCATCGAGGACGCCCGCCAGCTGATCGCCGACGGCGTCGCCACCGGCGGCATGATCCCCAAGCTCGAGAACGCCATCCACGCGGTGGAATCGGGCGTCGAGGCCGTGGTCATCCTGGACGGCCGCCGGCCGCACGCCATGCTGGTCGAGCTGTTCAGCGAACACGGCGCGGGCACGCTCATCTCGCGATGAGCGCCGACCTGACCCACGTCGACACCTGGCTGTTCGACCTCGACAACACGCTCTACCCGCTGGAAAGCCAGTTCATGGGCCTGATCGAGGCCAAGATGACGGACTTCGTTCAGCGCGAGACCGGCCTGCCGCGCGACGAGGCCCGGGCCCTGCAGCACGCCTATTTCCACGAGCACGGCACCACCCTGGCCGGGTTGATGGCCAATCACGGCATGGAGCCCAAGCGCTTCCTGGACGAGGTGCACGACGTCGAGATGGATCGCCTGACGCCAGACCCGGCGCTGCGCGCGGCCATCGCCCGCCTGCCGGGCCGCCGGCTGATCTTCACCAACGGCTCGCTGGGCCACGCCGAGCGGGTGTTGACCCACCTGAACCTGCGCGACCTCTTCTCCGAGGTCTTCGCCATCGAGACGGCCGACTATATCCCCAAGCCCGCCTTGGCGACCTTCGACAAGATTACCAAGCTGCACGCCATCGACCCGCCGATGACCGCCTTTTTCGAGGACAGCGAGAAGAACCTGGTCCCGGCCGCGCGGCTGGGCATGACCACGATCCTGGTCGGCCCGCACGCGGCGGCCTCGACCTCGGAACACGTCCATTTCCGCACCCACGACCTGCCTGAGTTCCTGAACTCGGCCCGCCTGCAAGGAAACCCGCAATGACCGCCGTTTCTCTGGCCGACCTCCAGACCGAGATCGAAGCCGCCTGGGAGGCTCGCGCCGACATCTCGGCCGCCACCACCGGTCCGCTCCGCACCGCCGTCGACGAGGCCCTGCTGCTGCTCGACAGCGGCAAGGCGCGCGTCGCCGAGAAGATCGACGGCGAATGGGTCACCCACCAGTGGCTGAAGAAGGCCGTCTTGCTGTCGTTCCGCCTGAACCCGAACACCGTGATGCGCGCCGGCACGCTGGGCGGCGGCGTCGGGCCGTGGTGGGACAAGGTGCCGAACAAGTTCGACGGCTGGGACGCCCCGCAGTTCGAGGCCGGCGGCTTCCGCGCCGTGCCCGGCGCCATCGTCCGTCGCGGCGCCCATATCGGCAAGAACGTGATCCTGATGCCGTCGTTCGTGAACATCGGCGGCTATGTCGACGACGGCACGATGGTGGATACCTGGGTCACGGTCGGCTCGTGCGCCCAGATCGGCAAGAACGTCCACCTGTCGGGCGGCGTCGGCATCGGCGGCGTGCTGGAGCCCCTGCAGGCCAATCCGACCATCATCGAGGACGACTGCTTCATCGGCGCCCGCTCGGAAGTCGTCGAGGGCGTGGTCGTCGGCCAGGGCAGCGTGCTGTCGATGGGCGTGTTCATCAGCGCCTCGACCAAGATCGTCGACCGCAAGACCGGCGCCGTCCACATCGGCAAGGTGCCGCCCTACAGCGTCGTGGTCCCGGGCAGCCTGCCCGACCCGCACGGCGGCCCCAGCCTCTACTGCGCCGTGATCGTCAAGACGGTGGACGCCCAGACGCGGTCGAAGACCAGCATCAACGACCTGCTGCGGGATTAAGGCGGAGAAGCCGCCCTCGCCCTTCGACAAGCTCAGGGCGAGGGCTACTCTGGCCTTTCAGTAGAAACCTCACCCTGAGCCTGTTGAAGGGCGAGGTTTCGCGGCTACTTCGTCGCCTCGTTCAGCTGCTTCTTGCTTTCCGCCGCGCCCTGCTTGGCGTCCTTCTTGAGGTCCGCGCCAGCCTCCTTGGCCTCCTGGCCGGCCTTGGCGCCCAGGTCCTTGGCCTGGTCGGCGACCTCACCGGCGGCTTCCTTGGTGCTCTCCTTGATCGCGGTCCCGGCTTCCTTGACGTCCGGATCGTTCGCGATCTGATGAGCGGCGTCCTTGATGTCGGAGGCGGCGGCCTTGGCGCCTTCCTTGACCTCCTGGGCATGCTGGTCCGAGCAGGCGCTAAGGGTCAGGGCCGCGCCGGCGGCGGCGATGAGCAGCAGTTTGGAACGCATGATCAAACTCCCGAAGGGGTTGGCGTGACTCGGCTGGATAACGGCGGGTCATGGCCGAGGTTCCGACTCCACGCGGTTGTCCCGGCCTTTGCCTAAGAGCGCGCGGACGTCTAAATCCCCGCCATGCGCATCGCCTTTCTCGGCACTCCCGACTTCGCCGTCTCCTGCCTGGCCGAACTGGTCGCCGCCGGTCACGAGATCGCCTGCGTCTATTCCCAGCCTCCCGCGCCGCGCGGCCGGGGCCATGAATTGAAGCCCTCGCCTGTCCATGCCTTCGCCGAGGGGCTGGGCCTGCCGGTCCGCACGCCGGTCTCGATGAAGACCCCGGACGAGATCGCCGCCTTCCAGGCCCTGGATCTGGACGCCGCCGTCGTGGTCGCCTTTGGCCAGATCCTGGTCAAGGCGGTGCTCGAGGCGCCGCGCCACGGCTGTTTCAACCTGCACGCCAGCCTGCTGCCGCGCTGGCGCGGCGCGGCCCCGATCCAGCGGGCGATCATGGCCGGCGATCCGGTCACCGGCGTCCAGGTCATGCGGATGAGCGAAGGCCTCGACGAGGGGCCGATCCTGATGTCCGAGCAGGTGCGGATCGACAGGCTGGAGACCGCCGGCAGCCTGCACGACAAGCTGGCCGCCGTCGGCGCGCGCCTGCTGCCCGTCGCCCTGGCCGCCATCGAACGCGGCGGCGCGGTCGAGACGCCCCAGGCCGCCGAGGGCGTGACCTACGCCAAGAAGATCAAGTCGGCCGAGGCCCGCATCGACTGGACGCGGCCCGCCGCCGAGGTCGACGCCCACATTCGCGGCCTCTCGCCCTTCCCCGGCGCCTGGTTCGAGGCGCCGTCGGAAAAGGGACCGGTCCGGGTCAAGGCCCTGCTATCGCGCGTCGAGGACGCCGAGGGCTCGCCCGGCCAGGCGCTGAACGACGCCCTGCTGATCGCCTGCGGCGACGGGGCGGTCCGCCTGCTGAAGGCCCAGCGCGAGGGCAAGGGCGCCCAGGACGCCGACGTCTTCACGCGCGGCTTCCCGATCCCCGCCGGGACGATCCTGGCCTGATGCCCCGCTACCGCCTCCTCGTCGAGTATGACGGCCGCCCCTATGCCGGCTTCCAGGCCCAGGCGACCCTGCCCAGCGTGCAGGGCGCGATCGAGGCGGCGGTGAAGGCCTTCTGCGGCCAGGACGTGCGCATCGCCGCCGCCGGCCGCACCGACACCGGCGTCCACGCCACCGGCCAGGTCGTGCATGTCGATCTCGAGAAGGACTGGCCGGCGGAGACGGTGTTCAACGCGCTAAACGCCCACCTGACCCGCGAAGCCGTGTCGATCCTCTCCGCCGAGGTGGCCGAGGACGGCTGGCACGCGCGGTTCTCGGCCAATGAGCGCCGCTACCTCTACCGGATCCTCAATCGCCGCGCCCCGCCGGCGCTGGACAAGGGCCGGGTCTGGCACATGAAGAAGGCGCTCGATCACGAGGCCATGCACGCCGCCGCCCAGCATCTGGTGGGCTTGCACGACTTCACGACCTTCCGCGACATGCACTGCCAGGCCAAGAGCCCAGTGAAGACCCTCGACGTCGCTCGCGTGCGGCGGGTCGGCGAGGAGATCCACCTCGACTTCGAGGCGCGGTCCTTCCTGCACCGCCAGGTCCGCTCGATGACGGGGACGCTGGTGGAGGTCGGCGCTGGGCGGTGGACGGTCGACGACGTGAAGGCGGCGCTGGAGGCGCGGGACCGGCGGGAGTGTGGGCCGGTCGCGCCGGCGCACGGGCTTTATCTGGTGGGCGTGGGGTACGCCTCGATAGATCCTCCCCCCTAGGGGGAGGATCTACAGCACCGAGCAGTTGGTGATCTGGCTGAACGCCTCCAGCGCCGCCGTGCCGACGACCGACGTTCCGAACCGATCCAGCTCCGGCGACCACACCGCCACCGTCGCCTTGCCGGGGATCACCGCGACGACGCCGCCGCCCACGCCGCTCTTGGCCGGCAGGCCCACGCGGTAGGCGAAGCTGCCGACGCTGTCATAGATGCCGCAGGTCAGCAGCAGGGCGTTCAGGCGTCGGGTCAGGCGCTCGGGGAACACCGTCTCCTCCGCGATCGGCGAGAAGCCGCCGGCCGCCAGCGGCAGGAAGGCCCGCGCCAGCTGGCGGCAGCTCATGGTCAGGGCGCATTGCCGGCAATAGGCGGCGACCACCGCCTCGGGATCGTGCTCGATCGTCCCCTGGCCGCGCATCAGGCTGGCGATGGCCCGGTTCTGCCAGGCGTTGGCCAGCTCGGACGCGGCGACGTTGGGGTCGATCTCCAGCCGCTCGCCACACAGGAAGCCGGCGAAGTCGCGGACCAGGGCGGCCGGGTCGCGCGAGGCCTTCATCAGGACGTCGACCACCGCCATCGCCCCGGCGTTGATGAACGGGTTGCGCGGCACGCCGTCCTCGGCCTCCAGCAGCGACAGATGGTTGAACGGCGTGCCCGAGGGCTCCTTGCCGACCCGGGTCCAGAGCTCGTCGCCGATCCGGTTCAAGGCCAGGCCCAGGGCGAAGACCTTGGTGATGCTCTGGACCGAGAAGCCCTCGTCGGCGTCGCCGATCACGTGCTCGTCGCCGGACACGGTTCGCACGGCCATGCCGAACTTGTCGCCCGGCACGGTGGCCAGCTGCGGGATGTAGTCGGCCGCCCGGCCCTTGCCGAAATGCGGCCGGACCAGCACCGCCACCTCGGCCAGCACGTCGGGGATCGAAAGCGCCTTCATCGGATCCGCCCCCCCCCCCTCAAACCCTCAGGGCGACCAGCACGGCGCCGGCGGCGATCAGGGCCACGCCCAGCCAGTTCAACGGCGACAGCTTCTCGCCCAGGAACAGGGCGGCGATGACCGCCACGAACACCACGCTCAACTTGTCGATGGGCGCGACCTTGGCCGCCTCGCCGATCTTCAGGGCGCGGAAGTAGCACAGCCACGACGCCCCGGTGGCCAGGCCCGACAGCACCAGGAACAGCCAGGAACGGCGGCCGATCTCGCCCGCCCCGCGCCACTCGCCCGACACCGTGACGATGAGGGCCGCGAAGGCCAGGATCACCACCGTCCGCACCAGGGTGGCGAGGTTCGAGCCGACGCCCTCGACGCCGATCTTGGCCAGGATCGCGGTAAGGGCCGCGAAGACCGCCGAGGCCAGGGCCCAGAAGGGCCAGCTCGCCAAGACGGCCCGCCCCATCAGGCGAAGGCCTTGAAGTAGCGCTTGATCAGCGCCTCGTAGGCGAGCGCCAGCTGGCGGATCTCCTCGACCGGCGCCCGCTCGTCGACCTGGTGCATGGTCGAACCGACCAGGCCGAACTCGACGACGGGGCAGAGCGCGCGGATGAACCGGGCGTCGCTGGTGCCGCCGGTGGTGGAGAGTTCGGGCGCGCGGCCCGTCGCCTCGCTCACCGCCGCCACGATCACGTCGGTGAAGGCGCCGGGCTCGGTCAGGAAGGCCTCGCCGCTGATCTTGCTGACCACCTCGACGCGGCCGTCGAAGCCCTCGGCCGCCGCCTTCGCCGTCTGGTCGATCCAGGCGGCCAGGTCCTTGCCCTTGTGCGCCGGATTGAAGCGGATGTTGACCCGCGCCCTGGCCGAGGCGGGGATGACATTGGTGGCGGTGTTGCCGACATCGACCGTGGTCACCTCCAGGTTCGACGGCTGGAAGCCGGTGTACCCGTCGTCCAGCACCCGGGCCTGGAGGCGCGAGAGGATGTCGACCAGCACCGGGATGGGATTGGCCGCGCGGCGCGGATAGGCCACGTGGCCCTGGCGGCCCTCGACCGTGAGCCAGGCGTTGATGCTGCCGCGCCGGCCGATCTTGACCATGTCGCCCAGCAAGTTCGCCGAGGTGGGCTCGCCGACGATGCAATGGTCGATGATCTCGCCCTCGGCGGCCAGGGCCTCGACCACCTTGACGGTGCCGTCCTCGGCCACGCCCTCCTCGTCGCCGGTGATCAGGAAGCTGAGCGAGCCGGGGTGGTCGGGGATCTTGGCGGCGGCGGCGACGAAGGCGGCGATCGCCGACTTCATGTCGACGGCGCCCCGGCCGAACAGCACCCCATCCTTGATCTCGGCCTCGAACGGGCCGGCGGTCCAGGCGGCGTCGTCGCCGACCGGCACCACGTCGGTATGGCCGGCGAAACAGAGGTTCGGCCGCGCCGTCCCGCGCCGGGCGTAGAGGTTCTCGATCTCGCCGAACTTCATCCGGCGGCAGGAAAAGCCCAGGGCTTCCAGCTGGCGCTGCAGCGTGTCCATCGCGCCGGCGTCGGCCGGGGTCACCGAGGGCCTGCGGATCAGGGCCTGGGCGAACGCGACAGGATCGATGCTGACGGAAGCGGGCGCGGGGCTGGTCATGATCCTGGCTTTAGGCTTCCCTCCCGCCCGACGCAAACCCAGAGCCCACCGATGCCCAAGATCGATATCGCCAGCGCCCCGACCCGGATCGGCACGGCCTATCCCGCGCCGTTCGACGAACCTTGCCTCAAGCGCCATCGGATCAAGCTGGGCGACGCCGTCGGGCTCGATCAGTTCGGCGTCAACCTGCTGCGCCTGGCCCCCGGCGTCTGGTCCAGCCAGCGCCACTGGCACACGGCCGAGGACGAGTTCACCTGGGTGGTCGAGGGCGAGGTCGTCCTCGTCGAGACCGGCGGCGAGACGGTGCTACGGGCCGGCGACTGCGCGGGCTTCAAGGCCGGGGTGGCGGACGGTCATCACTTCCAGAACCGCTCGGACCGGGAGGCGGTGCTGCTGGAGGTGGGGTCGCGGAGGCCGGCGGAGGACGGGTGCGACTATCCGGATATCGATCTGGTGCTGCGGGAGGGGGAGGAGACCTACCGGCGGCGCGATGGGACGCCGTATGAGACGGCGCGGGGGCGGACGCGGTAGGGGGAGTCGGCGGTTCCAAGTGATGAACTGAACACGCCCTGCGTCCTTCGAGGCCCCTACGGGGCGCCTCAGGATGAGGGGCCTTTATGCTGAAGTCCTCATCCTGAGGTGCGCGCTCCTGAGCGCGCCTCGAAGGACGCACGGTCTTCAAGGTCCGCAATGGTGGATTGAGGGCGTTGGAGTGCGTAGCGTGATTGCATGGCTTGGCATCCGAAAATCAAGCTGGAACCGCTGCGCGAAATCGGTCAGCGCGACTGGAACCCCATCGGTGCTGGCGTGCCGGCGGATGAGTATGACACCTATCTCCTCAGCGCCGCTGGGCAGATCGTCAACGGCAGGTCGGACGATGCCGTAGCAGATTACCTGATGTCGGTCGAAGTTGAGCAAATGGGGCTCGACCCTGCTCCGGGCATCCGTGCTCGTGCGCTGGTCGTCGCCTCTGCAATCCGCGCCTACGTGCAGGCGTTAGGCTACTGAAAGTCAGCCGAGGCGGCGACCGGTTACGCGATTATGTGGCCTAAGGCCGAGTAAGGGAGTGCGATCGAATGGCAGGCGTCAAACTAGTCTGCGACATCTTCGCCAATGCATCCTACCTCACCTTGCCCGACCATCCTGGGCGAGGGACGTGGGGATGTGTCGCGAATAGTATTCCGCTGGATGAAGTAATCGAAGGCTATGCAGGGCCAGATGTCGTGCTCGATTTCGACGCCAATGGCCGCTTGATCGGCATCGAAATTCTAGCCGCATAGCAGACCATTTAAATCTCTGAGAAGGACCGCAAGCCGACCGCCGCGTCGGGGGCGAGCCTTAAATCTCTTGGAGGCCGCAGCGTGCAGGGCTCCTTCTCGGGGAGAAGGGTTTCTCACTTCACACAAACACTCCCGTCATCCCGCGCTTCATGCGCGGGACCCATGGTTCAGCTGGCGCGTGAGCGCTCCATTCCGCTCCGCGCGTGCGGCGGACAAATGGGTCCCGCGCATGAAGCGCGGGATGACGGCTAACTTTTTGAATTCCCGGGGTTGAACCCGCAGCCCCTAGGCCGCGCGGCGCGCCTTCTTCACCTTGGCGATGGCCCGGTCGCGGCGCAGGCGCGAGAGGTGGTCGATGAACAGGACGCCTTCCAGGTGGTCCATCTCGTGCTGGATGCAGACGGCGTAAAGGCCCTCGGCCTCCTCGACGACGGTCTCGCCCTGATAGTTCAGGTAGCGGATCGTCACCTTCGACGGACGCTCAACGTCGTCGAAATATTCCGGCACCGACAGGCAGCCTTCCTCGTAGCCTTGCAGCTCCTCGGAGCGCGCCAGGATCTCGGGATTGACGAAGTAGCGCGGGGCCGGCTCCTCGCCCTCGCGGGCCAGGTCCATGACGATGACGCGGATCGGCTCGCCGATCTGCACGGCGGCCAGGCCGATGCCCGGCGCGGCGTACATGGTCTCCAGCATGTCGTCCATCAGGGCGCGCAGGTCGTCGGTGACGGCCTCCACCGGGGTGGAAACCTTCTTGAGGATCGCCAGGTCGGCGGCGTTATCGACGGTGAGGATGCGACGGAGAGCCATGATGCTGGTCAGGTAGGCGCGTCATTTCCGAGCGTCAAGGTGGGAGATTGCTCCACCTCCAGCTTGGTCACCGGCCGCACGGCCGTCTCGATGGCGTCCAGCTCGTCCATGGGCTTGCCGCCGTGGTCGACCTTCAGCTTCTCGAACTCGCGCGCCTTGGGGAGGACGCGGCTCTCCAGCGAGCCGACGAAGGCGTTGTACTTGTCGACCGCCGCCGACAGCGACCGCCCGACCCCGGCCACGTGACCCCCCATGTCGGCTATGCGCTTGTAGAGCTCGCGGCCCAGGGCGGCGACCTCGACGGCGTTCTTGGCCTGATCCTCGGCCCGCCACCCATAGGCGACCGCCTTGCACAGCGCGAACAGCGTCGACGGCGTGGCGATGATCACCCGCTTCTCCATGGCCTCGGTCATCAGCTCGGGCGCGCGCTCCAGAGCCGCCGCCAGGATCCCGTCGCCCGGCACGAACATGGTCACGAAATCGGGCGAGACCTCCAGCGCGTCCCAATAGGCCTTGGCCGACAACTGCTGGACATGGCCGCGCAGGCTGGCCGTGTGCCGCACATAGGCGGCCTCGCGCGCCAGATCGTCGCCGGCGTCCTGGGCCTCGAGATAGGCGGTCAGCGAGCACTTGGCGTCGATCACGAAGGCGGCGTTGCGCGGCATGCGCACCACGACGTCGGGGCGCAGGCGGCCGCTGTCCAGCTGGACCTGCTCGGTGAAGTCGATACCGTGCTTCAGGCCCGCCATTTCCAGCACGTTGCGCAGCATCTGCTCGCCCCAGCGGCCCTGTACGCCCGCCCCGCGACGCAGGGCGGCCGACAGCTTGCGGGCCTCGGCCTGGGTGGCGGTGGAGGCTTCCAGCAGCGCGCTGATCTGGGCCTTCAAACCGCCGGTCTCCTCGGCGCGGGCCTTCTCGACGGCGGTGACCTGGGCCTCGAACTTGGCCAGGGTCTCGGCGACGGGCTTCAGCTGGGCCTCCAGCCGGGCCTCCGCCAGCCGTTCGCGGCTCTTGGCGTTCTCGTCGGCGCGCTTGATCAGCTGCTCGGCGATGGCGTTGGCGCTCTGGGCGGCCTGGGCCTTGATCAGTTCGATCTGGGTGGCCGACTGGTCCTCGAGGAGGCGCAGGCGCTCCTCGCCCTGGGCGACCTTCTCGTTCAGCATCCACGCCTGGGCCTCGGCCTTGGCGGCGCGCCGCTGGGCGCTGATCGCCCACAGCGCGCAGGCGGCGGCGGCCAGGGCGAAGACGATGGCCAGGATCAGGAAGGGGTCGGCGAAGTTCATGCTCCGTTCTTAGCCGGAGTCGAGGCCGAGCGAAAGGCGGCCAGGCCCCGCCCGGCCGCCGCCGTGATCAGGCGTCGCCGTCGGCGAGGTCGGCGATCAGGCCGTTGATCGGCTCGTCGTTGAAGCTGGTGACGTTGTGGCCCTTGTCGACCACGCCGACCTTGGCGACGTGCGGGGCTTCGGTTTCGGCTTCGGGCGACTTGTCTTCCGGCGTGCTCATGGTGCGGTCCCTCCGCGCGCGCGGCGGGGATCGCCAAGCGCGGCCATGGCAAGCTGGCACGCGGGACGACGGTTGTCAGCACCCGGAGCGCGTCGGCGCGCGCTTTGGTCTCAGGCCGGGCGCCGGGCGCGCAAGGCCTGGGCGATGGTGCCGTCGTCCAGCCAGTCGAGATCGCCGCCGACCGGCACGCCGCGCGCCAGCATGGTCACCGGAACCCGCGTCCCCGCCAGCCGGTCGGCGATGTAGTGGGCGGTCGTCTGGCCGTCGACCGTGGCCGGCAGGGCCAGGATCACCTCGGCCACGGCGCCCTCCCCGACGCGCGCGACCAGCTCGCCGATCCGCAAGGCCTCCGGGCCGACGCCGTCGAGGGCCGACAGCAGGCCGCCCAGCACGTGGTAGCGCCCGCGAAACGACCCGCCCCGCTCCATGGCCCAGACCGAGCCGACCTCCTCGACCACGCAGATCAGGCGGGCGTCGCGCGTGGCGTCGGCGCAGATGGCGCAGGGGTCGGTGACGTCCAGCGAGCCGCACACGGAGCAGGTCCGGACCTTCGCCTGGGCCTGGGCCAGGGCGTCGGCCAGCGGCGCCAGCAGCGTGTCGCGCTTCTTCAACAGCGCCAGCGCCGCCCGCCGGCCCGAGCGTGGTCCAAGGCCCGGCAGCTTCGACAGCAGGGCGATCAGGCGCTCGATCTCGGGTCCGGCGGAGGCGGCCATCAGTCCTTCTTCTTGTCCGCGTCGGGACGCGGCAGGGCCTGGGCGCGGCGGCCGGCTTCCAGGATCGGCAGGCCGGCCTCGGTCGGGATGTAGATCACCTGGTGGCCGCCCTGAGACGAGGTTTCCTGCAGCATCTCGATATAGCGCCAGCGCAGATAGCCCTCGGGGCCGCCCAGGCTCTCGGCGATGATCTTGTTGGCCTGGGCCACGCCCTGGGCCCGCCGGACCTCGGCCTTGGCATCGTAGTCGGCGGCCTCGAACTTGGCGAGCGCCTCCTGGACGCGCACCTGCCGGTTCTGGCTGGCCCGGGCCAGCTCGGCCTCGCCGTGCTTGCGCGCGGCATAGACGTTGTAGCTGGGCCAGCCCACCAGCATCGCCACGATCAAGGCCAGGATCACGCCGATCCCGGCCAAACCCACACCACGCATGACACCCCTCCCTAGGTTGACGAGGTTCTAGAACTTCATCCCCGGCAGGCCGCCCATCAAGCCCGCCATCGGACCCGCGGCCTCCTGCATCAGCTCGGCCTGCTTGGCGTCGAGCTTCTTCTTGGCGTCGGCGTGGGCGGCGATGATCAGGTCGGCGATCACCTCGCCCTCGCCCGGCTGGACCAGGCTTTCGTCCATCAGCACCCGGACGAGCTCGCCATTGCCCATCAGCGTGACGGTGACCATGCCCCCGCCCGAGGTGCCGTCGACGGTCGTCGCGGCCAGCCGCGTCTGGGCGTCGGCGAGTTTCTGCTGCATGGCCTGGGCCTGCTTCATCAGGCCGCCGAGGTCTTTCATCGCTCAATCTCCAACTCGAGTTCCCTCCCCCATCGAAGGGGAAGGGAGAATTCCAGGCCTATCCCTCTTCCTCGTCCGGCTCCAGCGGCGGGGTCTCGGGCGTCAGCATCTTGCGGATCTCGACGATCTCCGCGCCCGGAAAGGCCGCCAGCACCGAGGCGACGAAGGGGTCGGACTTGATCGCCTCCAGCGCCTCGCGCTCCTCGCGCTTCTGGCGCTCCATCAGGCTCTCGGCCCCGCCGCCGCCCTCGGCGGCCACCAGCCAGGGCTGGCCGGTCCATTCCTTCAGCGCCCGGACCAGACGGCCGGCGAGATTTCCGGGCGCGCCGGGCGCGGCCTCGAAGGTGATGGCCCCGGGCCGGAAGCTGATCGGCCGGACATATTGCTCGACGTCCAGGCGCAGCCCGATGTCGCGCTTCTCGGCGATCAGCTTGAGCACATCGTCGAACGAGGCCAGCACAGGCGCGGCCTGGGCGCCCGGCGCGGCCAGGGTCATCGGCGCGTGGGCCGAG
>NZ_CAMQSF010000032.1 GCF_947036865.1 uncultured Caulobacter sp. | reverse complement strand
GGCGTGGCCGCGGCTTCCGCCGAAGCGGGGGCGCGCTCGCCGCCGTAGCGGGCGGTGGCGATCGGCGCGTCCGGGTCGTCGGCGGGCGCGGCGGCGCTGGCGCCAGGGCCGCCGGCCAAGGTCAGGGTCTGGTTGAATTCCTCGGGGGCGCGAGTCGACAGGGCCGTCGCGGCGCTGACCGCCGCGAGACCGATCCCCGCCAGCAGAGTTCCGAGCGCGACGCGTCGCATGCTCGTGATGCTCCCCATACCCCTGGCGCCAAAGCTAATGGCGCCTAGCGTGCCTGTATAGCCGCCTCGCGTGACAAGCGTGGCGCCGGGCCCTGGCCGTTACGCTTTTTCACAATTCAACGACCCGGTCTGGGCTCGAACGTGCGCCGCTCCTTGAGCTTGAGGCAGACCTCGTCAGCCTTTTGACCGTGCTGGGCCTTGGGTTCGGCCTTGGGCAGGCAGAAATTGGTCATGGGGTTCTGGTGCTGGAAGCCACTGGTCATGGTCTTTCCTCCCGCGCGCTCGTCCAGCATATCACGCCGCCGCGTCGACTTCATCGGCCAGGCGCACGTCCACGGAGACGTGAAGACGCGAGGCGCCCGGATCGCCGATGATCGCGCCCGACACCGGCAAGGCCTGGGCCGGCGTGCGGGTGGCGGCGACGCGGATCAGGTCGGACGACTCGGCCAGGCCGTTCGTCGGATCGAATTCCAGCCAGCCCAGGTCCGGCAGGAACACCTCGCACCAAGCGTGGGTGGCCCCCGAACCCCGGATCTCGCCGCCAGGGGAGTGGATGTAGCCGGTGGCGAACAGCGCCGCGTAGCCGAGGCGGCGCAGGCTCTCGACCATCAGCCACGCGAGGTCGCGGCAGGCGCCGCCGCGGTTCAGCAGGGTCTCGACCGGCGTCTGGACGCCTTCTTCCTCGCGGGCGCGGTATGCGAACCCCTCATGGATCAGGCGGTTGAGGCGCAGCAGGAAGGCGAGGGCGGACTCGTCGCGACCGCCGTCCAGCTCCCGCAGCCAACGCAGCAGGATGGCCTCGGGATCGTCGGTGGCCGGCGCGATGAACGGCTCCAGCGTGAAGCGGTCCTCGGCGGCGTAGATGATCGGGGTGAGGGTGTGCGGATCCTCGATGCGCGGCGGCGCCAGCGGGGCCGGATAGCGGTCGATCAGCAACTCGCTGGCCACCCGCATGGAGTCGGCCTCGCCCTCGGGCTGATAGACGCAGACGCAATTGCCGTTGGCGTCGTAGCTCCACCGCGTCTCGCCGGCCGGGAAAAGGGTCAAGGACGCCTCGACGATACGCAGGCCATGGCTGTCGCGCGGGCGGATGATCAGCCGCTGGGGGCCGAACCGCACCGGGCGTTCGTAGACGTACCGTGTCTCGTGGAAAATGCGCAGCCGTCCCATGCCCTGGCGCTAACGCGCCGGAGCCTGGGCGGTTGCGGGCTTGGGCTCTAGGCGCGGAAGCCCGCCTCGGCGAAGGCCAGCATGCGGTTCAGCAGGGCCACGACGTCGGCCTCGCTGGTCTGGCCCTCGGACAGCACGTTCAGGCGGTCGAACTCGGCGAAGCGGTTGTTGTGCAGCATGCCCAGCGTGAAGTGCAGCCGCCAGTAGACCTCTTCCGGCGACAGGTCCGGGCGGGCGCGCAGCAGGGCGTCGGAGAAGCGGCGCAGGTGCGAGACGTCGGTCTTCAGCACCTGGCGAATCTCGTCCGTGCCCTCGCTGCGGGCGCGGATCAGGAACTGCAGCGAAATGCGCCGCTCGTGGTCGGGCGCCAGCCAGCGCAGCGGTGGGGTCAGCAGGGCGGCCAGGATCTCGCGCAGCGGCGGCGAGCCGGCGTTCCGGTCGTTGGCCTCGTGCAGCATCTTGGCCCGCTCGCGGTTGAGCTCGGCCGTGCGCCGCTTGAAGATCTCGAACAGCAACGCGTCCTTCGATCCGAAGTGATAGTTCACCGAGGCCAGGTTGACGCCCGCGGCGGCGGTGATGTCGCGCACCGAGACGTTCTGGAAGCCGTGCAGCGCGAACAGGCGCTCTGCGGCGACGAAGACCAGGTTCTTGGTGGCGGCTTCGGTCTCGGCGGTCTCGGCTTCGTGCGAAGCGGCGCCGTCGGTGGTCGGACTCACTACTTATTCCCCTTTACCCACGGGGAAGTCTTACGGGCGTTCGAATTTGGCGCAAGCGTCAACATCGCCGGGATGCGCCCAAACGGCGGATGTTTGCCCCCTTCGCGGGGAAAATGGCGGCGCTGGCGCTTTGATCGGCAGGCTGACGGTTCGGGCGGTGCGCGCCGATCGTCCGCCGCTCAGTTGGCGCAGCAGCGGGCGGGCCAACGCGGCGCCGAGGATCAGCGGCGCCACCATCAGGACGAGCGCCTTGCGCGACGCGCCGTCGGCTCGCTTGAGGAAGTATCGGATCAGGCCACGCCCCTTGTGCCATTCGATCACGAGCGGGCTCTTCCGACTGGTCGAGCCGAGGTGGACGACGCGCGCGTGCGGCTGGAACAGAACGCTTCCGCCCTGGCGACGAGCCCGCCAGCACAGGTCGATGTCTTCGACGTGCAGGAAGAAGCCTTCGTCGAAGCCGCCCAGGCGGGCGAAGTCGGCCGCCGACATGTAGAAGCAGGCGCCCGAGATGGTGGGGGTATCCACCGGGTGCGAAGGGGGAGCTTCGCGTTCCCGGTGGATCTCGAAGCGGCGCAGCGGGGGCAGGGTGGCGCTAAGCTTCGAGAGGGTGAGCAGGGTCGTGACGGGCGTGATCTCGCCGCGCCGCGCGCCCCGCTGTTCCGTGCCGTCGGTGTCGAACACCCGCGCCCCGACCACGCAGGGCGATGGACGGTCGCGCGCGGCGTCCACCAGCGCTTCGACCGCGCCGGGGGCGAGAAAGGCGTCGGGATTGAGGAAGACCAGATGCCGGCCCCTGGCCGCCGCCGCGCCCAGATTGGCCGCGCGGGCGAAGCCGATATTGCCCAGCCCCTGAAACAGGCGCACGCGCGGCTCGCGGCGCGCCAGATCGCGCAGCCAGGCCGCGTCCGCCCAGGAAGAGCCATTATCGACGATGATGAACTCGTCGACCGCCGGCTCGGCCAGCACGTGACGCACGCTTTCCATCAGCGCGGGTCCGGTCATGAAGACGACCATGACCAGGGACAGGCGCGGGGCGGCCAGACCGGGGGCGACGGGCGCGGCGATGGGGTCGTGCGAGCGGTACATTATGGATGCATTCGAACTAGTTTCATTAAAACTGTATATGCGATGACGCCGTGTCGCAAGGGCCGCGCGTCTCAAGCGAGTGTTGCGTTTTTACACAATGTGTAACAACTAGGGCCGCGGCCCGCGAACGGGCGCGAAAGCGGCTAGGCCATGTCACGAACGGCGATGAATCCCGCCAAGGCGGCGCTCACCAAGTCCCTCCGTCGCGAGGCGGGGCGGTGGCTCAAGGCAGCGCGCGAGGCCGCGGGCCTGACCCAGGCCGAATTGGCCGAGAAGACGGGGCTGCGCTACTACACCTTCGTCTCGCAGGTGGAGAACGGCCTGGGGCGCGTGCCGATCGAGGCGCAGGCCGTCTGGGCCGAGAGCCTGGGCCTGGACCCGACCCAGTTCGCCCGCACGCTGCTGCGCTATTACGAGCCCGAGCTGCATCGCCTGTTGTTCGACGGCGAGGCCGAACCGGTGGTCGCCGATCGCGCGGCGCGGGCCTGATCGAGCCGCGCCATGGGTGAGATCCTGGCCTTCAACCCCAAGCCGCTCGGCGGAGACTGGTCTCCCAACGAACGGGGCTTGCTGGCGCTGTTGACCCGGCAGCTGGCCGAAAGCTACGGGGCGGTCGACGGCGTCTTCGGCAAGACGGATTCGGGCGATCCCTGGTACGTCGTGACCGACGCCAACCAGGACGTCCTGGTGCACATCGCCCGGATCGACGGTCAGTTCGTGGTCCACGACGCGGCCGTCGACATGTACCATCAGGTCAGCAGCCTCTGGGGCGCGCTGCGCCAGGTGTTGTCCTCCGGCGCGCCGCAGGAGGCGGGGTCGGTCGTCGTGGCGTTCAATCCGTCCAGCCGAGAAGCCCAGTCGTTCCTGTCGCTGGTGATCGCCGTCGGCCTTTATCTCGAGCTGCGCGGACCGGATCCCGGCGAGGCCGGCCGTCTGAATTTCGAAACCCTGCCGCACGTCGACGATCTGGTCGTCGAAGACCTGAGCTCGAAGCTGATCGCCGCGCTGAGCGTCGAGGCCGGTCGCGTCCAAGGCCACGTCGCGGGGCCGACCGCCGCGCCCGTCGCGAGCCCGCCGGCCGAGGCCCCGCAGAAGACGACGAGCCTTCAGAGCGCGCCACAGGCGCCGCCGCCGCCGCCGGCCGACGCGCTGCCGGTCGTCCATATCACCCCGGTCGCGCCGGCCGCCGCGCCCGCCAAGCTGGCCTCCGAGGATGCGCGCGCGCCGGTCCAGGAGCCGGCGCCGGAAGGGCGGTATGAACTGCCGATTTCCGGTCCGGCCTTCGCGTCGACGGGCTTGGCCAGCGCCAAGGCCACGATCTCGGGCACGGTCGGCAACGACGTCCTGGTCGGCGGCCCCACCGGCGAGGTCATCGCCGGCGGGCCGGGCAACGACTATATCGACGGCGGCGGCGCCGGTAAGGGCGAGGTCGATCGGATCGACGGCGGCGCGGGCGACGATCGCATCGTCATGAACGCGCGGGTCGTGGCCTCCGGCAGCGCCGGCGCGGACACCTTCCTGGTCTCGGCCAAGCCGCCGGCGACCCCCGCCGACGCGCTGCTGGGCGTCGTTCTCGACTACTCGGCCGCCAAGGGCGACCACCTGGCGGTGCAGGGGCAGGGCCATCTGACCGTGGTCAACACCGCCAACGTGGCGGATGTTCTGGCCGCGCAAGGCCACGCCCTGGGCGAGGGCAGCACCGCCGCGGCGGCGGGGATCGGGCAGATCGTCAGCGGCGCGCGCGTGGGCTTCGACATCGACGGCGACGGGCGCGAGGACGTCTTCATCCTGCTGGGCGGCGCCGTGGCCGGAACCTTCAAGGTCGGAACCACGATCGCCAACGATCACGACCCTACGCCGCCGGTGCCGCTGGTCGGCCAGCCCAGCGCCGACGTGGGCCACGTCGGCGAGACGCCGCCGCGGTTCTAACCCCGCACGAGCTCGCGCATTGCCTTGTCCAGGCCTTCGAGGGTCAGCGGGTACATGCGGTTCGACAGGATCTGCTTCATCACGCCGATCGACTGGGTGTAGTCCCAATGCCGCTCGGGCGTCGGGTTCAGCCAGACGCAGCTCTGATAGATGTCGGTGACCCGCTGCATCCAGATCGCGCCGGGCTCCTCGTTCCAGTGCTCGACGCTGCCGCCCGGATAGGTGATCTCGTAGGGGCTCATGGTCGCGTCGCCGACGAAGATCACCTTGTAGTCGGCCGGGAACTTGTGCAGCACGTCGAAGGTCGGGATCTTCTCGGTGTGACGGCGCTTATTGTCCTTCCAGACCGCCTCGTAGAGGCAGTTGTGGAAGTAGTAGAATTCCAGGTTCTTGAACTCGGTCTTGGCGGCGCTGAACAGCTCCTCGCAGAGCTTGATGTGGCCGTCCATCGAGCCGCCGATGTCGAAGAAGATCAGCACCTTGATGGCGTTGCGGCGCTCGGGCCGCAGCTGGATGTCCAGATAGCCCTTCTCGGCCGTGCCCTTGATCGTGCCGGGCAGATCCAGCTCTTCGGCCGCGCCGGTGCGGGCGAACTTGCGCAGGCGGCGTAGGGCGACCTTGATGTTGCGGGTGCCGAGTTCGACGCTGTCGTCGAGGTTCTTGTACTCGCGCTTGTCCCAGACCTTAACCGCGCGGCCGTGGCGGCTCTTGTCCTGGCCGATCCGGACGCCCTCGGGATTGTAGCCGTTGTTGCCGAACGGCGAGGTGCCGCCCGAACCGATCATCTTGTTTCCGCCCTCGTGGCGCTTCTTCTGCTCGCGCAGGCGCTCCTGCAGGGTCTCCATCAGCTTCTCGAAGCCGCCCATGGCCTCGATCTGGGCCTTTTCCTCGTCGGTCAGGAACTTCTCGGTCAGGGCCTTCAGCCATTCCTCGGGAATGTCGGCGGCGAGACCCTCGTTGACGGTCTCCAAGCCCTTGAAGACGTGGCCGAACACCCGGTCGAACTTGTCGAGGTTCTTCTCGTCCTTCACCAGACTGGCGCGCGACAGGAAGTAGAAGTCCTCGACCGTGCGGTCGATGACGTCCTTGTCCAGGGCCTCCATCAGCAGGAGGTATTCGCGCAGGGACACCGGCACCTTGGCCTGGCGGAGCTCGGAGAAGAAGCGAAGGAACATCGGCGCGGCTTTCGAACAGATGTTCGGATTGTGTAGGGGATCGCGAGCCGACGCAATCCAATCCTCCCCCCAGGGGGGAGGCGGCGCGAAGCGTCGGAGGGGCAAGCCCCGCGGACCTTGCCTCTTCCCCCTCCGTCACCGCTTCGCGTCGACACCTCCCCCACTGGGGAGAGGAGATTTCGCGCGGCCCTCAGCCCCGCCGCAGGATGAACTCCAGGTCCCGCGTCTCGCCAACGGGGAAGTGGTATTCACCCACCTTCTCGAAGCCCAGGCGACCATACAGCCTCTGCGCCCCGTAATTCTCCGACCAGACGCCGATCCAGATCCGGCGGGGCCCCAGCCAGTCCAGCGCGGTCTCCAGCAGCCGCGAGCCCCGGCCGCCGCCCTGATGCGACTTCAGCACATAGATCCGCTTGAGCTCGCCATCGCCCGGCGCGACCTCGTCGTGCGGCAGGTCGCAAGGGCCGGCGAGGGCGTAGCCGATCGCCTCGCCGTCCTCGTCCTCCAGCAGCCAGGTGGCCTTGTCCGGATGGGCCAGATCGTTCCGCGTTCGCTCCAGGCCGTAGGCATAGGCCAGGAAGGTCTCCAGATCCTCGGTCGGATAGAGGTGAGCGAAAGTCTCGGTGAAGGTCCGCGCGCCCAGGCTGGACACGGTGTCGGCGTCGTCGATCGTGGCGCGGCGGATGGTCGTGGCGTCGTGCAAGGTCTAGAACCCCCTGATGGCTCTGGCGCTGTACACCCATCTGGACATGCTCGACCACCAGCCCGGCGACGGGCACGTGGAGAGTCCCGCGCGGCTGCGGGCGGTGCTGGACGCGCTGGACGACGATCCGAACCTGGCTCTCGACCCTCGCGAGGCGCCTCTGGTGGCGGTCGAGGATCTGCTGCGGACTCATCCGAAGGCCTATGTCGAGGCGGTGTTCGACGCCGCCCCGGCGGCCGGCCGCGTGGCGCTGGATCCCGACACGGTGATGTCGCCCGGCAGCCTGGCCGCCGCGCGCCGCGCCGCCGGGGCCAGCGTCGCGGCGGTCCGGGCCGTGGCGGTGGGCGAGCTCGAGCGCGCCTTCTGCGCCGTTCGACCGCCGGGTCACCACGCCGAGCCGAGCGTGGCCATGGGCTTTTGCCTGTTCTCCAGCGTCGCCGTCGCCGCCCGCGCGGCCCAGGCGGCGGGGCTGAAGCGGGTGGCTATCGTCGACTTCGACGTCCACCACGGCAACGGGACCCAGGCGGTGTTCGAGCATGATCCGACGGTGCTGGTCGCCTCGATCCACCAGTCGCCGCTCTATCCCGGCACCGGCGATCCGTCGGAGACGGGCCTCGGCAATATCATCAACGCCACCGTGGCGCCGCACGCGCCGCGCGAGGTCTGGCGGTCGCGATTCGAGGGCCTGCTGGACAAGGTCGACGCCTTCGCGCCCGAGCTGGTGATCGTCTCGGCCGGCTTCGACGCCCACGCGCGCGATCCGCTGTCGGCCCAGAGCCTGGACGAGGACGATTTCGCCTGGGCGACCCGGGCGATCGTTTCGGTCGCGAACGCGCGGGCCAAGGGCCGGGTTGTGTCGTCGCTCGAGGGCGGTTACGACCTCCAGGCGCTCGGGCGGTCCGCCGCCGCGCATGTTCGCGCTCTGCAGGAGGGGTGAGGGCGGGGCGGCCAAGCGGCCGAACGGCTCTTCGACAAGATGGCCGACGTCACGACCGCCGACCCATCGTCTCCGCCCGCCCGGTCGGGGACCATCACCCTGGCTCGCCACGGCGAACCGGCCCTGTCGCGCGATCTCACGCTGAACGCGCCCGAATACGGCGACTGGTGGGCGCGCTACGAGGTCGGCGGGCTCAAGGCCGGGCAGACGCCGCCCGACGATCTGATCCGGATCGCCCGCGAGGCCGGCGTGATCATCGCCTCGACCCGCCGACGCGCGATCGAGACCGCCCAGGCGGTGGTCGGCGACCGCGCCTTCGCCACCGACGAGATCCTGATCGAGGCGCCGCTGCCGCCGCCGCCCTGGCCGCCGTGGATTCGTATGTCGCCGAAGCGCCTGGGCTTCTTCTCGCGGTTCTGGTGGTGGTTCTTCGACCATCACGGCGGGCAGGAGACCCGCGCCCAGGCCGAGGTCCGGGCCGGCCAGGCCGCCGACCGGCTGATCGCGCTGGCCGATCAGGGCCAGGACGTTCTGGTGCTGGCGCACGGCTTCTTCAACTGGATGATCGCCAACGCCCTGAAGCGGCGCGGCCTGACCCAGCTGCTTGATCAGGGTCATGGCTATTGGAGCCTCAAACGCTTCCGTCGCGTCTGATCCGCAAAGCCTCTTCCCTTAACCACGCCCAGGCTCTAGGCCGTTGCTCGCGCCGGCCGTCGCCACTAGGCTGACCGGCGTTCACCTGAGAGTTGAAATGACCGAAGCCGCGACCATTCCCGCCGACATCGCCGCCCTCAGCTTCGAGGAAGCCCTGGCGCAGCTGGAGCGGATCGTCCAGGAGCTGGAGTCCGGCCAGGCGGCGCTGGAGCGCTCGATCGACATCTACGAGCGCGGCGCGGCCCTGAAGGCGCACTGCGAGAAGAAGCTGGAGGCCGCGCGGCTGAAGGTCGAGAAGATCGTCCTGGGCCAAGGGGGCGCCGTCTCCGCCGAACCGGCCGAGTTCAACTGATGGCGGCGGCTAGCCCCAGGACGGCCGCGTGCAAGGCCGGGGAGCGAGGCGCTTGAACGACGCCGACGACCTTTCGCGGCGGATCGTCCAGGCCGCCGACATCGTCACCGTGGCGCTGGACGAGCTGCTGCCGCGCGCCGACGGCCCCGAGACGCGCCTGACCGAGGCCATGCGCTACGCCGCGCTAGGCCCCGGCAAGCGGCTGCGGCCGTTCTTCGCGCTTGAAACCGGCAAGATGTTCGACCTGCCCGAGCGGCCGGTGCTGCGGGCGGCGTGCGCGCTGGAGTGCATCCACGCCTACAGCCTGGTGCACGATGACCTGCCGGCCATGGACGACGACGACATGCGGCGTGGCCGGCCGACCGTGCACAAGCAATACGACGAAGCCACCGCGATCCTGGCCGGCGACGCGCTGCAGACGGCGGCCTTCGAGATCATGGCCCACCCCGACACCCACGACGACGGCCACGTGCGCTCGGAACTGGTGCGCAAGCTGGCGATCGCCTCGGGCGCCAAGGGCATGGCCGGCGGCCAGATGATCGACATTCTGGGAGTCCGCGACGACCTGGGCGCGGTGGCGCGGATGCAGCGCCTGAAGACCGGCGCCCTGATCGCCTTCGCCTTCGAGATCCCGCTGATCATCGCCCGCGCCAAGGAGGCCGAGCGCGCCGCCCTGATGGCCTTCGCCCAGGACCTGGGCCTGGCCTACCAGATCGTCGACGACATCCTCGACGCCGAGGGCGACGAAGCGATGCTGGGCAAGGCCGCCGGCGGCAAGGACGCCGCCAAGGGCAAGGCCAACTACGTCACCCTGCTGGGACTCGACGCGGCCAAGGAGCGCGTGGCGCTTTTGGCGGCCCAGACGCGTTCCCATCTCGATATCTTTGGCGAAAGGGCCGAACATCTGCGCGCGAGCGTCGATTTCGTGCTGGACCGCCGCAACTGACCGCGCTTTCTTCCGACATGTCCTCCAAAACACCCCTGCTCGACACCATCGCCTCGCCGGCGGATACGCGCGGCCTCTCGATCGCCGAGCTGAAACAGCTGGCCGCCGAGGTGCGCGCCGAGACGATCGACGCCGTTTCGGTGACGGGCGGGCACCTGGGCGCGGGCCTGGGCGTGGTCGAGCTGACCGTGGCCCTGCACCACGTGTTCGAGACGCCCAAGGACATTCTGATCTGGGACGTCGGCCACCAGGCCTATCCGCACAAGATCCTGACCGGCCGCCGCGACCGCATCCGCACCCTGCGCCAGGGCGGCGGGCTGTCGGGCTTCACCAAGCGGGCCGAGAGCGAATACGACCCATTCGGCGCGGCCCACGCGGCGACCTCGATCTCGGCGGCCCTGGGCTTCTGCGCCGCGCGCGACGCCCGCGTGGCGGCCGGCGGCGAGGACAACAACGTCATCGCCGTGATCGGCGACGGCTCGCTGGGCGCGGGCATGGCCTATGAGGCGATGAACGCGGCGACCGACACCACCAAGCGCCTGATCGTCATCCTGAACGACAACGACATGTCGATCGCCCCGCCGGTGGGCGGCATGAGCGCCTATCTGGCCAATCTGGTCTCGGGCGGCGCCTATCGCTCGGTGCGCAAGCTGGGCAAGACCGTCGTCGAGAACCTGCCGCTGCCGACCCCGATGCGCGAGGCGGCTCGCAAGGCCGAGGAATACGCCCGCGGCATGGTCACCGGCGGCACCTTCTTCGAGGAGCTGGGCTTCTATTACATCGGCCCGATCGACGGCCACGACATGGACGCCCTGGTCAGCGTGCTGAAGAACGCCAAGGCGTTCGAGGACAAGCCGGTGCTGGTCCATTGCGTGACCCAGAAGGGCAAGGGCTACGCCCCGGCCGAGGGCGCGGCCGACAAGCTGCACGCGGTGGTCAAGTTCGACGTGGTCACCGGCCAGCAGCAGAAGGCCGCCGGCGGCCCGCCGAGCTACACCAAGGTCTTCGCCCAGGAACTGATCGCGCAGGCCAGGAAGGACGACAAGATCGTCGCCATCACCGCCGCCATGCCCTCGGGCACGGGCCTGGACCTGTTCCAGAAGGCCTTCCCCGAGCGGACCTTCGACGTCGGCATCGCCGAGCAGCACGCGGTGACCTTCGCGGCGGGCCTCGCGGCCGACGGCATGAAGCCGTTCGCGGCGATCTATTCGACCTTCCTGCAGCGCGGCTACGACCAGGTGGTGCATGACGTGGCCATCCAGGGCCTGCCGGTGCGCTTCGCCATGGACCGGGCGGGCCTAGTCGGCGCCGACGGCCCCACCCACGCCGGCAGCTTCGACATCGGCTTCATGGGGGCGCTGCCCGGCATGGTGCTGATGGCCGCCGCCGACGAGGTGGAACTGGCCCGCATGGTCGCCACCGCCGCCGCCATCGACGACCGCCCCAGCGCCTTCCGCTATCCGCGCGGCGAGGGCCTGGGTCTGGAGATGCCGGCAAGCATCGACCCGCTGGAGATCGGCAAGGGCCGCATCGTCCGAGAAGGGACCAGCGTCGCCATCGTCTCGTTCGGCACGCGCCTGTCCGAAAGCCTGAAGGCCGCCGACTTGCTGGCCGCGCGCGGCCTGTCGGCCACCGTCTGCGACGCCCGCTTCGCCAAGCCGCTCGACATCGACCTCCTCCTGCGCCTGGCGCGCGAGCACGAGGCGATCGTGACGGTGGAGGAGGGGGCGATGGGCGGCTTCGGCGGCTTCGTGCTGCAGGCCCTGGCCCAGCATGGCGCTCTGGATCGCGGTCTGAAGGTCCGCACCCTGTGCCTGCCCGACATCTTCCAGGACCAGGACAAGCCCGACGCCATGTACGCCCAGGCGGGTCTCGACGCCGAGGGCATCCTGCGCGGCGCGCTAGCGGCGCTGGGCATGGACAATGTCACCGCGGCGGGGGCCGGGCGGCGGGCTTAGGGGTGGCCGAGAGGGGGATTGGCTTCCCGAGAGCGGTGTGAAGGGCGGGTTTCTGAAGGGGGGCGAGGCTGCTCACGGCCCCTAGCGGCCTATGTGGCGATGACGGCCATGACCACAACGAACGTCAGGACAGAAAGCCACAGCAACCCGATTGGCATTATTACAAGCCAAGCGACGCGCCGAAGTATTGTGCCTTGGAATCTCTTGGGATCGAGCGAGCGATAGACAGTTCACCCGGTCGGTAGGCTGGTTCGAACTTCACCCGATCGCCGGGCTTTCAAAAACGTCGGCGACGCCGTTTATCCAAGCGCCAGCCAACGATCCAAAAAGCAAAAGCATAAAAGCTGCATGGAGGATGGAAGTCAGGCAATCCATGACGGTTAGCTTAGCAACAACGTGGCCGCCTTCCATCCATGGTAGACGTGCAGCTCGATCTCTTGAATGAGTTTCTCAGCCGCATTTTGACGCGAACCTGTGTGGGATGCGCGCGAGGTTTCCGGTGCGAATGGCGTAGGCGCCGTTAGCCGGCGTGAGGACAAGCCAAAGGTCGACGTCTTCACGCAACTGACCATGCGAAAACCCGCTCACCGGAACAACCCGACGGGTTTCTTTGCCCCGAAGCACGCGCTTAATCCTGAGCTGCATATCATACCGGTCGTGGCCGAGCACATCGCCGCCACTGGTTAGGTCTGCATATGCGACTGTCTTGACGCGCCCGACGACGACAACCTCACCGCATCCATAAGCGACCGGCTCATTGCCGTCCGGCGTGCTGGCGTTACCTGCTCCGACAAGGACCGGCAGGATGAACACCAGGAGGGCGAGGGAGATCGTCTTCACGTGCCGGAGGTTAGAGGACACGACGTCTCCGTTCTACCCTTCTCAGACCTTCATCCGTTCGCCATCCCGCGCTTCTTTGTGCGCGGGATGACGGTTTCTAAACGCCGCACGCCCTGAAGAACGCCCGCACGCGTCCGCGATCCACACCGTCCGCCGTCAGGCCGTGCCGCTCGCCTTGGGTCACCAAGGTCAGCTCGCCCGAGCGTTTGAACGCCGCCAGGGCCGGGGCGCTGGCCTTGCCGTGGGCTTCAAGGTGACCGGTCTCGCTCATCTCGTCCTCTACATGCGCGCCGGGGAAGCGGCTCTCGATCCGGCCGGACGCCAGGACCAGCTCCTTGCCGGGGGCTTCGGCCCAGACGCTCACCTGGTCCCGACCCGGCTGACAGGTGAACATCAGCACCACGTCGTCGCTGTCCGGACGGCCATAGGCGAGGCGGGGGCCCTCCGCGCCCGCTTCCAGATAGGCCCAGTGGTAGCCGTCGAGGCCCGCCTTCTCGTGCGCGCAGCCCGCCAGCAGCGCGGCGAAACCCAAGGCGGCGAAGGCGATGCGGCGTTTCATGACGGCCCCTCCTTCCCCGATCAACGCCGGACGAAGCTGAACGGCTCCTGAAACGGAACGGGCGCGGAAGCCTCGCGGCCGCCGCGCCCGAAGGTCTTGGATGTCTCGCGCGTTCAGAACGGCGAGAACTTCTCGACCAGCGACTGGCCGGCCGGGGTCTTCTGGACGCGGCTGATGTCGCCTCGGCCGCCGTAGCTGATACGGGCCTCGGCGATCTGGGTGTGCTTGATGGTGTTGGCGGCCGAGATGTCCTCGGGGCGCACGATGCCGGCGACGGTCAGCTGGCGCAGCTCGGCGTTGGTGCGGACCTCCTGGGTGCCCTGGATGACCATGTTGCCGTTCGGCAGGACCTGGCTGACCACGGCGGCGATGGTCAGGCTTATCTTTTCCGACCGCTGGACGCTGCCGGCGCCGGCGTTGGTGGTTGCCGACTTGGTCTCCAGCGCGTTGGCCGGGTCGAACGCGCCCGGCAGGATCTTGCCCAGGCTGGACTCCAGGCCCAGGAAGTGCGGCACGCCGGCCTTGGTGGTCGAGGTCCGCGAGGAGTCGGTCTGGTTCTTGGTGTTGGCGCTGTCGTCGATGTCGATCATGACGGTCAGGATGTCGCCCACGCGGCTGGCCCGCTGATCCTTGAAGAAGGCGCGGGCGCCGACCCGCCACAGCGAGTTGGCGGACGCCGCCTGCGGGGCCGGCTCGCGGGCGGAGACATATTGCTGCTGCATGGGGGCCAGCTCGGCCGGATAGCCGACGGGCGCCAGTTGCGGGCCCTTCACGGCCTCGGTGACGGTGGAGCAGGCGGCCAGCGGGGCCAGCAGGACGGCGGCGGCGAGGACGACGGGGCGACGCATGGGCGGAATACCTCTTAGCGGGCGGCGAAACGGAGGGGTTGGGAGCGGGCCTGCAGCGCCAGGGCGCGCGGGCCGACGGCGGCGGTTCCAGGGCCGGTGGCGACCGCCTGGATGATCTTGTTGGACAGGGTGTTCTGGACGGTGAAGACCTCGCCCGCGGCGGCGGCGGTCATGGCCTTGGCCTGCAGCGCCAGGGAAATCCCGCCGTCGTCATAGGTGACGGTGATCAGATCGCCGGCCTTGATGACCTGGGCGGCGGCGACGTCGCGGGTGGAGACGGCGGCCCCCTCGCGCAGGGGGCGCTTGGCGGCCATGCCGATCACCGCGTCGGCGTCGCGCGGCGCGTCGACCGGCGCGCCGGCCATCTTCACATAGACCAGGTCCTGCGGCTGGACGATTTCGCCGGCCGCGAGGCTGCGGGCATAGGCAAGAACTTCCACATTGCCGCGCGGGGCGCTGGCCTGGACGGCGCCGTTGGCCGAGACGCCGCCGTTGTCGACGCCCTCGCGCACGATGATGCGGCGGATGCCGTTGGCGTTGTTCCAGTCGAACCCGGCGCGGCGGGCGGACATCTGCACCTGGCTGGCGTCGAGCACCGCGGTCGGGCCGACTCGGGCGGCGATCACCAGATTGGCGGCGGGGCCGCTGACGCCGTCGAACAGATCTCCCAGGGTGATGCGACCATCGGCGTCGGTGGTGTCGAGCCGCAGGGTGACCGGCGTCCCGGCGAAGGCGGGAGCCGAGAGCGCGGTGACGACCAGGGTCGCGGCGGCGGCGAGGAGCAGGGATCTCATCGGCTTACGACCTCATCTGCGAGGTGGTCTGCAGCATCTGATCGGCCGTGGTGATCACCTTCGAGTTCATCTCGTAGGCGCGCTGGGCGGTGATCAGGGCGGTGATTTCCGAGACGGCGTCGACGTTCGAGGCCTCGGTGTAGTGCTGCAGCAGCATGCCAAAGCCCGGCTGGCCCGGGGCGGCGAGGTTGGCCGCGCCCGAGGCCGCGGTCTCCAGGAACATGTTGTCGCCGATCGCCTCGAGCCCGCCCTCGTTCATGAAGTTGGCCAGCTGGATCTGGCCCACGGTCTGCGGCGCGGTCTGGCCGTCCAGCTTGACCTGCACCAGGCCGGTCTTGCTGATCGTGATGTCGGTGGCGTTCTGCGGGATCGTGATGCCCGGCTGGACGGTGTAGCCGTCCTCGGTGACGATCTGGCCCTGTTCGTTGGTCGAGAAGTTGCCGGCCCGGGTGTAGGCGGTCTCGCCCGAGGGCAGCAGGATCGGCAGATAGCCCTTGCCCTGGATCGCGACGTCCAGCGGGTTGTCGGTCAGGGTGGGGGTGCCCTGTTCGGTGATCCGATAGGTCGAACCGGCCTTGACGCCGCCGCCGACCTGCACGCCCGTCGGCACGATGTTGCCGTTGCTGGACGACTGCGAGCCGGCGCGCTCGATGGTCTGGTACAGCAGGTCCTGGAACTCGGCCCGCTGACGCTTGAAGCCAACGGTGTTCATGTTGGCGATGTTGTTCGAGATGACTTCGACGTTCAGCTGCTGAGCAGCCATGCCCGAAGCGGCGGTGCGGAGAGCTTGCATCGGCTAGCGTTCCCTTAGTTCAGCTTGCCCAGGCGCTCGACGGCGCTGCGCGAGAGTTCGGCGGTGTTGTCCATCATCTTGGCCACGCCCTCGTAGGCGCGCTGGATCTCGATCAGCTTGGTGATCTCGAGGACCGAGTTGACGTTGGAGGCCTCCAGCATGCCCTGCTGGACCTGCGCGTCCTGGACGGGCTGCAGGCTGGTGTTGGCGGTGTTGCGGTAGAGGTTGTCGCCGTCCTTGGCCAGGCTGGACAGGTCGTCGGGGCGGACCACGGCGATCTTGCCGACCCGGACCGCGCCCTGGCTGACCGTGCCGTCCTTGCCGATGTGCACCGGCCCGAGCGTGGGATCGATGGTGATCTGGCCGCCGCCCTCGTCGAGCACCTGGTTGCCCGCCTGGGTGACCAGCACGCCTTCCTGGTTGGTCGTGAAGCGTCCGTCGCGGGTGTAGCGCTCGCCGCCGGCCGTCTGGACCTTGAAGAAGCCCTTGCCTTCGATGGCGAGGTCGAAATCGCCGCCGGTCTTGGTCAGGGCGCCCTGGCTGAAGTCGCGGGCCACGCCCGAGTCGAGCACGAACTTGACCGGCGCGGCGCCGTCGAGGGTCTTGGCCGGCTTGGCCTGCTCGGTGCGGACCATCAGGTCCTCGACCTTGAAGCCGGTGGTGTTGGCGTTGGCGACGTTGTTGGCCACGATGTCGAGCTGGCGGCGCAGCGTCATCTGACGCGAGAGGCCGACGTAGAGCGCGTTGTCCATGGCGAGTTAACTCGGGCGGCTGGCGCGACAATTGCGCCGAACCTCCTGAAGCAACCTTCGTGCCAGGCCGAAAAGTTCCGATAAATCAGAGAATAGGAAGGTTAACGCGGGGTGGTGGGTCGGAGTCTGCCGGGCAGATTCAGCCTGCGACCAAATGGCCGGCAAAACACATCGTTAACCATGCCTCGCGCATGAGTACGGGTATAGATTCCAAGGAACCGCGCGCGTGGCCAACAAACCCGAGAAGGAAGCTCCCGCTCCCGAAGGCGAAGAGGGCGCCGAGGGCGAAGCTCCGGCGAAGAAGAAGCCTCCGATCCTGATCATCGCGATCGCCGCGGGCGTGCTCGTCCTGGGCGGCGGCGGGGCCACGGCCTTCTTCCTTCTGAAGCCGAAGCCGGCCGCCGAGGCGGGCGAGCACGGCAAGGAAAAGAAGGAAAAGAAGAAGGAAAAGAAAGAAGAAAAGGGCGGCGAGAAGAAGGGCGAGGGCAAGGACGCCGCGGCCGGCGGCGCCGGCGTGCCGACGATCAAGGAAGGCCCCGACGGCGTGGTCTTCTACACCCTGCCCGACATCGTCGTGAACATGCAGACGGCCGACGGCAAGTCGACCTTCCTGAAGCTGAAGTTGACGTTCGAGCTGCCCGACCAGGATACGGCCGACGCGCTGACGCCGAATCTGCCCAGGCTGCAGGACATGTTCCAGACCTTCCTTCGCGAACTGCGCCCCGAGGACCTGAACGGCTCGCAAGGCACCTACCAGCTGCGGGTCGAGCTGCTGCGCCGGGTGAACCTGGTCGCCGCGCCGGCCAAGGTGAACGCGGTGCTCATCGAGGAGATGCTGATCAACTAAGCCCTCGGGCGGGTTGGGGCGAACCATCATGGCGGACGAACTCGACGATCAGGAGGCGATGGCCCAGTGGGCCTCGCAAAATCCCCCCGGCGCCTTCGACGGCGCGGGCGAGGGGACCAATGAGTTCGGCGACTTCTCCGGCGGCATGGGCGGCTGGGACGACGGCGGCGGCGAGGGCGGCTCCGAGCGCATCCTGAACCAGGACGAGATCGACAGCCTGCTGGGCTTCGATCTGTCCGGCGACGGCGCCGACGACCGCACCGGCATCCGCGCGATCATCAATTCGGCGCTGGTCAGCTACGAGCGCCTGCCGATGCTGGAAATCGTCTTCGACCGCCTGGTGCGGTTGATGACGACCAGCTTGCGGAACTTCACGTCCGACAACGTGGAAGTCAGCCTCGACAACATCAGCTCGATCCGCTTCGGCGACTATCTGAACTCGATCCCGCTGCCGGCCATCCTGGCGGTGTTCCGGGCCGAGGAACTGGACAATTACGGCCTGCTGACGGTCGACTCGAACCTGATCTACTCGATCGTCGACGTGCTGCTGGGCGGCCGTCGCGGCACGGCGGCGATGCGCATCGAGGGTCGGCCCTACACCACGATCGAGCGCGTCTTGGTGCAGCGGATGATCGAGGTGGTGCTGCACGATCTGAAGAGCGCCTTCGAGCCGCTGCATCCCGTCTCGTTCAGCCTTGACCGCCTCGAGACCAATCCGCGCTTCGCCGCCATCGCCCGGCCGGCCAACGCGGCGATCCTGGTCAAGCTGCGCATCGACATGGAAGACCGGGGCGGGCGCATCGAGCTCCTGCTGCCCTACGCCACGCTGGAGCCCATCCGGAAGATGCTGCTGCAGCAGTTCATGGGCGAGAAGTTCGGCCGCGACAACATCTGGGAAGGCCACTTGGCCACCGAGCTGTGGACCACCCAGATGGAGGTGCGCGCCGTGCTCGACGAGCAGCAGGTGCCGCTGTCGCGCGTGCTGAACATGCAGGTCGGCGACACCCTGATGCTGAACGCCACGCCCGACAGCCTGGTCGAGCTGCGCGCCGGCGCCATTCCGCTGACGCGCGGCCGCATGGGTCGCCGCAACCACTCGATCGCCGTGCGCGCCGAGGCGCCGCTGACGCCCGCGGCCAAGAAGGCGGTTCAGAAGCTGAAATGAGCGTCGTCGCCCTGGCCATGAACGGGTTTCTGGCGGTGCTGCTGATCGCGGCGCTCGCCTTCGGCTGGCGTCTGGAGCGGCGGCTGAAGGCGCTGCGCGACAGCCACGAGGGTTTCGCCAAGGCCGTCAAGGACTTGGACACCGCCGCCGCCCGCGCCGAGCAGGGGCTGGCCGATCTGCGCGCGGCCACCGACGAGGCCGCCGAGACCCTTGCGGTGCGCATCGAGCGCGCCCAGGCTCTTGCCGCCCAGCTGGACGAGCGGATCAATCGGCCGCTGGCCGCGCCTTCCGCGTCGACGCCGCGTCCCACGCGCGCGTCGGAGCCGCCGCCGACCGTCGCGCCGGCCCCTGGCGAGCGCCGTCTGTCGGCCGCCGATTTCGAGCGCCTGCTGGATCGCGAGGACCGGGTCGAGCGCGCCGCGCGCGGCGAGCCCCTCCCGCGCCCGATTTCACGCCCGACTCCGCCCGCCGAAACCCCGCGTTCACGGGCGCGGATCGATGATGACTTGTTCGACGGGCCCGCCGACGGCCCGCGTCCTGGAAGCAATCCAAGAGCGCCCCGCCGATGAAGAACGTTCCGCGCATCCTGCCCCTGGTCGGCGTCGCCGCCGGCGGCGTGCTGGCGATCAACGCCCTGGCCGGCGCCCGGTCGCTGCCGGATCTGGTGGGCGGGGCCAAGGCCTTCGCCGAGGGCGTGGCCAAGCCCGACTCCCAGAAGGGCGCCAAGAAGGACGCCGCCAAGGACGGCGAGCAGGCGACCTCCGCCGAGAGCGCCGGCCAGCCGGCCGCCGCCAACGCCCCGCCGCCGCGCGTCTGCGCGCCCTCGGCCGACGCCCTGGCCAAGGAGGCGGGTCTGTCGCCGGCCGAACTGCGGGTGCTGCAAAGCCTGGGCGCGCGTCGCGGGCAGCTGGATCAGCGCGAGCAGGACATCGACGTCCAGCTCCAGCTGCTGGCCGCCGCCGAAGCCAAGCTCGACACCAAGATGAAGGCGCTGAGCGGTCTGAAGGGCGACATCCAGGGCCTGCTGGGCCAGGTCGACGCCCAGAAGCAGGCCGAGACCGACCGTCTGGTCACCGTCTATCAGGGCATGAAGCCCAAGGACGCCGCCGCTCGCATGACGTTGCTGTCCGACGAGGTGCGCCTGCCGATCGCCGCCAAGATGAAGGAGCGGGCGCTGTCGCAGATCCTGGCCAATATGGCGCCGGGCGACGCGAAGATCCTGACCGAGCGCCTGGCCTCGCGCATGGCCAATCCGGCCGTCGAGAAGGGCAAGGCCGCGGTGGCCGACAACGCCGCCGCCACGCCCGCCGCCTCGGGCTCCGCGCCTGGCCAGCAGGCCGACGCGGCCTTGGCCGGGGCCGCGCCGAAAGGGGCCAAGTCGCCCGCCAAGAAGGCCGGTTAAGGGAGGACCATGACCCTTCGCCAGCTCCTGCGCTCCAGCGTCGCCGCCGCGTGCATCGCGGGGACGCTGGCGCCGTCCGTGCAGGCCGCGCCGCCGCCCCAGGCGGCGCGCGGCGCGCTGGACGTGCGCGTGGCGCAGGCGGCGGACTTCTCGCGCCTGGAATTCCACTGGGCGGGCGGGGCCAAGATGGTCTCGCACCGCGAGGGGCAGACCCTGGTGCTGCGGTTCAGCCGCGACGCCAATCCGGACCTCTCGACCCTGAAGATCGCGCCGCCGCGCTGGGTGAAGGCCTCCGAGGCCCGTCACGTGAACGGCGCGCTGGAACTGGTCGTCACCCTGACCGACGACGCCGACGCGCGGCTCGGAAACGCCGACGGCGTCGACTTCGTCAACATCTTCGCCAAGCCCGGGGCGGCGCAGGCCCCGCAGGCGGCCACGCCGGCCGCGCCGATCGGGCGGCCCAATCCGATGCCGGCCGGCGGCGTGGTCAAGGTCGGTTTCGAGCGGCAGGACCAGCAGGTCACGCTGGTCTTCGACTGGGCCGCGGCGGCCGGCGCCGCCGTGTTCCGGCGCGGCGAGGCGATCTGGGTCGTGTTCGACACGCCCGCGCGGCTGGACATCTCCAAGCTGCCGACGTCCAGCGTCCGCTATTCCAAGGTCCAGGCCTTCAAGGGCGCCGACTACACGGCCCTGCGCATCGTCGCCCAGGCCGGCACGCCCTATGTGGCCGAGGGGTTGGGCGGGCAGTGGAAGATCAGCCTGGGTCCCGGCTCGCAGCAGACGCCCGACGTCATCAAGGTGGCGCGCGACGAGAGCGTGCACCCCGCGACCCTGTCGGCCACCGTCTCGGGCGTGACCAAGGCGGTATGGGTCGACGACCCGGCCGTCGGCGACAAGATGATCGTCGCCCCGGCGCTGGCCCCGTCCAAGGGCCTGCCGTCGCGCCGCGACTATGTCGAGATGGCGCTGCTGCAGTCGGTGCAGGGCCTGGCCATCGAGACCTACGCGCCCGACCTTCTGGTGCAGGCCAATGGCGACCTGTTGCGGATCGGGCGGCCCAAGGGGCTGGCGCTGTCGCCGATCTCGGCCTCGACCCCGCCTGAAGAGGCCGCCGCTGGCGCGCCGCAGCCGATGTCGATGCCGGCCCTAATCGATCTCGACAACTGGCCCAAGACGGGCAGCGGCGGGTTCCTGGCCCGCTACAACGCCCTGCAGAACGCCATCCCCGCCGCGCCGGAGGGCGACGGCAAGGACAGCGACACCGGCGCGCGGATGGCGCTGGCCCGGTTCCTGGTCGGCTCGCAGATGTCGTTCGAGGCGATCGGCGTCCTCAACGCGGCTGGCCGCAAGCACCAGACCCTGCTGGGCGACGCCGAGTTCCGCGGCCTGCGTGGCGTGGCCAAGGTGATGGCCGGGCGCTTGGCCGAGGCCGACGCCGACTTCTCCTCGCCGGTCCTGGCGGACGATCCGTCCAGCGCGCTCTGGCGCGGCTACATCTCGACCAAGCAGGGCCAGTGGGCCGACGCGCGGACCAAGTTCGTCGGCGGGGGCAGGGCGCTGGACCTCTTCCCGCCGCTGTGGCGCGCCCGCTTCCTGCACGCCGAGGCGCAGGCGGCCCTGGGCGTCGGCGACCTGACCGGCGCCATGCAGTTCGTTCAGAAGGCTCTCGCCCAGCCCAAGGTCCCGATCGAGGATCAGCTGGACATCCGCCTGACCCAGGCCCGGATCTTCGAGGCCAAGGGCGAGAAGGTGCGCGCGCGCCGGATGTTCGAGGCCATCGCCAAGGCGCCGATCGATCGGATCGCGACGCCCGCCATGCTGCACGCCACCGAGCTGGGCTACGCCAAGGGCCAGATCAGCGCCGCCCAGGCCGCCGACACCCTGAACCAGCTGCGCTATCGCTGGCGCGGCGACGGGGTGGAGCTGGAGGTCATCCGGGCGCTGGGCAAGCTGTTCATCGACCAGGGCCGCTATCGCGAGGCGCTGGAGGTGCTGCGCTCGGCGGGGCGTCAGCTGCCGGACCGCCCCGAGGCCGTGGCGCTGCAGAACGACCTCTCCAACACCTTCCGCCAGCTGTTCCTGCAAGGTCTTGCCGACGGCATGCAGCCGATCCAGGCCGTGGGCCTGTTCTACGACTTCCAGGACCTGACCCCGATCGGCGCCGACGGCGACCAGATGGTTCGCAACCTGGTGCGGCGCCTGGTCGATGTCGACCTGCTGGACGACGCCGGCAAGCTGCTGAAATACCAGGTCGACAACCGCCTCGACGGCGTGCCGAAGGCTCAGGTGGCCACGGACCTGGCCTGGATCTACCTGATGAACAAGAAGCCCGAGGACGCGCTGGACACCATCAACGCGACCCGGACGACGATCCTGCCGCCGGCCCTGAACGCCGAGCGCCGCCTGGCGACCGCGCGCGCCCTGATGGGCCTTGGCCGCTACGACGCCGCGCTGGAGCTGGTCGACAAGGACACGAGTCGCGATGGCCAGGAGATCCGCGCCGAGATCGCCTGGAAGCAGCACGCCTGGCCGCTGGCGGGCGCGCTTTACGAGCGGGCGCTGGGCGACCGCTTCAAGGCCACCGGACCCCTGAGCCCCGGCGACGAGGCGCGGCTGCTGCGCGCGGCGGTGGCCTACAGCCTGGCCGACGACAACGCCTCACTGGCCCGCCTGCGGACCCGCTGGTCGGGCTTCGTGGATCTGGCCGGCAATCCGGACGGACTTCGGGTCGCCTTGCAGGGCATGAACGTCGAGTCGCTGTCGGCCGCGGACTTCAGCCGCGTCACCGCCGACAACGAAGCCTTCAGCGGCTGGATCGGCCGGATGAAGGACCGGTTCCGCACCGGCCAGCCGGCCGGCTCCCCCGCACGCGCGGGGCGGTAGGGCAAGGTTTTCTCGTGGAGGCGCGTAGCGCGCCGCCATCCGGGCACGCGCCGCCTCGAAAGGCGGCCTCGCGCCACAAAATATCCGCCAAAACCCGATTGGTCTTATGGCGGGCTCCAGACGTTTGGCCTAGTTAGGGCCCGCCGTCCTTCCGCGAGGGAACGGCGCTCGCCGACCGCTTGCCTTTGTCTCGAAGGCATGCCATGACAACGTTGTCATAGGGTGGAAGACATTGGCTAGGAACAAGACCGAAGACGCCGAGGCCGGCGAAGTCCTGGTGCTGCTTGGCGGGGCGGGGGATCTGGCCCTGCGGATGCTGTTGCCTTCGCTCTATTTCTTGGAAGTCGATCGACTGCTGCCGCACGACCTTCGCATCGTCGGCGTGGCGCGCGCCGACCACACCGCCGAGAGCTACAAGGCCCTGGTACGCGAGCAACTGGCCAAGCGCGCGACGCTGGAGGAGGCGGCCTGGAAACGCCTGGCCGAGCGGCTCGACTATGTCGCCGTCGACATCACCAAGCCCGAGGATACCCAGCGCCTGGCCGATCGGATCGGCCCGCACGGCCTGATGGTGATCTTCTTCTCGCTGTCGCCCAGCCTCTATGGGTCCGCTTGCGCGGCGCTGCAGGCCGCCGGCCTGACCGGCCCGACGACGCGTCTGGTGCTGGAGAAGCCGATCGGCCGAGACCTGGAAAGTTCGAAGAAGACCAACGCCGCCGTCGCCGCCATCGTCGACGAGAGCCAGGTCTTCCGGATCGACCACTATCTGGGCAAGGAGACGGTCCAGAATCTGACGGCGCTGCGCTTCGCCAACGTGCTGTTCGAGCCCTTGTGGGACCGCAACACGATCGACCACGTGCAGATCACCATCGCCGAGACCGAGAAGGTCGGCGACCGCTGGCCCTATTACGACGAGTACGGCGCGCTGCGGGACATGGTGCAGAACCATATGCTTCAGCTGCTGTGCCTCGTCGCCATGGAAGCGCCGTCGGGCTTCGATCCGGACGCGGTGCGCGACGAGAAGGTCAAGGTTCTCCGCAGCTTGCGTCCGTTCACCCGCGAGACGGTGGCCCACGACACCGTGCGCGGGCAGTACGTGGCGGGCGTCGTGGAGGGCTCGGCGCGGCCCGGCTATGTCGAGGAGGTGGGCAAGCCCACCAAGACCGAGACCTTCGTGGCCATGAAGGTGGCCATCGACAACTGGCGCTGGGACGGCGTGCCGTTCTTCCTGCGCACCGGCAAGAACCTGCCGGACCGCCGCACCCAGATCGTGGTCCAGTTCAAGCCGCTGCCGCACAACATCTTCGGTCCGGCCACCAGCGGCGACCTGCACGCCAACCGGCTGGTCATCGATCTGCAGCCGGACGAGAACATTGTCCTTACACTGATGAACAAGCGACCGGGCCTGTCGGAAGAGGGCATGCGCCTGCAGTCGCTGCCGCTGTCGCTGTCGTTCAGCCAGAGCGGCGGCCGTCGCCGGATCGCCTACGAGAAGCTGTTCCTGGACGTGTTCCGCGGCGACCGCACCCTGTTCGTGCGCCGCGACGAGGTCGAGGCGGCGTGGAAGTTCATCGACGACGTCTCGGCCGCCTGGGCCGACGCCAATATCGAGCCGGCCCACTACGCCGCCGGCACCTGGGGGCCGCAGTCGGCCCAAGGGCTGATCTCGCCCGGCGGCCGGTCCTGGAAGGCTTGAGCGTGATGTCCAAGCCCCAGATCGAAGCCTTCCCGACCCGCGAGGCGCTGTACGACGCCGCCGCCGCGACCATCGTCCAGGCGCTGACGACGGCGGTGGCCGCCCACGGCGTCACCGGCTTCGCGGCGACCGGCGGCACGACCCCCGCGCCGGTCTATGACCGCCTGGCCCAAGCGACCGCGCCCTGGGACAAGGTCATGGTCACCCTGACCGACGAGCGCTGGGTTCCGCCGACCGATCCCGGCAGCAACGAGGGCTTGGTGCGCCGTCACCTGCTGACCGGCGAGGCGGCCAGGGCGGGCTTCTCGCCGCTCTATTTCGAGGGCCTCGGCCACGAGGAGGCGGCCCTGAAGGCTCAGGCCGGCATCGCCGCCGCCGCGCCGTTCGGCGTGGTGCTGCTGGGCGTCGGCGCCGACGGCCATTTCGCCTCGCTGTTCCCGGGAAGTCCCGCCCTGGCCCAGGGTCTGGACCCCGCGTCCGAGCGGCTGGTGCTGGCCGTGCCGCCTGGCGACCCGGCGCCCGACATGGCCCGGATCAGCTTGACCTTCAACGCGTTGACCAACACGGCGCTGATCGTGCTGCTGATCACCGGCCAGGCCAAGCGCGCCCTGCTGGACGGCGAGGTCGACCCGGCCCTGCCGATCGCCGCCATCCTGAACCAGGACCGCGCCAAGGTCCGCATCCTCTGGGCGGAGTAGATCGCCATGAGCCTGAACCCCGTCATCGCCGACGTCACCGCCCGCATCGTGGCCCGCAGCCGCGACAGCCGCGCGGCCTATCTGGCGAACATGCAGGCGGCGATCGACAGCAAGCCCGGCCGCGCCAAGCTGTCCTGCGCCAACTGGGCCCACGCCTTCGCCGCCTCGCCGGGCGTCGACAAGGTCCGCGCGCTGGATCCGAACGCGCCGAACCTGGGCATCGTCTCGGCCTATAACGACATGCTGTCGGCCCACCAGCCGCTGGAGGCCTATCCGGCGTTGATCAAGGCGGCCGCGCGCGAGGTCGGGGCCACGGCCCAGTTCGCCGGCGGCGTGCCGGCCATGTGCGATGGCGTCACCCAAGGGCGTCCCGGCATGGAGCTGTCGCTGTTCTCGCGCGAGGTCATCGCCATGGCGACGGCCGTGGCCCTGACCCACGACGCCTTCGACGCGGCGCTGTATCTCGGCGTCTGCGACAAGATCGTCCCGGGCCTGGTGATCGGGGCCCTGACCTTCAGCCACTTGCCGGCCTTGTTCGTGCCCGCCGGCCCGATGACCTCGGGCCTGCCCAACAGCGAGAAGGCCCGCATCCGCGCCCTCTACGCCGAGGGCAAGGTCGGCCGCGCCGAACTGCTGGAGGCCGAGCAGGCCAGCTATCACGGCCCGGGCACCTGCACCTTCTACGGCACCGCCAACACCAACCAGATGCTGATGGAGCTGATGGGCTTCCATCTGCCCGGCTCGGCCTTCGTGCATCCCAACACGCCGCTACGCGAGGCGCTGGTCAAGGAGGCCGCCCGCCGCGCCGCCGCCGTCACCGCCAAGGGCAACGAATATATCCCAGTCGGGCGGATGATCGACGAGAAGTCGATCGTGAACGGCGTCGCCGGCCTGATGGCCACCGGCGGCTCGACGAACCTCGCTCTGCACCTGGTGGCCATGGCCCACGCGGCCGGGATCATCCTGACCCTCGAGGACATGGACGAGATCTCGCGCGCCGTGCCGCTGCTGGCCCGGGTCTATCCGAACGGCTCGGCCGACGTGAACCACTTCCAGGCCGCCGGCGGCATGGCCTTCGTGGTCCGCGAACTTTTGAAGGCGGGCCTGGTCCACGAGGACGTCCAGACCATCGCCGGCCCCGGCCTGTCGCGCTACGCCCAGGAGCCCTATCTGGACGGCGGCGAGCTGAAGTGGCGCGACGGCGCGGCCGAGAGCCTGGACCCGGCCATCGTTCGCCCGGTCTCGAACCCGTTCAGCCCCGAGGGCGGGCTGCGACTGCTGCACGGCAATCTCGGCCGCTGCGTTATGAAGATCTCGGCCGTGAAGCCCGAGCACCACGTGATCACCGCCCCGGCGGCGGTGTTCCAGGAGCAGGAACACTTCATCGCCGCCTTCAAGCGCGGCGAGCTGGATCGCGACGTCGTGGTGGTGGTCCGCTTCCAGGGGCCGTCGGCCAACGGCATGCCGGAGTTGCACAATCTGTCGCCGTCGATCTCGGTGCTGCTGGATCGCGGCTACAAGGTCGCCCTGGTCACCGACGGCCGCATGTCGGGCGCTTCGGGCAAGACGCCGGCCGCCATCCACGTGACGCCGGAAGCGGCCAAGGGCGGGCCGCTGGCCTATGTCCAGGACGGCGACATGATCAGCGTCAACGCCGAGACCGGCGAACTCAACATCCTGGTGGACGAGGCCGTACTGCGGGCTCGGACGCCGGCGAACGTCCCGGCGTCGAAGCCGGGCTTTGGGCGGGAACTGTTCGGATGGATGCGGGCGGGGGTCGGCGCCGCCGACGCCGGCGCTTCCGTCTTTGGCTGAGGAAGCGCTGGACCATGGACGGCAATCATAGCGGCGGGCTGGGCCTCGTCGGCGACATCGGCGGCACCAACGCCCGCTTCGCCCTGGTCGAGTTCGACGGCCCGGATCCGCGCCTGATCGAGCCGACCGCCTTCAAGGGCGAGAACTATCGCCGCGCCGAGGACGCGATCGAGGACTATCTGCGGCAGGTCGGCGTGCGCCATCCCGACCAGGCCGTGGTCGCCGTGGCCGGTCCGATCGAGCACGGCTCGGTGCACATGACCAATCTGGACTGGCGGATCTCCGAGGACTCCTTGCGCCGGGCCGGCGGCTTTCGCGCCGCCAAGCTGATCAACGACTTCACCGCCCAGGCCCTGGCCGCGCCGCGCCTCGGGCCGAAGGACCTGCGCCAGATCGGTTCTCTGCCGACCTCGGGAGAGGGGGATCTGGCGATCCTCGGCCCGGGTACGGGTTTTGGCGTCGCGGGCCTGGTGCGCCGTCACGGCCAGGAGATCCCGTTGGCCACCGAGGGCGGCCACGTCGCCTTCGCGCCGGTCGACGAGGTCGAGATCGAGGTGCTGCGCGCCCTGACCCGACATCTGGACGGCGGCCGCGTCTCGGTCGAGCGGATCCTGTCGGGCCCGGGCCTGGAAGACCTGCACGTGATGCTGGCCGCCGCCGAGGGGCGGAAGGTCGAGGCGCTCTCCGCCAAGCAGATCACCGAACGCGCGGTCGAGGGCTGCGCCGACAGCCTGGCCACGGTGAACCGCTTCTGCGCGATCCTGGGCTCGACGGCCGGCGACATCGCCCTGACCCTGGGCGCGCGCGGCGGCGTGTTCATCGCCGGCGGCATCGCGCCGCGGATCATCGACATCCTGGAAAAGAGCCCGTTCCGCGCGCGCTTCGAGGCCAAGGGCCGGCTGTCGGGCTTCACCGTGGCGATCCCGACCCACGTGATCCTGCACCCGCACACCGCCCTGATCGGCGCGGCCGTGGCTCTGACGCCGGAGGGCCGGGCGGCGGTGGGGTAGGGGAGGGGGCAAGGCTGGCTCACGTCTCCCTTCCCCCTTGATGGGGGAAGGGTCGGGGATGGGGGTGACCTGCTGAGGCGGGGCCCTGCGCGACCTCCGCCGCCGTATCACCCCCACCCCTGCCCCTCCCCCATCAAGGGGGAGGGAACTAGCCTTCACGAACTTCCGCCACCCACCCGTTGCGGTACTTCGCTGCGGCTGCTTCTCACCACCGGTTGCGGACCTGGGCCGAAGCGCTAGCCTGCGGTCATGAAAAAGAACCGAGCGCATCGAGCCGCGACGCTCCTGATCGGGCTCGCCGTACCCGCTCTATCGGCGTGCAAAGGTGAAGCCCTTCGGTCAGCCGCGCCGGAAAACGCTACGGGTGTTTGCTATCGGCGACTTGAATGGTTTGACGCGGGTGCGCTTCACGACCGCTTCGAGACGCTTGTCGTCGTGCAGTCGTCCAAGGCTGCGACGGATATGGCGCGCTTGGCCGATATGGAAGAGGCCGGCCTAGGTTCGCCGTCTCGTCATCATCTGGTACCCAATCGCTGGCATAGCGCTTGGCTGACCGACACGATGCATGACTTCACTCACGGGCCTTCGTGTGCGCACCTACCGGCATTTGCCGAGCGCCGATGAAGTCTGCTCACCACCCATTGGTGACGTTGCCTGGTCCGTTCTGGCGCAACACCGCAAGGGGCTCGCCATGACAACCCTGTCATGGCTAAGTATCCGCCGCGCCGGACGGACTCGGCGGGGCGGGGAACGGAATTGAGCGTCAAAGTCACGATCCACGATGTGGCCCGCGAGAGCGGGGTGTCGATCAAGACCGTTTCGCGGGTCCTCAATCGCGAGCCCAACGTCAAGGCCGATACCCGCGACCGGGTGCAGGCGGCCGTGGCCGCGCTGAACTACCGACCCAACATCTCGGCCCGGAGTCTGGCGGGTTCGAAGGCCTATCTGATCGGCGTCTTCTTCGACAATCCCAGCCCCGGCTACGTCACAGACGTGCAGCTGGGCGCCATCGCGCGGTGTCGGCAGGAGGGCTATCACCTGATCGTCGAGCCGATCGACTCGACGGCCGACATCCACGAGCAGGTCGAGCCGATGCTGGCCACCCTGCGCATGGACGGCGTAATCCTGACGCCGCCGCTCAGCGACCATCCGGTGGTGCTGTCCGCGCTGGAGCAGGCCGGCGTGGCCTATGTCCGGGTCGCGCCCGGCGGCGACATCGATCGCGCCCCCTGGGTCAGCATGGACGACCGCCTGGCCGCCTACGAGATGACCCGGCATCTGATCGGCCTGGGCCACCGGGACATCGGCTTCATCATCGGCCACCCCGACCACGGCGCCTCGCGGCTGCGTCACGAGGGGTTCCGGGACGCCATGCGCGACAGCGGTCTGGCCGTCCGCGAGGGGCGGGTGGAGCAGGGGATGTTCTCGTTCCGCTCGGGCTTCGAGGCGGCCGAGCGGCTGCTGGGCGGCGCCGATCGCCCCACCGCGATCTTCGCCTCGAACGACGACATGGCGCTGGGTGTGATGGCCGTGGCCAATCGCCTGCGGCTGGACGTGCCGGCGCAGCTGTCGGTGGCCGGCTTCGACGACACGCCCGGCGCCAAGATCACCTGGCCGCAGCTGACCACCGTGCGCCAGCCGATCGCCGCGATGGCCGGCGCGGCGGCCGACATGCTGATGCGCGGGGTCGAGCGCGAGGACGGCGCGCCGCCGCCCTCCCAGGTGCTGGATTTCGAACTGGTGGTGCGGGAATCGACCGGTCCCGCGCCCCGGTGAGGCCGTACCGCCGCCAAGAGGGCCGCTCACCTCTTCATTTGACTACTTGACAGCGCTGTCCAACCCAAGTGAGATCGGGGCGATCAAGACGGTCGCCCACGGAAGGCGGCGTCGGGAGGAAACGCCATGATCCCGCCATTCAGCGCCCGTCGCACCCTGCGTGCACGATCACTCCCCTCCAAGCGGACCTAAAGCCGCTGCTTTTCGCTCGGCGCGGTCCCCTCGCAAGCGCCGCGCCGAGCGCTTTTCCAGACCTGCTATCGCTCCGCCCGCCGGAGGCCCTCCGAGGACCGCCCATGCTTCCCCGTCGCTCCGCCCGCGCTTCCGCCCTGGCCCTGATCCTCGCCTGCGGGCTGACCAGCCAAGGCTTGGCCGAGGCGCCCGCCGCCACGGCGCACCCGGCGCTGTGGCCTAAGGCGGCGAGCCCTCCGGCGATCACTGACGCCAAGACCGAGGCCTTCATCACCGACCTGATGAGCAAGATGAGCCTGGAGGAGAAGGTCGGCCAGACCATCCAGGCCGACGGCTCGACGATCACGCCCGAGGATCTTCGCAAATATCCGCTGGGTTCGGTGGAGGCGGGCGGCAACACCGCGCCGGGCGGCGACGACCGCGCGCCGGCGCCCAAGTGGGTCGAGTGGATCGAGGCCTATCGCGCCGTGGCCCTCGAGAAGCGGCCCGGCCACACGCCGATCCCGATCATCTTCGGCATCGACGCCGTGCATGGGCACAACAACATCGTCGGCGCCACGCTGTTTCCGCACAATATCGGCCTGGGCGCGGCGCGCGATCCGGACCTGATCCGCCGCATCGGCGAGGTGACCGCGCGCGAGGTCGCCGCCACCGGCGTCGACTGGACCTTCGGGCCGACGGTGGCCGTCCCGCGCGACGAACGCTGGGGCCGCGCCTATGAGGGCTATGCCGAGGATCCGGAAGTGGTTCGGAGCTATGCAGGCCCGATGACCCTGGGCCTGCAAGGCGCGCTGGTCGCCGGCAAGCCGCTGGCGCACGAACACGTCGTCGGCTCGGCCAAGCACTTCCTGGCCGATGGCGGCACCGAGAACGGCAAGGACCAGGGCGACGCCAAGATCTCGGAAACCGACCTGATCCGGCTGCACGCCCAGGGCTATCCGCCCGCCATCGACGCCGGCATCCTGACGGTGATGGTCTCGTTCTCCAGCTGGAACGGCGTCAAACACACCGGCAACAAGAGCCTGCAGACCGACGTGCTGAAGGGCCGGATGGGCTTCCAGGGCTTCGTGGTCGGCGACTGGAACGCCCACGGCCAGGTCGAGGGCTGCACCACGACCAACTGCCCGAAGGCCTACGACGCCGGCATGGACATGATCATGGCCCCCGACAGCTGGAAGGGCCTGTTCGAGAACACCCTGGCCCAGGTCAAGGACGGCACGATCCCGATGGCGCGGCTGGATGACGCCGTCCGACGCGTGCTGCGGGTCAAGGTCAAGGCGGGGCTGTTCGACAACAAGCGGCCGCTCGAAGGCAAGTTCGAGCTGCTGGGCGCGCCGGCCCACCGCGCGGTCGCGCGCGAGGCCGTCCGCAAGTCGCTGGTCCTGTTGAAGAACGAGGGCGTTTTGCCGCTGAAGAGCTCGGCCCACGTGCTGGTGGCCGGCGACGGGGCCGACGACATCGGCAAGGCCGCCGGCGGCTGGACCCTGACCTGGCAGGGCACCGGCAACAAGAACAGCGACTTCCCGCACGGCCAGTCGATCTATGCTGGGATCGCCGAGGCGGTGAAGGCGGGCGGCGGCAGCGCCGAGCTGTCGGTGGCGGGCGACTTCAAGCAGAAGCCAGACGTCGCCATCGTGGTTTTCGGCGAGAACCCCTATGCCGAGTTCCAGGGCGACCTGACCAATGTCGAGTACCAGCCGGGCGACAAGACCGACCTGGCCTTGCTGAAGAAGCTGAAAGCCGCCGGCGTACCGGTGGTGTCGGTGTTCCTGAGCGGCCGGCCGCTGTGGACCAATCCCGAGATCAACGCCTCGGACGCCTTCGTCGCGGCCTGGCTGCCCGGCTCGGAGGGCGGCGGCGTGGCGGACGTGCTGATCGGCGACAAAGCCGGCAAGCCGCGCTTCGACTTCAAGGGCAAGCTCTCCTATTCCTGGCCCAAGCGCGCCGACCAGGAGCCGATCAATGTCGGCGACAAGGGCTATGACCCGCAGTTCGCCTATGGCTACGGCCTCAGCTACGCCAAGCCAGGCAAGGTGGGGAAGCTGTCGGAGGATCCGGGCGTCGCCTCGGCGGCCGTCAATGTCGACCGCTATTTCGTGGCCGGCCGCGCGCCCGCGCCGTGGGCCCTGACCGCCACGGGCGCTGTTTCGCTGAAGACGGTGGACGCCGGGGCCCAGGAGAACGCCCGCGAGGCCGCGTGGAACGGGGAGGGCGTCGGAGCCCTCACGGTTCAGGGCCAGCCGGTCGATCTGTCGCGCCAGACGACCGGCGACATGGCGGTGATGTTCCGTTACAGGGTGGACGCGCCGCCGGGGAAACCGGTTTCCTTGAGCCTCGCCTGTGGCGAATCCTGCGGGGCGGCGGTAGACGTAACGTCAACGTTGTCAGGTGCGAAATCGGGCGAATGGCGTACGGCCAAGATCAAACTTTCCTGCTTCAAGGCCAAGGGCGCGGACATGACGCATGTTTCGTCCCCGTTCACGCTGTCGACCTCCGGACGCATGACTCTGTCATTCACCGAAATCAGACTGGCCTCCAACGAGGGCGACGCTTTCTGCCCGCCCAGCTGATTCTAGAAGGAGCGACGGCATGATCCGCGCCCGTCGCTCGCGCATCGTCGCCACCCTGGGTCCGGCGTCGAGCTCGCTGGAGATGATCGTCAGCCTGGCCAAGGCCGGGGCAGACGTCTTCCGGCTGAACTTCAGCCACGGCGCGCACGAGACGCATGCCGGCGTCTATGGCGCGATCCGGCAGGCGGAGACGATCGTCGGGCGTCCGCTGGGCGTCCTGGCCGATCTGCAGGGGCCGAAGCTGCGGGTCGGCAAGTTCAAGGACGGGCCGGTCATGCTGAAGCCGGGCCAGGCCTTCCGCTTCGACGACGATCCGACGCCCGGCGACGATACCCGGGTTTGCCTGCCGCATCCCGAGATCCTGACCGCCATGCGGTCGGGCGCGACCCTGTTGCTCGACGACGGCAAGCTGCGGATGACGGTGACGGAAGCGGGCCCTGGCTATGCCGCGACCACCGTGGTCAACGGCGGCAAGCTCTCCGAACGCAAGGGCGTGGCGGTGCCGGACGTGGTCATCCCGATGTCCCCGCTGACGGCCAAGGACCGCGAGGACCTGGCCTTCGCCTTGCGTCTGGGCGTCGACTGGATCGCCCTTTCGTTCGTCCAGGCCCCCGAGGACATGGCCGAGCTGCGTCGCATCGTCGAGGGCCGCGCCGCGGTGCTGGCCAAGATCGAAAAGCCCCAGGCCTTGAAGGTGCTGGGCCCGATCCTCGACCTCTGCGACGGCGTGATGGTGGCGCGCGGCGACCTCGGGGTCGAGATGGCCCCGGAAGAAGTGCCGGTGGCGCAGAAGGAGATCCTGCGGGCGGCGCGCGAGCGCGGCATCCCGGTGATCGTCGCCACCCAGATGCTGGAGTCGATGATCAGCTCGCCGACGCCGACCCGAGCCGAAGCCTCGGACGTGGCCAACGCCGTCTATGAGGGCGCGGACGCGGTGATGCTGTCGGCGGAGTCGGCGGCCGGGGAGTATCCGGTCGAGGCGGTGTCGATGATGAACCGGATCATCGAGCGGGTCGAACGCGATCCGCGCTGGCCCGAGCTGATGCAGGCCGAGCAGAGCCACGACGATGTCGACGCCGACGTGCTGGTGGTCGCCGCCGCCGGCGCGGCCAAGTCCGGCTCGACCAAGTGCCTAGTGGCCTTCACCACGACCGGAGCCACGGCCCGGCGGCTGTCGCGCGAGCGTCCGTTGCAGCCGGTCCTGGCCCTGTCGCCGGACCTCAACGCCGTGCGCCGCATGGCCCTGTGCTGGGGGATCGAGCCCCGCGTCAGCGCCCAGCCCGACAGCCTGGAGGTCGTGACCACCGACGCTTCGAGCAAGGCGCTGGAACTGGGCCTGGTGGCGCCGGGCGAGCGCCTGCTGGTGGTTGCGGGGACGCCGTTCGGCGCGCCGGGCGCGGCCAATCTGCTGCGCCTGGCCCACGCGCCCGCGCCTGCCCGACGCCGCTAGAACCCGTTAGCCGAACGAAGCGGGCAACAGCCGCTCGTAGCCCCGTCGCACCGTGCCGTAGCACTCGCAGGCCGCCGCCTCGAGGCCGGCGCGGTCGAGGATGTCCACGACCCCGCGGCGATAGCGGATCAGGCCCTTGGCCTGCAGCGCGCCGGCGACGGCGGTGACGGTGGTCCTCTGAACGCCCAGCATGTCGGCCAGGAATTCCTGGGTCAGATTGACCGTGTTGCTGTCGATGCGGTCATGGCACGACAGCAGCCAGCGGCAGAACCGCGCCTCGACCGCGTGCAGGGCGTTGCAGGCCACCGATTGGATCGTGTGGCCGAAGAGCGCCTCGTTATGGCGGTCCGTCAGATCGCGCAGCGCTGGGCTGCGCGACCAGACGTCGTGCAGCGCCCCGGCGGCGACACGCGTCGCCGCGCCCGACGCCTGAACGAGGACGCGGCTCAGCGACTGTCGCGGCGCCACGGCGGCCATCAGACCCACGGCGCCCTCGCGGCCGATGGTGGCCGACTCGATGGCCGCGCCGTTCTCCATAAGGGTCATCATCGAGACCACGCAGTCTTCGGGGAAGTAAACCTGATCGATGGGGTCGCCAGGGTCATAGAGCAGGCGGCCCTTATCCAGGTCGACCATGGAGAGGTGCGGTCCGAGCAAAGCTCTGTCTTCGGAGGGCAGGGCGGTAAGCAGGCGGTTCTTCAAGATGGCTAACGGCCCAGTCATGTCGAATCGAACGCCGTCTTACGGCAAGGGTTGCAAGCTATAGGTTGCGTTGAAAACGCACGCCGTCGCGTACCCGACACAATCGATCGCCGTACGACATGAAAGCAGATGTCGCACCGCGATGGCATCTGTTCGGCCAACATTTGTTATGCGATCCATTCGTCGACTGGTCGACTTAAGGCTCCACGTAGGGCGTGCCTTAATTTCGGATCGGTTGGGCCGCGCAAAAGAAAAGGCTGTTTTAGCCTTGCGTGTTGATGGCCCCTACAGTGCCGTCCGCCCTTCGAAAGGCTCGGGTCAAAGGGCGACGGTCGGCCCCGCGAGCACGAAATCCTCATCCCGGGCTTGTCGAAGGACTAGGATTTCGATCCGGACCAACCTCCACATTCAACGTCAACACAGCCAAAGAAAAAGGCCGCCCTGAAGGGCGGCCTGTGACACGCGCGGTCGAGGCGATCAGGACAGGGTGACGTGATCCTGATGGCCGATATCGGGGAGGGTCCCGGTGATGTTGGCCTTGGCGATCTCCCAGGCGAAGCGGACCGCGCCCTTGGACGCCCAGGTCTGCGCGTCGCTCATGTCGAAGCGCAGCAGGGTCAGGCTGGGATCGTCCTTGCCTCGCGGAAACCAGGCCGCGACCATCGGGTTCCAGTAGCGCTCGATGCGCTCGCGGTCGGGGTCCTCGGACAGTCGGCCGGCGACGCAGGCCTGGAAGTCCTGGTCCTTGGCCTCGACGATGAACATGGCCTTGTCCTGCCCGTCGCGCACGGACTTGAGAAGGTCCGTGTCCTTGCTGGTGAAGAACCAGAGGGCCTTGTCTTCCGGCTCGGCGAAGGCCGTCATAGGCTGGAAGTGGCCGCCGGTGGCCGGGATGCCCAGCATGCCGAAGCGGGCGTGGTCGATTTCCTTCCACAGGCGGCGTTCGGCGTCGTCCTGGTCGTGAGAGGCGTCGTGCATGGGAGCTCTTCCTTGCGATCGTGGAATCGCAAGGAAGAACCGTCAGCGCTGGCGGCGGTTCCTCGACGCCGCCGGCCGCCTCAGAAGCCCATCAGCCGGGCATAGCGATCGCGGTGGAAGCTGGCGCCGCCGAACAAGGCCTCGGTGACCCGCGCGCGCTTCATGTAGAGGCCGGCGTCATGGGCGTCGGTCATGCCGATGCCGCCGTGCATCTGGACCATCTCGTTGGACGCCAGGTGGACCAGTTCCGAGGCCTTGGCCTTGGCGAGAGACGCGAGGGCGCGCGTGTCCCCACCGGCGTCCAGGGCCTCCAGGGCGGCCTCGACGCAGGAGCGGGTCGTCTCCAGGTCGGTGAACCACTTGGCGGCGCGGTGCTGCAGGGCCTGGAACGTGCCGATGACCTGGCCGAACTGGGTGCGGGTCTTCAGATAGTCCAGGGTGATGTCGAAGGCGGCCGAAGCGCTGCCCAGCATCTCGGCGGCGACGCCGGCATAGGCGCGGTCCAGGGTCGGTTCCAGAACGGCCCAGCCCTGGTCGACCTGGCCCAGCACGGCGTCGGCGGCGACCTGCACGCCGTCGAAGGCGATCCGCGCCGCGCCGCGCGAGTCGGCCAGCGCCAGATGCGTCCGGGTCACGCCAGCCGTGTCGCCGGGAACCAGGAACAGGGTCAGGCCGTCGGTCCCGGAGCCGCTGGTGCGGGCCGCGACGATCAGCAGGTCGGCGGCCTCGCCGTCCAACACGAAGGTCTTGGTCCCGTTCAGCACGAAGCCGTCGCCGCTCTTGGTCGCGGTCAGGGCGATGCGGGCGGGGTTGTGGTGCGAGCCTTCGTCGACGGCCAGGGTGGCGACGGCCTCGCCGGCGGCGATCCTCGGCAGCCACGCCTGCTTCTGGGCGTCCGAGCCGCCCAATTGCAGCGCCGAAGCGGCGATCATCGCCGTCGACAGCAGCGGGGAGGCGGCCAGGGTGCGCCCGGTCTCCTCCAGGATCAAACCTAGGCCTAGATAGCCGAAGGCCGAGCCGTCATAGGCTTCGGGCACGATCACCCCGGCCCAGCCCATCTGGCCCATCTCGGCCCAGGCGGCGGGGTCGAAGCTCTGCTTGGAGCCGCCGTCGCGAAGCTTGCGCAGGGCGGCGACGGGGGCGCTCTCGCTGGCCCAGCCCTTGGCGGCGTCGCGCAGCATCGTCTGTTCTTCGGTCAGGACGGCCATATCAGGCGTGCTCCCTGGATTGATGACGGGCGGCCCAGTCGAGGGCCTGTTCCAGACGGTCGTTGCCCCAGAAGAGCTCGCCGTCGGCGGTGAGGAAGCTGGGGGCGCCGAACAGGCCGCGCTCGCGGGCCTGACGGACGTGATCCTTCAGCCGGGTCTTGATCGGTTCGGATTGGGCGGCGGCCAGCACGTGGTCTGGTCCCGCGCCGACGGCCGCGATCAGCGGCGCCAGGACCTCGGGGCTGCCGATGTCCCGGTCGTCGACGAAATTGGCCTCGTAGACGGCGCGGCTGAAGGCCGGCGTCCAGCCGTCCTCCAGACCGACGATCGCCACCCGGGCGGCCAGCAGGCTGTTGCGCGGGAACTGGCTGGGGTGGCGCAGGGGCAGGCCCGACGCCTCACAGACCCGTTCCAGGTCGCGCCACATGTACTGACCTTTCACCGGCACGACGTTGAAAGGACTGTCGTTCAGGCCCTGCTGCTCATGGAACAGCGGACCCACGATGAAGGGCCGCCACGCCACCGCCACGCCCCGATCGGCCGCCATCCGCTCGATGCGCATGGCGGCCGGATAGGAGTAGGTCGAGGCGAACTCGTACCAGAACTCGATCATGGCCTTACTGGTGATCCAGGAGGCCCAGAACGCGCTTGGCGACGACGTTCAGGTTCACCTCGCTGGTGCCGCCCTCGATCGAGTTGCCCTTGGCGCGCAGCATCGACCGCATCGCGCCCAGCTCCTCGCTGGAGAACCCTTCGCCTTCCCAGCCGAGGCCTTGCAGGCCCAAGGCCTCGACCAGCAGTTCGGTGCGCTCCTGGTTCATCTTGGCGGCGGCGTACTTGATGATAGAGACGGCGGCGCTGGGACCCGAGCCCTGCTTCGACTCCGCCTCGGCCCGGCGCACGGTCAGCATGAAGGCGTGGGCGTCCATCGAATGGGCCGCCAGGCGGGCGCGGAAGTCGCCGTCCGCGATGCGGCCTTCGCCGTCGACGCCGATCTCCTTCCTGGCCGCGTCGACCGGCGAGAGACCGCCGCCGCCGCCGAAGCCCGACGCCGAGATGTTCTGGCGCTCGTACTGCAGGAGCCGCTTCGCGATGTCCCAGCCGCCGTTCAGCTTGCCGACCAGCTGGTCCTTGGGGACCTGGACGTTGTCGAAGAACGTCTCGCAGAAGGGCGAGGAGCCGCTGATCAGCTTGATCGGCCGCGCCTCGACGCCGGGCGAGGTCATGTCGAACAACACGAACGAAATGCCCTCGTGCTTCTTGCTGGTGTCGGTGCGAACCAGGCAGAAGATCCAGTCGGCCTGGTCGGCGTAGCTGGTCCAGACCTTCTGGCCGTTGATCAGGTAGTGATCGCCTTTGTCCTCGCACTTGGTTTGGAGACTGGCCAGGTCGGAGCCCGCGCCGGGTTCGCTGTAGCCCTGACACCAGCGGATCTCGCCGCGCACGATCGGCGGCAGGAACCGTTGCTTCTGCTCCTCGGTGGCGTATTCCAGCAGCACGGGCCCCAGCATCCAGACGCCGAAGCTCATCAGGGCGGGGCGGGCCTTGATCCGGCGCAGCTCCTGCTCCAGCACCTTGTTCTGGGCCTTCGACAGGCCGCCGCCGCCATACTCCTTGGGCCACATCGGCGCGGTCCAGCCGCGCTCGGCCATGCGGTCCAGCCACAGCTTGGCGTCGGGGTTCTTCCAGACCATCTTGCGGCCGCCCCACGGGGCCTCGTCCTCGCCCATCGGCGCCTTCAGCGACGGCGGATAGTTGGCCTCCAGCCAGGCGCGGGTTTCGGCGCGGAAGGCGTCGAGTTCGGTTCCGCCGAAGTCGGCCATGGTCTCGTCTCCCTAGGTTCGTTGCGCCCCACACTACGCGCGGCGGCGACGGCGGCAAGTCGATTCAAACGCTCGTTCGCATCTTGGCCCGCGACCACGCCGACGTTTGCGGGGTATAGGAGGGGCCTCTGCTGGATCCCCTCGGGGATTCGTCATTCCGGGATCTGGATGCCCTCGACCGTTTTCAGGCCCGCGGCCCTGGCCATCGCCCCCACCTTGGCGGCGATCCTGACCGCGTCGGCCGGGGTGATGCTGCTGGCCTCGGGCGCGACGCCGTCGGAGCCGACCCGATTTCTGCTGCTGCTGGCCTTCGCCCCGGACCTGCTGATCGAGATCAGCCACTTCTTCTCGTCGATCCTGGGGCTCGTGCTTCTCCTGCTGGCGTTCGGCCTGCGGGCGCGCCTCGGGGCGGCCTGGTGGGCGGCGCTGATCGTGCTGGCGGCTTCGGCCGTGCTGGCGATCTTCAAGGGGCTGAACTGGGAAGAGACCGCCACCTTGTCGGTGTGCTGCCTGGTGCTGCTGCCGTTCCACGACGCCTTCCCGCGTCAGGCGGCGCTGACCAAGATGGAGATCACCCCCGGCTGGCTCCTGTCGGCCGCCGCCGCGATCGGCGGGGCGGGTCTCCTGGGCTGGTGGTCGTTCCACCACACCGAGTTCGCCGACAAGTCGTGGATCAAGGTCCTGCAGGACCACGACGAGGCGGCGCGCGCCATCCGCTCTTCGGTGGCGGCGGCCATCGTGCTGCTGGCGGTCGGCGTCTGGCGCCTGGTCGCCACGGCCGCGACGCCGTCGGTCGTCGACGACACCGATCCCGAATTCGACCGCGTCCGGGCGATCCTGGCCAAGGCCGAGGGCGCCGAGCCCAGCGCCAACCTGGCGCTGCTGGGCGACAAGCGGTTCCTGTTCTCGGCCTCGGGCGAGACCTTCCTGATGTTCGGCGTGCGGGGGCGATCGTGGATCGCGCTCGGCCCGCCGGTCGGCAAGCGCGAGGAGCGGATGGAGCTCTTCTGGCGCTTCCGTGAACTGGCCGACGCCCACGCCGCGCGCGCGGGCTTCTACGGCCTCGGCCCCGACGACCTGCCCGACACCGTCGATCTGGGTCTGGCGATCCAGAAGACTGGCGAGAGCGCGGCCGTGCCGCTGGAAGCCTTCAGCCTGGCCGGCCGCCGTCGCGAGGTGCTGCGCCGCAACTGGCGCAAGGCCGGGGAGGGCGGGGCGGCCTTCGAGGTGCTGCCGGCCGGCGCGGCGCTGGAGATCATGGATCAGCTTCGCGCCATCTCCGACGACTGGCTGGCCCACCACGCGGGCGGCGAAAAGAGCTTCTCGATGGGCGGCTTCGAGCCGCGCTACGTGGCCGAGTTCCCGGTGGCCGTGGTCCGCGCCGAGGGCAAGATCGTCGCCTTCGCCACCCTGTGGCTGACGGCGGCCAAGACGGCGTTCTCGATGGACCTGATGCGCTATTCGGACGAGGCGCCCAAGAACGTCATGGACTACCTGTTCGTCGAGCTCCTGCAGTGGGGCAAGGACGAGGGCTATCAGGCGTTCGAGTTCGGCGTCGCGCCGCTGGCGGGCCTGGAGGATCGGCCCCTGGCGCCGATCATGTCCCGCGTCGGCCGACTGCTCTACGAGCGCGGCGAGGAGATCTATAACTTCCAGGGCGTGCGTCGCTACAAGGACAAGTACGACCCGGTCTGGCAGCCGCGCTACATTGCCGCGCCACAGAAGTGGGCCATCCCGTTCCTGCTCGCCGATATCGGTCTCTTGTCCTCCGGCGGGGTCTCGGGCCTGGCCAAACGACCCAAGAAGGCGCCCGCCGCGCCCGCGACCTAGTAGCGCGGCTGGCCCCCGGTCGAGACCCCCAGCAGGTTGACCAGATGCACCGCCATCAGCATCAGGCCGACCACGCAGGCCATCATCATCGGACGCCACGGCATCAGGCGCGGACCCTTGAGAACATTGATCGGACGGGCGCCCAGCCAGCCGAAGATCACGGCCAGGATCAGGAAGGCCGCGCCGGCGGCCAGGGTCACGGGAAGGTCCATGGCCGCTTCTAGGCCTGCGACAATCGGCCTGGCAAATGGTTAACGTGTGTTAACCCTCTTGCTTTTGAAGCGCGCTACACAGTCCTGGGACTCTGTCCTGATTCCTCCACAGTGAATCGCGTAGCCACTACATCTGGCGTTTCCGTCGCGTTTACACCCCAGGAATCGGTGACTAGCGTTTTCCCCAGATGCGGGGAGATCGATTCGCATGACGGCGGCTTCGCCATGGAGCGTTAAGGGGATAGACCCCAAGGCACGGGAGGTCGCGAAGGACCTCGCCCGCCGCTCCGGCATGACCCTGGGCGAGTGGCTGAACCGCATGATCATCGAGGGCGATGGTCAGGCGACGGAGCACCGCGCCAACGATGAAGGCGCTCCGAACCGCGCCTATCTCGAGATCGTCAAGGAAAACGACGCGCCGCCGCGCATGGAGATCGCCGAGCATCCGGCCGATGAGGTCGGGCGCGTGGCGTCCGCTCTGGATCGTCTGACCCAGCGCATCGAGGCCGCCGAGGGCCGCAACGCCGCCGCCATCACCGGCATTGATCATTCCGTCCGCGAGGCCCTGGCCCGTCTGGGGCGTTCGGAGCGCGAGCAGATCGCCGTCGCCGCCCGCTTCGAGGGCGTGGTGGACGAACTGCGCACCGAGCAGGCGCGCGCCGCCGAACGGGTGCGCCGCATCGAGGCCGAGGCCGCCGGACCGCGCTCGGCCGAGGCGCTGCGCGCGCTGGAAGGCGCGCTCGGCAAGGTCGCGGGCCATCTCTACGAAGGCGAGGCCCGCACGCGCGAGGCGATCGCCGCCCTGGAAGCTCGGGTCGACGCGCAGTCGGCGGGCGCGGCTCCCGACCCGTCGGCCGTCGTCGACGCCGTCGTCGCCCGGCTGTCCGAGCGCCTGGAAGCCGCCGAGACCCGCACGGCCGAGGCGCTGCGCGAACTGGGCTCGTCCTTCTCGGCCCTCGACCAGCGGCTCGGCGCGGTGGAAGCCGCCAATCCGGCCTCGGGCGTGCAGGAACGCCTCGACACCCTGGCCGCCAGCCTCGGCCAGAAGATGGAGGCCGCCCGCCTCGAGATGGCGGCCAAGCTGAGGGAAGCCGCCGACGGCCGCTTCGACCGCATGGAGCGCAAGCTGGGCGAGATGGCCGCGCACGTGCAGGCCGCCGAGCAGCGCTCGGCTCAGGCCATCGAGCGCATGGGCCGCGAGATCGTCGGCGTCGCCGACGCCTTCAACCGCCGCGTCCACGCCGCCGAGAGCCGCAGCGCCGCCGCCATCGAGCAGGTCGGCGGCGAGGTGGCGCGCATCGCCTCGAGCGTCGAGCACAAGCTGAACCGCGCCGACAGCGTCCAGGCCCAGGCCCTGGAGAAGCTGGGCGCCGAGATCGCCCGCATCACCGAAAAGCTGGCCGAGCGCATCAGCAGCGCCGAGCGTCGCAACGCCCTGGCGATCGACGACGTCGGCGAGCAGGTGGCGCGCGTCACCGAACGCCTGAACCAGCGCCACGAACGGTCCAGCCAGGAACTGGTCGATCGCATCCGTCAGAGCGAGGAGCGGACGCTCCGCATGCTCGAGGAGGCGCGGGACAAGATCGACACCCGCCTGCACGAGGCCCAGCGCAAGCTGGAACAAGCGCCGCCGGCGGCGGCGGCGGCGCGCGAGCAGGCGCAAGCCGCGGGCGTCCCTCT
>NZ_CAMQSF010000031.1 GCF_947036865.1 uncultured Caulobacter sp. | reverse complement strand
GAGAGGGAGGGGCCCGCGCCGCAGGCGTGGGAGGGTGAGTGGGTAGGCGAAGCCCAAGAACGGTTCTGGCGCTGTTTCGATCTATGTGCCGGCACGCCGGCTGACGGCGGAACCACTCACCCTCCCACGCCTGCGGCGCGGGCCCCTCCCTCTCTCTAAAAGAGAGGGGTTTCCCTCACCGTCCGACCAGGGTCGATCAATGACATCGCTTCCCTCCCCCTTGATGGGGGAGGGGTAGGGGAGGGGGTGAGCACAGCGGTGGAAGCCGCGCTCGGCCTGCCCTCGGCAGGTCACCCCCATCCCCGACCCTTCCCCATCAAGGGGGAAGGGGGGCGCCTCAGCCCGCTCTAACCCCCGAACGCGGCCATGAAGGCGTCGACGGCGAGGGCGACTTCGGCGTCGATCGCCTCGGCCGTGGGTTCGCCGACATAGTTGACCAGCCGCATCTTCAGGAACCGGTTCTGGCAGAGGGCGATGAACAGGTGCGCCGCGGCGTGGGGATCGGGGCCGGCGAAGCGGCCCTCGGCCTTCATCCGGGCCAGGAAGTCGCCGAGGATCTTGGCGCCGCGCCCCGGTCCCGCCTCGTAGAAGGCCCGGCCGAGATCCGGCGAGCGCTCGGCGGCGGCCACGATCAGCCGGAAGTGGCGGATGTTTCGCTCCGACAGCACGTTGGTCAGATAGCGCCGGCCGACATTGGTCAGCGCCGACCTCAGATCATCGCCGTCGCCGAGCAGGCCGAACATCGCCTCGCGCTGCCAGCCGCAGTAGCGCTCGATATGCGCCTCGAAGATTTCTTCCTTGCTCTTGAAGTAGTTGTAGAGCGTGCTCTTGGAGCCGCCGACCTGGGCGGCGATGGTCGACATCGAGGCCGCGTCGTACCCTTCGTTCAAGAAAACCTCGGCGGCGACATCCAGTATGGCTTCGCGGCGGGAGTCTCGGTCGGGGCGGCTCGTCATCGAAATAATTCCTCGACCGTACGGTACGGTCGCCTTGACTATGGCGCAAGTGGGGCCTACCTGCACTGTACCATATGACTATACCGTACGGTCACATCAAGGCGCGCTCATGTCGACCTTCTCGTTTCGCCCCCGTCTTCCGCTGCTCGCCGCCGCCAGCGCCCTGGTCCTGAGCGCCTGCGCCAGCCTGCCGCCGGCGGAGGCCGCGCGGGTGGCCAAGGCGCCCCAGGCCTACGCGGCCGACCGGAGCCTCGCCGCCCCGACCGCCGACTGGCCCGCCGACGCCTGGTGGACCGGCTATGGCGACGCCCAGCTGAACGCCCTGGAAGACGAGGGCCTGAAGGGCTCGCCGAGCCTGGCCGCCGCCCAGGCGCGCCTGCGCCGGGCCCAGGCCCTGACCGCCCAGGCGCGCTCGGCCGACCTGCCGCGCGTGGGTCTCGGGGCCGAGGTCGGCGAGTCCAAGCAGAGCTACAACGCCGGCATCCCGCCGGCCTTCGTGCCGCACGGCTACAACGACGTCGGCCGCGTCGCGCTCGACGTCTCGTGGGAGCTCGACTTCTTCGGCAAGAACCGCGCGGCGATCGCTGCGGCGACCTCCGAAGCCAGGGCGGCCGAGGCCGACGCCGCCCAGGCGCGCCTGACCCTGTCGACGGCGATCGCCTCGACCTATGCCGAGCTTTCGCGCCTCTACGCCCAGCGCGACGTCGCGGCCCAGGCCGTCCGGCTGCGCCAGGAGACCTCGGACCTCGTGGCCAAGCGCGTCGCCAACGGCCTCGACACCAAGGCCGAGAGCGAGCAGGCGGCGGCGGGACCGCCGGCCTCGAAGGCCGAGCTGTCGGCGCTGGACGAGCAGATCGCCCTGACCCGCAACGCCCTGGCCGCCCTGGTCGGCGCCGGTCCCGATCGCGGTCTCTCCATCACCCGCCCGGCCAATGTCACGCTCAAGCCCTTCGGCCTGCCCCAGAACCTGCCGGCCAATCTGATCGGCCGCCGGCCCGACGTGGTCGCCGCCCGCTGGCGCGCCGAGGCCGCCACGGCCCGCACCCGCCAGGCCAAGGCCGCGTTCTATCCGGACATCAATCTCGCCGGCTTCGTCGGCGTCCAGTCTCTGTACCTCGACAAGCTGTTTTCCAGCGGCTCGGACATCGGCCAGGTCGGTCCGGCCCTGCGCCTGCCGATCTTCCAGGGCGGCGCCCTCCGCGCCGGCCTGCGCGGCGCGGAGGCCGACCGCGACGCGGCCGTGGCCAGCTATGACGGCGCCCTGACCCAGGCCCTGCGCGAAGTGGCCGACGTCACCGCCAGCCAGAGGGCCCTGACCGCCCGGCTCGCCGACGCCCGCGCGGCGCTGGCCGCCAACGAGAACGCCTATCGCATCGCCCGCCTGCGCTACGAAGGCCAGCTGTCGACCTATCAGTCGGTGCTGCTGGCCGAGCAGTCGGTGCTGGCCCAGCGCCGGGTCGTCGCCGACCTGGAAAGCCGCGCCTTCGCCCTCGACATCGCCCTGGTCCGCGCCCTCGGCGGCGGCTTCACCGGCGCCTGAACCCTTTCAACGCATCCGCTCGCTCAGGACTTCCGAACATGTCCGACTCCGCTCAACCCAACGGCCAAGCCGCCGCCAACACCAAGCGCCGCCGCCAGCTGACCCTGCTGGCGGGCGTGGTCGCCGTCGGCCTGGTGGGCTACGGCGCCTGGTGGCTGGCCTTCGACAGCCACTATGTCGAGACCGACGACGCCTATGTCGGGGCCGAGATCGCCCAGGTCACGGCGCTGTCGCCCGGCCCCGTCTCCAAGATCTTCGTGGTCGAGACCCAGGCCGTGAAGGCCGGCGATCCGTTGATCGTCATCGACGACGCCGACGCCCGCATCGCGGTGGCCCAGGCCGAAGCCGCCCTCGGCCAGGCCGAGCGCAAGGTGAAGGGCTATTTCGCCAGCGACACGGCCCTGGCCGGCCAGTTCAACGCCCGCCAGGCCGACGTCGAGCGGGCCGACGCCCAGATCGCCGCCGCCAAGGCCGATGTCGAGCGCGCCCGCGTCGACCTCTCGCGCCGTCAGGCCCTGGTCGGCCAGGGCGCCGTCTCGGGCGACGAGCTGACCGCCGCCCAGAACCGCCTGGCCAACGCGCAAGCCGCCCTGACCGCCGCTCAGGCCGTCCGCGCCCAGGCGCTGGCCAATCGCGACGCCGCCCTCGGCAGCCGCGAGGCCAACACCGTCCTGATCTCCGGCGCCTCGGTCGGCGAGAACCCGGAAGTGAAGGCCGCCCGCGCCCGCCTCGACGCCGCGCGCCTCTCGCTGGCCCGCACCGTCGTCCGCGCCCCTGTCGACGGCGTCGTGGCCCGCAAGTCGGCGCAGGTCGGCCAGCAGGTCGCCGTCGGCGCGCCGCTGATGGTCGTGGTCCCCACCGCCCAGGCCTATGTCGACGCCAACTTCAAGGAAGTGCAGCTGAAGAAGGTGGTTCCCGGCCAGCCGGTCGAGCTGACCTCCGACCTCTATGGCGGGAGCGTCAAGTTCCACGGCAAGGTCCGGGGCCTGGCCGGAGGCACCGGCTCGGCCTTCTCGCTGATCCCGGCCCAGAACGCCTCGGGCAACTGGATCAAGGTCGTCCAGCGCGTGCCCGTGCGCATCACGCTGGACCCGGCCGAGCTCGCCAAGCACCCGCTGCGGGTCGGCCTGTCGATGAAGGCCAAGATCGACGTCGCCCAACGGTAAGCGCGTTTCAGGAGCCGCTGACATGGCGTCCGACCAAACTCAAGGCGGCGGCCCGGCGCCGATGACGGGGCTCACCCTGGCGATCACCTCGATCGCCCTGGCGCTGGGCACCTTCATGCAGGTGCTGGACAGCACGATCGCCAACGTCTCGATCCCGACCATCGCCGGCAATCTCGGCGTCAGCTCCAGCCAGGGCACCTGGGTGATCACCGCCTTCGCCGTGGCCAACGGCGTCTCGGTGCCGCTGACCGGCTGGCTGATGGGCCGCTATGGCGTGGTCAAGACCTTCGTCGCCTCGGTGGTGCTGTTCACGATCGCCTCGTTCCTGTGCGGCATATCGTGGAACCTGTCGTCGCTGATCTTCTTCCGGATCCTGCAGGGGGCGGTGTCGGGGCCGATGATCCCCGGCTCCCAGGCCCTGCTGATCATGATCTTTCCGCCGGCCAAGCGGGGCACGGCCCTGGCCATCTGGTCGATGACCACGCTGGTGGCGCCGATCTGCGGCCCGATCCTGGGCGGCTACATCTCCGACAATATCTCCTGGCCGTGGATATTCCTGATCAACGTGCCGGTCGGGATCCTGTGCGCCGTGATCTGCTGGCGCAACATGGCCAGCCGCGAGACCCCGACGCGCAAGCTGCCCATCGACCGCACCGGCTTCATGCTGCTGCTGGTCTGGGTCGGCGCGCTGCAGGTGATGCTGGACACCGGCAAGGAGGCCGACTGGTTCTCCTCGCCCGCCATCGTCGTCGAGATGTGGATCGCGATCATCGGCTTCGTCGCCTGGGTGATCTGGGAGCTGAACGAGAAGCACCCGATCGTCGACCTGTCGCTGTTCAAGTCCAGCAACTTCGCCATCGGCACGATCGCCTTCTGCCTGGGCTACGCGGTGTTCTTCGGCAACAACCTCCTGCTGCCGCTGTGGCTGCAGACGCGGATGGGCTACATCGCCACCTGGGCGGGCCTGGTGGCCGCGCCGAGCGGCGTGGTCGCGGTGTTCCTGACGCCGTTCATGGCCAGGCTGCTGACCCGCGTCGACGCGCGCTGGGTCGCCACCCTGTCGCTCAGCGCCTTCGGCCTGTCGTTCTGGATGCGCTCGGGCTACACGCCCGACGCCAGCTTCGGCGTGCTGGTCGTGCCGCTGCTGGTGCAGGGCGTGGCCATGAGCACCTTCTTCCTGTCGATGGTCACCATCTCGCTGAACGGCATCCCACCGCAGCAGACGCCCCAGGCCTCGGGTCTGTCGAACTTCTCGCGGATCACCGCCGGCAGCTTCGCCGCCTCGCTGGCGACCACGATCTGGGACCGGGGCGCGGCGGTGCACCAGACGCGTCTGGCCGAGACCATGAGCGCCACCGACCCGGCCTATGTCGGCACGGTCGGCAAGCTGCAGGGCGTCGGGCTCTCGGGCCTGCAGGCCGCCGGCGCCGTGACCCAGCAGGCCGTGAACCAGGCCTATCTGCTGGCCGCGCTCGACTTCTTCCGGGTCTCGGCCTGGCTGTGCCTGATCCTGATCCCGCTGGTTTGGCTGACCAAGAAGGCCATGAGCGGCGGCGGCGCCCACGCCGCGGCGGACTAGGTCGAGGGCGACGCGTCCTGGACGGGGCCCGTTAGAAGGCCAGCTTGTCCGCCGTCAGGGTGAACCGCACGGTCTGGTCGCCGAAGGTCTTGGTCCAGCTGTCGCCCACCTTGCGGGCTTCCAGCGCCATGCAGACCTTCTGATCGGCGACGCCGGCTTGAGGATCGGGCAGCACGCAGAACTGATCGCCCTCGAACCACCAGCGCCCCTCGGCGCGCGGGATCTTCTGGCCCAGCATCAGGTAACGGCCGTCGGACCGGATCGCCATCCGATCCACCTCGCCCAGCTGCTCGATCCGCAAGCTGCCCGCGAAGTAGGGGGCCATGTCCATCGGCGGCGGCGTCGTCGCCGCGAGCGCGAGCGTGAAAGCCAGAACACCCATCGATCAGCCCTCATTCCGAAGAACCGCGTTCTTCGAATACCGCCGCGAGCAAAGGGGCGCAATGCCGATCAGTAGGGCAGGTTGTCCTGCGCCGGCTGCCCCGGCGGCGGGGCCTTGGCCGCGTCCTCCAGCTCCGACGCCGCGCGAGCGAATTCGGCCGACAGGGTCTCGTAATAGCCGTTGCGTGGGTCGGGCTCGGTGGGGGCGACCGGGTCGGGCAGCAGCCAGGGGAAGTCGCGCACCGCCAGGGCCTGGTGCGCGGCCATCATGAACCGCCGCCAGATGCTGGCCGGAATGTCGCCGCCGACCACCTTGTTCATCGGCTTCTCGTCGTCGTTGCCAACCCAGACCCCGGTGACGTAATCGGGCGTGAAGCCCACGAACCAGGCGTCGCGCCAGTTCTGGCTGGTGCCGGTCTTGCCCGCCGCCGGACGGCCGAAGGCGGCGCGCTTGGCCGTGCCCTCCGAGACCACCTTCTTCATCATCTTGACCATGATGCTGGCGTGGCCGACGTCGTAGACGCGGCGCTCGGCCTGGGGGGGCGCGTGCTGGAAGATCGCCTGGCCGCCCTGGGTGCCGATGCTCTCGATCACATAGGGCTCGACCCGCAGGCCGCCCTGCTGGAAGACCTGGAAGCCCGAGGTCATCTGCAGCAGGCTCACGCCGTACGAACCCAGGGCCACCGACAGGTCGGGTTGCGGCGGCAGCGAGGTGATCCCGAACCGGCGCACGAGGTCGCCGATCGCCGGGCCGCCGGCCTCCTGGGCCAGCTTGACGGCGATGGTGTTGGTCGAGGTGATCAGGGCCTGTTCGACGGTCATCGGCCCGCGATAGCCGCCGCTGTAGTTCTCCGGCGCCCAGGTTCCGAACTTGACCGGCTCGTCGACGCGGATGTCGGTCGGCAGCACGCCTTTCTCGACGGCGGCGGCGTAGACGAACGGCTTGAAGCTGGAGCCCGGCTGGCGGCGGGCTTGGACGGCGCGGTTGAACGGGCTCTCGACATAGTCCGTGCCGCCGACCATGGCGCGGATCGCGCCTTCGGACGACAGCGACAGCAGCGCCGCCTGGTGCGCGCCCGAGCGCGTGCTTTCGGTGGCCATGGTCTGGCGCACGATCTCGGCGCCCTGCCGCTGCAGGGTCGGGTCGATGGTCAGGCGCACGACGAGGTCGGGGGCGTTCTGGCCGGCGATCCTCACCGCCTCGCTGGTGGCGTAGTCCAGCACCCAGCCATAGTCGCCCTCGTCCTGCAGGGCCATCGGCGACAGGCGGGGCGTGTCGTCCAGCGCGCGGCTCTCCTGCTCGGCCGTGATCCAGCCCTCCTTGCGCATATTGGCCAGGATCAGGCGCGAGCGGGCCAGGGCGCGCTCCATGTCGTTGGTCAGGGCCAGCCGCGACGGCGCCTTGGGCAGGCTGGCCAGCAGCGCCGCCTCCGACAGGGTCAGCTGGCTGGCGGGCTTGCCGAAATAGGTCTGGGCCGCGCCGTCGACGCCATAGGTGCCGGCCCCGAAATAGATGCGGTTCAGATAGAGCTCGAGGATCTCGTCCTTGGAGAGGATCTTTTCCAGCCGGTAGGCCAGCAGCATCTCCTGCAGCTTGCGCTTGACGACCCGGTCGGGGGTCAGGAACAGGCCCTTAGCCAGCTGCTGGGTCAGGGTCGAGGCGCCCTGGCGGGTCTTGCCGCCGCGCCAGTTGACCCAGGCCGCGCGGACGATGCCCTGCACGTCGATCGGGCCGTGGTCGTAGAAGCGCCGGTCCTCGGCGGCCAGGAAGGCCTGCGAGACATAGCCCGGGACCGAGTGGACCGTGATCCGCTGGCCATAGCGCGGACCCCGCGTGGCGATCACCTGGCCGTTGCGGTCCTCGAAGCGGATGCCGGGCGCGCGATTGACCGCGAACAGCGCCTCGCGCGAGGGCAGGGGCGGGGTGTCCTTCAGGTACTTGAACCAGACATAGGCGGCCCCGCCGCCGACGCCGAGCACGGCGGTCAGGACCAGGACCAGCAGCGTCCCCCAGATCCATCCCGCCTTGCGGGCCTTCCTGCGCGCGGCGGCGTGTCTCAGGTCGGCGCGGAACGGCTCCTCGGGCGGCGGCGGCGGTGGCGGCGCGCGGTCGGCCAGCCGGAACGGGTCCTGGGGCGAGATCGGGCGCGCCCAGGTGTCCGGCGTCGGCGAGGCCTCGGCGTCAGGCGTCCGCGCGCCGCTCTCGGGCTTCCGAGGCGGCTCCTTGTCGTCGAACTTGTACGGCGGCAGCGTCCAGTCGTTCACGGTTTTGGATCAGGCTCTGTTGGTCGCCAGGTCATTCGGGTTTAGGACGGCGGCATGACGCCACGCAAACCTTTCTGGGAGACGAAGACGCTCTCCGAGATGACCGTCCCCGAGTGGGAGAGCCTATGCGACGGCTGCGGGCTTTGCTGCCTTGTTCGCTTCGAAGACGAAGATACCGGCGAAATCATCCCGACGCGGGTCCACTGCCAGCTGTTCGACGCCCACCTGTGCCGCTGCGTCGACTATCCCAACCGCAAGAAGACCGTGCCGGACTGCATCAAGCTGACGCCGTACAATATCGAGGACCTGGAGTGGATGCCGCCCTCCTGCGCCTATCGCCGGCTGCACGAGGGCAAGGACTTGCCGCGCTGGCATCCGCTGATCACCGGCGATCCCGACAGCACCCACAAGGCCGGCGTCTCGGTCCGCGACCAGACGGTGTCCGAGCTCTGCTTCGACGACGCCGAGGACGCGCTGGACTTCACGGCGACGGACCTGATGCGGGACCGGGGGGATGATCCGTACGAGGTAGAGGGGGATTGAGGAGGCCGGGTGGAGATCCGCCAACCAAAATTCGACCGTCATTCCCGCCCTGAAACCACTGGGGATATGCCGGTACTGGCAAACCCGTTTGCTGGCGCGGAAAGCGGACATTCCGACCGGCTGTTCGGGGTGGGAAGCGGACCTTCCTTTGATATGCTTTCGGTCCAGATCAGGCCGTCTGCGCCGAGGGACAATGGATCGAGAGCTCGCCCGACTTGTTGCATCGTCCGCAATAAGAGCCGGATCGGAACTTGGAAATTTGGTCGCGCTGGTGAACGAGCACGGTGCGGACGAAAGCCTGAAGCATGGCATCGCTACAGCCATTGCCGAAATCAGCTTCAGCATCCTGCAGCCCGTGTTTCGCGAACATCCCGATCTGGAAGATGAATTCGACGCTCGGATCGGGAAGTACGGACGAGCCTCGTAGCTGGCTCAATGTCTGCAACGGGTGGGCAGCGGACGTCAGCTGCGCGCTTCGGAGACCTGGATCATTAGGTCGGCGCGCTCATCAGGGAGCATGGCCCGCCAGGATTGTTTTACGCCGCTGACAGCTTCGAGCCGCAGTCGCATGACGTCTGCGGCCCTTCGTGAAGCGATCTCCGGGAAGGTCGCCGTGACAGCATCGAGCAGCCAGCCCTGGGGATTACTTTTCCGAAGCTCGATCGTCCTCGTCTCGGTGCCGCAGGTAATGTGATAGCGGAAAAGCGGCATCTCGAACTCCGGCGGCAATGGCGGATATCACCAGACATCGCGATGGTCCCCAACGCGTGGAGAGGAAACGTTCAGTCACGCCTGAAACCGTCCCAGAAGTTTTCCAAACCAGCCGACGCGCGGTGTGTCGGGGCGCGCGTCTTCGAAACAGTCGGCCCAATTCGACATCGCTGGACCAAAGAACGCCTGCATTGCTCTGAGTTCTCCGCGTCCTTGCAGGTTCTCGATGAAGCTGACTGCGATCACGTTGGTGACGTCTTCATAGCCCTCTTCGTGGGCTTTTCTCCATGCCTCTTCAAACAAGGAAAGTGCCTTAGTCAGAACAGCCCTGTCAGCGTCCGAACCATCCTTGAGACTGACTAGAAAGGGCGTCATTTCGCCAAAGAAAACGTGAGGGAGCACCTCCTCATAGTAGGCTAGGTGTTCCGCGAGCATCGGCGCAAGGCCGGGAACTTCCCGAGCCAACCGATCTACGAGCGCGAAGCTGTCCATGCGACTAGGTTAGCCTACGCACGGAAGTGACCAAAGGTCCGACTAGGGTCGCGAACCGAAATCGACCCGCCGCCAGAAAGCCGACATTCAGATCGCGACGGCAAGCCATTGTCGGTCCCGGTGAACGCCCGGCCTCGTGGCTGGAGCCCCCTCTTTCAGCTGACCCGTGAGACGCCAGCGGACTGCTGTGCAGTCCGCCCCTCCCGCACCTGCGGCGGACAGAGGGGTTCCCGCCACGAGGGCGGGAATGACGGGGTTTATTGAGAGCGTAGCGCTCTGGGCCCCAAACACGAAAAAGGCCGGCCCGCGAACGCGGAACCGGCCTCTCGTCGCCCTTACGGCGAGAAGGTCTAAGCCTAGGCCTTCTTGCCGGTGAAACCGGCGAACTTGGCGTTGAAGCGCGAGACGCGGCCGCCGCGGTCCATCAGCTGGGCGTTGCCGCCGGTCCACGCCGGATGGGTGCGCGGGTCGATGTCGAGCGCCAGGTTCGCGCCTTCCTTGCCGTAGGTCGAGCGGGTCTTGTAGCTCGAACCGTCGGTCAGGGTGACGGTGATGAAGTGGTAGTCGGGGTGAATGTCTTGTTTCATGACGGCGATCCAGACCGACTAAGCCGGCGAGTGAGAAATGGGCTAAGGGCCGAACCGCGCACGCGCGGGGTGGCCCTCGAAGACGCGCGGCTATAAAGAACCCGCGCGATTTTGGCAAGGGACTGTTGATGGTTGACGTGAACGCCGGCGAGCAAAAGGCCGAGGGCCGTCCCGGCGCGGGGGCCGAGCTGGTCCAGGGCATGGCCGAGGCCAAGGCCCGGCGGCCGCGCCGCAAGGACATCCGGCCCCTGGCGCACCTGCTGCCCTTCGTCGCCGCCCACAAGGCCGACGGCCTGGCGGCGGGCTTCTTCCTGCTGTTCTCGACCGGGGCCACCCTGGGCCTGACGGCGGCCTTCAAGGGCGTGATCGACCATGGCTTCGCCAAGGGCCATGCGGCGGCGATCAACAGCGCCTTCGTGGGCCTCGGCGCCGTGGCCCTGGTGCTGGCCATCGCCACGGCCGCGCGATTCTTCTTCATCACCCGGCTGGGCGAGCGGGTCGTGGCCGACCTGCGCCGCGCGCTCTATGGCCACACCCTGACGCTGGATCAGCAGTATTTCCTGAAGACCCGCACGGGCGAGGTGCTGTCGCGCCTGACCACCGACGTCAGCCTGATCGAGCAGCTGGTCGGCGTCTCGGCCTCGGTGGCGCTGCGCAACATCCTCAGCCTGGTCGGCGGCCTGACATACATGGCCGTCGTCTCGCCGAAGCTGGCCGGCTTCATCGTGGTGATGGTGCCGGTGGTCCTGGCCCCGATGTTCCTGGTCGGCCGTCGCGTGCGCAAGCTGACGGTCAGCGCCCAGGACAAGTTCGCCGACGCGGTGGGCTACGCCGGCGAGAGCCTCGACGCCCTGGAGACCGTGCAGGCCTTCGGCCGCGAGGCCAGCTCGACCGCGCGGTTCGGCGCGGCGGTGGAGGCGGCCTACAAGGCCTCGGTTCGGCGGATCACCACCCGCGCGGCGATGACCGCCATGGTCATCACCCTGGCCTTCGGCGGCATCACCCTCCTGCTGTGGACCGGCGCGCGCCTGGTGCTGTCGGGCGAGATGACCGGCGGCACCCTGGCCCAGTTCGCCATGCTGGCGGTGATGGCCGCCGGCTCGATCGGCGCCCTGGGCGAGGTCTGGGGCGACGTCCAGAAGGCCTCGGGCGCCATGGACCGCATCTCCGAGCTCTTGAACGCCAAGCCGGACATCGCCGCGCCGGCGACGCCCAAGGCCCTGCCGGTTCCGGCCCAAGGCGCGATCGCCTTCGAGAACGTCACCTTCGCCTATCCGGGCCGCCCGGACCTGCCAGCCCTGAACGGCTTCGACCTGACCGTGAAGCCGGGCGAGACCGTCGCCCTGGTCGGCCCCTCGGGCGCGGGCAAGAGCACGGTGCTGAGGCTGCTGCTGCGGTTCTATGACCCGCAGGTGGGCGCGATCCGCCTGGACGGCGTCGACCTGCGCGACGCCGAGCCGGCCGAGGTCCGCGCCCGCATGGCCCTGGTGGCCCAGGACTCGCCGCTGTTCTCGGGCTCGGCCTTCGACAATATCCGTTTCGGCCGCGAGGACGCCTCGGAGGCCGAGCTGCGGGCCGCCGCGCAGGCCGCCCAGGCCGCCGGCTTCCTGTCGGCCCTGCCGCAGGGCTTCGACACGCCGGTGGGCGAGCGCGCCAAGACCCTTTCCGGCGGCCAGCGCCAGCGCCTGGCCATCGCCCGCGCCCTGGTGCGCGAGGCCCCGATCCTATTGCTCGACGAGGCCACCAGCGCGTTGGACGCCGAAAGCGAGCGCCTCGTGCAACAAGCCCTGCACGCGGCCATGACCGGTCGCACCACCCTGGTGATCGCCCACCGCCTGGCGACCGTGCTGAAGGCCGACCGCATCGTGGTCATGGAGGAGGGCCGCGTGGTCGAGCAAGGCGCCCACGCCGAACTCTTCGCCAAGGGCGGCCTCTACGCGCGCCTGGCCAGCCTGCAGTTCGGGGTCGAGGCGGCTTGAGACAGCCAAGAAGAACCCCTCCCCCTTGCGGGGAGGGGCAGGGGTGGGGGTGTTGTCGCTAGCCTTTGGATACGGAGCTGGCGCCCCCATCCCCAACCCCTTCCCCGCGAGGGGGAAGGGGCTTACCGCCGCAAGTCCGCCGGCGTCGTCGGTTCGCTGATCACCCGCTCCATCGCGGCCCAGCGCGCCGCCTCGGACTTGCCGGCGCGGTAGACGTGGTCGCGGACCATGTCCTGGCCGATGTTGTAGTTGATCACGTACGAGCGGTAGGTCTCGATGAACGCCACCCGCTTCTCGGCCCCGCCCCGCGAATAGAGGCTGTATTTCATCAGCGCCCTTACGGCCTGTTCCTTGGTCATCTTGCCAGCCAGGTAGTCGGCGGCGATCGTGTTGCTGGCGCTGGCCAGGGCGGCCTTGGCGGCCTGAAGCTCGCCATAGGCCTTGGCCGTCTTGGGATCCAGGCCCGCCAGGGCGTAGAGCTTGTCGCGCTCGAACGCGGTCTTGGCCTCGCCCGGGAAGGCCAGTTCTATGCCGAAATTGGCGCTGCCCTCGGCGATGAACGACTGCGGCGAGAACAGCGGATAGACGCTGAACTCGACCCAGCCCTTGCCCTTGGTCAGCTTCTCTTCCAGTAGGGCGTTCAGCACGTGGTGGCCGGGATAGCCTTCGTGGCAGCCCAGATCGAGGGCGCGGCTGATATAGATCGGCAGGTCGGTGTTGATCTGGATCACGCTGTGGGCGCCGCCCTTGTACCAGTTGTAGCCGCTCCAGGGCTTCTTGGTGACGAACTCCAGGTCGAAGCGCTCGCCGGCGGGAAGCTTGATGTGTTCCTCCGTCTTGGCCTTGCAGGCGGCGATGCCGGCCTGCATCACCGCCTCGACCTTGTCGGTCGGGATCACGTAGCGGTTCTGGAAGGCGTCGACGCGGGCGGCCAGGTCGCCCTTGCCCGGCACGATCCTTTCGATCTTGGCCAGGATCGGATCGTAGCGCTTCAGGGGCTTCAGCACGGGGCGGACGCCGAACAGGCCCTCGGCCTCGTCCTGGAAGCTGAACTTGTCGCCGGCCATCATCGCCAGGCGCGTCTGGGCGGCGCGGATCTGGCCCTTCAGAAAGGTCTTGCGACGGCGCTGGTCGGCGTCGAGGTCCTTGTCGGGAACCTTGGCCAGCAGCATCCGCAGCCGGTCGGCCTCGTTGCGCAGGACCGACACCGGGCGCGGAGCCAGCTTGGCGGCGCGCTGGTATTCCTCCGGCCCGTAATAGGCGTCGACATAGCCCGGCTCGCGCTCGCCGGCTTCCAGGGTCATGCGGACGAAGTCGACGGCGATCCGGTCCAGCAGGTCCGAGCCCGGCGAGGCGAGGGCGGGCGCGGCGAAGGCGAACGCGGCGGTAAGAACGACCGCGGAGACGGCGTGACGAATGCGCATGGACAACCCCTGGCGACAGCGGTCGGCACGCTGCACCGCGCCGCCCGGGTTCGGCAAGGGCTAGCCGACGGTTCTAGCCGCGCGCGGCGACCGCCAGGCCCGGGAAGTCGCTGAAGATCCCATCGACGCCGGCCGCGTACAGCGCCTTGAACACCGGCGTCACGTCGCCCTGCATGGCCAGGAAGGCGGGGTTCTGGGCGTCGCCCTTGCGCAGATTGGCCGGCAGGAAATAGTTCTCGGCCCGCACGGTCCAGGGGTGGACGACCAGGCCCGCGGCGTGGGCGTTCTTCACCAGATCCGTGGCCGGCAGCAGCGTATTGGCGTCCTGCGGCACGACCATCGCCTTGTCCGGCCCCAGGCCGTCGGCATAGACCGCGACCTCCTTCAGGCCCTGGACGGTGACGAGATCAGCGTACTTCACGCCCGGCAGGTCGGCCGGACCGCCTTCGCCGGCGACCAGGAAGACCAGCCGCGCGGGGGTCTTGGCCCGCAGGCGCTTCAGCGTTCCGACCTCGAAGCACTGGACGAACACCGGCGCCTTGGCCGAGTTCAGGTCCAGGGCCTTCAGCTTGGCCACCAGGCGATCCTCGGTCGGCAGGCCGATCGAGGCGAAATAGGTCGGGTGCTTCAGCTCGGGATAGGTTCCGATCGTTCGGCCGGTGCGCTGGCTGCCCGTGCGGGCGATGGCGACCACTTCCTCATAGGTCAGGATCTGGGCCTGGCCGTCGAAGGCGGCGCTGGCCGGACGCAGCTGCGGCAGCCGCTCGCGGCAGCGCAGGGTCTTGATCTCGGCCAGGGTGAAGTCCTCGGTGAACCAGCCGGTGACCGACTGGCCGTCGATGGTCTTGGTCGCCTTGCGGCTGGCGAATTCGGGCCGGCTGGCGACGTCGGTCGTGCCGCCGATCTCGTTCTCGTGGCGGGCCACCAGATGGCCGTCCTTGGTCGGGACCAGATCCGGCTCGATGAAGTCCGCGCCCTGCTCGATGGCGCGCTCGTAGGACAGCGCCGTGTGCTCGGGCCGCTCGCCGCTGCAGCCGCGATGGCCGATGACGATCGGCTTCTTGGCCTGGGCGCGGGCCAGGCCCGGCAGGAAGGTGCCGGCCAGGGCGGCGGTGGTGAGCGCGCGACGGGTGAGCAGGGTCATGGGGCGCGATTTAGCGCCTGGATGTGACGGTTTGGCTAGAACCCAACCTCGCGCTCACATCAAATCCGTCATCCCGCGCTTCATGCGCGGGAACCATCGGTCCGCCGGGGACGCGGAGCAAGCTCACGCTCTCACGCGGAAGCTGAACCATGGGTCCCGCGAACACGTCGCGGGATGACGGTTATTGTTGGGGTTGGGATCAAGCCGCCCGCAGCCGCTCCAGGATCTGCGGATAGAGGTCCTGATTGCTGGCCAGGATCGACTTGCCGGCCAGGACGTCGAGGTCGCTTTCGTCGATCGTGGTGACCTTGCCGCCCGACTCCTGGATCATCAGGATGCCGGCCGCGACGTCCCAGGCGCCGAGGTTGCGTTCCCAATAGGCGTCGAAGCGACCGGCCGCGACCCAGGCCAGGTCCAGCGAGGCGGCGCCGAAGCGGCGGACGCCGGCGACCTTCTGGCTGACCTGGTGCAGCTCCTTCAGGAACTGGCCGTGGCCCGGCTTGCCGGCGAACGGCACGCCCGTGGCCAGGATGGCTTCTTCCAGATTGCGGCGGGCGGCGACGCGCAGGCGCTTCTCGGCGCCCAGGAACGCGCCCTTGCCCTTTTCGACCCAGAACAGGTCGTTGGTGATCGGGTTGTAGGTGACGCCTGCCACGATCCCCTCGCCCTCGCGCTGAAGGGCGATGTTGACGGCGAAGTGCGGGATGGCGTGCAGGAAGTTCGTGGTGCCGTCCAGCGGGTCGACGATCCAGGTGTGGGTCTTGTCGGTGCCCTCGATCATGCCGCGCTCCTCGCCCAGGAAGCCGTAGCCGGGGCGAGCCTTGGTCAGGACCTCGAACAGGGTCTGTTCGGCCTTCAGGTCGGCGTTGGTGACGAAGTCGGCCGCGCCCTTCTTGGAGACCTGCAGCTCGGTGACCTCGCCGAAGTCGCGGGCCAGGCCCCGGGCGGCCTTCCGAGCCGCGTCGATCATCACGTTCAGGAGGGCGGAAGGCGTGGGCACGGGCGGCTATCCTTTGGGCATTGCCGTCGACGCCCGCCGGAATGTCCGGCGGCGGAGCGGTAGGTCGACGGTGTGAAAGAACGGGCGCGGAACCTAGTCGTCCACAGGCCGGAAGGCAAGTTACGCCTCATCCGAGAGGATTAACGGCGAACGCCCGCCACAATACCCGCTTCCCCGGCGCCACGGATAGCGCTTCGCGCTTCCGAGCGTAAACTCCCGCCGGGGCCCAGATGGAAAAGCGCCGAGGCGCGCTCCAAAGGCGCTGTCGCCCTTCTCGCTATCTCACATGCCATGGGATCTGGGCCCCGGCGTTCGCCGGGGAGATCGGATTAATTGTTAAGGCAGCTCCACGACCGGCAGGCTGTCCTTGTTCTGGCAGGCCAGCTTGCCGGCCTTGCCGACGGCGCCGGCGATGTCGTCGACCTTGGCCTCCTTGCGCCAGCCCTTGGGCAGGCCCTTGGAGCCGTCGAAGTCCATGCCGAGGTCCATCCACTTGTCGGCCGCGCAGTCCAGCGCGAACAGCAGGATCGGGCCCTTGCTGGCCGCCCAGTTCCGGTAGGGGCCGTTGGCCTTGCCCTCGGCGATGCGCGTGACGACCAGGCCGCTGGCCTTGTCGACCCGCGTGAAATCCTCGTCGTAATAGGTCTTGGTCTCGCCTGGCGCCAGTTTCCAGGTCTCCGCCAGGGCCATGGTCGCCAGGCCCAGGACCGGTACGCTAAGCAGGCACAATACGAGTCGCTTCATGATCGGCGTCTCCCCCTCAACGTGTTGGTTGCGGGAAAGCTAGGCCTGTGTGCGGCGCGTCACAAGATATTGCCGTTATTCCGCCACTATTGGCGGGCCGCGAGGCCTTCGGCGATGGCGGCGTTCAGCGCCGCGACGGCGGCGCCTGGGCCTTCCGGATGCGCCCAGACGCCCGCCGAGACCGCCAGGAAGTCGGCCCCCGCGCTCGCCAACCGGGCGGCGTTGGCCGCGCTGATCCCGCCGATCGCCACGCAGGGCGTCTCCATCGTCTCCTGCCAGATGGTCAGGATCTCGGGATCGGCCGTGGTGGGCGCGTCCTTGGTCGTGGTCGGGAAGAAGGCGCCGAACGCGACATAGTCGGCTCCGGCCTCGGCGGCCTCCATGGCCAGGTGCCGGCTGTCGTGGCAGGTGACGCCGACCATGCGGCCCCCCATCAGCTTGCGGGCCTCCTTGTAGGCCATGTCCGACTGCCCGACGTGAACGCCGTCGACGGGCAGGCGGGCGGCCAGGTCGGGACGGTCGTTCAGGATCACCGCCACGTCGCGGGCCTGGGCGATCGGCGCCAGGGCGTCGACGGCGGCGATGACGACGTCGTCGGGTACGTCCTTCAGGCGGATCTGCAAGGCGGCGACGTCGCCGCCGTCCAGCGCCTCGGCCAGCCGATGACCGAACGCCGCCAGGTCGGCCAGGGCGGGGGGCGTGATCAGATAGAGGCGGCAGTCGGCGGTCATGCCGCCGATTTAGGTCAATTCGCGCGCCGGCGCGACCCCATGTCCCACCAGGCCGGAGTGAGAGTCAGTTGCAAAAGCGACCGCGATCGATTAGATGCGAATGATAATCAATCGGCTTGGGGCGTCCGTCCTTGTACGTCTGCAACTGCAACGGCATTCGCGAGCGGGAGGTCCGCGCGGCGATCGACGCGGGCGCCCGGCGTCCGATCGACGTCTTCCGGGCCAAGGGCTGCCAGGCCCAGTGCGCCAAGTGCGTCTGCGAGATGCGCCAGATGATCCAGGAGCGCCGCGAGGCGCTGGCCTACGCCGCCGAATAGCGTCCGCGACCCCGGCTCGCCCCTCGGCGGCGCTCGCCGCGTCTTTCCGTGTTGAACCCCAGTTCCGCATGGCCCAGGTTCGCGATCGGACAGAATCTCAGAGCGCCAACAAGGAGGCCGCCATGCAGGGCGATCCCGGCATCATCCGACTGCTCAACGCGGTGCTCACCAACGAGCTCACGGCGGTCAACCAGTACTTCCTGCACGCGCGGATGTACGACAACTGGGGCTTCAAGCGCCTGGGCAAGATCACCTACGACGAATCGATCGGCGAGATGAAGCACGCCGACATGCTGATCAACCGCATCCTGTTCCTGGAGGGGCTGCCCAATCTTCAGGACCTGCACAAGCTGAAGATCGGCGAGACGGTCCCCGAGTGCCTGAACGCGGACCTGCGGGTCGAGCTGTCGGGCCGCGAGACCCTGATCCCCGGCATCGTCCAATGCGAGGCGGCGCGCGACTATGTCAGCCGCGAACTGCTGCGCGAGATCCTCAGCGACACCGAGGAGCATATCGACTTCCTCGAGACCCAGCTGTCGCTGGTGAAGTCCCTGGGCGAGGCCAACTACCTGCAATCGGCCATGGGCGAGCTGCCGGCGTCTTAGGGGCGGGCATGCCGATCACCCTTGGAAGGTAGACATAAGATCCCTCCCCCTTGATGGGGGAGGGGCAGGGGTGGGGGTGATGGCGGTGGAAACCGTGCTCAGCCTTACCTCAGCAGGTCACACCCATCCCCGACCCTTCCCCCATCAAGGGGGAAGGGGGAGCGCCCGGGATTGTAAGTCGTTCAGCGTGCCGGACGGCAAGCAATTGGAGGTCCTGGAGCCTATCGGCTCTGCCCCCTAAGCCGCCGCCCGCCCGGGCTGATCGTCGAACTTCGACACCAGCTCGCCCAGCCGCGAGGCCTCGCCCTTCAGTGAATGGGCCGCCGTGGTGGTCTGCTCGACCATGGCCGCGTTCTGCTGGGTCATCTGGTCCATCTGGTTCACGGCGCTGTTCACCTGGCCCAGGTTCAGCGCCTGCTCCTTGGCGGCGGCGGCGATCTGGGCGACCAGCTCGGAAATGTCGCCGACGCGCTGGATGATGCTGCCGAGCGCCGAACCCGTCCGGTCGACCAGGGCGACGCCGACCTCGACCTTGTCGGTCGCCGCGCCGATCAGGCCCTTGATCTCCTTGGCGGCCTCGGCCGAGCGCTGGGCCAGGGCCCGCACCTCCTGGGCCACGACCGCGAAGCCCTTGCCGCTCTCGCCGGCGCGCGCGGCCTCGACCCCGGCGTTCAGGGCCAAAAGGTTGGTCTGGAAGGCGATCTCGTCGATCACGCCGATGATCTGGCCGATCTGGGCCGAGGCGGTCTCGATCTCGCGGACGGCGGCGACCGCGTCGCGCACCGACGCCTCGGTCGCGCGCGCCTCCTCGCGGGCGGCGTCCACCATGCCGTTGGCGCGGCCGGCGCTGTCGGCGGCCTGGCGCATGGCGCCGGTGATCTGGTCGAGGGCGGCGGCCGTCTCTTCCAGACTCGCCGCCTGCTGCTCGGTGCGGCGCGACAGGTCGTCGGCGGCCCGCGCGATCTCGGCCGCGCCGACATCCACGCCGCGCGAGGCGCTTCCGATATCGCCGAGCGTGGCGTTCAGGGTTTCGGCGGTGGTGTTGAAGTCGCGGCGCAGCCGCTCGTAGTCCTCGGCGAAGGCGCGGTCCAGACGCACGCCGATCTGGCCGGCGGCGAGGCGGGCGAGCCCCGCGGCCAGGCCGTCGAGCGCTTCGCGACGCGCCTCCTCGGCGGCGCGGCGCTCGGCGTCGGCGACGGCGCGCTGGCGCTCCGCGTCAGCCCGGGCTTGGTCGTCGCGCTCACGCAGGGCGCGGCGTTCCAGAGCGGCCTCGCGGAACACGGCGATGGACTTGGCCATCTCGCCCAGCTCGTCTTCCCGCCGGGCGAAAGGCACCTCGTCCTCGTAGTCACCGCGCGCCAGCTTGGCCATGTAGGCGGTGATCGCTTCGACCGGACGCACGACCGCGCGGCGCAAGGCCAGCACCCCGCCGGCGATCACCGCGCCCAGGAGCAGCATCAAGCCGGCCATCAGCGACAAGTCGATCACCTGTTGACGGTGGGCGGCGGCCTCCACGGCGGCGTTCTCGGCCGCGATCACCGGCACGGCCTTGTCCACCGCGGCGCGGTGGATGGCGTAGGCGCTCGCCATGCGCGCGTACGCGGCGCTGGCCGCGGCGTCGTCCTTGGCCTCCAGCGCCTTGACCAGCGCGCCGGCCTCCGCCAGCGCCCGACGGGCGGCCGCGTCGGAGTCCTTCAGCAGGGTCTGGTCGACGGCGGCCGACAGGGGCCGCTCGCGCCAATAGGCCAGGCGCGCGTCATACTCGCCCGACAGCCGCTTGATCTCGCGCGAGGCTTCGGCGATCCGCTCCGGGCTCCTGTCGAGATAGGCGGTCTGGGCGTCCAGAAAGGCTTCGATGATATACATCGGCGGGGGCAGGATGTCGGCCGTCAGGTCCTTGCCGGCGACGATCTTCAAATACAGCGGGCCGCCGATGCGCTGGCTCGAGATCGCCCGCCACGATCCGGCGGCGAGCAACATGAGCCCGACGGCCAGCGCCACCCCGAAGAGGTTCATGGCTCCGGACAACTTTAAACGCATGGCGACACGCTCCCCGGCACGAACAGGCGAGAAGCTGTTCGCCGCGCGCATGAACTTTCCTTTAAGCACCGCCGGACCCCTCACCAAATCGGGGAGCCCGGCGCGACATTTTATCGCTGGCGTCGGCGCGAGATCACGCCAATCATGGGCCGCGCGGGCTGGAACCAAGGCGCGAGCGGGACTGTTTCAGCTAGCCCGTCTAGGAAGGAGTTCGGACATGCACATCGCCCACGGTAAGACGCGCGAAGGCGCCCTGGCCGGCCGCGAGGCGTTCGAGCTCGACCGTCGCGAAGGCCGCCACCCCGCCGCCCAGATCGCGGTCGGCGCGGCCCTGGCCGGCGGCGCGATCGTCGCGGCCCTGGTGATGGGACGGCGGCACGAGCGGGCTCTGGACGACGAGATGTACGCCGTCGAGTTCGCCGAGATGCATGAGCCGGTGGCGCATCAGCCCAAGCCGCTGACCAGCCTGCTGCTGCCGCCGCTGTTCATCGCCATGACCCTGTCGGGCCTGCGCACCTGGAACGCGCCGTCCAGCCCCGCCCGCACCCGCGCCCTGACGCTGTGGAGCCTGGTGCAGGGCTTCAACGCCCTGTGGCTGGGTCTCGGCGCCAAGCGGCTTGGCGGCCAACTCGGCGCGGCGACGGCCTCGCTGGCCGCCTCGGCCGCCTATGCAATCGAGGCGCGCAAGGTCGGCGGCGGCGCCGCGCCGGACTTCGGCTGGGTCGGCATCGCCAACGCCCTGACCTCGCAGCTGTGGCGCCGCCCGATCCCGCGAACGCCGACCCTGCACTGAGGCCGTCGGGCCTCAGGCGATCTTCAGCAGGCGATCCAGGCTGAACTTGCCGCCGCCGCGCGCGATCAGGAACAGCAGGAGCGCCGCCCAGGACAGGTGGGTCGGCCAGGCGTCCGGATAGACGAAGATCTCGATGACCGCCGTCATGCCCAGGAAGGCCAGGGCCGAGAGCCGCGTGAACAGGCCTAGCACCAGCAGGATCGAGAACAGGTGCTCCGAATAGGTCGCCGCGTGCGCCGCGATCACGGGCGGCACCAGGGGCAGATGATACTCGGTCTCGAACAGCGAATAGGTCCCGTCGGTGATGTGCAGGATGCCGTCGACCTTGGTGCGGCCCGACTGGAAGAACACGGCGGCGACGCCGAGGCGGGTGACCAGGGTCAGGACGTCCTCGGTCAGGAACCGCTGGGCGGTCTGGGCGAAGAGGTCGAAGGGCGCGCGGAGCGGCGAGGCGTTGGGGGTCATGAAGAGGTTTCCAAGGAGAGGCCGCTGAAGGCGCCGTCGGCGATCAGGGCGGCGAACAGGTGGGCAAGCGGAACATCGGGGTCGACGGCCGCGGCGCGCTGGGCCGCCTCCGCCAGGGTCTGGCCGGCGCGACAGGCGCGCAGGAACTCGGTTTCGGCGGGGCTGGCCACCCGGCTCAGCACCCGCCCGTCGCGCCGGACCAGCAGCAGCGCCTCGGGCGCCTCGGTGAGGTCCAGGTCCTCGCGGCCCGCGCGGGCCTCCAGCCAGAGGCCGGGCACGCCGGCGTCGAAGGCGGCGAAACGGACGCTGGGATGCAGCGCCAGGCGCGAGGCCGCCAGGGCCTCCGGCGCGAGGCCCTCCAGCGCCGAGGCGGACAGCGCCGGGGCCTCGGCCGCGAACAGGGTCTCGGTCCACAGGCGATCGAGATGGGCGATCCCGGCCAGGTACGGCATCTCGCGCGCGGGCGGAAAACGGTCCAGCCAGGCGGGGAAGTGCTCGCCGTAATCGAGCAGGGCCGCGTCCGTCGGCGGCGCCTCGCGGGCGAACAGGGCGGCGGCGGCGCGGAACCAGTCCTCGCCGACCATCGACTGGACGGTCGGGAAATTGGCGGCCAGGGCGTCGACGCAGCCCTTGGCGATGGTGTTACGATAGACCGAGAGCCCGGCCTCGCCCGCGCCCGGGGCCAGCCAGGGGGACAGGGCGTCGGGCGCGCCGGCCAGGGCGGCGACGAAGGCGTCCTGGAACTCCAGAAGCTCAGGCATGGCTCGGCTCCAGCGCCGCCAGCTCGGCGGCGGCGCGGTCGCGCTCGGCCATCAGCGTCGCGAAATCGGGAATGTCGTCGTCCCGCTCGATCAGCGTCGGGCGCGGCCCGATCCGCCCGATCAAGCGGCGATAGAGAGCCCAGACCGGCTCGGCCACGGGCGCGCCGTGGGTGTCGATCAGCAGGGCCGATCCGCCCTCGTCGGGCGCGTGGCCGGCCAGGTGGATCTCGCCGACCGCCTCGCCCGGCAGGGCGTCGAGATAGGCTTCGGCCGCGTAGCCGAGATTGCTGGCGCTGACGAAGACGTTGTTGACGTCGACCAGCAGGCCGCAGCCGGTCCGCTCGACGAGCGCCGTCAGGAACCCGACCTCGTCCAGGTCGTGGCCGGTCAGGGGCAGGTAGAGCGACGGATTTTCGATCAGCACGCGCCGGCCGAGCGCGTCCTGCATGCGCCCGATATTGGCGGCGACGCGGTCCAGGGCTTGGGCGGTGCGGGGGAAGGGCAGGAGGTCTGGCTGGTGCCGACCGCGATGGGTCGACCAGGCCAGGTGCTCGGACACGACGAACGGCGCGAACCGGTCGACCAGCCGCTTCAGCGCGGCCAGGTGTTCGGGGTCAGGATCGGCGTCGGCGGCCAGGGACAGGCCCACGCCGTGCAGCGACAGCGGCCGTCGCTCGCGCACGGCCTCCAGCGCGGCGAGGCGCGGCCCGCCGGCGGACATGTAGTTCTCGGGATGGACCTCGAACCACAGCCCCTCGACCGTCGCGGCGACGGCGTCGTCATAGTGCTGCGGCTTGAGGCCGAGGCCGGCGGTGGGGGGCATGGGAAGCGCTCGCAAGTCCGTCTCCCCGGCGCCACGGGTGGCCGTGGGGCCGGGGAGATCGGTGGTCTGGTTGGGCTTAGGCCTTCGGCGTCAGCGAGCCCATGCCCTTCGGCGTCTTGATCGTGACGCAGGTGCCCTTGGCGACGTTCTTCCAGGCGTTGCCTTGGTAGTCGACCTTCGAGGTGCCGGCGCACGAGGTGCCCGCGCCCGCCTTGCAGTCGTTCTGGCCGGCCTTGGCCACGCCGTAGCACTTTTCCTGTTCGACCTTGGCGGTGTCGGCGGCGGCGATCGAGACGCCGGCGCTCAGGGCGAAGGCGGCGGCGAGGGCGGCGGTGGCGGCGGTGCGGTTCATGATCTGGCTCCTTTGAGATCGCCGAGCCGGCCCGTCGCCGCTCGGTCGAGGGGAGATACGAACGCGCCATGGCGGAGGTTACAGCGGTCGGCGAACAAAATTTCGCCGCGGCGTTTTTCGAGACGGTTTCGGCGCGGCGACTCGCCGTGTAACCATTCGACCCTCTCGCGCGGATCAGGGGCAAGCGTGACGGACACCGAAACCCGTTTGAAGGCGCTGATGCTCCGCGGGCTGGACGGCGACGCCGTCGCCTACCGCGAGTGTCTGGCGTTGCTCGGTGTCCGGCTGCGCGCCTATTTCGCGCGTCGGATGTCCGGCGCGCCCGGCGATGTGGAGGATCTCGTGCAGGAGACGCTGCTGGCGGTGCACCTGAAGCGGTCGACCTGGGACAGCGCCCAGTCGTTCACCGCCTGGGCGCACGCCGTGGCGCGCTACAAGCTGATCGACCACTGGCGTCGGCGGAAGATCCGCCAGACCCTGCCGATCGAGGACCACATCGAATTCCTGGCCGCCGACGCGCCCGAGCCGGGCGTCGGGCTAGAGCTGGACCGCGCCCTGGCCAGCCTGCCCGAGAAACAGAGAACCCTTGTGTCCGACGTCAAGCTTACCGGCCTGAGCCTCGCCGAGGCGGGGGCCCGCGCCGGCATTTCCGAAGGCGCCGCCAAGGTCGCCCTGCACAGGGCCCTGAAGGCCTTGGCCGAAAGGATGCGCCGTGCGGACGGATGACCTGATCGACGCCCTGGCGTCCGACGCGGCAAGCGCGTCCGGCGCGACGCCGAGGCGCCGCCTGGCCCTGGTGGGGGGGCTCGGCGCGCTGTCGGCCCTGCTGCTGGTCATGTCATGGCTGCACCTGCGCCACGATCTGATGCAGGCCATGTCGGGAAGCATGTTCTGGATGAAGGTCGGCTATACCGGTCTGCTGGGCCTGGCCGGCTATGTCGCCATCGAGCGCCTGGCGCGGCCCGCCGGGTCGGGCCGGCGGGGCTGGACCTTGGCCGGCGCCTTGCTGGCGCTCTGCCTGCTGGCCGGCGCGATCCAGGCCCTGACGAGCGCCGACCCGCGCGAGGCGCTGACCCTCGTGCGCGGACACTCCTGGAACGTCTGCAGCCGCAACATCATGATCCTGAGCCTGCCGATGCTGGCGCTGGGTCTGTGGGCGGTGCGGGGCATGGCGCCGACCCGTCCCGTCCTGGCGGGCGCCGCCGTGGGCCTGTTCGCCGGCGGCGTGGGGGCCACCGTCTATTGCCTGCACTGCCCCGAGCACACCATCACCTTCGTTTCGCTGTGGTACAGCCTGGGCGTCGTGGGCGCGGCCGGCCTGGGCGCGCTGGTCGGGCGATGGGCGCTGCGCTGGTAGCGCGGAGGCCGCTCGCCGATCGGTTCCAGCGCGGACGGTGCGACCGTCTCCCGGTTGATTGACAAACCGGCGTTCCGCCAATCAACTCGCCCCCGCTTCGCGGATGAGACGTGAAGGGCGAGAGGACAACCGCCATTGGCTCCCCTGGGAGAGCGCTTGACGATTGACGACGGCCTCGCCGACCTCGACGCGGCGGGCGTGGGCGGAGCGCCGGCCTGGTCGCTGGCGACCCTGCCCGCGCGGATGGCCGAGGTCGCCGCCGCCGGCGCGCTGGCGGGCGTGCTGATGATCCTGCTCTGGCTGCGCCTGCGGCCGGACCTTTCCAGCGCGGTGGTCGGGAGCTTCTTCTGGATCAAGGCCGCCTATCCGGCGGTGATCGCCGCCTGCGCCCTCGTCGCGGCGACCTTGTTCGCGCGCGGCGCTCGAGGCGGCGGGAGGGCCCTGGCCGCGGCCGGCGCGCTGGCCGGCGCCATGCTGATCGCCGCCGGCGTCGACGCCTGGACGATGGGCGCGCCGGCGCTGCGGACGCTCTACTGGCCCAACGCCGCCGTCTGCGTCGGCAATGTCCTGATCATCGCCGCGCCGATGCTGGCGCTGATCGCGACGGGCTTGCGGGATGTCGACCTGGAGCGGCAGGCGCTGACGGGCCTGGCCTGCGGCCTGTTCTGCGGCGGGGTCGCGGCCGTCGTCGACGGGCTGCATTGCTGGCAGACGACCTACGCCTTCGTGGGGCCCTGGTTCACCCTGGCCATGCTGCTGAGCGGGGGCGTCGGGGCCGGCCTCTCGGCCCTGCTCGGCGCGCATCGCCGCCGTCTGGCCGAGGCGGATTAGACAAGGCTGTTTTGACGTTGAGCGTTGATGGCGGCGCCGAAGCCGTCCTCGCCCTTCGACAGGCTCAGGGTGAGGACGACTGTTGGCCTCGTTCGCGCAAAATCCTCATCCTGAGCTTGTCGAAGGACGAGGATTTCCATCCGCCCGGCGTCCGCGCTGAATGGGAATACGGCCAAGGAAAAGGCCCCCCGCGCCAGCGGGAGGCCTTCCTATCATCGGCCGGTCGCCGCGCCTATTCGGCGGCGGCCTTGGCGGCGCCGGCGCCGAACTTGGCGTCCAGCTCGTGGGCAGCGTAGCGCTTGGCCATGGCGGCGGTCGACAGCGGCTTGATCTTGTCGGCCCAGCCAGCCGAGCCGAACTCGGTGAAGCGGGCTTCGCAGACCTTGCGCATGGCTTCCTTGGCGGGCTTCAGATAGGCGCGCGGGTCGAACTCCGCGGGCTTTTCCATCAGCACCTTGCGGATCGCGCCGGTGATGGCCAGGCGGTTGTCGGTGTCGACATTGATCTTGCGCACGCCGTGCTTGATGCCGCGCTGGATCTCCTCGACCGGCACGCCCCAGGTCTGGGGCATCTGGCCGCCGTACTGGTTGATGATGTCCTGCAGCTCCTGCGGCACCGACGAGGAGCCGTGCATGACGAGGTGGGTGTTGGGCAGGCGGCGGTGGATCTCCTCGATCACGTGCATGGCCAGGACGTCGCCGTCAGGCTTGCGCGTGAACTTGTAGGCGCCGTGGCTGGTGCCCATGGCGATGGCCAGGGCGTCGACGCCGGTGGCCTGCACGAACTCGACGGCCTGGTCGGGATCGGTCAGCAGTTCGTCGTGGGAAAGCTTGCCCTCGAAGCCGTGGCCGTCCTCGGCCTCGCCCATGCCGGTCTCCAGCGAACCCAGCACGCCCAGCTCGCCCTCGACCGAGACGCCGCAGCTGTGGGCCATCTCGACGACCCGGCGGGTGACCTCGACATTATATTCGTAGCTGGCGGGGGTCTTGGCGTCCTCCATCAGCGAGCCGTCCATCATCACCGAGGTGAAGCCGTACTGGATCGCCGTGGCGCAGGTGGCCGGGCCGTTGCCGTGGTCCTGGTGCATGCACACCGGGATGTGCGGATAGAGCTCGACGAGCCCGTCTATCAGGCGGGCCAGGACGATGTCGCTGGCGTAGCCGCGCGCGCCGCGCGAGGCCTGGATGATGACCGGCGAATTGACGGCGTCGGCCGCCTCCATGATCGCCAGGCCCTGCTCCATGTTGTTGATGTTGAAGGCGGGCAGCGCGTACTCATGCTCGGCGGCATGGTCCAGCAACTGGCGCAGCGTGATGCGAGCCACGAATTTCTCTCCTGCAAGCGTGAAGTGTTCGGTCGTTTCTTGTTGTTGGGGCCGTGACGCTTGTGCGTTCTCTGCCCGGGTTACTCAGTTTGGCACACACTCTTACCCGATTTTCCCGGCGAACGCCGGGATCCAGATCCCAAGGCGCTTGAACTGATGGGAACAGCTCGGAGTTCCTGGCCCACATCTCGGCGCATTTCCATCTGGGCCCCGGCATTCGCCGGGGAGAACGGAAGAATAACTTAACCCTCCAGAGCCGCGACGCCCGGCAGCGTCTTGCCCTCCATCCATTCCAGGAACGCGCCGCCCGCGGTCGAGACGAAGGTCATCTCGGCCGCGACTCCGGCGTGGTTCAGGGCCGACACCGTATCACCGCCGCCGGCGACCGCCACGATTTTACCCTCGCTGGCGAGCTTTCCGGCATGTTTCGCCGCCGAAACGGTGGCTTCGTCGAAGGGCGGCACCTCGAACACGCCCAGCGGGCCGTTCCAGATCAGGGTGGCGCTCTCGTCCATCGCGGCCAGCAGGCGCTGGGCGCTCTCGGGGCCCGCGTCGAGGATCAGGTCGTCGGCCTGGACCTCGTTGAGTTGACGGACGGCGGTCTCGACGCCCGGCGCGACCTTCTTGGCCACCACGACGTCGACCGGCAGCAGCAGCTCGCAACCGGCGGCCTTGGCCTTGTCCATGATCTCGCGGGCGGTGTCGGCCAGGTCCTTTTCGCAAAGGCTGGCCCCGACATCGTGGCCCTGGGCGAACAGGAAGGTGTTGGCCATGCCGCCGCCGATCGCCAGGCGATCCAGCTTGGCGACCAGGTTGTTCAGGAGGTCGAGCTTGGTCGAGACCTTGGAGCCGCCGACGATGCCGATCACGGGCTTCTTCGGCTTGCCCAGGGCGGCGTCCAGCGCTTCCAGCTCGCGCTGCATCGACAGGCCCGGATAGGCCGGCAGCAGGTGGGCCAGGCCCTCGGTCGAGGCGTGGGCGCGGTGGGCGGCGCTGAAGGCGTCGTTGACATAGACGTCGCCATTGGCGGCCAGGGCCTTGGCGAAGTCGGGATCGTTCTTCTCTTCCCCTGCGTGGAAACGCACGTTCTCCAGCAGGGCGACGCCGCCGTTCTCCAGGGCGTTGACCACTTCAGCGGCGGCCGGGCCCACGCAGTCGCTGGCGAAGGCGACCGGCTGTTCCAGGAGCTTGGACAGCGGCTCGGCCACGAAGGAGAGGCTCATCTCCGGCACGACCTTGCCCTTGGGGCGGTCGAAGTGGGCCAGCAGCACGACCTTGGCGCCCTGCTTGGACAGGTAGGCGATGGTCGGCAGGGCCGCGCGCAGGCGGGTGTCGTCGGCGACCTTGCCGCCGTCGACCGGGACATTGAAGTCCACCCGAACCAGGGCGCGCTTGCCGGCGAGATCGGCGGTGTCGAGGGTGCGGAAGGTCATGATGTCGCCCGTGCGTCGGACCTCGCCCTTCGACAGGCTCAGGGTGAGGTCCAAGAGAAAGTCACAGTAGCCCTCATCCTGAGCCTGTCGAAGGACGAGGGCGGCCCCACCGGGCCAAGGAAAACCCCGCTCCTTGGGAGAGCGGGGTTCAAAGCATTCCTTACAGGAACTTCGCCATCTCGAGCGCCGTGTCGCTCATGCGCGTCGCGAAGCCCCACTCGTTGTCGTACCAGCTCAGCACGCGGGCCAGCTTGCCTTCGATGACTTGCGTCTGGGGCAGGGCGGCGGTCGAGCTGGCGGCGATGTGGTTCAGGTCCGACGAGACCAGCGGGTCCTTGGTCGTGAACAGCACGCCCTTCATCGGGCCGTCGGCGGCGGCCTGCAGGGCGGCGTTGATTTCCTCGATATTGGTCTCGCGGCCGGTCACGACCTTCAGGTCGATGACCGAGACGTTCGGGGTCGGGACGCGGATCGACGAGCCGTCCAGCTTGCCCTTCAGTTCCGGCAGCACCAGGCCCAGGGCCTTGGCCGCGCCGGTCGAGGTCGGGATCATGCTGAGGGCCGCGGCGCGGGCGCGGTAGAGGTCCTTGTGCATGGTGTCCAGCGTCGGCTGGTCGCCCGTGTAGCTGTGGATCGTGGTCATGTAGCCGCGCTCGATGCCGAACAGGTCGTGCAGGACCTTGGCGACCGGGGCGAGGGCGTTGGTGGTGCACGAGCCGTTCGAGACGACGATGTCGTCGGCGGTCAGGGTCTCGTGATTGACCTTGTAGACGATGGTCTTGTCGGCGCCGTCGGCCGGAGCGGACACGAGCACGCGCTTGGCGCCGGCCTTCAGGTGGGCGCTGGCCTTGTCCTTGGCGGTGAAGATGCCGGTGCACTCGAAGGCGATGTCGACGCCCAGGTCCTTGTGCGGCAGCTCTTCCGGATTGCGGATCGCCGTGACCTTGATCTTGCCCAGGCCCACGTCGATCCAGTCCTCGCCCGAGGTGACGGTCCCGGGGAAGCGGCCGTGGACGCTGTCGTAGCGCAGCAGGTGGGCGTTGGTCTCGACCGGACCCAGGTCGTTGATGGCGACGACCTCGATGTCGCGGCGGCCATGCTCGGCGATGGAGCGCAGGACCAGACGTCCGATGCGGCCGAAGCCGTTGATGGCGACGCGAAGAGCCATGGGTCTTTCTCCTGTTGCGGCCGCCCGTCGGGTTCGACCGGCGTTCCCTCGTTGGGCGTGCGTTTTGCGGGGGATAGACACGAAGTCAAGGCCTTAGAAATCGAGACCCGCTTCAGGAATGCTGCTATGGGCAGGGCCTCGCCCCATTGTCGCCCCAGCGGCTGGCCTAGACCGGCTCGTTCTGTATGTTGCGTCGCATGATTGGAAACCGCCGATGATCCCGGCCGACGGTACGGCCCTCGACCTCGCCGTGCGCCGGCTGGAGCGCGCGGTGAGCCAGCTGGAGCAGCGCCTGGCGGCCAAGGCGGCCGAGGCCGCGCGCGTTCCCGCGACGGCGTCCGCCGAGCCTGGCTTGTTCGAGGACGAGGAGCGCGCCCGCCTGCTGGCCGACCTGGAAGCGGCCCGCGAGCGCGAGAAGGCGCTGGAGGAGGCGGGCGAGCAGGCCTCGGTCGCGCTCGGTCGCGCCATCGCCGAGATCCGCGCCGCCCTGGGCGAGGAGGCCGTGGCCAACGACCTTCATCCGTCAACGGACGACGACGAGCTGTTCGACGAGCCCGGCATGGGGGAGCGCTGATCCATGGCCCAGGTGACCATCCAGGTGAACGGTCGGCCCTACATGGTCGGCTGCGAGGACGGCCAGGAGCCGCACCTGACCGAGCTGGCCCGCCTGTTCGACCGCCAGGTCCGCCAGGTCAGCGCCGATGTCGGCCAGCTGGGCGAGACGCGGCTCTTCCTGATGGGCGCCCTGCTGCTGGCCGACGAGCTGTCGGACATGAAGCTGCGCCTGGCCCACGCCAACGCCGAGATCGCCCGCATGCAGCAGGAAGGCACCAAGGCCGAGATCGCGGCGATCCGCGCGCTCGACGCGGCGGCGGAGCGGATCGAGAAGCTGGCGGCGGATTGATCCTCCTCCTGGGCGGAGGCGGCAACTCGGCCTATGCCGCACGAGGCCCCTCGGTCGGTTTCGCCGACAGCTCCCCCAGCAGGGGAGCATCTTAAGGCGTCGCTAGCATTTCCGCTCGCGCGCCCCTATCTTCCTCCACGGCGGGTCTTGCTGTGGCTCTCGTCGAAGATTTCTAATCCCAGGGACCTTAATCGACTCTCTTGGGAGCTGTTCCCTCCCGTGGCCGTGGCCGCGGGAATACGGCGCCCACCTGGCTACCAGGTTCGAGTGGATTGAAACGTCTTCACGGTTCTTCGCGGCGCCGCCACCCTTTTCCTCGCGAACGCGCTATAGGCGAACGATGACCCTCGCCGACCCCGTCGCGGCCAAGACGGCCCTGCGCGTGTTCCTGCGCAACCAGCGCAAGCAGCTGGCCCGCGCGCATCCCGAGGCCGACTGGATGATCGCCGAGGTGGCGCGCGAACCCTTGGCGCGCCGGTTCCCGAACCCGGCCGGCAAGGTCGTCGCGCTCTATCATGGCCTCGGCTCGGAGATTTCGCCGCGCATCCTGGCCGACCACCTGGCCGAGGCCGGCTGGACCCTGGCCCTGCCGGCGGTGGTCGACGCCGACGCCTCGCGCATGGTGTTCCGCGCCTGGGACCGGGAGCGTCCGCTGGTCCACGACGCCATCGGCCTGCGCGCCCCGCCGCCGAGCGCGCCGGTCCTGCTGCCCGATTTGGTCGTGACGCCGGTGCTGGCCTTCCAGGCCGACGGCACGCGGCTGGGGCAGGGCGGCGGCTATTACGATCGCGCCCTGGCCGACCTGAGGGCCCGCAAGCCGGTCTTCGTGCTGGGTCTCGCCTATAGCGGCCAGCGGGTGGAGAATTTGCCGCGCGAGCCGCACGATCAAAGGCTGGACGCCATTCTCACCGAGAAAGAGTATAGGGCCTTCAAAGACATCGGTCGCTAGCGGCCGACTCCATCTTCTTCCTGGGACTTTCGATGCGTTTCGCCTTTTTCGGCGATGTCGTCGGCAAGTCGGGCCGCGATGGCCTGGCCGACCATCTGCCCGATCTCCGCCGCCAGCTCTCCCTCGAGTTCGTGATCGTCAACGCCGAGAACGCCGCCGCCGGCTTCGGCATCACCGAGAACACCGCCCGCGAACTGTTCGAGGCCGGCGCCGACTGCCTGACCCTGGGCAACCACAGCTGGGACCAGCGCGAGGCGCTCACCTATATCGTCCGCGAGCCGCGCCTGATCCGTCCGGCCAACTACCCGATCCTGTCCGACGCCCCGGGGCGGGGCAGCCATCTCTTCCAGACCGACTCGGGCAAGACGATCTATGTCGTCAACCTCTTGGGCCGGGTGCACATGGACGCCATGGACGACCCGTTCGCCGCCGCCGATCGCGAGCTGGACAAGGCGCCGCTGGCCCAGGTGGCCGACGCGGTGGTGGTCGACATGCACTGCGAGGCGACGTCGGAGAAGATGGCCATGGGCCACTATTGCGACGGCCGCGCCTCGCTGGTGGTCGGCACCCACACCCACGTCCCGACCGCCGACTGCCAGATCCTGCCGGGCGGCACGGCCTACCAGACCGACGCCGGCGCCTGCGCCGACTATGACAGCGTGATCGGCAACCAGAAGGAAGAGCCGCTGCGTCGCTTCACCACCAAGATCAGCGGCGGGCGCTACCAGCCCGCCTCGGGTCCGGCCACGGTGTGCGGCGTCTTCGTCGAGACCGACGACCGCACCGGCCTGGCGACGCGGGTCGAGCCGATCCGGGTGGGGGGGCGGCTGCGGCCGCATGTCCCGGAACTCTGAGCGGCTAGGTCAGCGCTTGGGCTTATCGCTCGCCGCTGACGGCGGCGGGTTCGGGCGCGGCGGCGCGGTGCCCCTGGGCATGGGCACGTCGACCTTGAAGACCGGGAAGCTGGAGCCTGGCCATTTCGGGTTGTCCCGCGGCGAGGTCTTCGGGTCCTGGCGGCTCACGGCTTCACCTCTTCCTCGTAGGTGACCTTAAGGTAGCTTCTCGTTTCCTGTTCCGCCAGCGTGGCCAGCTTGGCGTCGGTCTCGAATCCATCCGGGAAGTGTTTGTTCTCGGCTTCCAACACCAGTCTTCGCAGCTTTTGGAGACGCTTGTTGATCTCCTGATCGGTCAGCCGCCCGGCATAGATGTCGGTCCATTCCGCGTCGGCGTCGATCCAGATGATCTCCATGGCCACGGTAAGGTCGCTCGCGGCCCTGTGTAGCTTGGCGAACGGGAAGACCCCCTTAAGGGCGTCGAGTAACTGGGCCGCGGCGATGATGCCGGACCACAGGAGAGGCAGATCGCTCCAGATGACCCAGCCGGCGATAGCGCCGCTCGACCCGATGGCTTTAACAAGTTCGACCGCTTGGACCTGACGCGCGAGGCGGTTGCGGTAGAGCCGCATATAGAGCGCGCCCGCCTTGACCTGTCGGAGTTGCGCCCAATAGAGATCCGGCTGTGGGCTCATCACGGGCGCCTAATCAAGGTTGTATCCTATATCTATATAATCTTGAGTGGATTCAGGCAACGCCGCGGCTTGCGGCTGTCACGATCCGGGTCTCAGATGGCGCTCCCCACCAGACGGAGCTCCCCATGACCGACGCCATCTACACCGCCCACGCCCACGCGGTCGGCGGCCGCAACGGAACGGCCAAGGCCGATGACGGCCATCTCGACGTCAAGCTGGCCTTCCCCAAGTCGATGGGCGGCAGCGGCGACGGCACCAATCCGGAATCGCTGTTCGCGGCCGGTTATTCGGCGTGTTTCCTGGGCGCGCTGGGCCTGGTCGCCCGCAACCAGGGCGTCAAGCTGGGCGAGCACAGCCTCGACGCCGAGGTCGACCTGATCAAGGACGAGACCAGCTTCCACATCGGCGTGCGCCTGACGCTGAACGCCCCGGAGCTGGACCGCGCGACGGCCGAGCAGGTGCTGCACGCCGCCCACGAGGTCTGCCCCTATTCGAAGGCCACGCGGGGCAACGTGAACGTCGAGCTGCGGGTCGCCTGATCGCCTTTCGGCCGGGCGGGGTGACAAAACCCCGCCCCAGGGGCTAAAAGCCCGCCTCCGAAATCGTATCAGAAGCAGAGCCTCCGAATGGCCGGCCACTCGAAATTCAAGAACATCATGCACCGCAAGGGCCGCGCCGACGCCGCGCGGTCTAAGCTGTTCTCCAAGCTGTCGCGGGAAATCACCGTCGCGGCCAAGACCGGCCTGCCCGACCCGGCCATGAACCCGCGCCTGCGCCTGGCGGTGAACAACGCCAAGGCCGAGAGCCTGCCCAAGGACGTCATCGAGCGGGCCATCAAGAAGTCGCAGATGGGCGACGCCGCCGACTATTCGGAAATCCGCTACGAAGGCGTCGCCGCCGGCGGCGTCGGGATCATCGTCGAGGTGCTGACCGACAACAAGAACCGCGCCGCCGCCAATGTCCGCTCCTATTTCACCAAGATGGGCGGCAGCATGGGCGCCACCGGCTCGGTGACCTTCAACTTCGACCGCGTCGGCCAGATCAGCTATCCGGCCAAAACCGCCTCGGAGGACGCCATGATGGAGGCGGCCATCGAGGCCGGCGCCGACGACGTCACCTCGGACATGGACGAGGAAGGCGAGGGCCACACGATCTATACCGCCTTCGAGGACCTGAACGACGTGGCCGCGGCGCTGGAAGCCAAGTTCGGCGCGGCCGCCAACACCAAGATCGCTTGGCGTCCCAAGATGCAGGTGCCGGTCACCGGCGACAGCGTCGCCACCCTGATGAAGCTGCTCGACATGCTGGACGAGGACGACGACGTCCAGGCCGTCTATTCGAACGAAGACATCAGCGACGAAGACCTGGCCAAGCTGGGCTGATTTCCCGGGGGAGGCGTAATCGCCTCCCCTCATTGTTTTCCAAGCGCGAACGCCCGAGGCCCCGGTGACCCCTTCCGCCCCGAACGCCCTGGCCGAGGTCGACCTGCCCGGCCTGCCCAATCACTATCGCGGCAAGGTGCGGGACAATTACGACCTGCCGGACGGCCGCCGGGTGATCGTCGCGTCCGACCGCCTCAGCGCCTTCGACCGGATCCTGTGCGCCGTGCCGTGCAAGGGCCAGGTGCTGACCCAGACCGCGCGCTACTGGTTCGACGTCACGGGCGACATCTGTCCGAACCACGTGCTGGCCTATCCCGACCCGAACGTGCTGATCGGCCGCCGGCTCGCGATGCTGCCGGTCGAGCTGGTCGTGCGCGGCTATCTGGCCGGGACCACCTCGACCTCGATCCTGACGCTCTACAAGGCCGGCCAGCGCCAGATGTACGGGGTCACCCTGCCCGACGGCCTGCGGCCGAACCAGCGCCTGCCCCAGCCGATTCTCACCCCGACCAGCAAGGCGGCGGACGGCGACCACGACGCGCCGCTGTCGCCCGCGCGGATCCTGGAGCAGGGGCTGCTGACCCCCGAGCAGTGGGAGACGCTCAGCGCCCACGCCCTGGCCCTGTTCGCGCGCGGCCAAGCCCTGGCGGCCGAGCGTGGCCTGATCCTGGCCGACACCAAGTACGAGTTCGGCCTCGACGCCGAGGGCCAGATCGTCCTGGCCGACGAGATCCACACCCCCGACAGCAGCCGCTTCTGGAAGGCCGACACCTACCAAGAGCGTTTCGAGGCCGGCGAACGGCCCGACAGCTTCGACAAGGACTTCGTCCGCGCCTGGGTGGCGGCGCGCTGCGATCCTTATGGCGACGCGATCCCAGAGATTCCCGAGGCGCTGATCCGGCAGACGTCGGACGTCTATGTCGAGGCGTTCGAGACCATCACCGGCCAGACCTTCGAGCGTCCGGACCCCAGCGAACCGGTGCTGGACCGCGTACGGCGCAACCTTGAGGCCTATCTGGCCCGATAACACCGCTTCTCGCGGTCGCGGGGCGTGGCTAGACTGCTTCGCATGGTCCTTAGGGTTCACATCGACACCGACTGCGGCGTGGACGACGCCCTGGCGCTGGCCTTGCTGGCGCGCGCGCGTCAGGCGGTCGAGGTGGTGTCCGTCTCGGCCGTGTTCGGCAACACCTATGTCGACCAGGCCGCCGCCAACGCCCGGGGCGTGCTGCGCCTCGCCGGCTGCGGAGCCGAGGTCTATATCGGCGCCGGAGCCGGGCTGGCGCGCCGCCGCGTGGAGCGCATGCGGCCGGCCCACGGCGTCGACGGCCTGAACGGCGCGGGCTTCTCCCAGCGCTGGAAACTGCCGGAGCTGGAGCGCGGCCACTCGGCCAACTTCCTGGCCTTCGCCGCGCGCCGCCGCGTCACCGGCCTGTTCCTGGGACCGCTGACCAATCTGGCCAAGGCGCTGCTCGAGGACCCCGCCGCCTTCCGCCAATGGAAGCCGACCATCGTCGCCGGGGCCTTCGACGTCGAGGGCAAGGCCGCCAGCGGCGCCGACTTCAACAGTTGGAGCGATCCCGAGGCCCTGCAGCGCACGCTGGAGGCGGGGGTCGCGCCGCGCCTGACGCCGCTGGACGCCACCGCCCTGGTCTCGATCACCGAGGCGGATCTGGCCAAGGGCGCGGTCCGCTGCGGCTCGCCGCTGTCCCAGCGCCTGACCAAGGCCGCCGCGCCCTACATCGCCTTTCACGAGCAGGTCTGGGGCGGCGAGGGGTGCCGGCCGCACGACGCCGTCGCCGCCGCCAGCCTGATCGCGCCCGAGCACTTCACCTTCGAGCCCGCGCGCCTGCGCGTCGTCATCGACGGCCCGCGCCAGGGCCGGGTCGAGCGCGTCGACGGCGCGCCCAACGCCGAGGTCTGCGTCGGCGTCGACGTCGCGGCGGTCAAGCGGATGATCCTGGGCGGCTTGTTCGGCGCCAGCGCGGTCGAGGCGGCATGAGCGACGCGGCCATATCGTTCCTGTCCCGGGATCGCGGCGCGGCGTGGCGCGTGGCGCTGCTCTATGCCTGCGCCGTCGCGGCGCCGGTCGTCGCGGGCATGGCGGCGGGGCTGTTCGACAACAATCCGGCGGCGGCCCTGTGGTTCGCGCCGCCGATCTTCCTGATCGCGCTGTGGGGCGGCATGGCGCCGGCCGCGGTCACCATGGTGGTGGCGCTGGCGGCCTTCGACTACTGGGTGGTGCCGCCGCGAAACTCCTTCATGCTGACCAACCTGTCGGACCTTTGGATCCTGGTCGGCCTGGCGCCCTGCGCGGCGATCGCCAGCTACCTCGGCATGCGCCTGCGTCGACAGCTCACGACCATCCGCCGGCATGAGACGCGCAGCGACGCGCTCAGCCTTCTGTCGCACGCGGTGGTCTCCCAAGGCGGCAGCGAGGCGATCTATTTCGCCGCCGCTCAGGCGCTGTCCCGCGCCTACGAAGCCAAGGCCGTGGTCCTGCTGGCCGACGAGCACGGGCTGAAGATGGTCGGCGGCAGCCGCGGCGCGACGCTGGAGGCCGACGATTTCCGCGCCGCCGATTGGGCCCTGGCCAACAATGTCCCGGCGGGCCTGGCCTCCGAGGCGGGCGGCCGCAGCCGCTACGACTTCTGGCCGCTCAGCATCCCCGGCCAGTCGATCGTCCTGGGCGTCGAGCGCAAGGCGGGCGGCTCCGAGGAAGGCCTTCGCGACGGGGTGGTGGAGCTGGTCGGCGGCTATCTCCTGGCCTCGTCGCCGCCGCCGCGCAAGCTGCACCTCGTCCGCTAAGGTCAGTGCGGCTGGCCCCACTGGGCCGCGCGTTCGCGCACCAGGTCGCGCATGAACTGGTCGAGATCGGCGAGGCGCTGGTCCATCTCCGCGACCGGCACGCCGTTCCAGACCGCGTGGTCATAGGCCGACCGCGCCGCGCGCAGGTCCTCGCCCGCCTGGTATTTCTCGGTGATGTAGAGCGTCTCGAGCAGCTTGGTGGGGCGTTCGACCTTCTGATGTTTCATCGACCAGTAGCCGACCATGTACTCGGTCATGATCCCGTCGTTGGACGTGCTGACCATTGTCCGTCTCCCTAACGCGACACTGGCGGGGAGATAAGGCAGGCGCGGCGGTCTTCAATGGCCGCCGGCGATCTTCCACGCGATCTCGAAGGCTTCGGCGGTGATCGGCGTCAGGGTCAGCCGCTCGTCGCCGTCCTCGATCGCGTGGCCGGCCAGAAGAAGGGCGGCCGACTCGTGGAAGGAGCCGTCCACCAGGCTGGCCACGCCCTGTTCGAGCGCCGACTCCCGCCGCCTTTGGCCGTCGGCGAAGACGTCGATGAGGCGCGGCACGGCTCCGCCGCCGTCGACCTCGTAGAAGATCGCCACCGGCTCCTCGTTCGGCCGATGGCGCCAGTCGCAGCGATAATGGGAGACGATCATGCGCGCGGTTTCACACCCTTGGCCGCCGCCGCGCAAGGCAGCCGGCGTTTACCGAGCATTAGGCATGGCGGGGGCTTTTCCTTGGCGACGGAAGCGACGAGAGTGCGAGAACACATGATGAACGCGATTCGCATCCTCGGCCTCGATCCAGGCCTCCGTCGCACCGGCTGGGGCGTCGTCGCCGTGCAGGGCGCGCGGGTCAGCCACGTGGCGCACGGCGTCATCGTCCCGGACGAGAAGGCCCCGTTCGCCGACCGGCTGCTGACCCTGTTCGACGGCGTCTGCGCCGTGATCGAGCAGCACCGCCCCGACGAGGCGGCGGTCGAGGAGACCTTCGTCAACACCAACGCCCAGTCGACCCTGAAGCTGGGCCACGCCCGCGCCGCGGCGATGATCGCGCCGGCCCGCGCCGGCCTGATCGTGGCCGAATATTCCGCGCCCGTGGTCAAGAAGGCGGTGGTCGGCACCGGCTCGGCCGACAAGGCCCAGGTCGCCTTCATGATCGCGCGCCTGCTGCCCAGCGCGGGTTCGCCGACCGCCGACGCCGCCGACGCCCTGGCCGTGGCCATCGCCCACGCCCACGCCCGCACCGCGCGGAACCTGTCGATCCGGGGGGCGGCATGATCGGACGTCTCAGAGGCGCCGTCGCCGAGGTCGGCGAGGAAGAAGCCCTGATCGACGTGATGGGCGTCGGCTATCTGGTCCGCTGCGGCCAACGCACCCTGCAGCGTCTTCCCGCGCTGGGCGAGGAGACCCTGATCCATGTCGAGAGCCAGTGGAGCGAGAGCCAGGGCCTTCGGCTCTACGGCTTTCTGACCCGCGAGGATCGCCGAGCCTTTGTCCTGTTGCAGGCGATCCAGGGCGTGGGACCCAAGGCGGCCATGGCGGTGCTGGACGTGCTCTCGCCGGCCGAGCTGGCCAGCGCCGTCGCCCGCGAGGACAAGGCCGCCGTCGGCCGCGCCAACGGGGTGGGCCCCAAGCTCGCCTTGCGGATCGTCACCGAGCTGAAGGACAAGCCGATCACCGACGGGCCGGTGCTGATGACCGCGCCGACCTCGGCCTCGGCGCCGTCGGCCGCCGCCAAGCCCGCCCCGACCGGCGACGCCGTCGCGGCGCTGATGGGCCTGGGCGTGGCCGAGGTGAACGCCCGCCGCGTCGTCGAGGCCGCCGCCGATCGCCTGGGCGAGGCCGCGACGGTCCAGGCTCTGATCAAGGCCGGCCTGCAGGAGCTTGGGCGATGAGGGCTGTTCAGAGCCCTTCCCCCTCGATGGGGGAAGGGTTGGGATGGGGGAGTCTCGGCGCCGGCCGGACGGGCCGCCGCCAGCCGAACCGTCCTGGTCACCCCCATCCCCAGCCCTTCCCCCCTCAAGGGGAAAGGGGGAGGTTCATGCGATGACGCGGATTATTTCCGGCGAAGCGCAGTTCGGCGACCAGGTTCCGGCCGCCGACCGCGCCCTGCGCCCCCAGACCCTCGCCGAGTTCGTCGGCCAGGAGCAGGCCAAGGGCAATCTGAAGATCTTCATCGAGGCGGCCAAGGGGCGCGGCGAGGCGCTGGACCACGTGCTGCTGTTCGGGCCCCCGGGCCTGGGCAAGACCACCCTGGCCCAGATCGTCGCCCGCGAGCTGGGCGTGAACTTCCGCGCCACCTCCGGCCCGGTGCTGAACAAGCCTGGCGATCTGGCGGCCATCCTGACCAATCTGGAAGCCAACGACGTCCTGTTCATCGACGAGATCCACCGATTGTCCTCGAACGTCGAGGAGATCCTCTATCCGGCGATGGAGGATCACGTCCTGGACCTGGTGATCGGCGAGGGGCCCTCGGCGCGCTCGATCCGCATCGACCTGGCGCCCTTCACCCTGGTGGCCGCGACCACGCGGGCGGGCATGCTGGCCACGCCCTTGCGCGATCGTTTCGGCATTCCGATCCGGCTGGAATTCTACACGCCCGCCGAGCTGCGCCACGTGCTGCTGCACGCCGCCCGCAAGATGGGCGCGCCGCTGTCGGACGACGGGGCCGACGAGATCGCCAAGCGCGCGCGGGGCACGCCGCGCGTCGCCGGCCGCCTGCTGCGCCGGGTCCGCGACTTCGCCGCCGCCGACGGCGCGAGCCTCATCGACCGCAAGGCCGCGGGCCTTGCCCTGGCGCGGCTTGAAGTCGACGAGAGCGGCCTCGACAGCCTGGATCGCCGCTATCTGCGGGCGATGATCGAGCACTATGGCGGCGGCCCCGTCGGGGTCGAGACCATCGCCTACGCCATCGCCGAGGCCCGCGACGCGGTCGAGGATGTCATCGAGCCCTATCTGATGCAGCAGGGCTTCATCCAGCGCACCCCGCGCGGCCGCATGGCCTGCGGCAAGGCCTATCTGCACCTGGGCCTCACGCCCCCCGCCGCGCCGCCGGGCCAGGCGCAGGGCGGTCTTTTCGACGAATAGCTTTCGGATTCGACGAGGGGTCTGGGCTAGGCGCGACCGCCGCTCGCCCTAGGGTGCGGGCCTCTCCTAGCCTCCAACTCGCGATCAAGGTCATGCCGTCCGCTTACCGCTTTCCGTCCCTTCAGGTGCTGCTCACGCTTGTCGCGTCCATCCTGGCGATCCGGGCCGCCGGCGGCTCCGGAAACGCCATGGTCCTGCAGGGAGGCGCGGGCCTGGTGGGCGCGTTGGTCGCCTGGGGCGTCGCGGTCCGGGCCGGGACGCCGGGAAGGCTCGCGCGCTGGGCCGTGCCGGGGCTCGCCCTGGCGGTGGAGGCCTATGTCCTGACCGCCGGCGTCTCGATGGAGGGCGTGCGGCGATGGATCGCGCTGGGGCCGGTCCAATTGCACGCGGCCTCGCTGCTGGTCCCGCTGGCGATCTGGGCGACGGCCGGCCGGCTGGAGCCGATCGCCGCGGCGATGCTGGCGGGCCTGATGGTGGTCCTGGCGCTCCAGCCTGACGCCGCCTCGGTGCTGGCCCTGACCCTCGGCGTGGCGGTGGGCCTCGTCGACCGGTCGCGGGCGCCCCGACTTGTCGCCGCCTTGACCGCGCTGGGCCTCGCCTGCGCCGGCTACGCGTTCTCGCGCCACGATCCCCTGCCGGCCGTCGCCCACGTCGAGCGGGTGATCCCGAACGCCTTCGCCGCGTCGCCGCCGGTCGGAATTTTCGCGGCCCTCGCCTTGGCGGCCCTGCCGCTGGCCATGCTCTGGACGCGCCGGTCCCTCGAAAGCGCGGCGCTCGCCGCCGTCTGGCTCGGCTTTCTCCTGGCCAACCTCATCGCCAACTACCCCGCCCCGGTGATCGGCGCGGGCGCGGCCCCGGTGATCGGGTGGCTGTTGTCGATCGGCCTGGCGCTCGGGCGAGGCCGCGAGAACGTCTTGAGGGCTGACGATCCCGTTCCCACGGGCTAAGCAGTCCCTCATGACGACCCCGCCCGAACCGACCGCTGGCGTGTTCCATGGCCGCGAGCACCAGCTGCCTGTCCGCATCTACTACGAGGACACCGACTTCACGGGGATCGTCTATCACGCCAACTATCTGCGCTATCTGGAGCGGGGGCGCAGCGACTTCTTCCGGATGGTCGGCATTTCGCACAGCGCGCTCGCCGAGCAGGACACCGGCTTCGCGGTGATCCGCATGGAGCTGGATTTCAAGCGCGCCGCGCGGATCGACGACGCCCTGGTCGTACGGACCCTCTACGAGCGCGTCGAGGGCGTCCGGCTGCACGTCAGCCAGAGGATCACGCGCGGCGAGGAGCTGATCCTGGAGGCCAAGGCGATCGCGGTCTGCATCAGCCTGTCGGGGCGGCCGCGCCGGCCGACGCCCGAGATGACGGCCAAGCTGGCGCCCTGGCTGGCCGCCGGCGACTAGATCCCAGCGTTTTTCGGGATCGCTCGGCGATTGTCATAGTTTCACCCAAGCGCCGCTTCATGCCATACGGCGCTCATCTGTTCTGATCAGACGCCCCAACGGAGCCCAACCCCGCATGGACGCCTCGGCCGCCGCCCCGAATTTCTCGTTCTTCACGCTGTTCATGCAGGCCGACTGGGTCGTCAAGGGCGTGATGATCGGCCTGATCCTGGCCTCGCTGGGCTCTTGGGCCGTGATTCTGGACAAGCTGTTCCGCTTCTCCAGCCTGAACCGCGCCGCCGACCGCTTCGAGGAGCAGGTCAGCGGCGGGCGCTCGCTGGAGGACGTCGCGGGCGAGGCCGGCGCCAATCCGCGCCACGCCCTGCCGCGCATGCTGCAGGCGGCGCTGAAGGAGTGGCGCGACGCCAAGGCCAAGGGCGCGATGAGCGAGACCCAGGCCGGCTTCCTGATCGCCCGCATCGACCGCATCCTGGACACCACGATCGCCCGCGAGACCAGCAAGGTCGAGGAAGGCCTCGGCAGCCTGGCCATCGTCGCCACGGCCAGCCCGTTCATCGGCCTGTTCGGCACGGTCTGGGGCATCATGCACGCCTTCCAGAACATCGCGATCTCGAAGAACACCTCGCTGGCGGTGGTCGCGCCCTCGATCGCCGAGGCCCTGTTCGCCACGGCCGTCGGCCTGATCGCCGCCATCCCGGCCTATATCGCCTACAACAAGTTCTCGACCGACGCGGGCAAGTACGCCGGCCGCCTGGAAGGCTTCGCCGACGACCTGTCGACCGCTATCCAGCGTCGCCTGGCGGACCGGGTCTAGTCCGATGGCGATGTCGTCGAACGACGCGTTTTCCACGGGCTCCCGCCGGGGCCGCCGTCGGCGCGGCCGCCGCTCGCGCGGGGCGCTGTCCGAGATCAACGTCACCCCGCTGGTCGACGTGATGCTGGTGCTGCTGATCATCTTCATGATCAGCGCCCCGCTGTTGACCGCCGGCGTGCCGCTGGAGCTGCCCAAGACCGAGGCCGCGGCCCTGCAGAACCAGGACGAGCCGATCACCGTGTCGATCCGCAAGGACGGCCAGATCTTCGTCGGCGAGACCCAGATCCCGTTCGAGAACCTGGCCCCGCGCCTTTCGGCGCTCGCCGGCCGGGGCTACGACAAGCCGATCTTCGTGCGCGCCGATGGCGGCGCGACCTATCAGGTCGTCGCCCAGGTGATGGCCGGCCTGTCCAACGCCGGCTTCTCGAAGATCAATCTGATCACCGAGACGGGCGGTCCCTCGTCCGGGGCGGCGCCGAAGGACGCCGAGCCGGAGGGCTCGAGCGGCCTGCGGCCGGCGCAGTAGGGGCGGTATGAGCGTTCGCCGCGACCAGACGATCTCGCCGGGCCTTCTGGGCTCGATCGCGCTGCACGGGGCGGTGGCGGCGCTGATCGTGTTCGGCCTGCCGTGGACGTCGTCCAAGCCGATCACCATCGGCGAGTCGGTGCCGGTGACCATCGTCGCCAAGGGGCCGACCAATGTCCGCCCGGCCGTCGAGGCGCCCGAGGAGCAGACGGCCCAGACCCCCGAGCCGACGCCCGAGGAGCGCGAGGCCCTGCGCCGTGAGGAGGCCCAGCGCGAGGCCCTGCGGCGCGAGGCGCAGAAGCAGG
>NZ_CAMQSF010000030.1 GCF_947036865.1 uncultured Caulobacter sp. | reverse complement strand
CGGCGTAGACCACCGGCGGGCGACCGTCGGCGGTCAGGTTGGCGATGTCCGACGGCGCGATGTCGTCGACGGTCGCGGGCTGCGACGGCGACAGGCTGGCCCCGCCGTGACGGCCGAAGCGGTAGAAGATGTGCATCCCGACCTGGGCCACGCGCAGCAGGCGCGGACCCCAGCCGGGCGAGACGTTGATCGTGTGGAAGTGCGTCGCCGAGCCGACCTGGTTCGACATGTCGCCGGCCAGGGCGCGCGTGGCGATCCGGCGGGCGCGGTTCCAGGCCCCGACATCGCGCGCGTGGCGCATGGAGCCGTCGCAGGCGAAACTGAACTGGCAGCCGGTGCGGTTATAGGCGCCTTGGAAGACCACGCCGCAGACCGACTTGGGGAAGGCCGGGTGGCGGACGCGGTTCATGACCACCTGGGCGACGGCCGCCTGGCCGCTGGGGGTCTCGCCCCGCGCCTCGTAATAGATCGCGTCGGCCAGGCACTCGAGTTCGCGCGAGCTTTCCAGGGCGTTGCCCAGCTGGAACGGCGCCGCGCCCCCGCCGACATTGAACGGCGAGCCGAAGCTGGCGCGCAGCATCAGCGGGCCGGTGCGGCCGGTCTGGCCGGGCAGCAGGTTCGCGCCCTCCAGGCGCTGAGCCAACAGTTGCGACTGGCGATCGCCGCGCTCGACGGCGGCGAACAGATACGGATCATGACGCCTGGCCACGGCGAGGGCGCCGGGGTCCATACGCGTAGACGCGCTGAGCATGGCCGCGTCGGAGAAGTCTCCCGAAGCGCCTTCCGCCAACCGGGCGACGCGGGCGTGGGTGGAGGCCGATTGGGCGAGCCCACCGAGGAGGTAAACGCCGCCCAGGGCCAGACCCGTGATGGATCCGACCAATACGGCGCCGACCAGCCCGCGCGCGTCCGCGCGCGTCTGCGACTTGATATACAAAACTCGTGTCCTGCGCGGCGAGGGCGTTCCGCCCCCCGACAAAATCGCCTCGAAGACCCCTGGAAAACCACTGTCGGGGACCGCTTCGAAGCGGAGGATCGGCCGTATCACGATGTGGCCAAGATCCTGCTTGTCGCGGCTTATGACGTATCCATGACCGACTCGCAAGCACTTGCCGCGCCGCGACATGACCACCGCGCCCGAGTGTCGCACCCGCCCAATGGTTAACGCCTTGAATTGTCGCAAAAAGCCGAAAGACGTCGAGCGCGGTTTTTTTCTCGAGCCCAAGGCCGCGCCGCGCCTTTGCTCAACCCGGGCGCGCCCCCATTCGAGCCCGCCGCGAGGTTACTCAACCGAACCTGAGTCTCGACCGCGTCGCGGCCCCTAGTCTTCAAACCCGACCCTCTAATCGGAGCGTGAAAAGCCCCGCGCGTCAGACCCCTGTGATGGAATCACGGTTCTGTTCGGCAACGCTCGCATCCGACGCGCGACCGCCGCGTTTCCCTGTCTCGACGGCAGCGCCGGACAGCGGGGCCGCGACCCAGGGGAGGTTTGAGGTGAGTCACGCCGCGACGACGTCCCGCTACAATCTCTCCCGGTTCGTGGAGGCCCAGACGGCGATCCACGAGTCGGCGCTGGCCGAGCTGCGGCGGGGCCTGAAGACCAGCCATTGGATGTGGTTCGTCTTTCCGCAGATCGCGGGTCTGGGTCAGAGCCCCACCGCGCGCTTCTACGCCATCGGCGGCCTGGACGAGGCGCGGGCCTATCTGGCCCATCCGGTGCTGGGTCCGCGGCTGATCGAGATGGTCGAGGCGATCCTCGCCCTCCCCGGCCGCGACGCCAACGCGGTGTTCGGCTCGCCCGACGACCTGAAGCTGCGCTCGTGCCTGACCCTGTTCCGCGCCGCCGATCCGGAAGAGTCGGCGTTCCAGAGCGCGCTCGACAAATACTTCGGCGGCGAAGGCGATCCGCTGACCCTGGCGCGGCTGAAGGGCGCCTCGGACTAGGCAGCGCCTTGCGGCGCGGCGTGGCTCTTGCCTCGGTCGGCGCGGCTTTCGATACATCTCTGCGTTGACATATCGTTAAATTCGCGCGAGCTTTAGGACGCGCGGGGGCGCTGTCAGTCCGAACGGCCGATCGAGGGTCGTCCGTCCTTTCGCATCGACAAAAGTTCCGTTTCATCCGGGCGCCGCCAGACGTCGCCGCTGCACGCGTCTTCGACACTCAAGCCGAGGCCGATCCCGCATGACCATGCCCTTGAAGCAGGTCTCGCAACTCGCCGAGTACGGGCTGGCGATCTGGCTGGCCGTGCTGGCCGCGGTCGTGGTCTATCGCGGCCTGGTCAGCGGGCGGCTGCGGGAGCTGGTCGCCGCGCCGCACGACGGCGGCGTCTCGCCGACCCGCGTTCAGGCCCTGGGCGTCACCGTCGCCTTCGCCGGCTACTACACGACCCTGGGTCTGCAGGCGCTGGCGCGGGGAGACACCAGCCTGCCGGCGATCAGCCCCGAGACCCTGTCGATCTTCGCCGCCAGCCTGGGCGTGCACGTCGGCGGCAAGGTTTACGAGCACCGGCCCAGACCCAAGCCCAAAGCCAAGCGCAAGCCGCGCGGCAAATCCTGATCGCCAACACCGTCTCGCCAGAAAGGACCGTCGCCATGCCCACCACCCCCTGGGGCGTTCTCGCCTACATCGTCGGCGTCGCCATCGTGGTCATCATCCTGGGCTTCGCCGCCGTCGTGGTCTGGCGGCTTATCACCAAGCCCGGCGCCCTGGACGGCCTGATCGCCGAGCCGCTGGGCAGCGAGACGGTCAAGGCGCTGGTCGCGGGTCTGGCCTCCGGGGCCGCGCCGCCGGTCGGCGAGGCCTTGACCAGCGCGGTCCAGTCCGCCGCCGAGGGCATCCCGTCCAAGGCCAGCCTGTCGCGCTTCCAGTTCCTGATCTTCACCTTCGTGGTGGCGGGCCTGTTCCTGCTGCTGTCGATCGAGGCGGGCGCCTTCGTCGAGGTGCCGCCCACGGTGCTGGGGCTGATCGGCATCAGCGGCGGCAGCTTCGTGATCTCCAAGGGCATCTCGAACAGCAACAAGTAGCCGGCCAGCCGGAGGCTCCGCCATGATCCGCTCGTTCCTCGGCGCGGCCGCCCTGGCCGGAGCCGTTCTGGCGACCGCGCCGGCCGCCGCCCAGACCTCGTCCGCTCAGACCGCGTCCGCCCAGGGCTCGCCCGCGCCCGGCGCTCCCACGCCCGCCTGCCTGGCCCGGTTCTCGCCCGTCGGCCTGCCGCGTCATCGCGGCGACGACGTCGCGCTGAAACAGATCCTGATCTGCCGCGACGGCTACGCCCTGTCGTTCAACAAGGCCACGCGCAATCCCGACTGGGTGATCGAGCGTCTCACGCCGGCGGCGCTGAAGGGCGCGGCCAAGCGGGCCGACAAGTTCCAGAAGGACCCGGCGGCGGGCGAGTTCAGCCCGACGCCTCAGGACTATACGGATCCGGCCAACCCGCGTGATCGCGGGCACCAGGCCCCGGCGGCGGACTTCAAGTTCAGCCAGGCCCAGACCAACGACAGCTTCTACATGACCAACATGTCGCCGCAGATCGGGCCGGGCTTCAACCGCGCCCAATGGCGGTTCCTGGAGGAGGACGTGCGGGCGGCCGTGCTGTGCGGCGGCCATCCGGACGTGATCGTGATCACCGGACCGATCTATGGCGGCAGCGCGACCTGGATCGGACGCAACGCGACCAAGATCCTGTCGCCCGCCGCCTATTTCAAGGTGCTGTACGACGTCCAGTCCGGCCGCGCCGTCGGCTTTAGGCTGGAGAACAAATATTACGACAAGACCCCCTCCGACACCTTCATCGTCCCGATCAGCCAGTTGGAGGTCGCCACGGGCCTCGACTTCCTGAGCGCCCTGTCGCGCCGCGACCAGAACGTGCTGGAGCGCAGCAAGGGGACCTTCTGGGGGCACGGCCAGGACTGCGCGAACGCGGCGAAGGACTAGCCCCGCCGCCAGCGGCCTTTCGATCAGGAGCCAGTATGATCACGTTCGACATCGTCGCCAGCGGCGCGCCTCAGGTGAAGGGCTGCAAGTGGACCGCCAAGGTCCGGGGCTCGGCCGATCCGGCGTTCCTGATCGGCGAGACCGTGCCCTACAAGGACGGCGACGGCCAGCATCGCGGCCTCTACCAGCCCAGCCTCAGCAAGCTGCCCAAGCTCTATTACGATCGCCAGGCCGCCGTCGGCGCGATCGGCCTGTGGGCGCACTTCATCTGGCCGACGGTCACGGCCGAGGGCGGCGGCCACCACCTGGTGCTCAACACCTACGACCGCGCCCGCTTCACCTTCGGCTTCTACCAGCTGGCGGCGCACACGCCGAAGGACAACCTGATCCTGCTGTTCCGCGCGCTGCTGGCCCTGCCCAAGGCCGCCGACTACTTCCCGGATCTGCGCCTGGTCGACGGCAAGGTCTGGCGGACCGGCGACGACGGCGTCGCCTACCCCCTGGAGGCCGAGACCCAGGTCCACCGGCCGAACGGCAAGGTCGAGACCCAGCTCGTCGCCTTCATGAGCTATCTCAATCCGGACACCACCTCGGCCGGCGAGACCGAGGCGCTGAACGGCGCCAAGCTGATGCACTGGCTGCTCCACGACCCGCTGGCGGTCGAGGCCTCGGTCAAGGTCGCCTTCGGCATCATGCATCGCAAGATCCGCGCCGCGGCCCAGCAGTACGGCCTGGCGGGCAAGGACCCGCGGCTGGCCATCTGGGTTTCCGACATCACCCACCAGTCGCGTGGCGTGGGCAAGATCCCCGCCGCCCTGGCCAAGCCCGACCTCGCCGCGCAACTGAAGGCCCTGTCGGTGATCGGGATCGAGGACTATCCGGAGCGCTGCGCGACGGTCGCCGGCAAGATCGATCAGCTTAAGGCCGAGGGGGTGTTCCAGGGCGTGACCCTGGGCGACGCCAAACTGCCCCTGACCTGACGCGGCCCTCCCGCCAGGCTGCTGCCACTCGCCGTCAGCAGCCCCCCTAGCCTTCGGGGGCGCGCGCTCCTACCTTGGGGCCATGCCTCGCAGCCAGAACTCCGGCGTCTCCAGCGGATTTGAAGACGTCTCGACGCCCTTCGTCATGGATAACGTCCCAAATGGCGTGGGGGACGTGGCGGTCGGCGTCATGCCGATGCTGTGGACCCCGCACCGCCCCGCGCGGCCGGACAAGTCCGAGGGCGGCAAGAAGTTCAAGCTCGTCTCCGACTACCAGCCCGCCGGCGACCAGCCGACCGCCATCGCCGAACTGGTCGAGGGCATCGAGCGCGGCGACCAGGACCAGGTCCTGCTGGGCGTCACCGGCTCGGGCAAGACCTTCACCATGGCCCAGGTCATCGAGCGCACCCAACGCCCGGCCCTGATCCTGGCCCCGAACAAGACCCTGGCCGCCCAGCTCTACAGCGAGATGAAGTCGTTCTTCCCGGAGAACGCGGTCGAGTACTTCGTCAGCTACTACGACTACTACCAGCCGGAGGCCTATGTGCCCCGGACGGACACCTATATCGAGAAGGACAGCTCCATCAACGAGCAGATCGACCGGATGCGCCACTCGGCCACCCGGGCGATCCTGGAGCGCGACGACGTCATCGTCGTGGCCTCGGTCAGCTGCATCTACGGCATCGGCTCGGTCGAGACCTACACCGCCATGACCTTCACCCTGGAGGTCGGGCAGAAGGTCGACGAGAAGCAGCTGATCGCCGACCTCGTCGCCCAGCAGTACAAGCGCAACGACCAGGCCTTCGAGCGCGGCACGTTCCGGCGGCGCGGCGACACGATCGAGATCTTCCCCGCCCACTACGAGGACCGCGCCTGGCGCGTGACGATGTTCGGCGACGAGGTCGAGGCGATCGCCGAGTTCGACACCCTGACCGGCAAGAAGACCGCCGAGCTGGAGCAGATCAAGGTCTACGCCAACAGCCACCACGTCACCCCGCGCCCGACCCTTCGCCAGGCGATCATCGAGATCAAGAAGGAGCTGAAGGAGCGCCTCGACTGGCTGACCGCCAACGGCAAGCTCTTGGAAGCCCAGCGGCTGGAGCAGCGCACGACCTTCGATCTGGAGATGATCGAGACCACCGGCTCGTGCGCCGGCATCGAGAACTACAGCCGCTACCTGTCGGGCCGAAAGCCGGGCGAGCCGCCGCCGACCTTCTTCGAATACATCCCCGACAACGCCCTGCTGTTCACCGACGAGAGCCACCAGACGGTTCCGCAGATCGGCGCCATGTACAAGGGCGACCGCAACCGCAAATGGACCCTGGCCGAGTACGGCTTCCGCCTGCCCAGCGCCCTCGACAACCGCCCCCTCAAGTTCGAGGAGTGGGACGCCATGCGGCCGCAGTCGGTGCACGTCTCGGCCACCCCCGCCAGCTGGGAGCTGGAACGGGCCGGCGGCGTCTTCGCCGAGCAGGTGATCCGTCCGACCGGCCTGATCGACCCGCCGGTCGAGGTGCGCCCGGTCTCCAAGGACGGCGCCAGCCAGGTCGACGACGTGGTCGACGAGATCCGCCAGACCATCGCCAAGGGCTACCGCACCCTGGTCACCGTCCTGACCAAGAAGATGGCCGAGGACCTGACCGAGTACCTGAACGAGCAGGGCATCCGCGTCCGCTACATGCACAGCGACGTCGACACCCTGGAGCGGATCGAGATCATCCGCGACCTGCGCCTGGGCCACTTCGACGTGCTGGTCGGCATCAACCTGCTGCGCGAGGGCCTAGACATCCCCGAATGCGGCCTGGTCGCCATTCTCGACGCCGACAAGGAAGGCTTCCTGCGCTCGGAGACCTCGCTGATCCAGACCATCGGCCGCGCCGCCCGCAATGTCGACGGCAAGGTCATCCTCTATGCCGACCGGATCACCGGCAGCATGGAGCGGGCCATGGCCGAGACCGCCCGCCGCCGCGAGAAGCAGCACGCCTATAATCTCGAGCACGGCATCACGCCCGAGAGCGTCAAGCGCGACATCAAGGACATCCTCAACAGCCCCTACGAGCGCGGCGACCGCGTGCTGGTGCCGATGGGCATGAGCGAGACCGACGACCGCCCGTTCAGCGGCGACAATTTCAAGGCCGCGCTCAAGGACCTGGAGGCCAAGATGCGCGAGGCCGCCGCCAATCTGGAGTTCGAGACCGCCGCCCGCCTGCGCGACGAGATCAAGCGCATGAAGCTGATGGACCTGGAATTCGCCAACGAGGTCCTCGCCGCCACCGGCGACGAGGTCGACAAGTCCGCCCCCAAACGCCTCCGCGCCGAGATCCGCGAGGAAAAGGCGGCGGAGTTCAGGAAGAAGCGGCGGTAGATCCTCCCCCTCCGCTTGCGGAACGCCGTTCTCCCGGCCAATCTCCCCCAACCTCCGGGGGAGCCTCGCATGACCGCCAGCATCCTGATCGTCGGGCAGGACCCCGACACCGTCGACTTCAACGCCCCCGGCATCGCGCCGGGCATGACCGCCGACAAGGTCCGCGCCGGGGTGGAGGCCGCCCTGGCCGACCTGACCGCCAAGGGCCTGGCCGCCAAGAACCTCTACATCCAGCCCGACCCGGCCGTGGCCGAACGCGAGGTCGCCGAGGCCCTGGCCGCCGCGCCCTATGACGTGGTCGTGGTCGGGGCCGGCGTCCGCGTGCCGCCGATCCGGCTCTTCCTGTTCGAGGCGGTGATCAACGCCATCCACCGCGGCGCTCCGAACGCCCGCATCGCCTTCAACACCCGCCCCGACGACAGCGCCGAAGCGGCGCTGCGGTGGGCGGGGCGGTAGGGCGCTCCTCCCCCTCCGGGGGAGGTGGGCCGGAGGGCCGGAGGGGGCGAGCACCGCCCAGGCCGCCGAGGCTCCCTCTCCTCCCCCTCCTGGGGGAGGGGGACCGGCGAAGCCGGTGGAGGGGGCCGGCGCTGGCGCAAGCCGAGATAGGAGGCTCACCATGCGCGTGACCGTGACGGCCAATCAGGCTCTGGTGGCCGAGGTGATGAAGATCACCGGGGTGAAGACGAAGCGTGAGGCGGTGGAGCTGGGGTTGCGGACGCTGCTGAACCTGCGGCGTCAGGCGGCGGTTCGTGGGTTGCGCGGTCAGCTGGTTTGGGAAGGGGATCTCGACGGGACGCGGGCGGACGGGTGAACCTGGTCGACTCCAGCGTCCGAGCGCTCGCTGAGGCCTTCGACACCCTAATCGCCAGGCAGTGCATCGGGAGCGCTAACGCGATGCTGTTCAGCGATCACGACTTCAAGCCATTCGCGGAGCGGTCGGGATTGGTACCGGATATGGCGTGAATATGTAAATCTAAAGAGCAAGCTCGCCCTGTGTTTGCTCATCTACTCTCAGGACGCCGACTAACAGCCACTGTGTATCTCTTCTTGAGTGGGTCCCTAATGCAAAACGCATTCCTTTGGACAGATATTCATTTTCGTAGGTATCGCGCAGCGATTTAAGCGCTCCCTGTTCCCCGAACTTATCTCTCCTGTGGAAAAAGGCCGTGGAGGTCTCCCAATCATCGCAAGTGTGCCGATGGGTCTTTCCACTTTCCGACTTCCATTTGAAACTAAATTCAAATGGACACGGCTCAAGGGGCTTGGCGGGCTTATCGAACATAGAAATTTGTTTAACGAGCGCAGCATGCTTTGCGCGCTCTTCATGGAGATCCGCGTCCGACTTTCTGCTCCAATTCAGTGTAACATCAACGGGCCGAAGGAGGGTGAGTGTCTCCTGTCGCGCCTCTGCTTCCTGTACACTTTCACGTGTTAAAGCACACGCAATTCTAGATCGCTCGCTCTTATTGAGTTTCTGAATAACTTGAATTGTTTCAGGAACAACCTTCTGGCTTTCCCTTCGGCCGTCATGAGCAGGGGCAGTAAAATCGTATGTCACCCAGTGCCATCGGCCGAATTTCTGCGAATTCTCAAGAACCCGATAGGGGACGGGATAGAGACGCCTCCATGTAAGGTCGCGCGCAACGCCAGCGCAGCAAACCGTCTCGAAATAGTTGCTGCTCCTATGAGGCAGCGCCTTCACTAATATAAGGCACTCGTCACGCTCGCTTGCGATCCGACTCAAATCGACGAACCCCGAGGTGCCGGGCCTTATTGCCCGTCATCGTCTCTATTTTATCAGCCACCAACTTGCGGTGGCAATGGGTTTCGTCACGCTCATAGCAGAGCAGGCAGACAACCTCGCTCTCAGCCACATCAATTACCTTCTTTAAAGCGGCCTGCGCTGCATCGCTCTCTAAGACCTTAGAAAATATAGCCTTAAAGCGCGATAAGTCATTCGCTCGCGCAGCCTCTCGCCCCTCCTTAGGATCGCCTAACTCTCTATAGTGTTGATACGATATTCCCGATTCCGAAAGCAATTTAGATAAAGCCGATTTAGAGAAACCGGGCCGACGGGACTGAGCACGATCACGGATATCAATGACGGTCTGAATGTTTGCTAACTTCAACGTCTCGATGAAGTCTGACAGATCGGCACCTTCGTATCCTATCGTATTCAGCATTGGAGCCCCCTCTTTGGGGCTAAGATGCAAAAAATCCTCCTGCTGGATGGTTAAGAAATATCAAGAAATTGCATGCTCGCCCTCGCCTCGAAGGCCCTGGGCCACAGCCCTCCTTAAATCTCACGCAGGCAAGCGTGCAGGGCTGAGCAGGTCAGTCAAGGATCGCCTCCGGCGACCGCTCCGCGGCGAGGCGCGGCCTCGTCCTTGAGTGACCTGCTCAGCCCTGCGATCGTCTCGCCGTGAGATGTAAGGATAGCTCCTTCCGGCGGGCGGAAGGCAAACTCGCCGTCTCAGTTCGCACCCTCGGGCGGTGGCGGCACCGGCGAGGCGATGTCCACGTCCTGATCGGCGTACGCCGTCATGATCGTGCCCTTCTTGATCGACACATCCTTGCCCTTGATGAAGGGCGCGGCAGGCCAAAACAGGATAACCGTCGCTACCGTCGCGCCAACGCGGGTCTCGCCCTTGGCGCCCTTATTGGCGCGCAGCTTGATTCGATCGTCGCCGACTTTCAGATACAGCAGCCGCACGTTTAGCTTGCCGTTCTTACCTAGTATGCCGTTGTCGCGGGCCTCGACAACCTCGCCAAGGCCACGATAGCCCGCGCGAAGCACGGTTCCGTCCGACAACTTCACGTCGTCATCTAGGCTGACCGTGAAACGATCTCCCTCGTGGGCCGTGGAACTGCTCAGAGCCTCCTCAACCCGGATCTGAAACTCCGTGCCTTCTGGCACCTTGACGCCAGCAAACGCGGCGCTGGCGAACAAAACCCCCGCGACGCCCAGCGCCGTCGAAATCATCAGCTTCATGCTTCCCCCCAGGTTGTGTCGCGACGCTAGGGCCAAGCCTTCGTTGCGTCCAGCGATGATGTCTAGGATTTCGGGTTCGCGCATGACCGCGCGGCTCCATCACGCTCGACCACCTCGCTATCCCCCAAACTCCCCCGCGACCCAATCCTCCCCCGCGTGCCGCACGCGCACGATCAGCGGCCCGCGCTCGTCCAGCACGTACAGGATGATGTGCGACTTGCAGGGATGCACGCGCACCGGCGGCCGGAGTTCGGGGCGCTCGCGGCCGATGTGGGGAAAGGCGGCGATCGCGTCGAAGGCCGCCTCCAGCGTGTCCTGGTAGCGTTCGGCCTGGGCGACGCCGAACATGCCGACGCTCGCCACATAGATATCAATGAGGTCCTGCTCGGCCTGGCGACTGAGCCTAAAGCTCATGATCCACGCCCGCCCGCCGCCGGGCCTCGGCGCGGATCTCCTCGAGCGAGCGTTCGCCGACGCCGCTGTCGAGGCCTTCGTCGATCAGGCGTTGCAGGTGGGCGATCTTGTCGGCGCGTTCCTGGTCGCGGCGGATAAGGTCGCGGACATATTCGCTGGCGTTGTGATAGCGGCCCGAACGGGTCTGGCCTTCGACCCACTCGCGCATCGCGTCGGGAAGGGAAACATTCATCGTCGCCATGGCGCGCCTCCAGTCTCGGAGGATGTCATCCAATGGCAATAGATGTCAAAGCGCGGCGCGTGGAGTCGAGGGCGCGTGAGTCAGCACTAGCCCCCACCTGACCGCTGCGCGGTCTGTCCGCCCCCAAAAGGGGGCGGAGACCTAAGAAAAGCCCCCTACTGCAGCCCCGCCCGGCCGATCGCGTAGAACCGCTCGGCCCGCTGCTTGCGCAGCTGCTCGGCGCTCATGGGGGCCATGGCCTTCAGCTCTTCCTCGACCGCGTCGCCGACGGCCGCGATCGCCGCGTCCTGGTTCGAGTGGGCGCCGCCGGCCGGTTCGTCGACGATGCGGTCGACGATGCCCAGCTTGATCAAGTCCTGAGCGGTGATGCGCATCTGGGTCGCCGCGTCCTTGGCCCGGGCGCCGTCGCGCCACAGGATCGAGGCCGCGCCCTCGGGGCTGATCACCGAATAGATCGAGTGCTCCAGGATCAGCACGCGGTTGGCGCCGGCCAGGGCGATGGCGCCGCCCGAGCCGCCCTCGCCGACGATGGTGGCGACCATCGGGGTTCCCAGGGTCAGGCAGCGCTCGGTCGAGCGGGCGATGGCCTCGGCCTGGCCGCGCTCCTCGGCGCCGAGGCCCGGATAGGCGCCGGCGGTGTCGACGAAGGTGATGACCGGCAGGCTGAAGCGCTCGGCCATGTCCATCAGGCGCACGGCCTTGCGGTAGCCCTCGGGCCGGGCCATGCCGAAGTTGTGCTTCAGGCGCGTGGTGGTGTCGTGGCCCTTCTCGTGGCCCATGACCACCACCGGCTGGCCGCGGAAGCGGCCCAGGCCCCCGACGATGGCCTGGTCGTCGGCGAACTTGCGGTCGCCGCGCAGCTCGACGAACTCGTCGATCAGGCCGGCCACGTAGTCGCGCAGGTGCGGCCGCTGCGGGTGGCGCGCGACCATGGTCTTCTGCCAGGCGTCGAGATTGGCGTAGGCCTCCTTGCGGAGTTGCTGCGCGCGGTCGCGCAGGGCCTGGATCTCGAGGTCGAAGGCGCCGGGTCCAGCGGTCTCGGAGAGCTTGGAGAGCTCTTCGATCTTGCTTTCCAGGTCAGCGATCGGGCGCTCGAAATCGAGATAATGGGCGGCCATGGACTCTTGAACGTCGCCGTGGAGGAAAGGGTGCGAACCTAGAGATGGAATCCCCCGAGGGAAAGGGGCCAGATCGCGTCGCGGAACCGTCGTGAATCCGCCTCGTTTTATCCACAGGGTTGGATGCGCGCCCCACAGGTGAGTCTCGAATCGAGACTCTCTTCACTGGTGAATCGCGACATTGAGTCCTATGTTGTTTTGTAGCAGGTCGCGGAAGTCGACTTGCGCCCCGCGGCCCCCGCCATCGAATATGCGCGGCCCCGCCTGATGAGAGCGCACAGTTCCCATGCAGGTGTTCACCTTCTTCTGTGTCGAGGCCGACGGCTCGGTGCCCCGTTTCGACGTGACGCCGTGCGCCGACGACTCGGCGGCGCGGGCGAGAGCTTTCGAACTGCTCGACATGCACCACCGCTGCGACTTCGTGGAAGTCTGGCGCGGCGCCAAGCGCGTGTTCGACGTCCATACGCAACAGGCCGCCGCCGCGTAATTCAGCGCGCGATGAATTATTGCGTCGCGACCTGAGCTGGCCTAGCTTGCCGGTCCGGGCGGGATCCTCGGCGGATCCCCGAACCGGAAAGTCGCCGTCGCATGGACCAGGCCGTCCCCCTCGCGCCGCCCCCCGCTCGCGGCGTCGTCCCGCCGGCGCCCAAGGTGCATCCCCGCCCGTTCGGCGGCACGATCCTGGGCCAGCTGCGCGTCGCCCGCGAGATGGCCCGCAGCCTGGTCGGCGCCTATACCGAGGACGACTTCGAGGCCCTCGCCACCCCCTACGTCTTCATGGGCCAGAGCGGCCTGCTGCTCAGCGATCCCGTCGCGGCGCGGGCCGTGCTGGCCTCGCCGAAATACGGGCGGCCGGTCAAGGCGGCGCGGCCGTTGAGGCCGCTGGTCGGCGACGGCTTGCTGATGGCCGAGGGCGAGACCTGGCGGCGGCAGCGCAAGAGCCTGGCGCCGGTCTTCACCCCGGCCGCCACGGGCGACCTGCTGCCGCGCTTCGTCGCCGCCGGCGCGGGTCTGGTCGAGGATCTGGCCGGCCGGGACCGCGCCAACCTGGCGAGGGCCTTCCACCGCGCGACCCTGGACGCGGTGCTGCGGGCGCTGTTCTCGCGGCGCGCCGACGCCGAGGGCGCGGTGCTGGCGGATCTGGCCCGCCGCTACATGGAAGGGCCGGCGCACTTCAATTTCTTCGACTATGTCGCCCGGGGCGCCGACGACCTGACCTTCCTGGACGGGGAGCGGCGGCGGGTCGGGGGCCAATGGTTCAAGGCCGTCGACGCGCTGATCGCGGCGCGGCGGGCCTGCCCGCATCCGGCCGTCCTGGACCTGCTGGATCGCCTGCTGGCCGCGCGGACCGAGGACGGCGCGCCCCTGCCCGACCAGGAGATCCGCGACCAGTGCAGCTCGATGCTGGCGGCCGGCTTCGAGACGACCTCCCGCCTGCTGTTCTGGGCCGCCTATCTGCTGGCCCTGGATCCCGAGACCCAAGACCGCGCGCGCGCCGAGGTCCTGGCGGCGCCGGCCGACGAGGTCGCCAGCCTGGACGACCTCAAGCGCTGGCCGCTGCTGCGCGCGGTGCTGTTCGAGACGCTGCGGCTCTATCCGTCCGCGCCGCTGATCGTCCGCCAGGCCCTGGAGGCCGACACGGTGGCGGGCCACGCGGTCGCGCCCGGCTGCATGATCACCATCAGCCCCTGGGTTATCCACCGGCATCGCAAGCTGTGGGAAGACCCGACCGCCTTTCGCCCCGAGCGCTTCATCGACCAGGCTCACCCCTGGGGGATCGAGGCCTTCCTGCCGTTCGGGGCCGGGCCGCGCGTCTGTATCGGGGCCGGCTTCGCCCTGGCCGAGGCGCAGATCGTGCTGGCCAGCCTGCTGGCGCGGTTCCAGATCGCCATGGCCGACGAGCGGCCCGTGCTGCCCAAGGCCTCGATCACCTTGGGGCCCGATCACGAGCCGGACTTCCGGCTGACGCCGATCGGTCAAGCGCGGCCTTGAACGGCGCGGTAGGAAGCACGAGGTTGGACCCACGCTTTTCCAAGGAACCGCCGCCATGACCGACGCCCCGCGCACCCGCCCGTCCGCCACCGCCGACGACAGCGGCCACGGCGGCCTGCAGACCTTCGTCACGGCCGGCCCGTCGACGATCATCGCCGACGTCGCGGTCGCCTCGGGCGGCCTGGACCTGGGACCCGATCCGCACGAGCTGGTCTGCGCCGGCCTGGCGGCCTGCACCAGCATGACCCTGCGGCTCTACGCCAACCGCAAGAACTGGGACGTCACGGCCATGCACGTCGAGGTCTTCCACCACTTCGACGCCGACCAGGTCCCGCACGACCGCTTCGAGCGCGTGCTGACCCTCGAGGGCAATCTGAACGAGGAGCAGCGCGAGCGCCTGTTCGAGATCGCCGAGAAATGCCCGATCCACAAGCTGCTGACGGGGGGGGCGCGGGTGGTGACGACGGTGGGGGAGCAATAAGCTCTCCCCCTTCCCCCTTGATGGGGGAAGGGGATCAAAACCCGTACAGCGCCGCGTATTCCGCGTCCTTGGCCGCGATCTGGCGGGCGCAGTCGACCATCACCTTGGCCTGTTTCCAGGTGGCGTCGTCCTGCATCTTGCCGTCCAGCATCGCCACGCCCGTGCCGTCCGGCATGGCCTCCAGGATGCGCTTGGCGAAGGCGACCTCGGCCGGGTCGGGGCTGAACACGCGCTTGGCGATCTCGATCTGGCTGGGATGCAGGCTCCAGGCCCCGGCGCAGCCCATGAGGAACGCGTTGCGGAACTGCTGCTCGCAGGCCACCGGGTCGTCGATGGCGCCGAACGGGCCGTAGAACGGCTTGACGCCGTGGGCGGCGCAGGCGTCGACCATCTTGGCGAAGGTGTAGTGCCAGAGGTCCTGCTGCACGGAGACGCGCTCGGCGCCGTCGGCGCGCGGATCCTCGATCACCCGATAGCCGGGATGGCCGCCGCCGACGCGGGTCGTCTTCATCGCCCGGCTGGCGGCCAGGTCGGCCGGCCCCAGGCTGATCCCCTGCATGCGCGGGCTGGCGGCCGCGATGGCCTCGACGTTCATCACGCCCTCGGCCGTCTCCAGGATGGCGTGCAGCAGGATCGGCCGCGTGACGCCATGCTTGGCCTCCAGCGAGGCCAGGAGCTGGTCCATGTAGAAGATGTCCCAAGGGCCCTCGACCTTGGGGACCATGATCACGTCGATCTTGTCGCCGGCCTTCTCGACGATGGTCGCCACCTCGTCGAGGTGCCAGGGCGAGTTCAGGCAGTTGATCCGCGTCCAGAAGCCGACGCCCATCGCCTTGAAGTCGATCTCGCGCGCCATCGCCACCAGGCCGGCCAGGGCCGCGCCCTTGGCGTCGGCGGGGATGGCGTCCTCCAGATTGGCCAGGATCACGTCGACGGTCGGGGCGATCTCGGGGACCTTGGCGCGGACCTTGTCCAGGTGCGGCGGCACGAAGTGGATCATCCGCTCGACGCGGGCGGGAAGCTCGCGGTACGGCGCCGGCGCGCCGATCGCCAAGGGTTTGAAAAAGCCGCGCGGCGTCTTCATGCTGGTCACTCCCCGTTCTTGATCCTCCCTCACCCGACCTTTCCCGCGAAAGCGGGGAATTCGGATAGGGGTGTGCTTTTCGCGCTCGCGAGAACCATGCTGCGACGCAGCATGCGCGTCAAGCTTATCGCCGTTAAGTCTTCGCCGCTGGAGGCGGCGGCGGCTTGGGCATCTCCTCGGGATCCTCGCGCTCGAGGTCGGCGGCGGCGTCGTTGCTGGAGACGACGCGGGCGCCCTTGGCCTTGCGGCGGCGGGCCGGCTCCAGGCGCAGGCTGGTCAGGGCGTCTTCGCCCTCCTCGCCGAACAGGCCGCGCAGGCGGATGTCGCGCTGCGGATAGGGCACCTCGATCCCCGCCCCGCGCAGGGCGTCGTCGATCAGCCAGGTATAGGCCGCGAAGATCGCCGCCGGCCGGCGCACCGCCTCGACCGTCGGCCAGACCACCAGCTCGAACTTCAGGGCGTGGTCGCCATAGCCGACCAGCCAGACCTGGGCCCGGCGCACCGCGTCATCGGGCGAGGTGTAGGGCGCGGCCTTGGCGGCCTTCAGCACCGCCTCGCGCACCTTCTCCTTGTCGACCCCGAAGGCGGTGACGAACGGCACGCGCAGACGGCGATTGGTGTTGCGCAGGGTCCAGTTGATCACCTGGTCGTTCACCAGGACCGAGTTGGGCACGATGATGTCGGTGCTGTCATTGGTGCGGATGCGGGTGGCGCGGGGGCCGATCTCGTGCACCACGCCCCGGCCGCCATTGGGCAGCTCGACGAAGTCGCCCACCGCCACCAGCCGCTCGAACACCAGGGAAACGCCGGACGCGAAGTCCTTGATGACGCCCTGCAGGCCCAGGCCCACGCCGACGCCCAGGGCGCCGGCGAACACCGTCAGCGAGGTCAGGTCCAGGCCCATGGTCGACAGGCCCGCCACCCCCCCGATGACCACCAGGCCATAGGTGACGACCTTTTCGACCACATAGAGCGAAGCCGCGTCGCCGGCCGCCTTTTCCCGCAGCCGGCGCAGGCCGGCCGAGGCCACGCGCGCGGCGAACAGAGCGGCCGCCACGATCAGCAGCCCCGCCGCCAGCCCGCCCACCGTCACCGACGCCTTGCCCAACTTCAGGAGTTCGAAGGAATCGAGCGTGCGAAGCGGGTTTTGTCCGGCCATGGGGGCGAGTGTGGGCGGAGGACCCGCCCGCGATCAAGGTCTGTCGCCCTCCTCCCCCTTCTGGGGGAGGTGTCGCGGCCGCGAAGCGCGCCGTGACGGAGGGGGTTGATCATGAGTCAGAAGCGCCGGCGCTGGGGGGCCCCCCCCCCCCCCCCGGGCCCCCCCCCCCTCCCCCAAAAGGGGGAGGAGAGAGGGCGCGGGCGCTACCGCCCGACCATCGCCATGCCGACGGCGGTGTAGCGGTCGCCCGCGACCTCGGTCTCCGGAACCGCGGCGGCGATGCGGGCCAGGTCGTCGGCCGACAGGGTCACGTCCACCGCGCCCAGGTTCTCTTTCAGGCGCGCGATCTTGGTGGTGCCCGGGATCGGGGCGATGTCCTCGCCCTGGTGCAGGATCCAGGCGAGGGCCAGCTGGGCCGGGGTGATCCCCTTCTCGCCGGCGATGGCGGTCAGGGCCTCGACCAGCGACAAGTTCTTTTGCAGCGCCTCGCCCTGGAAGCGCGGCATGTTGTTGCGGAAGTCGTTGTCGCCCAGGCTGCCCGCCTTGATCGCGCCGGTCAGGAAGCCGCGACCAAGCGGGCTGTAGGGCACCAGGCCGATGCCCAGTTCGCGGATGGTCGGCAGGATCTCGGCCTCGATCCCGCGCGTCCACAGCGAATATTCGCTCTGCAGCGCCGCGACGGGCTGGACGGCATGCGCCCTGCGGATCGTCGCCGCGCCCGCTTCCGACAGGCCGAAGTGCTTGACCTTGCCCTCGGCGATCAGGTCCTTGACCGTCCCGGCCACGTCCTCGATCGGCACGTTCGGGTCGACGCGGTGCTGGTAGAGCAGGTCGATCACTTCGACCCCCAGGCGCTTCAGCGAGGCCTCGGCGACCTCGCGGATGTGCTCGGGGCGGCTGTCGACGCCGCGCGTGCGCGAGAAGCCTTGCCCCTCCGGACCGATGTCGAAGCCGAACTTGGTGGCGATCACCACCTTGTCGCGGAAGGGCTTCAGGCCCTCGCCGACCAGAACCTCGTTCAGATAGGGTCCGTAGACCTCGGCGGTGTCGAAGAAGGTGACCCCGCTCGACGGCCTGGGCCAGCAGCCGGTGGGCGTCGGCGGTCTCCATCGCGGTCCCGTAGACCTGGTTCATGCCCATGCACCCCAGGCCGATGGCCGAAACCTCCAGGCCGTCACCGAGCTTGCGCGTCTTCATGGGGAACTCCTTCTTGGCGGGCGGCGGCGCCCTCGCCGCGGCCGGTCTCAGATGGGATCGCGGCGCCGGATCGGCAGGCGCCTGGGCGAGAATCCGGAGGATCGGGCAATCTTCTCGTTCGGACGCGCAATCGACAAGACCCCGGAGATTTCCCGACAAGACCTGTCGGAACGCCGCCCGCCCCGCCGTCCTTGAGGACGCGACGATGGAGACCGCCATGCCCAAGATCACCCCCTTCCTGTGGTTCGACACCCAGGCCGAGGACGCCGCCAATCTCTATGTGTCGATCTTCCCCAATTCCCGGATCACCAGCGTCAGTCGCTACGCCCGCGAGGCGCCCGGCGCCGCCGCCGGCCAGGTGATGACCGTGACCTTCGAGATCGACGGCCAGAAGGTCACCGCCCTGAACGCCGGGCCGATGTTCAAGCTCAGCGAGGCCTTCTCGTTCGTCATCGACTGCGACGGCCAGGACGAGGTCGACCACTACTGGAACGCCCTGACGGCCAACGGCGGCCAGGAAAGCCAGTGCGGCTGGCTGAAGGACCGCTTCGGTCTCTCGAGGCAGGTCACGCCCCGCCAGCTGATCGAGATGACCACCAGCCCCGACCGCGAAGCCGCCGGCCGCGCCTTCCAGGCGATGATGGGCATGAAGAAGATCGACATCGCGGCCCTGCGCGCGGCGTTCGAAGGAGGGTAGGTCGCCACCCTCTCCTGAATCCCAGGAGAGGTGGTTGACGAAAAACTCTACATATGTTGATTAGGGCGCATGACCCGCGCCCCGAACATCTCGCGTCAGACGATCGCCGTGCTGGCAGCGCTTTCGAGCCAACCGCAAGCCTGGCGCTACGGCTATGATCTATCCAAGGAGACCGGTCTGAAGTCGGGCACCCTTTACCCGCTGCTCATTCGCCTGGCCGATCAGGACCTGCTGGAGGCCGAGTGGCGCCAGCCACTGACGCCCGGCCGTCCCCCGCGCCACGCCTATCGCCTGACCGACGCCGGCCTTGCCCTCGCGCGGGACAGACTTTCCGGAGCCCCGTCGGCGGTCACGTCGGCCCTAGTCCCGAAGCCCGCGCAATGACCCTCGCCCAGCGCCTCTTGATGCATGCGGCCGCCGTCATGCCCCCGCGTCGCCGCGCCTGGATCGAGGCGATCCAGGCGGAACTGCCCGCCATCACCGACGAGCGCGAGGCCCTGGCCTTCGCCCTTGGCGGCGTGCTCACGGCCTACAGAGAACGGATCTCGCCCATGCGCCTCGTCCTGCTGATCACGCGTCTGTCGATCGCCGCCGTCACGATCGCGACAGCGATCGTCCACGCGGCGTTTCCCGCCTACTTCCTCGCTGTTTTCGTGGACCTGAAACTCAACGGCATGAGCGGCTGGGCAGGGCGCTTCCACATGTGGCGCGGACGTACCGTCGGGGAGGCGATGGGCCTCATGGGCACGATGCCGCTTTGGCACTTGGCCGCTTTTCTGCTGCTGGCCGGGGCCCTCGGCGCTGCGGCCTGGTCGCTCGCGCGGTGGAACCCGCGTCGCTTGATGTTGGCGATCGCCACCGGCGCGGCGGTCGCCGTCGCCAATGAGCTTGCGCTGAGGCTATCCTGGCCGTTGCCGTTCGTGGTCCACCCGACCGTCTTTTGGTTGGACTATGTGGCGTTCGCCTTGCTGGCGGCGGCTGGCGGCGCGATCTGGGCTCTCAGCCGCCAGCGGGCGGAGCCAGCAAGAGCCGACGCCTAGGCGCCGGACCCCCGCGCCGAACAGATCGAAGCAATCGTAGCGGGCCTGCGGTATCCGGATCGAGCAGGTCGCCGCTACGCCGCCAGCTTCATCAGGCTGCCGGGCGGCATGTCCTGGCGGATCTGGCGGTCGAGGTCCTCGGTCATCGTGTCGAGGTCCTTCAGGCCCTCCTCGTCCTTGACCTCGTCGGAGCGCTCGAAGCGGCCGGGCTGGGTGAGGATGCCCTTGGTCTTGGCGGTCCGCAGCTCGTCCTTCAGGGCCTGGCTGGTCCCGCGCGCGAGCTTGATGAACTCCATGTCGCCGGAGGCCTCGGCCTTGGCCTCGTCCTCGATCCGGTTCCGGGCGCTGGCGGCGGCGGCGGGATCGGCGGCGGCGTCGGGCAGGTTGGCGAAGTCCTCGCCGTAGAGCGCGCCGGCATCCTTGGCCGCCTGGCCATAGTCCTTGACCGCCGCCCGCAGTTCCTTGGCCGCCGCCGCCAGCGCCTTGGCCATGGCCTTGGGATCGTTGGCGTGGATCTTCTTGAGCAGCTTCAGGCGCTCGACGATCCGTTGCAGCCTGGCCTTGGCGCGGCCCTTGGCGTCGCCGACGGCGCTCTTGCGGCCGGCGCGCAGGTCCTGCTTGAGCTTATCGGCCGCCGCCAGGGCCTCGGCGGCCTTCTTGGCTTCGGGCGAGCCGGGGGCCGACGTCGCCGCGTTCGCCGCGACGGGCGCGCCCTTCGCGGTCTTGGCGTAGGCGAGCCGCGCCAGGGCGCCCGCCTGTCCGGTCACCATCACCACCGGCCTTCCAGCCCGCCACGGCGGTTCTCCGCCTGTCTCGAAGGCCAGATCTAACAGGGCAAGGTTAAGCTTATGCCTTTTTGACGAACTCGGTGCGCAGAACCAGGCCCTTGACCTTGTCGACATTGGCCTCGATCTCGTCGGGGTCGCCGGTCAGGCGGATCTTCTTGACCAGCGTGCCGCGCTTGAGGGTCACCCCGCCCGAGCCCTTGACCTTCAGGTCCTTGATCAGGGTGACATTGTCGCCGTCGGCGAGGACGGCGCCGTTGGAGTCGCGGGTTTCGTCCGACATGACGAGCCTTTCGGGAGCGGGCGCCAGGTCGGCAAACCCGTAGATTTCGTGGGGGCTTTCCTAAGCGGCGCCTTGGGCCGGCGTCAACCGGGCGTCTTCTTCCGCCCCAGCGGGTGCTTGGTCTGGACAATGTGCTGGAGATGCTCGCCGGCCACGTGGGTGTAGATCTGGGTGGTGGCGATGTCGGCGTGGCCCAGCAGGGTCTGGATCACCCGCAGGTCCGCGCCGCCTTCCAGCAGGTGGGTGGCGAAGGCGTGGCGCAGCACGTGGGGGCTGACCTTGTCGCGGTCGATCCCGGCGGCGATCGCCGCGTCTTCGAGAAGTTGCCCGACGCGCCGCGCGGTCAGCCGGCCGGACGCGCCGCGCGAGGGGAACAGCCACGGGCTATCCTTCGCGCCCTTGGGCAGGAAGGCCGGTCGCGCGGCCAGATAGGTCTTCACCGCCGCGCGGGCCGCGTCGTTCAGCGGGGCCAGCCGCTCCTTGCCGCCCTTGCCCTTGACGATCAGATAGGCCGGATCCCGCGCCAGGGCCGACAGCGGCAGGGCCAGCAGTTCCGAGATCCGCAGGCCCGAGGCGTAGATCAGCTCGATCATGCAAGAGAGGCGAACGCCCTGGGCGCTGTCCTTGGCGAGGGCGGCGGCCAAGAGGCGCTCGATCTCCTCGCGCTCCAGCACCTTGGGCAGAGGCCGGCCGGCCTTGGGCGCGGCGACGCGCCGGGAGGGATCGTCGGTCCGCCAGCCCTCGCCCAGCACGAAGCGGTAGAACTGGCGGACGGCCGAGCGGCGGCGGGCCGCCGTGGCGGGCGACAGGCCCCGCGCGCCGAGATCCTGGAAATAGGCCTCGACGGTTTGCGCGTCGGCGTCGTCGAGATCTTGGCCCGAACGGCCCAGGAAGGCGCGGGCGTCGTCGAGATCCTTGCCGTAGGCCGTCAGGGTGTTGCGGGCCGCCGCCCGCTCGACGGCCATCATCTCCAGGAAGGCGTCGACCCAGCCGGCCGCCTTCGCGCTCATTTCGTGAAGGCCAGGCCCAGCAGCCCCTCGACGACGATGGCGCGGGCGTCGGCGGTCAGGCCCGCGCGATTGAGGCCCCGGGCGATACGGGCGCGGTCGACCGGCTGCGGGCCGGCCGGGCCGGCGTCCAGCGCGATGGACAGGGCCAGCAGCCCCGCCTCGCCCTTGCGTTTGGCGCCGGCGGCGTCGTCGATCAGCTGGACCCGCGCGGCCGAGGCGGCGGGTCGGCCGAGGTCGAAATTGGCGAACTGGGCGCGCGCGTCGGCGTCGAGGGTCCCGCCCAGGCTGGACAGCAGCCCGGCGGCCATCTGGGCCGGAGAACGGGCGCCCGAGGCCGCGCCCCGGGCGACCAGATTGCCCAGCGCCTGGTTGTCGACCTTGCCGGAGGCCGCCGCGATCAGGGCGTCGAGGATGGCGAGATCGGCGGGGCTGGCGCCCGGCACGCGGTCCTGGACCATGCGGCCGCGAATGGCCTGGGCGCTGGCGACGTCGCCCGCCGCCACGGCCGCGCGGGCCAGCAGCACCGGGTCCTGCAGCGGCGCGCCGGCGGCGGCCAGGGCGGCGATCGAGGCGGCCGAGGCCTGGGCGGCCTCGACGAAGGCCGGCACGGTCTTGGCCTGACGCAGGAAGGCGATGTCGGACGCCTCGGCCGCGGTCAGGTCCGCGCCGGGCGCGACGCCGGCCAGATCGCCCGCCGCCGGGCGCAGCAGCGGCTTCAGCGCCGGCGAGGCCGAGGCGATCGCCGAGGCCGACTGGATGTCCAGGTTCAGCCGCCGCGACAGGGCGTAGTCGAGGCCCGTCTTCAGGGACGCGGTCCCCGGCGCGGTTCCCGCCAGCGCCGCGCCCATCAGGCGGACATAGTCGGCGTCCTCCTTGCCCTTCGGAGTCTGCTGCTGGACCAGCTGGAAGGTCAGCTGGGCGGCGTCGGCCTGTCCGGCCCGCAACTGGCAGAAGGCCCGCAGCCGCAGCCAGTAGGGACCGCCGCGATCGACGGTGAGCGCTTCCTCGGCGCGGCAGGCCTTGTCGTCGTCGCCGGCGATCAGCGCCGCCTCGGCGAGGGCCATCGACAGGCCCGCGCTGCCCGCCACGCCCGGCGCGCGGTCGAGGATGGCGTTGGCGCCCTTGGCCTCGCCCAGGGCGATCAGGGCCAGGCCCCGCGCGCCGCCCATCTCGGGATCGTTGCCCACCGCCGCCGGGGCGTTGGCGCCGGCCGCCAGCAGGCGCCGCGCCAAGCTGGCGAAGGCCGGCGACAGCGGCTTGCCGCCGGCCAGCTTCGGCAGGATGTCGCGCAGGATGTCCGGCGCGGTGTCCTTCCAGAGATCGGCGGGCAGGCCCGTCTCGGCCGCCGGGCTGGAGAAATAGTCCGGCGCGGCCAGGCTCTTGACCTTGACCTCTTCCTGGGCGCGGGCGGCGACGGGCGCGGCGAGCGCGAGACACAGGGCGGCGGCGTGGGCGGAGCGCATCGAAGGAGCCATGAACCGGTTATGACGCATCGCGGGACTCTCGCAAACTTGGCGGTTGGGTCCAGCCTCGTGTAAACCCGCGACCGCATCATGACCGAACCGCCTCCGAGTCCCGAAGACAAGGCCCTCTCCCGCCACCGGCCCGAGGACCTGGCCCCGCTGCGCCAGCGCACCATCGTGCTGGTCGGCCTGATGGGCGTGGGCAAGTCCAGCGTCGGGCGGCGGCTGGCCAATCTGCTGGACCTGCCGTTCCGCGACGCCGACACCGAGGTCGAGGCCGCCGCGGGCCGGTCGATCTCCGAGATCTTCGCCGAGCTGGGCGAGGCCGCCTTCCGCGACGGCGAGCGGCGAGTGATCGCCCGGCTGCTGGACGAGCCGCCGCACGTGCTGGCCACGGGCGGCGGGGCCTTCGTCAATCCCGAGACCCGCGCCCTGATCAACGCCAAGGCCGTGTCGGTCTGGCTGAAGGCCGACGTCGAGCTTCTGGCGCGCCGGGTGTCGCGCAAGGACAACCGCCCGCTGGTGCGCGGCAAGGATCCGGTCGAGGTGCTGACCGAACTGGCCCGGGTGCGCAATCCGGCCTATGCCGAGGCCCAGGTGCACGTGCAGACGGGCGACACGCCGCATATGGTGGCCGTCGAGGCCATCCTGACCGCGCTGCGCGCCCGCCTCCCCGTGGCCGAGTAGGAGTTCCCCGATGATCCGCACCGTTTCCGTGGGCCTGGGGGATCGCGCCTATGACGTGGTCATCGGGCCGGGCCTGATCGATGAGGCCGGCGCGCGGATCGCGCCGGTGCTGGGCAAGCGCAAGCGGGTGGCGGTCGTCACCGACGACAATGTCGGCGAACACCACGGCGAGCGCCTGGCCGCGTCCCTGGAAAAGGCCGGCATCGCCGTCGACCTCATCACCATCCCGCCCGGCGAGGAGAGCAAGAGCTTCGAGGGCCTGGCCGACCTGTCCGACCGCCTGCTGGCCCTGAACCTGGAGCGTGGCGACCAGATCGTGGCGTTCGGCGGCGGCGTCGTGGGCGACCTCGCCGGCTTCGCGGCGGCGATCTACAAGCGCGGGATCGACTTCGTGCAGGTCCCGACCACCCTCCTGGCCCAGGTCGACAGCTCGGTCGGCGGCAAGACCGCCATCGACACCCCGCGCGGCAAGAACCTGATCGGCGCCTTCCACCAGCCGCGCCTCGTCCTGGCCGACCTCGACGTCCTGGCCACCCTGCCCGCCCGCGAGCTGGCTTGCGGCTACGCCGAGATCATCAAGTACGGCCTCTTGGGCGACTTCGCCTTCTTCGAGTGGCTGGAGGCGAATGTCGCCGCGGTGCTGGACCGCGACGTCGAGGCCCTGGTCCGCGCCGTCGGCCGCTCGGTGGAGATGAAGGCCGAGATCGTCGCCGAGGACGAGAAGGAAGCCGGCCGCCGCGCCCTGCTGAATCTGGGCCACACCTTCGGCCACGCGATCGAGGCCGAGATGGGCTTTGGCGACGCGCTCAAGCATGGCGAGGCCGTCGGGGTCGGCATGGCCCAGGCCTTCCGGTTCTCGGCCGGGCTCGGCCTCTGCCCCGGTCAGGACGCCGCCCGCGCCGAGGCGGCCATCAAGGCCGCCGGCCTGCCGACCACCCTGGCCGAGGTGCGGCCGGAGCCCTTCGGCGCCGACGCCCTGATCGCCCACTGCGGCCAGGACAAGAAGGCCGAGGGCGGCAAGCTGACCTTCGTCCTGGCGCGCGGGATCGGCGAGGCGTTCGTGGCCAAGGACGTGGACCGCGACGCGCTGCGGGCGTTCCTGGTCGCGGAAGGGGCCCTAGGCGCTTGACCGTAAAGCCTGTTTAGCGGGTTTCGAGGGTTCCATCCCAACCAGACGGGCTCCAGGCGGGACATGCTCTTTCCGCCTGGCGAAGACCTCCAGCGGCCCTCGCCGGGCGAGTCCGTTTCCCGCTTTTGCTACCCCGCGCGGTTTCCGCTAGAAGCCGCGCTATGTCGCACAACACCTTCGGTCACCTGTTCCGCGTCACCACCTGGGGCGAGAGCCATGGGCCGGCGTTGGGCTGCGTGGTCGACGGGTGCCCGCCGGGGATCGCCCTGACGGCCGAGATGATCCAGGCGTTTCTCGACAAGCGCCGGCCGGGCAGCGGCAAGTTCGTCACCCAGCGCCAGGAGCCGGACGCGGTCCGCATCCTGTCGGGCGTGTTCGAGGACGAGCGCTCGGGCGGTCAAAGGACGACCGGCACGCCGATCAGCCTGATGATCGAGAACACCGACCAGCGGTCCAAGGACTATTCCGAGATCGCCCAGGCCTTCCGCCCGGGCCACGCCGACTACGCCTATTTCGCCAAGTACGGCGTGCGCGACTATCGCGGCGGCGGCCGCAGCTCGGCGCGCGAGACCGCCGCGCGCGTGGCGGCCGGAGCGGTGGCGCGGCTGGTCATTCCGGGCGTCACCGTCCGCGCGGCCCTGACCCAGATCGGCCCGCACGCGATCAACCGCGACAACTGGGATTGGAACGAGACCGAGCGGAACCCCTACTGGTGCCCCGACGCGGCCATGGTTCCGGTCTGGGAAGAGCACCTGGAGACGATCCGCAAGGCCGGCTCCTCGACCGGCGCGGTGGTCGAGGTCGAGGCCGTCGGCGTCCCGGCCGGCTGGGGCGCGCCGCTCTATGGCAAGCTGGACGCCGAGCTGGCGGCGGCCCTGATGTCGATCAACGCCGCCAAGGGGGTCGAGATCGGCGAGGGCTTCGCCAGCGCGGCCCTGACCGGCGAGGACAACGCCGACGCCATGCGCCTGGGGCCTGATGGCGAGCCGCTGTTCCTGTCCAACCACGCCGGCGGGATCCTGGGCGGCATCTCGACCGGTCAGCCGATCGTCGCGCGGGTCGCGTTCAAGCCGACCTCGTCGATCCTGATTCCCCGCCAGACCCTCAACGAGGCCGGCGAGGAGGTCGACCTGCGCACCAAGGGCCGCCACGACCCGTGCGTCGGCATCCGCGGCGCGCCCGTGGTCGAGGCGATGACCGCCTGTGTCCTGGCCGACGCCTTCCTGCGTCATCGCGGCCAGACGGGCGGCGGCGCCTTCGCGCCAGGCGCGAGTCGCCGATAGGCCGCGCGGCGGCGTCCGAAGCCGGCGCGAGACGGTCTCGCCGCTGAAATAGCATATCTTTCGCATTGACCCTGGCGCGGCCCCGGCGCTATGCCTCTCGCCCACGCGTAACCTATGTTATTCCGTATACCCGCATGGCGGGTGTCGGCGGGGTGGCGACGAAGAGGCACAGCGGATGCGGTTCGACCTTCTGAAGGTCCTGCTGGTCGACGACAATCAGCACATGCGCGTCCTGCTGATCGAGATCCTGCGCGCGATCGGCGTGCGGCACGTGTTCGAGGCCATGGACGGCGCCGAGGCGCTGACCATCATGCGCGCCACCGCCATCGACGTGGTGTTCACCGACCTCACCATGGAGGGCCTCGACGGCATCGACTTCGTCAATCTGGTCCGTCGCGCCCCCGACAGCCCCAATCCCTTCGTGCCGATCGTGATGATCACCGGCCATTCGACCGAGCGGCGGGTGCGCGAGGGCCGCGACGCCGGGGTCAACGAATTCCTGACCAAGCCGATCACCGCGCGGGGCGTCATTCACCGCCTGACGCTGCTGATCGAGAACCCCCGCCCCTTCGTGCGGTCCGAGGACTATTTCGGCCCCGACCGCCGCCGGCGCAACGATCCGCGCCACAAGGGCCCCTGGCGCCGCGCCGACGACGCCCTGACCACCTTTATCGACACGCCCGACGATATCGCCGGACGCGGCCATCCGACGCGGAGAATCTAAACCCTTGGTCGGGTAGAAGAGAGTGAACAGCGTTTCGTGAGCTTCACCATGACCTTCCGCCGCCTTGCCCCGCTTGTCGCCATCCTGGCGGCCGTGGCCTTCACCCAGTCGGGTTGCCTCGCCGCCGCGGCGGTCGGAACCGTCGCCGGCACGGCCGTGGGCGTCACCGGCGCCGTCGTCGGCGGCGCGGGCAAGGCCGTGGTCGCCACCGGCAAGGCGGTGATCCCGGGCGGCGGCAAGAAGGATCGGGCGGAGCGAGACGACTATCGGCGCTGAGCCTCTCCTCCCCCTTCATGGGGGAGGTGGATCGTCGCGAATACGCGACGAGACGGAGGGGGTCCGCACATGTTGCGTAGCCTTGGCGCCATCCCCCTCCACCGGCTTCGCCGGTCCCCCTCCCCCAAAGGGGGAGGATAGATCGGTCCGGCGGCTCTACAAACTCAGCGCGCAGCTTTCTCCGATGGTCGGCCGCGACATCACCACGCGCGAGAGGCCTGGGAAGGTCGCCTTCAGCCGCTCGGCGAAATAGAGGCACAGCCGTTCCAGGCTCGGCACCTCAAGCCCTGGCTTGTCGTTCAGCAGGCCATGGTCAAGCTCGGCGGCGATGGCCTTCAGCGCCACGTCCAGGGTCTCCAGGTCGGCGACCCAGCCGGCCTCCTGGAGCTCGCCCCGCACGCTGGCCTCGACCTTGAACGAGTGGCCGTGCAGCTTGCGATAGCGGTGGTCCGACGGACCTTGCTCGATGAAATGGGCCGCGTCGAAATACGCGGCCTTCGTGATCTCGAAGACGGGCTTCATATGTCGCTTCTTATGACTAGGCCTGGGAGGCTCTAGCGCGACGACCCTGTCACCAAGTCGAGCGCCTTATCCGTCAGGGCAGGCCGAGATATTTGTGTGTCTGGACGCTTAAACGCCATTGTGGGTGGGAAAGGCAATAGGCGACGGCCAATTGCGTGTTCCTGTCGCGGTCCGGACCGTCCATCGGCTGCAGATAGAAACGCTCGAAATCGAGGTCGGCGAAGCGCTCCGGCATGGCCTTTTCCTGCGGGAAGACCAGCTTCAGCTCCTGGCCCGAGGTCTGGACGACCGGCGCGTCGGCCTTGGGGCTGACGCAGATCCAGTCGATCCCGGCCGGGGCGGGCAGCGTGCCGTTGCTCTCGACGGCGATCTGGAAGCCGCGCGCGTGAAGGGCGGCGATGGCCGCCGCGTCCAGCTGCAACAGCGGCTCGCCGCCGGTGCAGACGACCAGACGATCGTCGGGTCCGCCGGTCCACTGGGCCTCGACCGCCGCCGCCAGATCCTCGGCGGTGGCGAACTTGCCGCCGTTGACGCCGTTGGTCCCCACGAAATCGGTGTCGCAGAAGGTGCAAACCGCCTTGGCCCGGTCCTCCTCGCGGCCGGTCCACAGGTTGCAGCCGGCGAAGCGGCAGAACACGGCGGCCTTGCCGGCTTGCCCGCCCTCGCCCTGGAGGGTCAGGAAGATTTCTTTCACCGAATACGTCATGCCCCCTTCCCCCTTTGATGGGGGAAGGGCCAGGGATGGGGGTGACAGCGCGTCAGGACGGGGCGCGAGCCGAACCGCCGCGTCACCCCCACCCTGACCTCCCCCATCAAGGGGGAGGGAAATCGCGATGCGGCGCTCATTCAGCCAGCGCCTCACGCCCCGCCGCGTCCCATTCGGCATAGCCCTTCTCGCGGAGCTCGCAAGCCGGACAGGCGCCGCAGCCATGGCCCCAGGCGTGGAGTTCGCCGCGTTCGCCCTGGTAGCAGGTGTGGCTTTCCTCGACGATCAGCCGGACCAGGTCCTCGCCGCCCAGGCGCTTGGACAGTCCCCAGGTCTGGGCCTTGGTCAGCCACATCAGCGGCGTCTCGACGCGGAAATTGCGGTTCATCCCGAGATTCAGGGCGTTCTGCATCGCGTCCAGCGTGTCGCGGCGGCAATCGGGATAGCCGGAAAAGTCGGTCTCGCACATGCCGCCGACCAGCACGTCCAGCCCGCGCCGGTCGGCCAGGGCCGCGGCGTAGATCAGGAACACCAGGTTCCGGCCGGGAACGAAGGTCGAGGGCAGGCCGCGCTCGGTCATCTCGATGGCGCGGTCGGCGGTCAGGGCCGACTGGGCCACCGCGCCGAAGCTTCTGATGTCCAGCACGTGGTCCTCGCCCAGGCGATCGGCCCAGCGCGGGAAGCGCGCGGCGATCTCGCGGCGCACGGTCTGGCGCGCCGCCATCTCGACGACGTGGCGCTGGCCATAGTCGAAGCCGACCGTCTCGACGCGCCCGTAGCGCTCGAGAGCCCAGGCCAGGCAGACGCTGCTGTCCTGCCCGCCGGAAAACAGAACCAGAGCGCCGGGGGCGGTCATCTCGCTCATGCGGGTCTTTCGCTTGGAAAGTGGGGGAACATGGGGCCTCCTCTACACGACGCAAGCCGCGCTCGGAACCGCGCCGCCGCGCCGGGGCCGGAACGGCGGCCCGATCGTCGATACCGATACAACGAACGCGGACGAAGTCATTCGCGCGCGAAACAACGCCCGATTCCCGTGTCGCTTGGCCTTGAGATGGTCCGCGACCGCGATTTCCGTTACGGCAGCGCCACACCCGTTCTTCTAATTTGCCGGAAACTTACGCGCATTAGGAGAACACCACCTCCCGGAAAGTGAAAAGGCGTAACCTATCGCTGTTCACTTACAATCAGGCCAGTTGACAGCTTTCAAACGCAAGTATGCAATCGACAAATGCTGCGAGGGGTTCGCCGTACGCCCGCGTGGTGAAAAACGGTACGGCGCCGAGGAAACATCGACGCTCGCAGGCCCACCCATAAGGCGCCGCTTGCGTCCAGGGAGGGAATTCAATGTCGCAAACTCTGCGTATGCGGAGCCTGTTGGTCATGGGCGCCTCGGCGGTCGCGATCTCGGCTCTCGCCGTCCCCGCGTTCGCCCAGCAAGCCAAGCCCGCGCCGGCCGCACAGAACACCACGGTCATCGAAGAGCTGGTCGTCACCGCTCAGAAGAAGGAAGAGGCGCTTCAGGACGTGCCGATCGCCGTGTCGGCGTTCAGCCAGGACACGCTGCAGGCGCAGAAGATCGACGGCGGCCCCAACCTGCAGCTGGCCATTCCGAACGTCACCTTCGCCAAGAGCAACTTCACCAACAGCTTCAACTTCCAGATCCGCGGCATCGGGGCCAAGGCCGTCGGCGCCTCGGCCGACCAGGGCGTCGGCGTCCACATGAACAACGCCCCGCAACAGTCGGGCAATCTGTTCGAAGCCGAGTTCTACGACGTGGAGCGGGTGGAAGTGCTGCGCGGCCCGCAGGGCACGCTGTACGGCCGCAACGCCACCGGCGGCGTCGTCAACGTGATCACCGCCAAGCCCGTCGACCGGTTCGAGGCCAATGTCCGCGCCGAGTACGGCAACTACAACGCCACCCGTCTGCGCGGCATGGTCAACGTGCCGATCTTCGAGGACAAGCTGGCCATTCGACTGGCGGGAACCTCGCTGAAGCGCGACGGCTTCGTCACCAACACCTTCAACAACCACAAGGTCGACGACCGGGATCTCTATTCGACCCGCGTCCAGGTGATGTTCAACCCGACCGACAAGCTGCGCACCAACTTGCTCTGGGAGCACTTCAACGAGAACGACAACCGTTCCCGCACCGGCAAGCAGCTCTGCACCAAGGATAACGGCCCCGCCACGGTCGGCGGCGTGCCCACCGGCGCGACGCGCGCCTTCCTGACCCAAGGCTGCCTGCCCGCGTCGATCTACGGCGCGTCGGCCTATGGCACGGTGAACTCGTCGGGCACCCTGACGGGCCTGCTGGGCAACATCTTCGGCTTCACCTCGGGCGACGTGAACGCCGGCAACACCACCTCGACCGACCTGCTGCAGATCCAGACCGCGCTCGACCCGATCTATCGCTCGACGTCCGACACCTATCAGTTCACCGTGAACTACGACCTGACCGACGAACTGGCCGTCACGGCCATGACCTCGTACGGCAAGGGCGACATCTTCACCAAGCAGGACTACAACCGCAACGTCGCGACGGTGCCGTTCAACAACACCCCGTTCACCCCGGGCGGCTTCTTCAACGACCCGCAGGTCGGCAACACCAACAAGTTCACGACCATCGACGTCTCGTCGGGCCGCTCCGAGCAGTTCAGCCAGGAACTGCGCCTGCAGTCGAACTTCTCGGGTCCGCTGAACTTCAATGTGGGCGGCATCCACTTCACCTACCGGACGCTGACCGACTACTATGTGATCGGCAACTCGCTGACCCTGTCGTCGCTGGCCCTGAACTTCTCCAAGACCGGCAACCCGAACTGCAATCCGGCGACCACCGCCAACTGCATCGGCATCGACACCGCCTCGAACCCGACCGGCGACGGGCACAACTACTATGACAACCGCACGCCCTACACCCTGGTCTCGGACGCCCTGTTCGGCGAACTCTACTGGCAGGCCAACGACGATCTGAAGTTCACCCTGGGCCTGCGCCAGACCCGCGACAAGAAGGCGGTCAAGAACTACTCGACCGTGCTGCTGGCCCCTGGGTACGGCCTGACCCTGAACCCGACCAACCCCGACCAGCGCGCTCGCTTCAGCGAGCTCACGGGGCGCTTCGGCTTCGACTACAAGGCCCATCTGGGCTTCACCGACGACACCCTGCTCTACGCCTTCTATTCCAAGGGCTACAAGGGCGGCGGCATCAATCCGGGCGTCCCGGCCAATTCGGTCGGCATCCGCCAGACCTTCGACCCCGAATTCGTCAACGCCTTCGAGGTCGGCACCAAGAACACCCTGATGGGCGGCAGCCTGCTCTTCAACGCGACGGGCTTCGCCTACGACTACCAGGGCTACCAGATCTCCAAGATCGTCAACCGAACCTCGGTCAACGAGAACGTCAACGCCAAGGTCTACGGCCTGGAGCTGGAGTCGATCTGGTCGCCGGTGCGCAACCTGCGCTTCAACGCCACGCTGGGCTATCTGCACACCAAGATCGGCGACGGGGTCACCTCGATCGACACGATGAACCGCACGCAGTCCAACCCGGCCTATACGGTGGTGAAGGTGGGTCCGAACGCGTCGTCCGTCGGCGCCAACTGCGTGCTCACCACCGCCGGCGTCGCCACGATCATCGGCGCGGGCGCCGGGGCCACCCTGCCCTTCGCCTGCTCGGGCGCGGCGGCCTATCAGGGCTTCCTGGCCACGCCGGCCGCGCTGGGCGGCGCGGGCCTGCCGGGCCCGACGGCCGCCTTCCTGGCCAACGCCACGGGCCTCTACAACTACGGCGCGGGCTACTCCATCGAGGGCACGGCGGCCAACCTGTCGGGCAAGGAGCTGCCGAACTCGCCGCACTGGACCGCCTCGATCGGCGCCCAGTACAAGTTCGAGCTCTCGGACGGCTGGTCGGCCACGCTGCGCGGCGACTACTACCGCCAGACCAAGCAGTTCGCGCGGGTCTACAACACGGCCTATGACGAGCTGCGCGCCTGGGACAACGGCAACATCACGCTGAAGATCGAAAAGCCCGAGTGGGGCGTGGCGATCGACGCCTATGTCAAGAACATCGGCAACAAGACCCCGATCGTCGACGCCTACACCACCGACGACAGCTCGGGCCTGTTCACCAACGTGATCACCCAGGAGCCCCGCCTGTACGGCGTGGCCATCACCAAGTCCTGGTAAGCGCGACCTGACGCGCCTTTGGAGGGGGCGGCGGATCTTCCGCCGCCCCTTTTTTCGTCCGATGTGGGTGAAAGGCGGAAGGCCCGGGCCGCCCGCCCGCGGCCCGGCGGCGCCACCTTAACGACCCCGCAAGGCCGCTGGGGCAAGTTGACCTCCCAAAGTCCCCGCGAAGCGCCGCATGGAAATGCTGTCCCGTCTGCTCGATCGCCGCGCCCCCATCGCGCCCCATACGCCTTGCGGCGACGTGGCCGCGATGTTCGACGCCGATCCGGCCGCGCCCGCGATCGCCGTGGTCGACAAGGACGCGCTCGCGGGCCTGGTCTATCGGGACGTGCTTTCCGGCATGATGCGGGTGGCCGGCGCCGCTCTGGCCGACACGCCGATCAGCGAGGTCATGGACGCCGCGCCGCGCGTCGTCGACGCCGACACCGCGGTCGACGCCTTCGTCACGCGCCTGGCCGAGAACCCCACCCCCGTGTTCCGCGCCGCCTATGTCGCCGTGGACGCCGCCGGCGGCTATGTCGGCGTCGGCGGTCTGGCCTCGCTGCTCGCCGCCCACCGCCGCCGCCAGCGCGAGGCCGAGGAAGCCATGGCCATGGTCGAGCGCATGGCGGTCGACATCGGCGCGCATCTGGACGGCGTCCTGGCCATCACCGAGCGTCTCGAACAACAGCCGCTGACTCCCGACGCGGCGGCCTTCGTCCGCGCCATCGGCGAGACGAGCCGCGACATGGGCGAGACCGTCGGCCGGGCCGTCGATCTGCACCGTTCGGCGCGAGGCCATCTGGCCCTCGTTCCCGCGCCCACCCGGCTGCGCGACGTGGCCGACGCGGTCGAGACCCGTTGGGCGGCCCGCGCGCACGAAGGCGGTTCGACCCTGCTGGTGTCCTATGACGGCGAGCCCGAATGCGGCGTCGAGGTCGACAGCGACCGCCTGCTGCAGGTCTTCGACGTCCTCATCGAGCACGCCCTGGCCGCCGGCCGCGGCATGATCGAAACGCGCCTGACCGCGCGCGCCGACGGCGATCGGGTCCGCCTGGAAGGGCTGGTGCGCGACAACGCCCAGGGCAAGGCCGACGAGCGCCTGGCCCGCCTCGAAGAGCCGCTGATCGGCGTCGACCTGCAGGACCGCAACGAGATGGCGCTGGGAGTCGGCATGGCCCTGGCCCAGCGCGTCGCCCGCGCCATGGGCGGACCGCTGCACGCCGAGGCCAATCGCGGGGCCGGCCTGACCGTCAGCTTCGCCCTGACCCTCGACCCGGCCCAGGCCGAGGCGGCCGCGACCGAGACGACGGTGGCCACCCACGCGGCCCACATCCTGATCGTCGACGACAACGCCACCAACCGCATGGTCGCCGAGGCGCTGTGCGACATGTTCGACTGCACCTCGGAACAGGCGGTGGACGGGGTCGAGGCGATCGAAATGGCCAAGAGCGGCCGCTACGACCTGATCCTGATGGACATCAAGATGCCGCGCATGGACGGCATCGCCGCCACCCGCGCCATCCGCGAGATGGCCGGCCCCGCCGGCCTCGTCCCGATTGTCGCTCTGACCGCCAACGCCGACCCGGCCGACGTTCAGACCTATATGGCCGCCGGCATGCAGGACGTCGTCGAAAAGCCGATCAAGCCCGAACGCCTGGCGACGGTGCTGGACGCGCTGCTGGGCGGCGAGGCCGTCGAGGAAGACGTCGCGGCCTGAGCCGCTCCACCTTGAATGGCAGGAGCTTGGCGTGGGTTGCATTCCCGCCTAGCGTGCTCCCAAGCTTGAGTATGGAGCGTCGCGTGCTGACCTCTGCGGAACAACAGGCCTGGGCGTTTCTGAGCCAGGCGCCGCATCTGGGCTCGGCCCAAGAGGTCGAGGGTCATTTCGCCCAGGCGATCGCCGCCTTCGGCTACGACAAGTTCTGCGCCACCCTGGTCAATGCCGAACACTACGGCAAGGAGCCGCCCACCCTCAGCCGACGCGACTTCGACGTCTGGGACGGCCGGTACTGGAGCGAGCGCTATGTGGTGCACGATCCCTGCGTGAAGCTGCTCCTGAAATCGCCGCGCTCGTTCGCCTGGACCGACGCCAAGCCGCTGGGGGACGGCCGCGCCCAGGCCATGTGGGGCGAGGCCGCCGATTTGGGCATGAACGAGGGCTATGTCGTCCGCGTCTTCGGCCCCGCCGGTCAGGAGGTGCTGATCCGCATGTCGACGCAGGCTCCCGACACCGACCCCACCGCCCGGGCGGTGATCGAGAGCCTGGCCACCGTGTTCGGCACGATCATGCTCAAGCACTGGGAACTGCAGGACGACAATCCCGACTACGGCGTGATCTCCGAGCGCCAGGCCCAGTGCCTCTACTGGGCCAGCCGGGGCAAGACAGACTGGGAGATCGGCGCGATCCTGGAGCTCTCGCCGCGCACCGTGCACCACCACATCGAGGCGGCCAAGAAGCGCCTGGGCGTGGTCAAGCGCCAGGAGGCGGTGCTGAAGGCGGGCGAATTGGGGCTGCTGAGCAAGCTCTAGGGACCAAGGGCTCCGTCCCCACGGCGAAGGCCGGGGAGATCGGCGGATTTCAAAACTTCCGCCGGCCCGTCACCACCTCGAACCACAGCCGGAAATCGCCCATCAGGCTGTAGAGCGGATACTTGAAGGTCGCGGGCCGGTTCTTCTCGAACACGAAGTGTCCGATCCAGGCGAAGCCGTAGCCGACCAGCGGGGCGGCGACGAAGAACCGCCAGTCGCCGCGCAGCGCGCCCAGCGCCAGGCAGACGATCACCAGGCTGGCGCCCACGACATGCAGCCGCCGACTGACCGGATTGACGTGCTCGGTCAGATAGAACGGATAGAAGGCCGCGAAGGTGCGATAGCGCTCGGATGTCGTCTCCATGGCGGGATGCTGGCCCCTCGTCGACGCCCTGGCAAGCCTCGCGCGCGCGAAGAGAACTAGGCCGTTTGGCCTATCGCGGGTTTCGGGCGCGGCGGCGCTTAATCCCGGCTCCGTCATCGCCCGAGGGGCCGGCCCATGATCCACGTCATCACGTCCGAGAACCGCCATCTCTACGGCCCCCAGCTGTGGGCCATGCACGAGGAGCGCCGGCGCCAGTGCGTCGAGAAGAACGGCTGGGTCGATCTGGTGGTGCTCGATGGCGGCGAGGTCGACGACTACGACGACCACCGCGCCATCTACCTGCTGGGCTTCGACGAGGCGATGACGCTGGAGGTGGGCCTGCGGCTTCGCCCCACCGACGACCGCTGCATGCTGGCCGACAAGTTCCCGCACCTGATCGCGCCCGGCGAGACGCCCAAGAAGGGCCTCGACGTCTGGGAAGCCACCCGCCTGTTCACCACCCAGGCCTATCGCGATCGCAAGGGCGGCCGCCGGGGCGAGCGGGTGTTCGAGTGCTGGGCCGCCGCCTTCGAACTGGCGCTGCGCCACGGCGTGACCCGCTTCGTCGGGATGATCGACATGCAGCTCTATCCCGGCATTCTCAACTCGCCGATCGATACGCGCCTGGTCGGCGTTCCCCGCCCCTACGACTACGGCGTGGTGGCCGGGTCGGAGATCGCCGTGTCCCGGGCGCTGCTCGATCGCGTCCTCGAGGCGATCGGCCGGGAGTCGCCGGTCGGCTACGAGGTCGACGCGCTGGACCTGATGGCGTTCGGCGATCTGGCCGGCGTCCAACGGCAGGTGAAGCGGGCGATGACGCCGCAACTCGTCCCCGGGGCCGAGCGCGACGAGACCCTGGCCGCCGAAACCCTGTTTCGCCTGCACGACGCCAGCGGTCAGGCGCGCCGCATCTGGGCGGGCCGCCAGGAGCGCCTCAACGCCTGATCCCGTCCCTTTTAGCGCTTGCACCTCTGGTAAGAATACGACACGTGTCGTCGCGGAAGGCGGCGCGATACCCGCTTGACGAAAGCTGATCGCGTTGCGGTTGGCGGCGAATCGCCGCGCGGACGGCTAGCTTTTCGAAAAACGGGGATGGAAGCTCAACCGTCGCGACGTAACGCCGCGCCGTTTTGGTCTCGCTTCCGCCGACGTCACGGTCGTGTCATTTTCCCCGAACAACCGTTGGAGGCGGAAAACCAATATGAGCCAAGAAACCGAAGGCCGGCGTCCCAATCCCGTCGACGTCCATGTGGGCGGTCGCGTTCGGATGCGCCGCAAGCTGCTCGGCATCAGCCAGGAGCATCTCGCGGACTCCCTGGGCCTGACCTTCCAGCAGGTGCAGAAGTACGAGCGCGGCGCCAACCGCGTCAGCGCGTCCAAGCTGTACGAGATCGCCAAGACCCTGCAGGTGCCGGTGTCGTTCTTCTTCGACGGCCTGGCCGATCCGCAGAGCGGCGCCGAACTGGACGACGCGACCCAGCACGCCGAGAAGGTGGTGCAGGCGTTCCTGACCACGCCGGAGGGCCTGGAGCTGGCCGAGGTGTTCCCGCGCATCGGGCGCGGTCGCGTCCGTCGCCAGGTGCTCGACCTGGTGCGCGCCATGGCCGACGAGGCCTCCCGCGGGGACGCGGCCTAGGGCTCGTCCAGAGGGTTCCGAGGACTGTCCCGCGCCGCGGTCGGCGCGGATTGAGTAGCGTGGCGAGGCCTCGGTTGGCGGACCGGGGCCTTCGTCGTTTTCGAGCCGCTTCAGCCGGCCGGCGCGTCGGCTCGGGCGGCCCGCCAGATGCGCTTGGCGGCCCCCGCGGCGGCCGGCGTCAGGCCGCGCAGGTCGTAGGTGCGCACGATCCGCAGGCCGAACTCGCGATCGCGCTGCCAGGCCACCGTCACGTCGTGCGCGAGACCCGCCACCAGGTCGACCAGCTGCGCGCGCGCCGGCGGCGCGTTGCTCGACAGCATCTGCACGCGCGCGCCGACGCTCGAGAGATCGCGGATCACGCAGTCCCATGCGAAGGCGCCGCACAGGATCTTGCCCGACCTCTGAGTCTGAATGCGGACCGCGGCCCGCCGGTCCTGTTCCACGTCCGACGCGTACTTCGCCATGGGGGGATAAACGCACGCCGCGGTTAATCGGCCGTGTGAGTTTAGGATTTTCGCAGGGAAGGTTAATGCGCCCGATCGACGAGCCACCGGCATGGGGGGGCGGCGCGACGGGCGACGTCTAACCGAACGTGAGGCTCCCGGCGCATCCCACCCGCCAGGGTTTCGCCGGCCGGAAGTCGTGATCCGGCCGGCGACCTCCTCCTTCCGCATCGTCGAAGACCACGCCGGACGGACGGAATGTCGCGGGCGAGCGCCTACGGCGCGCCTCTCCCCGTGGCGTCATCTCTCTGAGTGCCAACCGACGCCGGCTTGTCGCGTGAATCGGGCATGGATGCTCCAGACTCGGGGGGAGTTCAGATCATGCGGCGTCGCATCTTCGCCTTGACGATGGGCGTGCTGGCCGTGGCGGGAAGCGCCCAGGCCGCCGGTCCCCGCGATCGACTTTATGACCCCGCCGCCGGCGTGCTGGTCGTCGCCCACCGCGCCTGCCACGCCCCGGCCCCCTCGCGCGGCATGACCGGCGAGCTGCCCGAGAACTCCCTGGCGGCCCTGGAGCGCTGCATCGCGCTGGGCGTCGACGTCGTCGAGATCGACGTGCGCCGCACTCAGGACGGCGCCCTGGTGGTCATGCACGACGCCAAGGTCGACCGCACCACCACCGGCAAGGGCAAGGTCTCGGACCTCACCCTCGGCGAACTGCAGGCCCTGCGCCTGAAGGTCGGCGACCAGGCCTTCGAGGCGCCGCCGACCCTCTGCGCCTTCCTGCGCGCCGCGCGCGGCCGCGTCGTGGTCAATCTGGACCTGCGGGACGAAGGCCCGACGGCCGCTCAGGTCGCCCGCGTCGTGCGCGACACCGGCGCTCAGGACTGGGTGCTGTTCAAGGCCCGCGCCGAGGCCGGCGCCGGCCCGATCGCCGACCAGCCCCTCTACCAGAACCTGGCCTTCGTGCCGATCGTCGGCGGCAAGGGCGGTGCGCGGCGCGCGGCGCAGCTGGCCGTGATCACCGCCGCCCAGGCCCGCGGCGCCCGGCCGATCCCCGCCGTCGAGATGGACGCGCTGAACAAGGACGCCTTCGTGGCGGTGCGCGACGCGGCCCAGGCCGCCCGGGTGCGGCTGTGGAGCAATACGCTGAACACCGGCGACCGCCACGCCCTGACCGATCCGGACAAGGCCTGGGGCGACCTGATCGCCGAGGGCGTCAGCATCGTCCAGACCGACCAGCCGGCGGCGCTGCTCGACTACCTGCACGGACAGGGCCTGCGCGGCCTGCCCAGCGTCACCGTCGCAGACGCGCGATCGCCGTCTCCAGCCGCGTCCGCCGGGTCGCCCAGGAGTCGCTGAGCGCGGCGGCTTCGGCCTCCAGCGCCCGCCGACGGCTTTCGAGCTCGGCCTCGGCGTCCCGCTGCTCGGCCTCCGCCTCGGCCAGCGCCGCCTCGGCCTCCGCGAGAGCCTTCTTGCGCCGGGCTTCCGCGGCGGCGGTCGCGGCCGGTTTCGGCTTGGGCAGCTTGTCGACCGCCGCCTTCAGCCCGCCCTCGGCCCGCCGGATCACCGCGCCCGGCGCGGCCAGCGCCGCCTTGGCGTCGGGCGCGTCGGGGTTCTCCTCGGCCACGCCTTCCTTGAACAGGTCCCGGTCGGTCTCCCAGGCCGCCAGCGCCTTGACGCGCGACGTCGCCGCCACCGTGTAGCGATGAAAGCCGTCCGACCACGTGAAGACCTTGGGAGCGCGCGCCATCAGGCCAGAACGGCGGGGTTGGAGATGCCGTTGCGCTCCTGACCTCAATCAATTATTGTAGCTGCAATAATTGTCCAATTACGAGAGCTTGAGCATATATACAACTAAAAGTATAACCCGGTTGGGGGGAGCGCCCAGCCATGGATATCGAATTCGACGAGGAGAAGCGGCGACAGACGCTTGAGCATCGAGGCTTGGATTTCGCCGATGCGGTGCTGGTCTTCGAAGGGCCGGAACTGACATCCGTCGATGACCGTGAGGACTACGGCGAAGATCGGCTTCAAACCGTTGGCCTGCTGAACGGACGCTTGGTCATGGTCATTTGGACACGACGCGGCGAAACGCGCCGGATTATCTCGATGAGGAAGTGCAATGATCGAGAACGAAGGAAATTCCGGGAACTCCTGGATCGATCCGGATGACGCGCCGGAATGGACCGACGATCAATTCGAGCGCGCTCAATTCAGCATCGGCGGTAAAATCATCAGGCCCGCCAATGGAACGCTGACCCGTCCAGGCCGCCCGAAGTCGGAGACCCCTAAGCAGCAAGTCACCCTGCGCCTCGACCGCGTGGTGATCGACAAGCTGCGCGAAGGCGGTCCCGGCTGGCAGAGCCGCGCCAACGCCATCCTGCGCAAGGCCGTCGGCGTCGACGGTTAAGCCATTAGATTTTTAAGAGAAATCAGACCGTCCTGGTGGCGGGGGGCGGGATCGAACCGCCGACCTGTGGGTTATGAATCCACCGCTCTAACCATCTGAGCTACCCAGCCATAGCCAGGACGGACGGGGGTCATACGCCCAAGCGCGCTTCGCATCAAGCCCGGGCGAGCATTCCGTCCAAAGCCGCTTCCAGCCGCCGCGCCAGTTCCGCCGGACCGTAGTCGGCGAGCATGACGGCGCGCGCGGCCGCGCCGAGGCGGCGAGCGGTCTCGCGGTCGCTGATCAGCTCGCCCAGGGCCTCGCCCAGACGGTCCGGATCGTCGTCGGGCACGAGGCGGCCGGTGACGCCCTCCTCGATGATCTCGGTCGGGCCGTCGATCTCGGTGGCCACCACCGGCAGCCCGACCGCCATGGCCTCCAGCAAGGTCAGCGGGAAGCCTTCCTGGTGCGAGGGGAAGGCGAAGAGGTCGCCGGTCGCCAGGAAGCCGGCCACGTCGGCCTTCCAGCCCACCAGCTTGACGCACGGGTCGAGATCGAGCTCGCGGATCAGCGCCTCCAAGTCGCCGCGCTCGTCGCCCTCGCCGGCGATCTCGCAGGTGACGTCGAAGTCCCAGGCGCGCAGGCGGCCGACGGCGCGGATCAGCACGTCGAAGCCCTTCTTGGGATGCAGCCGGCCGGCGGCGACGATCCGGACCGGCTCGCCGTCGCGGGCGAACGGCGCGGCCTGGACGGCCGGAGGGCGCACGGCGTTGGGAATGACATGCACGTGGTCGGCCGGCGCGCCGCGCTCGACCGCCAGCCTGGCCAGGTGCTCGCCGACGCAGAGATAGTGGGTCCCGGGCCGGATGTCGAAGACCGGTTTGTGGACGCAGACGGCCTGGATCACCTCGGCTCCGGCGGCGCGGGCGAACACCCGCGCCGGCCGCTGTCCATGACTGAGGATCAGCCGAGGCCGCACGGCGCGCATCAGGCTCCTGGCGGCGCCGACGGTGATCGGATCCCAGTCGGTGAAGGCGGGGATGGTCGCCAAGGGCGGCTGACGGCCCGCCTGGGCCCGCGCCATCTTGCCGTCGCGACGCGCGACGCCGACGCAGCGCCCCCCGCGCCGCGCAGCCCACGCCTCCAGGATCGGCTGATAGTCCAGGAACACCTGCTCGAGGCCGCCCAGACCCTTGCCCAGCATGGCGTGCAGGATGTCGGTCAAGGCGGGCTCCGGCTTTACGGGCCGCGACCATCGGAGGCCGCGGCGACGGTGTCAACGCGCCAGCGACGCGCCGTGATCCGGCGACGCGCTCAGACTGTCCACCCACGCCGGCAGCGCGCCGATATTGGCCAGTTCGACGTAGCGGGCGTGGCCCGCCGGCGCCTCGGCGGCCTCGTGCGCCCAGACGAGCGGATAGGGGATCAACGCGCCCCAGCAGCCGGCCTCCAGCGCCGGCAGGATGTCCGACCGCATCGAATTGCCGGCCATCACCGCCTGGTCCGCGCCGGTGCCGTGGCGGTCGAACACCCGGCGATAGGTGTCGGCGTCCTTCTCCGAGACGATCTCGACCGCCACGAAGTAGTCGCCCAGCCCCGAGGAGGCCAGCTTCTGCTCCTGGTGCAGCAGGTCGCCCTTGGTGATCAGGACAAGGCGGTAGCGGTCGGAGAGTTCGGCCAGCGCCTTCTCGACGCCCGGCAGGGGCTCGATCGGCTCGGTCAGCATCTGGCGGCCGACGGCCAGGATCTCGCGGATCACCCGGGTGTCGACCGCGCCGTCGGTGACCTCCAGCGCCGTCTCGATCATCGACAGGGTGAAGCCCTTGGCGCCGTAGCCATAGACCCGCAGGTTACGCTTCTCGACCGCCAGCAGCTGCTGTTCGATCCGCTCCGGATCGCCGTGTTCCGACAACAGGTCCAGGAAACGGGCGTGGGAAAGGCGAAACAGGCTCTCGCAATGCCAGAGGGTGTCGTCGGCGTCGACGCCGACGGTGGTGATGGTCGTCATGGGCCGGATCTAGCACACGACGGCGGGTATCCTCATCCCCCGTCAGAACGTCAGGGTGACGAACACCACCGCGCTGATCGGGATGGCGGCCGAAAGCGCCATGTGCAGCAGGGTCTCGGTCAGGCTGAAGGCCGACCGGGCGGCGGCGGGCGGGGTCTTGGCGGACACGGCGGCGGGCGTCATCGGGGGCTCCTTCCACGGTTCAGCTTGCGCCCCAAGGCGTTAACGATCGTGAATCGCCGGTGGTTGTTCCGTTGCGACATGTTGTCCGCCCCGGATCGGCGCCTCCGGATGAAAGTCGCCAAAGACAGCCAAAAAAGAACGGCGCGCCCGGGCGGGGCGCGCCGTGAAATCCGCGCGGGCGAGGAGGTGGAGCGCGCGCGTGAACCGAGGACAAGGCCCGCCCGCCGCGCCTGGATGACCAGAACCGGCGGGCGGAGGAACGGGGGGGAACCCGTGACCTAGAAGCTCATCCGCAGACCGACCAGGTATTGGCGGCCGGGCTTGTAGTAGGTGAACGTGGCGTTGTCGTACTGGAAGTGCGAGCGCAGCTTTTCGTTCGTGATGTTGATCGCGTTGAAGGTCAGCTGCGGCGCGTTCTTGAACCCGAAGATCTTTTCCAGATCGAAGGTCGAGGAGAAGTCCGTCTGCTGATAGTCGTCGGCGAACAGGGCGGCGGCGGCGATGCCGTTCTGGTTGGCGCCGCTGGACTGCGAGCCCTTCCGGAACACGTGGCTCAGACGCAGGCTGACGCCGTTGTGCTCGTAATAGCCCGTCAGGTTGTAGGTGTTCTTGGCGACGCCATAGGCGATGGCCGGACCATCGCTGGTCTGGTCGACGATGGTGGCGTTGGCGTTGAAGCCCAGCCCCTCGACGCCGAACCGGCTGGTCAGGAAGTCGAGCGGCTGCACCCACTGGAACTCCAGGCCGTTGATCGTCAGCTTGTTAGGCACGTTGATCTGCGACTGGATCTGGACCTGCGCCGCGGTCGGGCCGCCCCGCGAGTTGATCGCCGTCTTCTGGGTGTCGTTCAGCGTGTCGTAGGTGATGCCGTACTGGGCCAGGTACGAGAACGGCTGGGTCACGACGTTGTTGGTCGTGAAGCCGGTGATCGCCTTGCGGAACGCGTTGACCGCGATCACGCCTTCCTGGCCGGTATAGAGCTCGAAGCCGAGGTCGAGGTTCTTCGAGAAGTACGGCTTCAGCGCCGAGTTGCCGATCGTGGCCTGGTCGGCCGACGGCGCGCCGAAGCTGACACCCGGCAGCTGAGCGGCCGGATCCGGACGGGTCATCGTCTCCGACACCGCCACGCGGGCCACGGCGTGCTCGCTGACGTTATAGGCGATGTTGGCCGCCGGCAGCCACTTCGAATAGGTGTTCTCGATATAGACGAACTTGACGACGTTCGGGTAGCGCGCGCCATCGGCCAGCTGGGCGCCGCCCGCCAGCGTGTTGCGCGGATCCGCGACCGAGACGCGGCCGCCGATCGTCTGCTTGGTGTGGACGTAACGGACGCCGACATTGAAGCGCAGGTCGTTGTCCAGCACCTGGGTGACGCCGTTCACCTCGGTGAAGGCCGAGGCGTTCTTCTCGTTGATATAGCCGCCGCTGGCGCCGGTGTTGGAGCCGCCGGTCTCGACATAGGCGTCATGCAGCTTGTCGTAGCCGGTGGCGCTCTTGACCTTGGCCCAGTCGACCGTGACGAAGCCGGCCGGGCCGGGCTTCAGATAGCTGGCCAGGGCCGTGGTCGGAATCAGCGAGCCGGCATAGGTCAGGGTGCCGGTCTGGCCGGCGGTGTAGCCCGTGCCATAGCCCGGATAGGTCGGGTAGCCGGTCGGCGCGGCGCCCGGTTGGTTCAGGCCTTGGCAGGGCGGCTGGCCGTTCGGCGACGGCAGGTTGATGCTGGGATTGTCGCCGCAGACCGCGTTCTGCCAGGGCTGGGTGTTGTCGTAGCCGCGGATGGTGCGCGAGACGTCGTCATAGTTGCCGCCGAACTTCAGGTTCAGCTTCTCGTCGCCCCAGGTGAGGTTCGCGCGGGCGCCCTTGGTCTCGTACCAGCGCTTCTCGTCCTGCATGTTCAGGCGACCGCCCGTCCAGACGAAGTTCGCCGGATTGTTCAGGTCGACGCTGCTCTTGATGGTCGGAATGCCGTTCGGATTGTAGGTGTAGTCGACCGTCGTGCCGACGCCCATCGCGGTGACCGGACCGAAGGTCGGGCTTTCGCGGTGGAAGTTGCTCTTGGTGTAGTTGACCTGGCCCTCGAGCTTCAGCTTGTCGCTGATCCGCCAATCGAAGCCCGGATTGATCCCCCAAAGCTCGGTCTTTTCGAGATAGGGCCGGTATTCCAGGAAGAACTGCGAGTTGGCGTAGGTGCCCTTGGTGACCGTGCAGCCCGTCGAGCAGTCGGTCTTGTCGTACTTGGTGTTCAGCGGGATCGCCGCGCCGTTACGCACGATCCAGGCCATGTCGATCCGCTGGAGATCGTTGTCCTTATAGCCGTACATGCCGTCGACATAGAAATGCAGGTCGTCGCTGGGACGCCATTCCAGGCTGCCGACCAGGTTCAGGCGGTCGCGGCGGCCGTACTCGGCCGAGGGACGGCCCAGGCGCGGCAGCAGGCCGTTGTCGATCTGCGAGATCGTGGCGCCGGGGTTGTTGGCCAGCAGGAAGGCCTGGTCGATGACCGTGCCGGCCACCAGGTTCGCGCCCGCGCCGACCGGCACGGTGGCCGGGATCGTCCAGTTGCCGCCGCCCGTGGGGTTACAGCCGCTGGTCGCGCCGCACTGGGCCGCCGACAGGTTCGGGTTGGTGAAGCCGATCGTTTCGTAGCCGCGCGTGTCGGTGTGCAGGCGCTGGCCCGAGACCCCGAACAGCACGCCGAAATTGTCCCAGGTCTTGCTGGCGATCAGCGAGCCCTTGCCGCCCAGCTTGGCGCCGTCCGGCTTCACGCCCTGGACGTTCAGGGTCAGGTGCTGGCCGGGGCGGTCGAACGGACGCGCCGAGCGCATGTCGATATTACCCGCCGCGCCGCCTTCCAGCAGGCTGGCCGAGTAGCTCTTGTTGACCGTCAGCTTGGTGAAGAGGTCGGTCGGGAAGAAGCTGAGGTCGACCGAGCGGTCGGTGCCCTGCGCGTCGGTCGGGCCGGACGAGGCCACCGCGATCGAGGCGCCGTTCAGGGTCACGTTGGTGAAGTTCGACCCCAGGCCGCGGATGGCGACGTTCGTGCCCTCGCCCGTGATGTCGCGGGTGATGGTGATGCCGGGGATGCGGTTGAACGACTCGGCGATGTTGGAGTCGGGGAACTTGCCGATGTCCTCGGCGAAGATGGCGTCGGCGAAGCCGGTGGTCTCGCGCTTGGCGACCGTCGATTGCGCCAGGCTCTTGCGATAGCCGGTGACGACGATCTCCTCGACCGAGCTGTCGGCCGTGGTCGTCGCCGAGGGCGTCGTCGCCGAGGGCGTCGTCTGGGCGTAAGTGGCCTGAGCGGTCGCCAAAGTGGTCAGGCAGGTCGCGCCGATCAAAGCCAGGCGACGAACGGAACCGTGATGTTGAATGGACCTCATGTTTCTCCCCTGTCGTGCAGTGCTCTGGGCACTTGTTTGTTGTCGCCGCGCGGCTCGCCCGCCTCCCCTTCCCGGTCGGCGGCGATTGCGTCCGCCCGGCATTGGTAGCGGTCACACTCGACATCGATACGAGGTAAGTCCTCTGAAGTCAACGTGGTCAGACCTCGCTGTCATACCGGTTGTGGGCGCGTGGCGGCCAAGCCATGCCTTGCGCGCCGCCCTTGTTACGGACGGGGCGATCGCGGTCGCGGATGACAGTGAGGAAAGGGCGGCCGCCTCGGGCCTAGAGCCTGTCTGTTTCGAATGCTCTAGAGCCAGCCGGTCGGCCGCTCGGGTTCGCGTCGCGGCGATGGCGGACGATGCGCCCTCACCACCCGCCGCAGCGACGCCGGGAAGCGATGCAGCTGGCTCTCCGGTCGGATCGGGCGCGGCGCCAGGCCGCCGCCGCAGTCGGGGCAGGCGCCTTCGAAGCGCAGGTCGGCGCAGTCGGCGCAGAAGGTGTGCTCGAACGTGCAGATTCGCGCCGCCACGCTGGCGGGCGGCAGATCCGCGTCGCAGCACTCGCAGTTGGGACGCAATTCGAGCATGGGCCGTCCTCCCGTCTCGTCGCGCTTCGATCGCCTGGAAGCCTTGCATCATAAGGCCTTACGCCCCGCTCGCGCGAGGGCGCGCGTTCGGCGATCACGGGAATGTGGAGACGCGCGAAAATCGCGTGATCGCCAGGGGTTGACCCCCCTGCCCTAACCCCCTAGACACGCCGCCGTTTGCGTGGCGGGCGGGGGTTACCCCTGGCCCGCTTTTTTGCGAAATTAGACACCCCGATCACGCGTTTCAGGAGGCGCTTTAGAGATGTCCCAAGACCTTCTCCCCGGCGTCACCCTGTTGGAAGGCGTAACGGGCGTCCTGGCCCTGGCCGACGGCACGATCCTGCAGGGCGTGGGCTGCGGCGCGATCGGCGACGCGGTCGGCGAGGTGTGCTTCAACACCGCCATGACCGGCTATCAGGAGATCCTGACGGACCCCTCCTACATGGCCCAGATCGTGGCCTTCACCTTCCCGCACGTCGGCAATGTCGGGACGAACAGCCAGGACGTCGAGCAGATCACCGGCGTGGCCGAGACCGCCGCGCGCGGCGCGCTATTCCGCGACACGCCGACCCAGCAGGCCAACTGGCGCGCCGGCGGCGACTTCGACGCCTGGATGAAGGCGCGCGGCGTCATCGGCCTGGCCGGGATCGACACCCGCGCCCTGACCCGCAAGATCCGCGAGACCGGCATGCCGCACGGCGTCATCGCCCATTCGCCGGACGGCAAGTTCGACCTGCCGGCCCTGGTCGCCAAGGCCAAGGCCTGGAAAGGCCTCGTGGGCCTCGATTTGGCCAAGGACGCCTCGACCACCCAGACCTTCACCTGGGACGAGGGCCTGTGGTCCTGGCCGGAAGGCTACGCCAAGCTCGAGGCGCCCAAGTACGAGGTCGTGGTCGTCGACTACGGCGTCAAGCGCAACATCCTGCGCGCCCTGGCCCATGTCGGCGCCCGCGCCACGGTGGTGCCGGCCGACACCAAGGCCGAGGACATCCTGGCTCGCAACCCCGACGGCGTGCTGCTGAGCAACGGCCCGGGCGACCCGGCCGCGACCGGCCAATACGCGGTGCCGGAGATCCAGAAGCTGGTGGACAGCGGCAAGCCGGTGTTCGGCATCTGCCTGGGCCACCAGATGCTGGCCCTGGCCCTGGGCGCCAAGACCGTGAAGATGGAGCAGGGCCACCACGGCGCGAACCACCCGGTGAAGGACCTGACCACCGGCAAGGTCGAGATCGTCTCGATGAACCACGGCTTCACGGTGGACAGCGCGTCCTTGCCCGCGCCGGTGCAAGAGACACACGTCTCGCTGTTCGACGGCACCAACGCCGGCATCGCGCTCTCCGACAAGCCGGTCTTCTCGGTGCAGCACCACCCCGAAGCCTCGCCGGGCCCGACGGACAGCCTCTACCTGTTCGAGCGGTTCGCGGGGCTGATGGATCAGGCGAAGTAAGGCGGGCTCCTCCCCCGCCTGGGGGAGGCGGATCGTCGCGAATACGCGACGAGACGGAGGGGGGTCCGCACCCTGTGCGTAGCCTTGGCTATCCCCCTCCACCGGCTTCGCCGGTCCCCCTCCCCCAAAGG
>NZ_CAMQSF010000029.1 GCF_947036865.1 uncultured Caulobacter sp. | reverse complement strand
GCCCCCTCCGGCCCTCCGGGCCACCTCCCCCAGCGGGGGAGGAGACGCTCGGACTTTCAGTCCTCGCTCGGATCCAGCAGCTTGTGGGCGTGGATGATGAAGTAGCGGGCGTGGGCGTTGTCGACCGTGGCCTGGGCCTTGGCCTTCCAGGCCTTGTGGGCCTCTTCGTAGTTCGGGAACGCGCCGACGAACTCGACCTTGGAGAGGTCGCGGAATTCGACGCCGGCGACATCCTTCAGTTCACCGCCGACGACGATATGGAGCAGCTGCTTGTCAGGCATTTCGAGCAAGGTTCCTGCGAGGGATGGTTATTAGGGGAGCTCGATATGCCCGACGCGTGACAGGATCAATGGCGCGAGGGCCTGATTGGCGCAAACCAGGCTCGGAACCTGGGGAATGGGTCGATTATAGGCGTAGTCGCGGCCCTGGTGATCGCTGAGCCAGGCGCCGGCGCGGCGGCGGATCAGGTCGGCGGCGGCGACGTCCCACTCGCTCTTGGCCGACAGCGCCACGGCCGCGTCGAAGGCGCCGGCCGCCACCAGGCAGACCCGGTAGGCGATCGAGTTGCGGCTCTCGATCCGCATGTCCGGCCAGGGCTCGCGCCAGGCGGGATGGCGGAACATCTTGGCGTCGCCCAGCATGGCCGCGCCTTCGAGGGCCTGGGTGGCGCTGGGTTCGATGATCACGCCGTTCAGGGTGGCCGGACCGTCGGCGGTCGCCGCGTAGGTCTCGTTCAGGGCGGGCGCGTGGACGACGCCGGCGACCGGCTGACCGTTCTCGACGACCGCGATCGAGACGGCGAACCAGGGCTTGCCCTTCATGAAGGCCACCGTGCCGTCGATGGGGTCGACCACGAACTGGCGGGTCGTCGTCAGCCGCGCCGGATCGTCGGCCGTCTCCTCCGACAGCCAGCCATAGTCGGGCCGCGCGGCCTGCAGCTCGGTCTTCAGCAGGGTGTCGACGGCGAGATCCGCGTCGGTGACCGGCGAGCCGCCGTCCTTGGACCAGATCTTCAAGCCGCCCGCGCGGGCGTTGAGCGCCAGCTCGCCGGCCGCCTTGGCGGCTTGAAGGATCAGGTCGAGGTCGGTCATTTGCCCGCGATCGCCAGGGCGTCGACCAGCAGCGACGGGCTGTTGCTGGCCCCGCGCAGCAAGAGGTCCGAGCCGGGGATCAGGCGAGCATAGATGTCGATCAGATTGCCGGCCACGGTGATCTCGGTGACGGGGCCCGTGCTCTCGCCATTCTCGAACCAGTAGCCCGAGCAGCCGACCGACCAGTCGCCGGTATTGCCGTTCAGCGACGGCCCGAACATCGAGGTGACGACGAGGCCCGTCCCGGCGTCCTTCATCAGGCCGGCCAGGTCCTTGTCGCCCGGCTGGAGGGTCAGGTTGTGGGTCGAGACGCCGGACGGGCCGGCGAGGCCGCGCGAGGCGTGGCCGGTGGTCACCAGGCCCAGCTGTTTGGCCGAGCTGGTATTCAGCAGCCAGGTGGTCAGGACGCCATCGTCGATCAGGGCCCGAGCCTGCGTGGCCACGCCCTCGTCGTCGAACGGGGCCGAGCCGAGGCCCCGGACGCGGTGCGGGTCTTCCAGCAGACGCACCCCGGGCGCGAAGATCCGCTGGCCCAGCTTATCCTTCAGGAACGAGGTGCCCCGGGCGATCGAGGGTCCCGAGATCGCGCCCAGCAGCGGGCCGATCAGGCTCATAGCCAGGCGATTTTCGAAGATCACCGGGGCGGTGGTCGAGGCGATCTTGCGCGGGTTCAGCCGCGCCACCGCCTGGCGTCCGGCTTCCGCCCCGATGTCGCCGGCGGCCGGCAGGTCGCCGAAGTGGCGGGTCGAGCGGCCTTCGCCGCCGCGCTCCATGCCCGCCCCCTCGCCGGCGATAGCGGAGGCCGAGATCGAGTGGCCGGTCGCCGCGTGGGTTCCGTGGAAGCCGTCGCTGGTCACCAGCGACCAGGTCGAGGACGACCAGGTGGCTGACCCGCCGTCGGAATTGGTGACGCCCTTGACGGCGCGGGCGGCGTGCTCGGCCAGACGGGCCTGGGTCTCAAGCGCCTCGGCCGTGGGCTCGTAGGGGTCGATAAGGTCGAGGGCGGGGAAGGGGCCGGCGGCCAGGCGGTCGCGCGGCGCGAGGCTGGCATAGGGGTCCTCCGGCGCGAGGCGGGCCATGGCCACGGCCCGCTCGATCAGCCGGGCGCGGGCCTCGGCCGAGATGTCGGAGCCGGAGACCGTGGCGCTGCGCTGGCCGATGAAGACGCGCAGGCCCAAATCGCGGGCCTCCTCGCGCTCGACCTCCTCGAGTTCGCCCAGGCGCACCGAAACGGAGAGGGATTGTCGCTCGGCGAAGACAGCCTCGGCGGCGTCCGCCCCGGCCTTGCGCGCGGCGGCGACCACGTCATGCAGCAGATTATCGTCCATGGGGTCTTATGGACGACGGGCCCCGGCGTGGGCAAGCGTGGGCCGGCCTTATCCGATCGCCGACAGCAGCAGGGCGACGCCGGCGAAGATGTAGGCCAGCCAGGTGCAGACCATGCCGACCGCGCGCGGGATCGAGGCGCCGCCGCTGTTGGAGAGGCCGACGGCGTGAACCACCCGGCCCGCGAACAGGACGAAGCCCACCACATGGATGGCCAGCGGCGAGGCGCCGGCCACCGCCAGCACCGCCAGGGCGGCGACACCGGCCGGGACATATTCGGTGGCGTTGCCGAAGGCGCGGATCGCGCGGGCCAGTTCGGGGATGCCCTCGTCGCCCAGCGCCACCTTGTGTTTCTGGCGCAGGCGCACCACCAGCAGCGACAGGATCAGCAGCAGAAAAAGGTGCAGCCCGGCCCACAACGCGGCCGCGTGGCCCGAAACGATCGTATCCATCAGTCCCTAGTCCCAAGCGCGCCCGCCCCCGAGCGAGCGGCCATATGAGGCCTTCCGCATACGGTCGGCAAGCGAGCCCGCCTATAGGGCGACTTCGCGGGCGATGGGGTAGAGCAGGTAGTGGTCGTCGTAGAACGGGGTGCGCTCGTAGAACCAGGCCAGGCGGGCGTCGGCATCGGCGGCGAAGGCCGGCTCGGCGGCCAGCTTGGCCTCGAACGCCGCCTTCAGCGCCGGGTCGTTCGCCAGCATCGCCTCGGCCAGCGGCGCGATGGCGTAGGGCTCGATATATTCGACTCGGCTCAGCACCTCGGGGACCATGCCCCAGGCGAAGACGCTCTCGCTGGATTGGGGCTCAAGGAACAGCACCACGAGGTCGCCCAGCGGCTGGTCGGTCGGCACGCGGGCCGAGCCCTTCGGGAAGGTCCAAGGCCGCCTCTCGGTCGCGACTTGCTCGACGCTGACCTGGACGTGACCCTCGTTGGCGCGGTCGGCCAGCCTGGGGTCGATCAGCCGGATCATCTCGACCTCGACGGTCCTGTCCTCGGTCAGGGTCTCGAAGGCGACGCCGTGCAGGGCCAGGCGCTCGATCAGGTCGGCGCGGTAGCTGGGCACATAGTAGGCGACGGGGCGCTTGAGCGTCAGGGTCGGGTGCGAGCCGTGGAACGGGAGCCTCCAGAGCTCCGGATCGGCCTCGCCCAGCCAGCGCACTTCCCGGCGGCCCGAGGCGGGGCTGTCGTACATCTCGTAGCGAATGGCCTTGAAGGCGCGCGTGTGGCTGGGCTGGTCGTCCGAGACGAAATTGGCCGGGATCTCGGCCGGCCGCAGGGCGCTGTCTGCGGCGATGGCGGCGCGCAGGTCCTGGCCCCGCTCGGCCAAAAGCTTCAGGGCCGTCTCGATGAAGACATAGGTTCCGAGCACCCGCTGGGCGTGAGGCTTCAGGCTATGGTTCTCGATCAGGATGGTCGGCACGTGGGCCGCCGCGCCCCAGCCGTTCGAGAAGCGCTCGCCCAGGCCGCCGTCGTTCAGACCGGCCTTGGGGTCACGCTCGTCGAGGCCGAACACCAGCTCGCCGGGGATGTGCCCCTCGGCCTCCAGGCGGGCGTTCATGACGGGCTTCAGCACCCCGTCCAGCCAGGCGGCGATGGCGGGCGAGCGACACCAGACGCCGTTCTCGCCATTGAAGCCGTAGGTGACGTCGTACTGGTAGTCCATGCCGTCGGTGACGTGGACGTCGACATAGAGATCGGCCTTGTACCTGGCCTGCAGGCGCTTCAGCGCCCGCATCTCCGGCTGGTCCAGCTTGAGAAAGTCGCGGTTCAGGTTCTGGTTGGTCGCCGTGTTCCGCCAGCCCTGTATGCGCGGCCCGCGCTGGTTGGGGCGGGAATACGGACCCGAGCGCTCATGGCCGTCGACGGACAGGATCGGGATCAGGACCAGGTTGACCTGGTCCAGCAGGCCGTCCTTGCCGTGAAACGCCATGTCCCGCAGCAGCATCATGCCGGCGTCCTTGCCGTCGATCTCGCCGGGGTGGATGCCGCACTGGACCAGCAGCAGCGGCTTCGCGGGATCAAGGGTCGCGCCGTCCTTGCTGGCGATGACGGCATAGATCTCGCGGCCCTGCGGCGAGGTCCCGAACGGCTCGATCCGGATCAGGTCGGACGCCGCTTCCAGCCGGTCGAACCAGGCGCGGGTGTCGGCGTAGTTCGGCGAGAAGTCATGCTCGGCGTCGGCCTCGAACGGCGTCACCCACGGATTGGACGCGTCCCGCAGCAGCGCCTGGCTGGCGCCCTGCCACGGCGGGGCCGGCGGCAGGAAGGGCTTGTCCCAGGGGGCTTTGGGCGGTGGCGTTTGGGACATGGCGGGACTCTTTGACAAGGCGACAATCGGTCGACCGTACCAAGGCGGGGGGCGGGGTGTCAGTCTTCGAACACGCGCCGCAGTACGTCCAACAGCTGTGAAAGCGCCGCAGGGTCCAAAACGCCGATCTTGCGGAGCATACGCTCGCGGGCGACGGACTTGATCTGATCGGGCAGTAGAAGGCCGTGTCGTCCGGCGAACTCCACGGTCGGCCGGAACGGCGACGGACGGCTGCCCGTCGTCATCGGCACGATGAGGTGGACGGGGAGATGATTCAGGCCGTCAGGGGACACGACCACGCACGGACGGGTCTTCTTGATCTCGCCGCCGGCGGTGGGATCCAGCCGGACCAGCCAGATATCGCCGCGCGCTACCAAACCCAGTCCTCATCGTCGGTCAGCGGCGCGTCGAGCCACTTCCGCTCCTCCTCGGTCAAGCCCTCGGCGGCGATCGCCTTGGCGGCTTCTTCCCAGCCTTCGCGAGGGTCGGCCTTAACCGGCGTCAGGAAAACGCGACCATCCTCCGCCACGAAGTCGATACGGTCGCCCAGCTTGGCGCCGAGCGTCTCCAGCACCGGCTTGGGGATGATAACCCCCGCTGAATTGCCGATCTTGCGAATAGCCGAGGACATGACGGACTCCGTTGCAACGGAGTAATAACATGGGACGGCTATTTCTTCCAGATCGGCTTCCCGTCACCCGGCAAGCCCAGGCGCGCCCACTTCTCGCTGACCGCGTCGACCACGGCCTGGTCCATGCGGATCTCCTGGCCCCATTCGCGCTTGGTCTCGGGCGGCCACTTGTCGGTGGCGTCGAGGCCGATCTTGGAACCTAGGCCGCTCTCGGGCGAGGCGAAGTCCAGATAGTCGATCGGGGTGTGCTCGATCACGGTGATGTCCCGCGCCGGGTCCATCTTGGTGCTGATCGCCCACATCACGTCCTTCCAGTCGCGGGCGTTGATGTCGTGGTCCACGACGATCACCCACTTGGTGTACATGAACTGGCGCAGATAGCTCCAGACGCCCAGCATCACGCGCTTGGCGTGGCCCGGATAGGCCTTCTTCATCGACACCACGGCGATGCGGTAGCTGCAGCCCTCGGGCGGCAGCCAGAAGTCGACGATCTCGGGGAACTGCTGGCGGATCAGCGGAATGAACACCTCGTTCAGCGCCTCGCCCAGCACGCTGGGCTCGTCCGGCGGCCGGCCAGTGAAGGTGGTCAGGTAGATCGGGTTCTTGCGCATGGTGATCGCGGTCACCTGGAAGACCGGGAACTTCTCGACGCTGTTGTAGTAGCCGGTGTGGTCGCCGTACGGCCCTTCGTCGGCGTACTCGTCCAAGAGGACGTGGCCCTCGATGACGATCTCGGCGTGGGCCGGGACCATCAGCGGCACGGTCTTGGCCGGGACGAGATCGACCTTGGCCCCGCGCAGCAGGCCGGCGAACTGGTATTCCGACAGGGTGTCGGGCACCGGCGTCACGGCCGCCAGGATCGTGCCGGGATCGGCGCCCAGCACGGCGCAGGCGGGCAGGGGCTCGCGCGTGCCCGACTTCTTGTGACGGGCGTAGTGCTGGGCGCCGCCACGGTGGGCCAGCCAGCGCATGATGCAACGATCCTTGCCCAGCACCTGCATGCGGTAGATGCCGAGATTGAAGTCGTCCTCGCGGTCCTTGCCGGGGCCCTTGGTCACCACCAGCGGCCAGGTGATCAGCGGCGCGGGCTCGCCCGGCCAGCAGGTCTGGACCGGCAGCCTGGTCAGGTCGATCTGATCGCCGGTCAGGACGACCTCCTGCACGGGCGCCTTCTTCACCGTCCCCGGACGCATGGCCATGACGGTCTTGGCGAGCGGCAGCATGTCGAGGGCGTCCTTCAGCCCCTTGGGCGGCGCCGGCTGGCGCAGGAACGCCAAGAGTTCGCCGACCTCGCGCAGCTCGCCGGCGGTCTCGCGCGGCTCGCCGCCCAGCGTCACGCCCATGGCTACCCGCTTGACCGTGCCGAACAGGTTGGCCAGGGCCGGCATTTCCGAGCGCGAGCCGTCGGGCAGCAGCACGTGCTCGAACAGCACCGCCGGTCCGCCGGTCGCCAGCAGGCGGGTCTGGATCTCGGTCATCTCCAGCACGCTGGAAACCGGCTCCTTGACCCGCACCAGCTCGCCCTTGGCCTCCAGGACATCGATGAATTCGCGAAGGGAACGGTAGGCCATGGGAGCTCCTGGGAACGCGGCGGACCCTAGACTGGGTGGGTCTAGAACTGAACCCTAACCCCCGATTTCCCCGGCGAACGCCGGGGCCCAGATCCACCCGGCGAGGTTGGGGTGTTCGCGATCAATATCGCGAAGATCTTATGGGAGCGCTCGTGGGTTCGATCTGGGTCCCGACGTTCGCCGGGGAGATCGGGTCTGTTGTTCAGGCCGATACGGCCAGATCATCGGCGTGGATCATCGGCCCCTCGGTGAAGCCCAGTTCCGCCTCGATGGCGTCGGAGCGCAGGCCGGCGATGCGCTGGGCGTCGGCGCTGTCGTAGCGGACGAGGCCGCGCGCCACCTCGCGGCCGGTCTCGTCGCGCACGCGCACCGCGTCACCCTTGTCGAACGGGCCCTCGACGGCGCGGACCCCGGCGGCCAGCAGGCTCTTGCCGGCCGAGAGGGCGTTCGCGGCGCCGGCGTCGACCGTGACCCAGCCCTGCGGCGCCAGCGAGCCCGCGATCCAGGCCTTATAGGCGGCGGCGGGCGAGGCCCCGGCCTCGATCAAGGTGGCCTTCTCGCCCTCGGCGATCGCGGTCAGCGGATGGGGACGCGACCCCAGCGTAATGAGCGTCGCGCAGCCGGCGGCGCGGGCGATGCGGGCGGCGGCGATCTTGGTGGCCATGCCGCCGGTGCCGACCCCGGCGGCGGCGTTCGCCCCCTCGGCCATGCCGGCGATCTCGGCCGTGATCTCGCTGACCAGTGGTATGTGCGCGGCCTTCGGATCGCGGCGCGGGTCGGCGGTGTAGAGGCCATCCACGTCCGACAGCAGCACCAGCAGGTCCGCGCCCGCCATCTGGGCCACGCGGGCGGCCAGACGATCGTTGTCGCCGTAGCGGATCTCCTCGGTGACGACCGTGTCGTTCTCGTTGACCACCGGCACGACGCCCAGGCCCATCAGGGTCTCGGTCGTGGCGCGAGCATTGAGCCAGCGGCGGCGGGTCTCGGTGTCGTCGCGGGTCAGCAGGATCTGCGCGACGCCAACGCCATGCGGTTCGAACGCCTCCTCCCAGGCGCGCATCAGGAGGGACTGGCCGGCGGCGGCGGCGGCCTGCTTCTCCGGCAGGGTCGCCTTGCGGGCGGCGAGGCCCAGGCGGCGGCGGCCCAGGGCGACGGCGCCGGACGAGACCACCAGCACCTGCTTGCCGGCCGCGCGCAGGGCCGCGGCCTCGGCGCAGAAGGCTTCCAGCCAGGCGCGGTCGGCGCGCCCGCTTTCGGCGTCGACCAGCAGGGCCGAGCCGACCTTGAACACGATGCGGCGGGCGTTCTGGAACGCCTCGCGGGCTCCGGTCACGGCGTCCAGCCTCCGGGCGTCTCGTCGATATGGTCCTCGTCGTCCTCGATCTCGTCCTCCAGATCGCCGCGACGGATGCGCACCTGCCGGTAGGCCGCGCGCAGCAGCTCTTTCACGCCCTGGCCGGAGACGCCGGACACCAGGCGCGGCTTCACGCCGGCCACGGCCTCGAGCTCGGCGACCTTCTCGGCGAGGGTCTCCTCGTCGAGGGCGTCGATCTTGTTCAGGGCCAGGATCTCGGCCTTGTCCGCCAGGTCCTCGCCATAGGCTTCCAGCTCGCCCCGGATCGTCTCGTAGGCCCCCACGACGTCGTCCTGGGTGGCGTCGATCAGGTGGATCAGGGTCGCCGAACGCTCGACGTGGCCCAGGAACCGGGTGCCCAGGCCCGCCCCCTCGCTGGCGCCCTCGATCAGGCCGGGGATGTCGGCCAGCACGAAGCGCTCGCTGCTCGACAGGTCCACGACGCCGAGGTTCGGGGTCAGGGTCGTGAACGGATAGTCGGCGATCTTCGGCTTGGCGGCGCTGGCCGCGGCCAGGAAGGTCGACTTGCCGGCGTTCGGCAGGCCCACCAGGCCGACGTCGGCGATCAGCTTCAGCCGCAGCCAGATCCAGCGCTCCTCGCCCTCCTGTCCGGGATTGGCGTATTTCGGCGCCTGATTGACCGGACCCTTGAAGTGCAGGTTGCCCCAGCCGCCATTGCCGCCCTGGGCCAGCAGCACCCGCATGCCGGCGTGGTCGAGGTCGGCGATCAGGGTCTCCTTGTCCTCCTCCAGCACCTCGGTGCCGACGGGAACCTTCAGCACCACGTCCTCGCCGGCCGCGCCATGGCGCGCGCGGCCCATGCCGTGCACGCCCGTGCCGGCCTTGAAGTGCTGCTGGTAGCGATAGTCGATCAGGGTGTTCAGGCCCTCGACGGCCTCGATCCACACGTCGCCGCCGCGACCGCCGTCGCCGCCGTCCGGACCGCCGTACTCGATGTACTTCTCGCGGCGGAACGACACCGATCCGCCGCCGCCGTTGCCGGAGCGGACATAGATCTTGCATTGGTCCAAGAATTTCATGGGGCTCTTTTGTCCCAAGCGGTCCCGCGCGTCGAGCCCAAAGGGGCGCGGGCGGTTCGGCTTACTGTGACGCTTGGCCGCGCGGCGGTTGCGGGGAAACCGCCGTTGCTGTGGACCATCGTGACGAAATGTTAAAACACCCAGTGCGACAAAGTGTCTTGGCAGCAAAACCGCGGTTTTTTCTGTGGTGGAGCGGGAGACTGACCTTTGGGTACGGTAGAAGACGACAACGCGTTGCTGGCGAAGGATTTGCGCGATCTAAGCGCGCAGGAGCTCCACCGCAAGTATAGCGTCGAGGCCTCGACGCACCGCAATATTCTGATCAGCCGCGGCACCGGGGTCGCGCCCCAATGGCGCGACTTCAAGGTCTTTCTGGCGGAGGTGGGTCCTAAACCCTCGTCCGATCATAGCCTGGTGCTGCTGAATCGCTACGAACGCACCTACGGCCCCGGCCGGGCTCGCTGGATGACCGCCGAGGAAGCCGCGGCCCACGAGATCGAGTTCGACCGCCTTCGCGCCGAAAAGCAGCGCGAAGAGCAGTTGCTGATGCACAAGACCGCCGCCGCCAAGCGCGCCAGCACGCCGGGCGCGCCGTCGTTCGGCCAGTGGACGCCGCTGGGCGGCAAGCCGGTGGCCTATACCGACGTCGCCAAGAAGCTGGCCATTCCGATCTCGGCCCTGTCCAAGACCATGGTCAACGGCGCCAGCGCCGACGAACTGGTCAAGCGTTCGGCCGCCTCGAACGATCTGATCAACGAGAACGCCACCTGGCTGCCGCCGGACCCCAGCCGCAAGGCGGGCTTCTTCGAGGCCTACCGCATCTGGCACCTGCAGGTGCAGCCGCAGTTCCAGCGCGCGGCCACCCCGACCTTCCTGTTCCTCTACATCGCCCTGCCGGTGATGAAGCAGTGCCGCGACGAGCTGATCGATCTGGACCTGTGGAACCCGCTGGGCCAGCGGGCGCTGAACGCCCGCGACAACCATGTGGCCTGGAAGAAGTACACCGAGTTCATGCCGCGCGCGCAGGTGGCGATGATGGAGATCCCCATCTACGCCACCTACTCCCTGCTCAGCGATCTCGACGCGCTCTGCGAGCGGATCACCACGGCCGAGAAGCGCTTCCGCGAAGGCCCGCAGAAGGTGATCCACACGCACCGCGCGGCTTGAGGGGGCCCTAGGCCAGCCACACCATCATCCGCGTCGCGGCCGGCGCGCCGCGCGCGATCGACGGCTTGTGCTCGACGACGCCGGTGTAGAGGAAGCCCGCCTTGATCAGCACGCGGCCCGAGGCGTCGTTGTCGGCGAAGTGGCCGGCGGTGACATAGCGCTTCTTCCAGGCCGCGCGCGCCCAGTCGAGCGCGCCCCTGGCCGCCTCGGTGGCGTAGCCTCGCCCCCAATAGGGCCGGCCGATCCAGTAGCCCATCTCCACCTGGCCCTCGGCGTGGGTGAACAGCCCGACGACGCCGATCAGGCCCTCGTCGGCCAGTTCGATGGCGAAGGTGTTGTCGCGCGCGCGGTCCTGGGTTCCGCAGCGGGCCACGAAATCCTCGGCGTGGGCGCGGGTGTAGGGCGAGGGCATGCGCGTGGTCATCCGCGCGACGTCATGGTCGACGCAGAACGCCGCCACGCGCTCGATGTCCTGGCGAAGCGGCGCGCGCAGCGTCAGCCGCTCGGTCTCGATGACGGGTCTCTGTTCGATGACGCACATCGGCGCCTCCCAAGGTTCCTCCGGCCCTCTTGAAGCGGGACCGTGACGCCGCCGTGGCGAGTCCTGTTACGGCGGCGAGACAAAACAAAAGCGGGGAGCCCGGCGTTCCGGACTCCCCGCTCGAGATCGTCTGTCCGGATCGTCTTCTTGTCGAAGCACGATCCGAAAGAACCTTGGATCGTGCTTACTCGGCCGGCTGAGCGGACGGGGTCACGGTCACGTAGGTGCGGTTGTGCTTCTTGGTCACGAAGCCCACCGCGCCCTGCACGAGCGCGAAGAGGGTGTGATCCTTGCCCATGCCCACGCCCGAACCCGGGTAGAACTTGGTGCCGCGCTGACGCACGAGGATGTTGCCGGCCAGAACCTTCTCGCCGCCGAACTTCTTCACGCCAAGGCGCTTCGACTCTGAGTCGCGACCGTTGCTGGACGAGCCGCCGGATTTCTTGTGAGCCATCTTGCTCTCCTACCTTAGAAGGCGTCGCCCTTAGGCTTCGCCTTCCTCCGTCTTGGCGGCGGCCTTCTTAGGGGCGGCCTTCTTCTTCGGGGCGGCTTCGGCGACCGGGTCGGCGTGTTCGACGACGGCGGCCTCGACCTTCGGGCTGGCCTTGCTGGCCTTCGTGGCGACCGGGGTCGCTTCGATGGCGGCCGGCGCGGTGAAGGGCACGGCGGCGTCGCCCAGGCCGCGAGCGCGGGCGTCCAGGATGACCTTCGGGGTCAGGTCGATCGACCCTTCCCACTTGGCTTCCTGACCGGCGCCGGCGACCGACGTGACGCGCACGACGGATTCGAACTGGCGGTGACCGCGGGTGCGGCGATAGCCCTGACGGCGGATCTTCTTGAAGATCTTCACCTTCTCGCCCTTGCGGGTTTCGATCAGGGCGCCCGTGACGACGGCGCCGTCCACGAGAGGGGCGCCGACCGTCACGGCCTCGCCTTCGCCAAGCATCAGGACTTCATTGAAGGCCACGGCCGCGCCGGGTTCACCTTCAAGCTTTTCGACCACCAGCAGGTCGCCGGCTTGAACCCGGTACTGCTTGCCGCCGGTTTTGATCACCGCGTACATAGGTTTAGCGCCTTAAAAACGTGCGTTCGCAAAATAGGGAACGCCCGCTCGGAAACCCGGCGGGCGAAGAGGGCGCGACTTATACAGCCCAAGGCCCGAGAGTCAACGCCGTCGCGGCGGATTCCCCGCCCTGAAGTCATTTGCCCGGCCGAGGCCGCAAGAACTTCTGGTGTGTTACTTTATAACACGCTATAGCCATCGGCGTGAACCCGACGCTCCTTGCTCCGATCGCCGTCACCGGCTTCGCGGTCGCCTTCCTCCACGCGGCCCTGCCGACCCATTGGCTGCCGTTCGTCCTGGTGGGGCGCGGCCAGCACTGGTCGGCGAGCAAGACGCTGAGCGTCACGGCGCTGGCGGGCCTCGGCCACGTGGCCTTCACCATCCTGCTGGGCCTTGGCCTGGTCGGGGCCGGCCTCGCCGTGCAGCCGCGCCTGGGCGACTATTTCGGCTGGGGCGTCGGCGCGCTGATGATGGGCCTGGGACTCTTCTATCTCTGGCGCGGCCGACACGATCACGGCGAGGGCGACGTGACGACCCGCCGCTACGCTTCGGACCGCGCCGCCATCCTGGCCCTGGTGGTGCTGCTGACCCTGTCTCCCTGCGAGGCCTTCCTGCCGATCTATCTGGCGGGCGTGAAGCACGGCTGGACCGGCTTCGCCGCGCTCAGCGCCGTGCTGATGACGGCCACGGCCACCGGCATGCTGCTGTTCACGACGCTCAGCCTGGCCGGCGTGCGGCGCCTGGGCCTGGAGAAGGTCGCCCGCTACGAGTCGACGATCCTGGGCCTGGCGCTGATCGCCATGGGGGCCGGCGTCGCGTTCCTGGAGCTCTGAGCTTCACCGACCATCCCCGCTTTCGCGGGGAGAACGGATTCAGGACCGGCGATCGGTGGTTTTACTCGGGTCTCCGAACGCCTACATAGCGGCCATGACCCAAGACACGTCCTCGGCAGCCGCGTCCGGCAAGATCCCCGTCACCGTGCTGACCGGCTATCTCGGCGCCGGCAAGACCACGCTTCTCAACCGCATCCTCACCGAGGAGCACGGCAAGCGCTACGCCGTGATCGTCAACGAGTTCGGCGAGGTCGGCATCGACAACGACCTGGTGGTCGGCGCGGACGAGGAAGTGTTCGAGATGAACAACGGCTGCGTCTGCTGCACGGTGCGCGGCGACCTGATCCGGGTGCTCCAGGGCCTGATGAAGCGGAAGGGCGGCTTCGACGCCATCATCGTCGAGACCACGGGCCTGGCCGATCCCGGCCCGGTGGCCCAGACCTTCTTCGTCGACGATGACGTCAAGGCCCGCACGGCGCTCGACTCGGTGACCGCCGTGGTCGACGCCAAGCACATTCTTCTGCGGCTGTCCGACAGCAAGGAGGCGGTCGAGCAGATCGCCTTCGCCGACCAGATCGTGCTGAACAAGACCGACCTCGTTTCCGAGGACGACCTGCGCCATGTCGAGGCCCGCATCCGCCGGATCAACCCGCTGGCCCCGATCCATCGCGCCCAGCGTTCGAACGTCCCGCTGACCGCGATCCTGGGCAAGCACAGTTTCGACCTGGACCGGATCACCGAACTGGAGCCGGACTTCCTCAATCCCGCCCACGGCGAGCCGGGCCACGTGCACGACGAACACTGCGGCCACGATCATCATCATCACGATCATGACCACCACCATCACGGCCATGATCACCATCACGACGACAAGAGCGACATCCACGATGACGGCGTGAAGGGGATCTCCCTGACCTTGGACAAGCCGGTCGACGGCCAGAAGATCACCGCCTGGCTCAACGACCTCCTGGCGACCCGCGGCCCCGACATCCTGCGAGCCAAGGGCATCATCGACGTGAAGGGCGAGAACAAGCGCCTGGTCTTCCAGGCCGTGCACATGATCCTGGAAGGCGACTTCCAGCGCGAGTGGACCGACAAGGACAAGCGCTACAGCCGCATGGTGTTCATCGGCCGCGATCTGGACGAAGCCGAGCTGCGCAAGGGCTTCGAAGCGACGGCGGCTTAGAGAGATTTTCCCTCTCCCCTTGCGGGAGAGGGTGGCCGCCGAAGGTGGTCGGGTGAGGGGTTGAAGACGAGAGCCGCCGCGACAGCCTGACCGCAGTCGGGCCGGTTTTCGTTGCGTGACCCCTCATCCGTCGGCTACGCCGACACCTTCTCCCGCAAGGGGAGAAGGCAAACAAAAAGCCCCGGAACGTTCGTTCCGGGGCTTTCGTGTTCTTGGCGCTCGCGAAGGACAATCCTTAGTGGATGTCCTCGTTGATCAGGCCGACCTTGAACCAACCCGAGGTCTGCAGCTGGTTCAGCACGCCCATGAAGTCGGCGTACTGCACGTCGGCGTCGGCGCGGATCATGATGCGCTGATCGTCCTTCGGGCCCGACTGGCCGTTGGCGGCGAACTTGGCGTTCAGGTCGCTTTCCAGGTTGTCGAGGCTGGTCTGCTTTTCGGCGATGAAGATCGCGCCCGACTTCTGGATCGAGATGAAGACCGGCTCCTTCGGCTTCGGCGCGTTCGGGGGCGGCGGGACCGCCGGCGGCAGGTCGATCTTGATCGAGGTCACGGCCATCGGCACGGCGACCATGAAGATGATCAGCAGCACCAGCAGGATGTCCACGAAGGGCGTGACGTTGATTTCGGAATTCTGGCCCAGCGAATAACGGCCACCGCCGCCGCCAGCAAGTTTAGCCGCCATAGCCTGACTGTCTCCCAGAAGGCCGCGCGACCCCGCGCGCGCCTGCAATGTCGTTACCAAGCCACGTCTGGCGCAGACGGGCGCGGAAGTAAAGCCCGACGATGCGCCGCGATGGCAACCCCCTTTTCGAGTCTTTTTTGCCGAACGCCGTTCAGATGCGCGGCGCGCGGGCGTAGGGCTCTCGCCAGGCGCGAAAGGCGGCGTTTTCGCAAAGACCCTGGTCGTCGGCGGCCGCGTGTCCTATCTCGCGCGCATGATCTTTTCCTTCGACGCCTTCGTCACCGACGCCCTGTTCGACCGCTCCGGCCGCGCGCTGTTCGCGCTGGGCGACGGCACGGTGCGCCTGCAGACCGACGACGGGTTCGTCACGGTCGAGGCCCATGGCGGGCCGCTGGGCGGCGCGGTGCTGGCCGCCGCCGTCCATCCCAGCGGCGTCGGGATCGTCACCGGCGGCGACGATGGTCGGGTGGTCTGGAGCCGGATCGAGGGCGGGGAGGTCGTGGCGACCCTGATCGCCGAGGTCAGGAACCAGTGGATCGAGCACGTGGCGACCAGCGCCGCCTCGGGCTTGATCGCCTTCACCGCCGGCAAGACGGCGCATGTCCGCGACGCCGCCGACCCGGCCTTCGCGCGGACCTTCGCCCACGAGAAGACCGTGTCGGGCCTGGCCTTCGAGCCCAAGGGCCGGCGGCTGGCGACGGCGACCTACGGCGGCGCCTATCTGTGGTACGCCCGCATCGCCGACCAGAAGCCGACCCTGATGAAGTGGGCCGGCAGCCACATCGCCGTGGCCTTCAGCCCCGACGGCAAGTTCCTGATCTCGTCGATGCAGGAGAATCAGCTGCACGGCTGGCGGCTGTCCGACGGCAAGGACATGCGGATGGGCGGCTATCCGTCCAAGATCAAGAGCCTGGCCTTCTTCGACAAGGGGAACCTGCTGGTCACGGCCGGCGCCTCGGGCGCGGTGATCTGGCCGTTCGCCGGCGCGGGTGGCCCGATGGGCAAGGAGGCGGCCGAGATCGGCTTCTCCCGCGATTCGCTGGTCGTCCGGGTGGCGGGGATCGACGTTCAGCCGGTCTGCATCGCCGGCCAGGACAACGGCAAGATCTGGGCCGCCCACATGCGCAACGGCCGCATCGAGACGCTGAAGGCCGAAAAGGGCGCGCCGATCAGCGCCCTGTCGGTCAGCGCCGACGGCCATCGCCTGGCCTGGGGCGACGAGAGCGGCGAGGCGGGGGTGCTGGAGATCCCGGATCTGTTCGGGCCGCGTCAGTTCGCGGGGTGAATTTAGACGCTGTGCGTGTCCTCGCCCTTCGACAAGCTCAGGGTGAGGACAAGAGCGCGGCGTCAAAGACACCTCACCCTGAGCCTGTCGAAGGGCGAGGTGTCCGGCAACGCGCCAGATCGGGAAGCATCTCCCAATCGCCTCGGATCACCGCCTCTTTCTTCGCGCGGCTCCAGCCCTTCAGTTTGCGCTCGAAGGCGATGGCGTCGCTGATGAACTGGAAGCAGCCGGCCAGGCCAGTTCGACGGGGCGTCGCCTATAGGTATAGGCCTTCGGATCGAGCCCCGCGTTGTGGCCGCTCACGCGGACGGCGGGGTCGGGGCCACGATGCGAGCCGACATAGTAGGAGTCATCGGCGCAGCGCAGGATGTAAACCCAAGCCGACTGCACGTCGTACATCGCCCATTTCCTTCAGGGAATTTGTGGGCAAGATGCATCCATGGGTAGAGTTTGTCGACTTAGGGGCGAACACCTCGTCCTTCGACAAGCTCAGGATGAGGCGTTTTGAACGCCCATCGCTCGAACACCACGCCCTCACCCTGAGCTTGTCGAAGGGCGAGGGCCCGGCCGAGCCCCCCCTTTAGAACCCCTTCAGCTCCCCCCACTCCTCGAACGGGGCCCGGCGCGAGCGGAAGTTGTTCACCGGCGCGGCGTCGTCGCGGTAGCCGAGCGCCATGCCCGAGAACAGCATGTGGCCCTCCGGCAGGCCGACATGGTCGTCGACGACCTTGTTGTAGTGCGACCAGAACTCCTGCGGGCAGGTGTCGAGCCCCCGCTCGACCGCCAGCAGCATGAAGGTCTGCATCAGCATGCCGACGTCGCTCCACTGCGGCGGGCCGCAGCGGCGGTCGATCGAGAAGAACAGTTGCACCGGCGCCCCGAAGCCTTGGCCATTGGTCGAGAACCATTGCAGGCGGGCCAGCTTGTCCTCGCGCGGGATGCCCAGCGCGCCGTACATGTCCTCGCCGACCTGGAAGCGGCGGCCGCGCAAAGGCTCCCAGAGATTGGCCGGATAGACGTCGTACTCGGTCGGATCAGGCGAGGCGACGCGGGCCAGCATGGTCGCCTTCAGCGCCTCCAGCGGCGCGCCGGCCACGGCCTGCACCCGCCAGGGCTGGAGATTGCCGCCCGACGGCGCGCGGGCGGCGGCCTCCAGCAACTCGCGAACCAAGGCCCCGTCCACCGGATCGGGCTTGAAGGCGCGCACCGACATGCGGCGGTTGACGGCGTCGATCACGTCCATCGAAGGCTCCCTTAACCCCAGCGCCGTATCCCTCGCGACAGCGGCGTCTCAGGGCGTTAGCATCCCGCCGCTGCGTCAAGACAAGATGGTTTCGAGGACGTTCGTGCGGCGACTTTTGCGTAACATCGCCCTGGCCCTGTTCATCGTGCTGGTGGCCGGGCCGATCGTGACCGTGGTCCTCTACCGGTTCATCCCGCCGCCGGTGACGCCGCTGATGGTGATCCGCGCCGTCGAGGGCCGGGGGCTCGACCATCGCTGGCGGCCGATGTCCAAGGTCTCGCCGGCCCTGCCCCGGGCGCTGATCGCGGCCGAGGACGCCCGGTTCTGCGAGCATCACGGCTTTGATTTCGACGCCCTGCAGAAGGCCTACGCCAACAACGAGGCCGGCAAGAAGATCCGCGGCGGCTCGACGATCAGCCAGCAGACGGCCAAGAACGTCTTTCTGTGGCCGGGGCGCTCATACGTGCGCAAGGGGCTGGAGGCCTGGTTCACGGTGCTGATCGAGACGATCTGGGGCAAGCCCCGGATCATGGAGGTCTATCTGAACTCGATCGAGTTCGGCTCCGGCGTCTACGGCGCCCAGGCCGCCGCCCAGCGCTATTTCAAAGTCGACGCCGACAAGCTCACCCAGGCCCAGGCCGCGCGGCTGGCGGCCATCCTGCCCAGCCCCCTGAAGTGGCGGGTGATCAAGCCGGGCCGGTACGTGGCCAAGCGGACCCAGAAGATCGGCAAGGCCTCGGGCGCGGTGCGGCGGGATGGCTTGGCCGACTGCTTGAGCTAGGGTGGCGGCGCAACGGGAGGATGAACGCCATGCGAGTCGCGCCGGGGCCGACGCTCGAGACCGAACGCCTGATCCTGCGGCCGCCGGCCGACGTCGATCTGGACGGCTGGGCCGAGCTGATGGCCGATCCCGTCGCGGCCCGCTTCATCGGCGGCCAGCAGCCGCGGGCCGTGGCCTGGCGCTTCATGGCGACCATGGCCGGTTCCTGGGCGCTGAAGGGCTTTGGCATGTTCTCGGTGATCGACAAGGCCAGCGGCCGCTGGCTGGGCCGCGTCGGTCCCTGGGTTCCCGAGGGCTGGCCCGGGACCGAGGTGGGCTGGGGCCTGCGTCCCGCCGCCTGGGGCCAGGGCTATGCGCGAGAGGCGGCCGAGGCGACGATCGACTGGGCCTTCGACCAGCTGGGCTGGACCGAGGTTTACCACTGCATCGACCCGGCCAACCTGCCGTCGATCAAGGTCGCCCAGCGGATCGGCTCGACGAACCACGGCCCCGGCCGGCTGCCGGCGCCCTATGACGCCGTGGAGATCGAGATGTGGGGCCAGAGCGCCGAGCAGTGGCGCGCGCGGCGCCGAGGCGCCGCGACGGCCTAAGCGGCCGGTCGGACCCGCAGCGTCCCTTCGTAGTCGCCCTTGCCGATCGGCGCGCCCGCCGCCCGCAGGATGGCGTAGGCGGTGACGACGTGGAAATAGAAGTTCGGCATGGCGTAGGTCAGCAGATAGAGCTCCGGCGTCAGGGCAAGGGTCCGCGGCGCCCAGGCCGAGGTCGAGGCGTTGCGCGGATCGACCGGCCGGTAGAGGTCCATGTCCAGGTTCCTGCCGGACCAGCTGTTGACCTCGTCGGGGTCGAGCGCCTCCAAGGCCGCTATCGCCCGATCGACCATCGCCCGCAGCTCGGCGAAAGGCATGGCGCCGATCAGCGGCGGCGGGGCGAACACGCCAGTCTTGGCGGCTTCCATGCCCCAGGCCGCGTGATGCGTCAGGGCCTCGATCTGGAAGTGGAACGGCGCCATGTCGTCGACCAGCTTGGCGGTCACGAAGTCGTCCGGATCGCCGCCGGTTTCGGCGCGATGCCGGGCCGCGCGGTCGAGGACGCCGCCAAGGGCTCTCAGGGTCTGCAGGAAGGTCGGGACGCCAAGGTCGTAGAGCGAGATCGTCATCAGATGTCCAGGGTCTAGAGCTTTGGCCCGAGCAGGGCGAAGAGGCCGCCTTGCGGATCCATGGCGTTGAGCACGAAGGCGCCGCCGGGGACCTCGGTCGGCCCCATCAGCATCCGGCCGCCGTTCGCCTCCACGCGGGCCTGGGCCGCGTCGATGTCCTCGACGCCGAAATAGAGCAGCCAGTACGGACGAGGCGCCGGCTGGTGGCCGGTCATCATGCCGCCGAAGGCTTCCTGGGGAGAGCCGAAGGTCTGGTAGACGCCCATCTCGCCCATCGGGATGGCGTCGTGCCTCACCCAGCCGAAGAGGTCCGCGTAGAAGGGAAAGACCGCTTCTCCGTCGGCGGCGTGCAGCTCGGCCCAGCCCAGCGACCCGGGCGCCATCGGCGCGGGCCGGGGCGGCGCTTGGTCCACCGAGGCCCGGAATAGGATGAAGGCCGCGCCTTGCGGGTCGGCGACCACGGCGAAGCGGCCGACCTGGGGAATGTCCAGCGGCGGCTGGTGGATCTGGCCGCCCGCCGCCTTGACCTTGCCGGCATGGGCGTCGACGTCGTCGACCGCGACATAGGCCAGCCACGCCGGCGGCATGTCGGCCATGCGCAGCATGCCGCCGACGGGGTGCTCGCCGGCCTTGAAGATCGTGTACGGACCGTTCGGACCGCTCGACATCTCGTCGGTCCAGCCGACCACGGCCTTGTAGAAGGCGCCGGCGGCCTCGGTGACGGGGGTGACGAGCTCGAACCAGCAGAGGTCATTGACCATGGGGGTCTCCAGCGGAGGCGTGGAAAGGGGGGCGTCCGGCAGGGCCGAGACGAAGGCGTTCCAGGATCGGATCATGGCTCAGGCGGCGGACCCGATCCGCCCGGCGCGGCGAAAAGCGACCGACCGCGGCATCTTGTCCTCCGTAAGCTGAGCGGTTCTGCCTTGACTAATAACGTTGATATCAACATAAATGGACCATGTCAAAGCCGGTGGTGATTCCCTCCGAAGCGACGGTTCCCTACGCGGCGACGCTGCATGTCCGCGACACCTGCCTCTGTCTGCACGTCCAGCGCGCCGCGCGGGCCCTGGCCCGGCGCTTCGACGAGGCCCTGCGGCCGGTGGGCCTGACCAACGGCCAGTTCTCGCTGCTGATGTCGCTGAACCGTCCCGAGCCGCCAGGCCTGGGCGCGGTGGCCAGCCTGCTGGCCATGGACCGCACCACCCTGACGGCGGCGCTGAAGCCGCTGGAGCGGCGAGGGCTGGTCACCGTCGCCCCCGGCCCCAATGACCGCCGCGCGCGGGTGCTGAGCCTGACCGCCGAGGGCCACGCGGCGCTGACCAGGGCCCTGCCGATCTGGACCGCCGAACACGCGCGCCTCGACGAAGAGCTCGGCGGGAGCGAACCGTTGCGCGCGGGCCTGCGCGCCATCGCCTGACGGGCGCGCCTCAATCCACCGCCAGGATCACCTCGTCGGCGGCGATCCGCGCCTCGACCCGATCTCCGACCGCCAGCGCCCAGCCGGGATCGCCGGGGCGCGCGGTGGCGACCAGGGTCTTGCCGGCCGACAGGGCCAGGGTCACCTCGGCCGAGGCCTCGCCGGCCTCGCGGTCGACGACCTCGCCCGGGAGGCGGTTTTCGCCGTCGCCTTCGCCAAGCCGCACGAAGCTCGACTTGATCAGGGCGATGGCCGGCCGACCGGGCGCCAAGGCAAGGTCCTCGACGCTCCGGCGGGTGATCGAGGCGCGCAGCCTAAGGTCTTCGGCCAGGCTAAGGGTCACGCCGGCGGTGACGCCGTCGCCGTCGATGGCCGCCACCACGCCGCGCAGGGCGTTGCGGGCGCTGGTGCGCAGGCCAAGCGTCCAGAGCAGTCCGCCCTCCAGTCGCGCGAAGGCCGCGCCGAGCTCGCGCTCGGCGGTCCGGAAGGCGCGGATCACCGCCTGGCCGTGCGGCGTGACCTCGGCCGCGCCGCCGCCGCGTCCGCCCGGCGCGGCGATGACCAAAGGCTCGTCGAACAGATTGTTCAGCGCCTGCACCCCGTCCCAGGCGCCCTTGTAGGAGAGCCCCACGGCCTTGGCCGCCGCGCTGATCGCGCCGAGACTCGCGACCGCCTCCAGCAGCGCGATGCGCTCGAGCCCCACCCGGGCGCCGCCGCCCTTCAGGATCAGGGAGGCGCTGAACTCGCCGTCGTCGCTCACTGGTCGCGCCTCGCGTTCGTCGTTATGTAGTTGAGCTGCATAACCGCAGCCCATGCCCCAGGATTACCAGATGATCGCGCGCCGTCCGATGCTGATCGCCGCCCTCGCGGGGGCTCTGTCGCTGGCCTTGGGCGGCGCGGCGTCCGCCGGCGAGACCAAGGTGGCGGTGGCGGCCAACTTCACCGAGGCGGCCAAGGACATCGCCGCCCGCTTCAAGGCGAAGACCGGCCATGAGGCGACCCTGAGCTTCGGCGCCTCGGGCCAGTTCTACGCCCAGATCGCCAACGGCGCGCCGTACGAGGTCTTCCTGTCGGCCGACGTCGAGCGGCCCCGGAAGGCCGAGGCCGAGGGGCTGGCGGTTCCCGGCTCGCGCTTCACCTACGCGACCGGGCGGCTGGTGCTGTTCAGCAAGACGCCCGGCTTGGTGGACGGCCGGGGCGCGGTGCTGCGGTCGGGCAGGTTCGAGAAGCTGGCCATCGCCGATCCCAAGGCCGCGCCCTACGGCCAGGCGGCGCTCGAGACCCTGACGAAGCTGAAGCTCTACGACGCCCTGAAGCCGAAGATCGTCCAAGGCGGTTCGATCACCCAGGCCTACCAGTACGTCCAGACCGGCGCGGCCGAGCTGGGCTTCGTGGCGCTGTCGCAGGTGGCGGGCGAGAAGGGCGGCTCGCGCTGGCTCGTCCCGGCCGCCGACCACGCGCCGATCGAGCAGCAGGCGGTGCTGCTGAAGACCGGCCAGGACAGCGCCGCCGCCAAGGCTTTCATGGCCTTTCTGAGGAGCGGCGAGGCCAAGGCGATCATCCGGCGCTACGGCTACGAGGTCCGCTGAGCATGGGCGAGGTCCTGTGGCTGACGGCGAAGCTGGCGGGGATCACGACCCTCCTGCTGCTGATCCTGGCCACGCCGCTGGCCTGGTGGCTGGCGCGCGGACGGTCGGCCTCGCGGACGGCGGTCACCGCCCTCGTCGCCCTGCCGATCGTGCTGCCGCCGACGGTGCTGGGCTTCTACCTGCTGATCGCGCTGGGACCCCAAAGCCCGCTGATGGCGCTCTTGCGGCCGTTCGGGGTCCGGACCCTGGCCTTCACCTTCGAGGGCCTGGTGATCGGCTCGCTGATCTCGTCGCTGCCGTTCGCGGCGCAGCCGCTGCGCAACGCCTTCCTGGCCGTCGGCGACGAGCCGCTGGAGGCCGCCGCCACCCTGGGCGCCTCGCCCTGGCAGCGCTTCTGGCGCGTGGCCCTGCCGCTGGCCATCCCCGGCTATGTGGCGGCCGCGATCCTGGTCTTCGCCCATACGGTCGGCGAGTTCGGGGTGGTGATGATGTTGGGCGGGAACATCCCCGGCGCGACGGCGGTGCTGTCGACCGAGATCTACCGCCTGGTCGAGGCGCTGGAGTGGCGCGAGGCCCACCGCCTGTCGCTGCTGCTGCTGGCCTTCGGCTTCCTGGTGCTGCTGGCCCTGCTGGGCCTCGAGGCGCGGTCGAAGGTTCTGGCGCGGACGCGCTGATAGGCCCCAAACCCGATCTTCCCGGCGAATGCCGGGACCCAGATTCATCCCGAGCTTCTCGGGCTGACGCGCCTACCGACGGCGAACGGCCCGCCACGCGCCGGGGTTCGATCTGGGCCCCGGCGTTCGCCGGGGAAATCGGAGAAGATCAGCAGCCGTCCAGGTGCAGCTTGATCAGCGCCCGGGCCGAGCGCGAGACCGCGCGGACGGGGCCTTCGGCGCCCAGGGTGACGCGGGAGATATAGGCCCCCTCCATCATCAGCATCAGGGCGTCGGCCAGGTCGTCGTTCTTGGCTCCGGCGCCCCGGCACAGCTCCACCAGGCGCCGGTGCAGCTCCTTCTTGTAGTTGACCGAGACCACCTGGGCCGGGTGGTTTTCCTCGTGCAGCTCGATCGCGGCGTTCGACAGCGGGCAGCCGTGGATGTCGCTGTCGCAGGCCTTGGTCTCGAAGGCGTCGAAGATCGCCTCCAGCTGGCCGCGCGGATCGCCGCAGCAGCAGGCCGTCACGCCTTCCCACCAGGCCCAGTATTCCCGCTCCTGCTCGCGCAGCACCTCGGCGACCAGCTCGTCCTTGGACGGGAAGTTCCGATAGAGCGTCATCTTGGTGGCGTCGGCCTCGGCGGCGATGGTCTCGACGCCGACCGCGCGGATGCCGTGCTGATAGAACAGCTCGCGCGCGGTTTCGAAGATCCGGTCACGGGCCGGACGCTTGGACGCGGGCGCGGCGACGCCGGCCTCCGAGTCGCCGTGAACGTCCTCCCCAGAATTTCTTGTCGCCATCTTGGCAGACCTCTCCTTGACGTGAGAGTTACCGGTCAGTATCTCTCCGCCGTGGAGATGATACCGAACGGTCTCGTCACATCCCTAAATCGTCCTTCCGGTCGCCCGGGTCAAGTAACAGCCCTTGCGACATTTTAGGTCCCTTTAACCGCAAATATGGAGCGCGCGACAATGCCCCCTCGAGCGATCGATCACGCCCCCGCGCCCCGGACCGCCCTTCCCAAGGGATTTCTCGGTTTCCTGACGCGCGCGCCGAAGGCCAGCCGCCGCTGGGGCGGCCACGGCCGCCCGTGGACCACGGTCCGGGCCTTGGGCCAGACCTGGTCTTCGAACGGCGGCCGCTCGGCCCGCCGGCCCGTCCTCGAATGACGCCCGCGCCAGCCCCCCGCCGCCCCCCGCTTCACCGTCCGCCAGAGTCCTCCCCCATGCGTCTCCAACCCGTTCTCACCTCGTTCGCCGGTCTGGCCGCCATGGCCGTGCTGGCGGCCTGCTCGGCGCAGGCCAAGCAGGAAGCCGCCGCCCCGCCGCCGGCCCAGGTCACCGTCGCCGACGTCGCCTTCAAGTCCCTGCGTCAGTGGGACGACTTCACCGGCCGCCTCGAGCCGATCGACACCGTCGAGATCCGTCCGCGCGTTTCCGGCTATGTCGACGGCGCCCAGTTCGCCGAGGGCGCCCGCGTCCACAAGGGCCAGGTGCTGTTCCAGATCGACCCACGTCCCTACAAGGCCGAGGCCGACCGCGCCGCCGCCGAGGTGGCCCGCGCCAAGGCCCAGCTGGACCTCGCCAGCATCAACCGCCAGCGGGGCGAGCGCCTCCTGGAGCAGAACGCCCTGGCGCGCAGCGAATTCGATCGTCTGTCGTCGGAAGAGCGCGCCGCCCAGGCCAATCTCTCCTCCGCCCAGGCCGCCTATCAGACCGCCCGCCTGAACCTGGAATGGACCCGCGTGACCTCGCCGATCGACGGCCGGGTCTCCAAGGCCATCATCACCCGGGGCAACCTGGTGACCCAGTCGTCGCTGCTGACGACCGTGGTCTCCGACACCCCGATCTACGCGACCTTCAACGCCGACGAGCAGACCTTCCTGAAGTACGCCGCCGGCGAACGCGGCAAGCAGAGCCCGGTCTATATGGGCCTGATCACCGAGGACGGCTATCCGCACGTCGGCAAGCTGGCCTTCATCGACAACGCGCTCGACGCCAAGAGCGGCACGATCAACGGCCGGGCGATCTTCGCCAACGCCGACGGCCGCTTCACGCCGGGCCTGTTCGCCCGCATCCGCCTGGTCAGCGCCGACAGCCAGACCGTGGCCCTGGCGCCCGACCGCGCCATCGGCACCGATCTGGGCAAGCGGTTCGTGGTGGTGGTCAACGGCGCGAACAAGGCCGAGTACCGCCCGGTCGAGATCGGCCCGCTGGCGGGCAATCTGCGCATCATCCGCTCGGGCCTGAAGCCTGGCGACCGCGTGATCGTCGGCGGCCTGCAGAAGGTCAAGCCGGGCGACACCGTCGCACCGGTCAAGGTCAAGACCGACCTCGCCGACCTTGGACAGCTTGAAGTCGGCGGCCGCCAGATCGTCGAGGGACGCTCCACCGGGCAGAACTAGAAACTCTCCCTTCCCCCTTGATGGGGGAAGGGCGGGGATGGGGGTGACTTCGGCGCTTAGATCACGCGCCGCGCTCGCCTTCCCCCTCGGCGATCCCCGCATCCTCGGCGATCACCCCACCCTCGGCGATCACCCCCACCCCTGCCCCTCCCCCATCAAGGGGGAGGGGAGAGGCAAAACACGCTTCCTCCCCCGGAAAGCCTTCTCCTCAGGACGACCCGCATGTCCTTTTCCAAGTTCTTCGTGAGCCGACCCCGCTTCGCGGCGGTGCTCTCGATCATCATCTTCATCGCCGGCCTGGTGTCCCTGCCGCAGCTGCCGATTTCCGAGTATCCGGAGGTGGTGCCGCCGACCGTGGTCGTACGCGCGGCCTATCCCGGCGCCAACCCGTCCGTGATCGGCCAGACCGTCGCCGCGCCGCTGGAGCAGGCGATCAACGGGGTCGAGGGGATGATCTACCAGTCGTCCCAGTCGGCCGCCGACGGGGCCATGCTGCTGACGGTGACCTTCGCGCTCGGCACCGACCTCGACAAGGCCCAGGTGCAGGTCCAGAACCGCGTCGCCCAGGCCCTGCCCAAGCTGCCCCAGGAGGTGCAGCGGATCGGCGTGACGACCGACAAGGCCTCGCCCGACCTGACCCTGGTCGTGCACATGATCTCGCCGAACAACCGCTACGACATGCTGTATCTCAGCAACTACGCGCAGCTGAACGTCCGGGATCGGCTGAAGCGGATCAACGGCGTCGGCGACGTGCAGATCTTCGGCGCGGGGTCGTACTCGATGCGCGTCTGGCTGGATCCTGAAAAGCTGGCCGCTCTGTCGATGACCGCCGGCGACGTGGTCAAGGCGCTCCGGGAACAGAACGTCCAGGTGGCCGCCGGTCAGCTGGGCGCGCCGCCCAACGCCGGCTCCGGCGCCGACTTCCAGCTGTCGATCAACGCGCCCGGCCGCCTGACCGACGAGGAGCAGTTCCGGAACGTTATCATCCGCTCGGGCGACAACGGCCAGATCACCCGCCTGGGCGACGTGGCCCGCGTCGAGCTGGGGGCCAACAACTACGCCCTGCGCTCTCTGCTCGACAACAAGTCGGCCGTCGCCATGCCGATCTTCCAGCGCCCCGGCTCCAACGCCCTGCAGATGGCGGCCGAGGTCAAGAAGACCATGAAGGAACTCAAGAAGGAGTTCCCGGAGGGCGTCGATTACGAGATCATCTACGACACCACCGCCTTCGTGCAGCAGTCGATCGACTCGGTGGTCCACACCCTGATCGAGGCGATCATCCTGGTCGTCATCGTGGTGGTGATCTTCCTGCAGGGCTGGCGCGCCTCGGTGATCCCGCTGATCGCCGTGCCCGTCAGCTTGATCGGCACCTTCGCCGTGATGTTGCTGATGGGCTTTGGACTCAACGCCCTGACGCTGTTTGGCCTGGTTCTCGCCATCGGCATCGTCGTCGACGACGCCATCGTCGTGGTCGAGAACGTCGAGCGGAACATCAGCCTCGGCCTCGCCCCGCCCGACGCCACACGCAAGGCCATGACCGAGGTGACGGGACCCATCGTCTCGACGGCCCTGGTGCTGTGCGCGGTGTTCATCCCCACCGCCTTCATCAGCGGCCTGTCGGGCCAGTTCTATCGCCAGTTCGCCCTCACCATCGCCATCTCGACGGTGATCTCGGCCTTCAACTCCCTGACCCTGTCGCCGGCCTTGGCCGCGGTGCTGCTGAAGTCGCATGACGCGCCCAAGGACCGCTTCCAGAAGCTGATCGACCTAGGCCTCGGCTGGCTGTTCAACCCGTTCAACCGCTTCTTCGCCAAGGCCTCGAACGGCTATGTCGGCGGCGTGGCCAAGACCCTGGGCCGCTCCACCGCGGGCCTCGTCGTCTACGGTGTGCTGCTGGCCCTGACGGCCTTCGCCTTCGCCAAGACCCCGACCGGCTTCGTGCCGCAGCAGGACAAGGCCTATGTGGTCGCGGTCGTGCAGCTGCCCGACGCGGCCTCGCTGGACCGCACCGAGGCGGTGATCCGCCAGATGGGCGAGATCGCCAAGACGGTGCCGGGCCTCAAGCACTCGGTGGCCTTCCCGGGCCTGTCCGTGAACGGCCTGATCAACAGCCCCAATTCCGGCGCGGTGTTCTATCCCCTCGACGACTTCAAGAACCGTCGGGACAAGGACAAGCAGGCCGGCGCGATCGTGGCGGCCCTGAACCAGAAGTTCGGCGCCATCCCCGACGCCCAGATCGCCGTCTTCCCGCCCCCGTCCGTCCAGGGCCTGGGCACCATCGGCGGCTTCCGCATGCAGATCGTCGACAAGGCGGGCCTGGGTCCGGAAGAGCTGAACAAGGCCACCCAGAACCTGATGGACAAGGCGCGCAAGGACCCGGCCCTGGCCGGCATCTTCTCCAGCTACCAGGTCAGCGTCCCGAAGATCCAGGCCGACATCGACCGCGAGAAGGCGAGGGCGCAAGGCGTGTCCCTGACCGACCTCTTCGAGACGATGCAGGTCTATCTGGGCTCGCTGTACGTCAACGACTTCAACCGCTTCGGGCGGACCTACGAGGTCAATGTCCAGGCCGACCAGCGCTTCCGCCTGCAGCCCGAGCAGATGCTGCGCCTGCAGACCCGCAACGGCTCGGGCCAGATGATCCCGCTGGGCGCCTTCGTGAACTTCCACGAGACGACCGGTCCGGACCGCGAGAGCCACTACAACGGCATGCTGACCGCCGAGATCAACGGCGGCCCGGCGCCTGGCTACTCGACCGGTCAGGCCCAGAAGGCGCTTGAAGACCTGGCCAAGAAGGAGCTGCCGAACGGCATGGGCTACGAGTGGACCGAGCTGACCTACCAGCAGATCCTGGCGGGCAACACGGCGGTCTTCATCTTCCCGCTCTGCGTGCTCTTGGCCTTCCTGGTGCTGGTCGCCCAGTACGAGAGCTGGAGCCTGCCGCTGGTCGTGATCCTGATCGTGCCGATGACCCTGCTGTCGGCCCTGGCCGGCGTGTGGATCAGCAAGGGCGACAACAACATCTTCACCCAGATCGGCCTGATCGTGCTGGTGGGCCTGGCCTGCAAGAACGCCATCCTGATCGTGGAGTTCGCCAAGGAGCGCGAGGAGCACGGCGACAGCCCGCTCCAGGCGGTCCTGGAGGCCTGCCGCCTGCGCCTGCGGCCGATCCTGATGACCTCGATCGCCTTCATCATGGGGGTCTATCCCCTGGTGGTGTCGCACGGGGCCGGGGCCGAGATGCGCCGCGCCATGGGCGTGGCGGTGTTCGCCGGCATGCTGGGCGTCACGGTGTTCGGCCTGATCCTGACGCCGATCTTCTACTACGTCATCCGCCGGGGGACGGCCCGGCGGGCCGCGCTGAGGGCGGAGCGGATCGAAGCAACGCCAGTGGAGAGCCACTGATGCCAGCCCGCGCACCCAACGCCCTCCCCCTTCGATGGGGGAGGGGCAGGGGTGGGGGTGACAGCGCCGGCGGACTTCAGCTCGACCGCGCCACCTCCGGAACCTCTTTCACCCCCATCACATCCCTGGCCCCCATCTCCAACCTTCCCCCATCCAAGGGGGAAGGGAGACCTACGAGGTCTGTCATGAATGCTCTGAGACTTTCCCTGATCGCCAGTATCTCCCTCACCGCCGCCGCCTGCGCGGTGGGGCCGAACTACAAGGCGCCGGCGACCCCGCCGGCCGCCTTCCAGAACGCCGATCCGGCCGTCTTCACCGCCGCCAATCCCGAGGCTGAATGGTGGAAGGCGTTCGGCGATCCGGTGCTGGACCAGCTGGTCGGCCAGGCCCTCGCCGCGAATCTGGATCTGAAGATCGCCGTCGCCCGCGTCGCCGAGGCCCGCGCCCTGTTCACCGAGCAGAAGCTGGACCTCCTGCCGCACGTCACCGCCGACGGCGTCTATGCCAAAAGCGACCAGCAGCAGCCCGGCTCGAACGGCCGCCGGGTCGAGAGCCAGACCTATCAGGCCGGCTTCGACGCCGGCTGGGAGATCGACCTCTTCGGCCGCGTCCGGCGCGGTGTCGAGGCGGCGGGGGCGGAAGCCGGGGCGGCCCAGGCCGAGCTGCGCGACGCCCAGGTCACCGTGGCCGCGGAGGTCGCTCGAAACTATCTCGAACTGCGCGGCGCCCAGGCTCGCCTGAAGGTCGCCCAGCGCAATCTCGAGACCCAGCGCGAGACCGTGCGCCTGACCAAGGTGCGGTTCGACGCCGGGGCCGGGAGCCCGATCGACGTGGCGTCCGCTCAAGCCCGCCTCAACGCCACCGAGGCGGCGATCCCGTCGCTGATCACGGCCGAGACGCGCGCCAACTACCGCCTCGCGGTCCTGACCGGCCAGCGGCCGGGCGCCCTGGACGCCCTGCTGGCGCCGCGCGAGGCCGACATCCGTCCGCGCGTCGCGGCCCTGCCGATCGGCGAGGCCGGCGACCTGCTGCGCCGTCGTCCCGACGTGCAGGCGGCCGAGCGTCGGCTGGCGGCCTCCACCGCTCAGGTGGGCGTGGCGACGGCCGACCTCTTCCCGCGCGTCTCGGTGACCGGCTTCGTCGGCTTCCTGTCGGGGACCTCGGCCGGGTTCGGCAACAGCGCCAGCAAGGCCTGGTCGGTCGCCCCCTCGGTCAGCTGGCCGGCCCTCGACCTCGGCAGCGCCCACGCTCGCCTCCGCGCGGCGCGGGCCCGCGACGACGCGGCCCTGGCCAATTACGACCAGACCGTGCTGCGGGCGCTGGAGGACCTGGAGAACGCCCTGGTCGCCTACCGCCAGCAGCAAGCCCAGCTGAAGAGCCTGGCCGACCAGGCCGCCGCCTCGCGCCGGGCGGCCGAGCTGGCCCGCATCCAGTATCGCGAGGGCGGCATCGACTTTCTGGTCCTGCTCGACGCCGAGCGCACGCTGCTGGCCGCCGAGGACGCGCTCAGCGTCGCCGAGACGGGGGTCAACACCGACGTGGTGGCGATCTACAAGGCTCTGGGCGGGGGCTGGAAGGCTTGAAACCCATCCCCGATTTCCCCGGCGAACGCCGGGGCCCAGATGGAAAAGCGCCGGGGCGGGCTCTCGCCGCGCGGCGCTCTTCCGATCACCTCGAACGCTCCGAGATCTGGGTCCCGGCATTCGCCGGGAAAACGGAGACGCCCCCGCCTCAGTACCAGCCCGCCTCGCGCAGGGCCTTGGCGTAGGCCCTGCTGACCGGGGCCTCGGCGCCGCCCTTCAGCGACAGCGTCGCCCGGCCGTCGCCGCGCCGGGCGGCTTCGACCGCCGCCTTGGCCACCCACCACGAGCGGTGGGTCTGGGCGCCTTCGATGCCCTCCAGCTCCGCCACCGCGTCGGACAGGCGCATCAGGATCAGGTCCTGGCCGCGCGAGGTGTGCAGGCGCAGATAATGGTCCTCCGCCTCGACCGCGTAGAGCTCGGCGCCGCGCAGCTTGGGCGGCAGGCGATCGAGGAACCGGGGCGCCGGCGCGCCCGTCGGCGCGGCGTGGGTCTCGGGCGGGCGGCGCTGCACCAGGAAGTTCAGCGCCGTCATCGCCGTCGTCACGATCAGCACCGGGAGCAGATAGCGCGGCAGGGTCTCGGGCCTCAGACGGCCGACGAACAGCGCTTCGCTGACGAGCCAGACGACCACGGTGAAGGGCAGGGTGATCAGGATCACCGTCGCCGTCCCATAGAGCCATGGGTGGTTGTCGGCGCGGCCCTCGCGGCCGATCAGCTGGGTGACGCCCGTCCCGACCACGGCGCCCGCGACGCTCAGACCCACCCAGTAGAGCAGGCGCGGGAGCAGCGGCGCCTGGTACGAGCCCATGGCGCCGATCAGCGCCAGGAACACCCCCGCGCCGCCAGACACGAGGTAGCCGCGCAGCGCGTCGCGTCCGAACCATACCGTTCGCGAAGCGTGAACGGCGCCGGCCAGCCGCTCACGCAGCGAGGCCGGCGTTTGACGCAAAGCCGATTGAGACACGAGGCCGCCCGCTCCAACACCGATGTCGACGGCGAGGCGATCGGTCGCCCCGCTCGAACCGGGAGTGAAGGAAGATGCATGCGAAGGCCAAGTCAATCGGTCGCCTGATCCTCGGCGACGACGCCCTGCGGAACGCCGTCCTGGGCGTGACCCTGGCCATTCTGGTGGTCGTGGTCGCCGCGCCGAGGCTGTTCACCGGCATCGGCGCGTTCCTGGTCGCGCGGGGCGTCCATCCCCACGCGCCGGACCTGTCGCTGCTGGCGGCCGAGCCCCTGGCCGTCCAGATCCACCTGACGGCGGCCCTGTCCGCCCTGATCATCGGCGTCGCCCTGATGATGCGCGTCAAGGGCACGCGCCTGCACAAGGCGCTGGGCTGGACCTGGGTGATCGCCATGGGCGTCACGGCGGTCAGCTCCCTGTTCATCCGCCAACTGAACAACGGCCACTTCAGCTTCATTCACCTGCTGTCGGGGTGGACGATCGTGGGCCTGCCCGGCGCGGTCTACGCGATCAAGCGCGGCAAGGTGGCCGCCCACCGCAGGGCCATGACCGGCATGTTCGTCGGCGGCCTGCTGCTGGCCGGCCTGTTCGCCTTCATTCCCGGCCGCCTGCTCTGGACGATGTTCCTGGGCTGAGCCAAGCTTGATTGGAAAGGATTTCCCCATGACCCCGCTGAAGACCCTCGGCCTGTCGCTGATCGCCGCGGCCGCCATCGCCTCCGCCGCCCACGCCCAGGAGGCGCTCGGCGACCTGACCCTGAGCTTCCCCGGACTGAAGTCGACCTCGGGCAAGCTGATGATCGGCGTCTATGACGGCGCCGCGGGCTGGGCCGCCAGCAAGCCTGTGAGGGTGGCGGTGGTCCCGGCCGCCGACGCGACCGCCAAGATCGTCGCCCTGCCGCCCGGGACCTATGGCGTGAAGGTGTTCCAGGACGTCGACGGCGACGGCAAGCTGGCCCGCGACAACTACGGCTATCCGACCGAGCCGTTCGGCTTCTCGCGCGACGCGCCGATCACCATGGGGCCGCCCAGCTTCGACGACGCTGCGTTCGCCGTGAAGGCAGGCGCCAACACCCAGGTCATCCATCTGAAGTAACGCCGATCTTGCCAGGGCCGCCGGGTTGCGCCTATCCGAGGACGGAGCGCAACCCACGGCGAGCCCCTGTCCATGACCGTAGCCAAGCCCCGCGCCCGCGCCGGCGGCCGGGGGCGTCCGTCCAAGGCCAAGGGCCTGGACCTGAAGGAAACCATCCTCGACGCCGCCGAGGGCCTGTTCGCGCGTCACGGCTTCCACGGTGTGACCACCCGGCAGGTGGCGGCCGAGGCCGGGGTCGATACGGCGCTGATCCACTACTATTTCGGCGCCAAGCGCGAGCTGTTCGACGCGGTGTTCCTGCGCCGGGCCGAGATCCTGAACACGGCCCGCGAGGCGTCGATGAACGCCTATGTGAAGGCCCACGCCGAGGCCATGACCGTCGAGGGCGTGATCGAGGCCTTCATCGAGCCGCTGCTGCGCATCTCTCAGGAGGGCGGGGCGGGCTGGAAGAACTACTTCGCCCTGGTCGCCCAGGTGAACAACACGCCGGCCTGGGGCGGCGAGACCATGGCCCGGTTCTTCGATCCCGTCGTGCATCAGCTGGTCGAGACGCTGAAGACCGTGCGGCCCCAGGCGGCCTATCGCGACCTCTACTGGTGCTATCAGTTCCTGACCGGATCGATGATGCTGTCCCTGTCCGAGACCGGACGGATCGACTCGCTGTCCGAGGGCGAGTGCCACTCCAGCGACCTGGAAGCGGTGCGCCAGCGGCTGTTCGCCTACTGCGCCGCCGGCTTCGAGGCGGTGATCGCCAAGGCGGGATAGGTCCGCCGCACCATTTTTCATCACCTGATGAAAAAAGCGCTGGCGTCCGGAGCCGGTTCGGGTGATTGTGTCCGCAATTCGCCGTTCGATGAATGGGCGAAGCCGAGCTTGCGTCCGCGAAAGACGGATCCGGCTCGGACGGGCGGAACGCAAGGGAGGGAACCCCATGACTTCGATGTGGAAGGTCGCGCTGCTGGCCGGCGCGGCGTGGAGCGCGATCGCGGGCGTCGCGTCGGCGCGGCAACAGGCCCCGACGGGCGACAGCGCCATCGCGGTGGATCAGGTCGTCGTCACGGCCCGGCGCCGCGAGGAAAATCTCAAGGACGTCCCGGTGGCCGTCTCGGCCTTCTCGGGCGAGAAGCTGGAGCGCTCGGGCGGCACGGACATCACCGTCCTGTCGCAGACCACCCCGAACATCACCGTTCAGACCGCGCGCGGGTCGAACTCGACCCTGATCAGCTACATCCGCGGCGTGGGCCAGCAGGATCCGCTGTGGGGCTACGAGCCCGGCGTCGGCCTCTATGTCGACGACGTCTATATCTACCGTCCGCAGGGCGCGGTGCTCGACATCTTCGACGTGCAGCGCATCGAAGTGCTGCGCGGGCCGCAAGGCACGCTGTACGGCCGCAACACCATCGGCGGCGCCATCAAGTATGTGACCAAGCGCCTGGGCGACGAGGCGGCCGCCAAGGTGCGAGCCACCTATGGCAGCTATAACCAGACCGATGTCCTGGTGACCGCCCAGACTCCGATCGCCGACACGGGTCTGTCGATCGGCGCCGCCTACGCGCTCTACAACCGCGACGGCTATGGCAAGAACCTGACCACCGGCGCCCAGCACTACAACAAGGACGTTCACGCCTACCGCCTGAGCGCCGAGTACAAGCCGACCGACGCCTTGTTCTTCCGTCTGGCCTACGACAAGGTCGTGGACGACTCCAACCCGCGTCACGGGCACCGCGAGACCCTGCCGACGGTGGGGAACTATCCGATCCTCGGCATCTACGACACCCAGGCCGGTCTGGGCGACCAGAACCACGTCGAGACCCGGGGCATGTCGCTGACGGGCGAGTGGCAGGCGACCAAGAACCTGACGTTCAAGTCGATCACCGCCAATCGCCGCGGCCACACCGACACCCTGATCGACTTCGACGGCACGCCGCTGCCGACCCTGGACGTGCCGGCCACCTACGACGACCGCTCGTTCTCGCAGGAACTGCAGGCCGTCTACTCGGACGAGAACGTCCAGGGCGTCTTCGGCCTCTACTACATGAACAGCCAGGCCTCGGGCGAGTTCGACACCATCGCCGGCAACCTCGGCGTCTCGATCGCCGACGGCGGCAAGGTCAGCACCCGGAGCTTCGCGGCGTTCTTCGACTTCAGCGCCAACCTGACCGACAAGTTCAAGGTCTCGCTGGGCGCCCGCGCCACCAGCGACGCCAAGCACGCCAATGTCTACCGGTTCTTCTATCTCGGCGCGACGCGGTCGCCCTATCAGGGCGGCGCCCAGCGGCCGATCCTGCAGACGCGCACCAACTACACCGCTCAGAAGACCTTCGACCAGTTCACGCCCCGCATCTCGGCCTCGTACGAACTCAGCGACGACCTGACGTCGTACGTGTCGTTCTCGAAGGGCTTCAAGTCGGGCGGCTGGGACATGCGCGGCGACGCGCTCATCACCCCGCAGACGACCCAGGGCTACCGCCCGGAAATCGTCAAGACCTACGAAGCCGGCCTGAAGGGCTTCGCCCTCGACCGCCGCGTCTCGTTCTCGTCGGCGATCTTCCTGTCGAAATACACCGACCAGCAGGTCACGACCCAGGTCGTGGTGCCCTCGGGCATCGCCAGCTCGGTCGACAACGCCGGCGCCTCGACGCTGTACGGCGCCGAGTTCGAAGCCAACGCCAAGCTCAGCCAGCACCTGTCGGGCAATGTCGCCCTCGGCTACATCCACGCCAAGTACGATCGCTTCAGCCGCTTCGTGCCGGCCGGCGCGCCGAACCCGGTGAATCCGTCCCAGACCCTGGCCACCGGCCAGGTCGTCAACGTGGCCAATCTCTACGGCTTCCAGAACACGCCTCGGTGGACGGGCAATGTCAGCCTGACCTGGCGCGGCGACCTGGCGGGCGGCGACCTGGCGATCACCCCGATGGTCAGCTATCGCGACAGCTATCAGCAGTTCGAGCAGCCCCTGCCGCTGCTGGACCAGAAGGCCTTCACCCTGGTCGACCTGACGGCGATCTGGACCGCGCCGGGCGGCCGCTACAAGCTGGCCCTGACCGGCAAGAACCTGACCAACGAGAAGTACCGCACCGGCGGCTACAACTTCGGGGCGCCGACCTACAACAACTCGGTGATCGGCTTCTACGGTCCGCCGCGCACCGTGTCCGCCTCGGTCGAGGTGGCGTTCTAATCATCTAGGCGACCAACTGGGCGGGATCCGCTGCAACGGATCCCGCCCTTTCCTTATGTAAGCGGCGGCGTGACGGGGGCGGGGCGATGAGCGAGTGGCGGACGACGACGACGGGCGGCTATCGCTACGTGGTCCTGGCCATGCTGATCCTGGCCTACACGCTGAACTTTCTCGATCGGCAGATCCTCGGCATCCTGGCCAAGCCGATCAAGGACGAGTTCTACCTGACCGACGGCCAGTTCGGCCTGATGGGCGGCCTGGCCTTCGCGCTGCTCTACACCACCCTGGCCATCCCGATCGCCTGGCTGGCCGACCGCTTCAGCCGCGTCTGGATCATCACCGCGGCCCTGACCCTGTGGAGCGGCTTCACCGCCCTGTGCGGCATGGTCGGAAGCTTTGGCCACCTGTTCCTGGCCCGCATGGGCGTCGGCATCGGCGAGGCGGGCGGGGTGGCCCCGGCCTATTCGCTGATCGCGGACTATTTCCCCAAGCATCAACGCGCCCGGGCCCTGGCCGCCTACGCCTTCGGCATTCCGCTGGGCACGGCCGCCGGGACCCTGGTCGGCGGCCTGCTGGCCGTCCACTACGGCTGGCGCACGGCCTTCGTCGCGGTGGGCGCGCTGGGCGTGCTGCTGGCTCCGGTGTTCCGGCTGATCGTGCGCGATCCCAAGCGCGGCGGCGCCGATGATCCGGCCGAGGCGCCTCTGGTCGCCGCGCCCGTCCCGCCGTTCGGCGCGGTGGTCCGGCTGCTGGCCGCCAAGCCCAGCTTCTGGCTGCTGTCGCTGGGCGCGGCCTCGTCGTCGGTCTGCGGCTATGGCGTCGCGGCCTGGCTGCCGTCGTTCTTCATGCGGAGCCTTGGCCTCACCCTGGCGCAGACCGCCTGGTACTATTCGGGCATCGCCTTCTTCGGCGGCCTGCTGGGCATCTGGCTGGGCGGCGCGGTCGCCGACCGGCTGGGCGCGAAGTCCAAGGCCGCCTACCCGCTGACCCCGGCCATCGCCTTCCTGATCTCGGCGCCCTGTTTCCTGCTGGCCATGAACAGCGGCAGCCTGGTGGGCGGGCTCGGGGGGCAGGCCTCGCTGGCCTTGGCCTTCGCGATCTTCCTGATCCCCACGGGCCTGAACCTGACCTGGCTGGGACCGATCACCGCCGCCGTGCAGCATCTGGCCCCCGCGCCGATGCGGACCACGGCCTCGGCCCTGTTCCTGCTGATCAACAACCTCCTGGGGATCGCCGTCGGGGTCTATTATTTCGGCCTGGTCTCGGACCTGCTGAAGCCGACCTTCGGGGCCGAATCGCTGCGCTGGGCGATCTATACCGGCATGGGCTTCTACCTGCTGGCGGCGCTGCTGTTCATCCTCGCCGCGCGCCGGCTGGCCCGCGACTGGGTCGAGTAGGGGCCCCGCGACCAAACGCCGCCTTCGTGGAGCATGATAGCCGAAAGCGCGCGCCGTTTCGGCGGCGCCACGCGCCAGAGGCCTGAAACCAAGCCCGTGCGTTCCGGATGATTCCATCCAAAACACACAGGCTCTAGCGGACCTATCGCCACGCTTCCGTCAATTTCAGGTATCACTGCCGCAAAGAACCGCGAGCGCCTGAATGACCCCCGAAGACCGCCACATCTTTCACGACCCCACGGGCAAGCGTGAGCGACGGGCCAAGCTGGTTCTGGGGATCGTCATCTCGGCGCTCGCCGCCATCGTGGCGGGCTTCGTGGCGACCCTGGCCTTCGCGCCCCGCTTGCCGGACGCGCCGCTGAAGGACCCCCACGTCCTGACCGCCCTGCACCAGGAAAGCCCGCGCCGGGCGCGTCCGGCCGAGACCTGGCGCCGCGTGCCCCGGCCCAAGACCGCGCCCAACGGCGCGGCGGTGCGTCCCCTGTCGGTCGGCTTCTACGTGGCCTGGGACGAGGACAGCCGCGAATCGCTGCGCCGCAATGTCGACAAGCTCGACGTGGTCTCGCCCCAGTGGGTGGCGATCAAGGGCGCGAAAGGCGACATCACCCTGGTCGACGATCCCGAGGGCGTGGCGCGCATCGCCAACGCGCCCAATCATCCGGCCGTGCTGCCGCTGGTTCACAACTCGGCCAACGCTCAGTTCAACGGCCCCCTGGCCGACGCCCTGCTGGCCGACCCGGCCGCGCGCGCCAAGCTGATCGACAACCTCTCGCGCCTGGCCGCCCAGCACGGCTATGGCGGCTATGTCTTCGACTTCGAGAACCTGTCGGCCAAGGGTCTGGCCGCCTATCCCAAGTTCCTCGACGAGGCCCGCGCCGCCTTCAAGGACACCGGCCGCGAGGCCTGGGTCACCGCGCCGTTCGACGAGGAGGGCTGGCCGCTCAAGCGCCTGCAGGACAGTTCCGACGCCCTGGTGCTGATGGCCTATGACCAGCACTACGCCCTGGGCGATCCGGGGCCGAACGCCGGGCAGGACTGGTACCAGAGCGAGCTGGGCAAACGCTTCGCCCATCAGCTGGATCCGGCGCGGACCATCCTGGCGCTCGGCGCCTATGGCTACGACTGGACGCTGAAGCCCGACGGCTCGCGCGCCTCCGGGTCGCCGGCGACCTTCCACGAGGCGATGCGCAACGCCCAGGACGCCAGCGCGACCATCCGCATGGACGCCGACGCCCTGAACCCGACCTATACCTATACCGACGACAACGGCGACAACCACGTCGTCTGGTTCCTGGACGCGGTCACCCTGTTCAACCAGGTCAAGGTCTCCGACCCCTGGAAGCCGCGCGGCTATGGCCTGTGGCGGATGGGGATGGAGGATCCCGGCGTCTGGTCGCTGCTGGGCAAGCCCTATGGCCAGGTCACCGCGACCGGCCTGACCAGCCTCGCCAACGGCCAGGGCGTCGACTTCGACGGCGGCGGCGAGGTGCTGCGGGTCGCCGCCCTGCCCACGCCCGGCAAGCGCAGCCTGGCGTTCGATCCCGCGACGGGGCTGATCTCGGGCCAGACCTACGACGTGATCCCCAGCTCCTATGTCATCGAGCGCTACGGCCAGAAGAAGGGGCTGGTGGCGCTGACCTTCGACGACGGGCCGGACGGGCGCTGGACGCCGAAGATCCTCGACATCCTGAAAGCCAAGAAGGCGCCGGCCACCTTCTTCGTGATCGGCCAGAACATGCAGAAGCGGCCCGACCTGGTGCAGCGCGAGGTCGCCGAGGGTCACGATGTCGGCGGCCACAGCTGGACCCACCCCAACATCGCCGAGACGCCGCTGGCGCAGGTGACCGTCGAGCTGAACGCCACCCAGCGCCTGTTCGAGGTGCTGACCGGCCGCTCCATGCGCCTGTTCCGGCCGCCGTTCTTCGGCGACGCCGAGCCCTCGACGCCGCACGAGGTGGCCCCGCTGGTGATCGCCCAGACCCTCGGCTACATGTCCGTGGGCCTGCGGATCGACCCCGACGACTGGCAGAAGCCCTCGCCGCAGGAGATCATCGACCGCACGCTGGACCGCCTCGACAACCCCGGCAATCGCCCCGGGCAGGTCGTGCTGCTGCACGACGCCGGCGGCGACCGCAGTCGCACCGTGGCGGCGCTGCCGGGCCTGATCGACGCGATCCGCGCGCGCGGCTATCGGTTCGTCACCATCGGCGAGCTGGCCGGCATGACCCCCGAGCAGGTGATGCCGCCCACCTCGCGCACGGCGCTGGATCTGGCGCTCGATCGCCTGGGCTTCGACTTCTTCCGCTGGGCCCAGTCGGGGATGACCGCGCTGTTCCTGACAGCGATCTTCCTGGGCGTGGCGCGCCTCGTCTTCCTGGCCAGCCTGGCGCTGGTCCACCGCTTCTGGACCCACGAGGAGCCGCAGGACCTCGATCCGGAAGACGGGCCGCTGGTCAGCGTGCTGATCCCCTGCTTCAACGAGGAGAAGGTCATCGCCGCCTCGGTGGCGCGGATCCTCGAGAGCCACTGGAAGAACCTCGAGGTGCTGGTCCTCGACGACGGCTCCAAGGATCGCACCGCCGACGAGGTCCGCAAGCATTTCGCCAACGATCCGCGCGTGACGCTGCTGTCGTTCCCGAACGGCGGCAAGGCGCGGGCGGTCAATCGCGGCCTGGCCGTGGCCAAGGGCGAATATGTGGTGGCGCTGGACGCCGACACCCTGTTCCCGCCCGAGACGATCGGCCGCCTGGCCCGCTGGTTCCAGGACGAGGACATCGGCGCGGTGGCCGGCAACGCCATCGTCGGCAACCGGGTCAACATCGTCACCCGCTGGCAGGCCCTGGAATATGTCACCGCCCAGAACCTGGAGCGACGGGCGCTGTCGGCCCTGGGCGCCGTGACGGTGGTGCCGGGGGCGGTGGGCGCCTGGCGCAAGAGCGTGCTCGACGATCTGGGCGGCTATCCGGCCGACACCCTGGCCGAGGACCAGGACCTGACCATCGCCTGCCAGCGCGCGGGCTGGAAGGTGGCCTTCGACCCCGAGGCCCGCGCCTATACCGAGGCGCCCGACACCGTCGGCGGCCTCTTGAAGCAGCGCTTCCGCTGGTCGTTCGGCACGCTGCAGTGCGTCTGGAAGCATCGCCGGGCGATGTTCAACCGCAAGACCCCGGTGCTGGGTTTCGTGGCCCTGCCGCAGATCTGGCTCTTCCAGATCCTGCTGGCCGTCGCCGCGCCCCTGGTCGACCTGGGCGTGATCTGGGCCCTGATCAGCAGCGTCTACGCCGCCGCCGCCCACCCGGTGGAATGGCGGCCCGACGACCTGATTCTGGGCCTGGTCTACTGGGCGGTGTTCATCGGCGTCGACCTGGCGGCCGGCGCGCTGGGCATGCTGCTGGAGAAGCGCGCCCCGTGGGGCGACCTGCCGTTCCTGCCCGTGCAGCGCTTCGGCTACCGGCAGCTGATGTACTATGTCGTGGTCAAGTCGGTGGTCATGGCCATTCGCGGCGGCCGGGTCGGCTGGGGCAAGCTGGAGCGGCGCGGCTCGGTGTCGGTCAAGGTCGGCTAGACCCGGCTTGCCAGGCTCCCCGAGGCGTGGCCTAGCTAGGCCAACCTTGGGGAGGCGACATGCGGTCCATGATGATCTCGGCGGCGATGCTGCTGGCTTTGAGCGCGAGCGGCGCGAACGCGGCGGATCATCCGATCCTTCAGGTCCAGGTCGGCCCCGGGATCCCGGGCCAGGTCTCGGGCCGCCTGCTGATCTTCGCCGAGCCGCTGGCGGCGGCCAAGGCGGACGCCAAGGGCGGGGTCATCGAGAGCGTCGAGGCCGACCCCTTCTCGGGCGAGGGCCAGGTGGCCGCCCGCGAGGTCGGCACGGTCGCGGCCGGCGCCGTGCTGGACATCGACCTCGACGGTCGCGCCGCGCCCAAGCTGTTCTCGCGGCTGCCGCCGGGCGAGTACGCGGTCCAGGCCGTGCTCGATCAGGACCACAGCTACAACTACAACGGCCGAGGCGGCGGCGACCTGGTCAGCCCGGTGACCACCATCACCCTGCCGCTGGCGGCCGGGACCAAGCTGGTGCTGGACAAGGTCGAGCCGGACTACGACCCCTTCAAGCTTCCGCCCCAGGCGCCCAAGGCGGCCGTCGATCGTCTGGCGGCGGCCAAGCCGCACATCGCGCCGGTGAACTTCGTCAGCCCCGCGCTCAGCGCCTTCTTCGGCCGGCCGATCACGATGAAGGGCTGGGTCCTGACCCCGCCCGGCTACGAGACCGACAAGGCGCGCTACCCGACCGCCTACTACACGCACGGCTTCGGCGGCTCGAACCCCTATCTCGTCGGCCAGGCCACGCGCATGTACGACCTGATGGCCAAGGGCGAGGCCCCGAAGATGATCTGGGTCTATCTGGACGAGAGCGGCGCCACCGGCACGCACGAGTTCGCCGACAGCGTCAACAACGGCCCCTGGGGCAAGGCCCTGACCGAGGAACTGATCCCCGATCTCGAAAAGCACTGGCGGATGGACGCCAAGGCCAATGGCCGCTTCCTGAACGGTCACTCCTCGGGCGGCTGGGCGACGCTGTGGCTGCAGACCCGCTATCCGAAGGTCTTCGGCGGAACGTGGTCGACCTCGCCCGATCCCAGCGACTTCCACGACTTCACGGGCGTCGACCTCTACGCCCCGAACGCCAACGTCTATTACAAGCCCGACGGCTCGCCGCGCCCGATCGCCCGCGACCACGACAAGGTGCTGGCGACGCTCAAGGACATGGTCGCCCTGGAAGAGGTGCTGGGCGAGTACGGCGGCCAGTTCGGCTCGTTCGACTGGGTGTTCTCGCCGCGCGGTCCGGCCGGCCGGCCCGTGCCGATGTTCGACCGGGCGACCGGCGCCGTCGATCCGGCGGTCGTCGCCTATTGGAGCCAGCACTACGACATCGCCGCGCGGCTGAAGGCGAACTGGCCGGCCCTGAAGCCGGACCTCGACGGCAAGGTGCACCTGATCGTCGGCACGGCCGACACCTTCTATCTGGACGGCGCGGCCCGGAAACTGGAGGCGGTCATGAAGGGCCTGGGGGCCAAGACCGACTTCCGCTACCTGAAGGACAAGACCCACGGCGACCTCTATGCCGTCGGCGAGGACCGTCAGGCGCTGATGAAGACGATCGCCTGGGAGATGTACGCGGTCGCCCGTCCGGGCTCCAAGCCGCCGGTCCCGATCCCGACCGCGCCGGCCGCGCCGTAAGCGGCTTGATGCGCCAAGCATCGGCTAGCGGGTAAACAACTAAAGGTCGGGTCACCCTCTCCCTTCCCCAGGCGCCCGCTGGGCGCCGTGAAACGCGCTCGCCGTCTTCGCAAGGCGATGACCATGGCCGAGCGCGTCGCGGCTGAAATTCAGCGGCCACCCCATCCCAACCCTTCCCCATCAAGGGGAAGGGCTTCCGGGGGCGCGGATGCCCGGTCCGCCTGTCCTATCGAACCCCATAACCGCGCAAGCCTTCACCTTATCGTCGTCGCGCGGTTGCGCCTGCGAAATACCGCTCCTATAACCCGGCCACATTTCTGAAAGCCGTCGTCGAGACCGGGCCCTCATGAACATCCACGAACATCAAGCCAAAGCCGTACTCGCCGAGTTCGGCGCTCCCGTGCCGCGCGGCTTCCCCGCCTTCACGCCGGACGAAGCCGCCGCCGCCGCCGAAAAGCTCGGCACGCCGGTCTTCGTCGTGAAGAGCCAGATCCACGCCGGCGGCCGCGGCAAGGGCAAGTTCGAGGGCCTGGGCCCCGACGCCAAGGGCGGCGTCCGCGTCGTCAAGTCGGTCGAAGAGGTTCGCGCCAACGCCGAGGAAATGCTCGGCCGGGTGCTGGTGACCCACCAGACGGGCCCCAAGGGCAAGCAGGTCAACCGCCTCTACATCGAGGAAGGCGCGGCGATCGCCAAGGAATTCTACCTGTCGCTGCTGGTCGACCGCGCCTCGAGCAAGGTCTCGGTCGTCGCCTCGACCGAGGGCGGCATGGACATCGAGGACGTCGCCCACTCGACGCCCGAGAAGATCCACACCTTCACCATCGACCCGGCGACCGGCGTGTGGCCGACCCACCAGCGCGCCCTGGCCAAGGCCCTGGGCCTGACCGGCGGCCTGGCCAAGGAAGCCGCCTCGCTGCTGACCCAGCTCTATACGGCGTTCATGGCCAAGGACATGGCCATGCTGGAGATCAACCCGCTGATCGTGACGGCGGATGATCACCTGCGCGTCCTCGACGCCAAGCTGTCGTTCGACGGCAACAGCCTGTTCCGCCACCCGGACATCAAGGCGCTGCGCGACGAGACCGAGGAAGACCCCAAGGAAATCGAAGCGTCGAAGTACGACCTCGCCTACATCGCCCTGGACGGTGAGATCGGCTGCATGGTCAACGGCGCGGGCCTGGCCATGGCCACCATGGACATCATCAAGCTGTACGGCGCCGAGCCGGCCAACTTCCTCGATGTCGGCGGCGGCGCCAGCAAGGAGAAGGTCACCGCGGCCTTCAAGATCATCACCGCCGACCCGGCCGTCAAAGGCATCCTGGTCAACATCTTCGGCGGCATCATGCGCTGCGACATCATCGCCGAGGGCGTCATCGCCGCGGTGAAGGAAGTCGGCCTCAAGGTTCCGCTGGTGGTCCGCCTGGAAGGCACCAACGTCGAACTCGGCAAGAAAATCATCTCGGAAAGCGGCCTGAACGTCATCGCCGCCAACGATCTGTCTGACGGCGCCGAGAAGATCGTCGCCGCTGTGAAGGGCGCCCGCTAAATGTCGGTTCTGATCGGTTCGCAAACCAAGGTCATCTGCCAGGGCATCACCGGCGCTCAAGGCACCTTCCACACCGAGCAGGCCATTGCCTACGGCACCCAGATGGTCGGCGGCGTCACCCCGGGCAAGGGCGGTCAGACGCACATCGGCCTGCCGGTGTTCGACACCGTCGCCGAAGCCAAGGACCGCACCGGCGCCGACGCCTCGGTGATCTACGTCCCGCCGCCCTTCGCGGCCGACTCGATCCTCGAGGCCATCGAGGCCGAGATCCCGCTGATCGTCTGCATCACCGAGGGCATCCCGGTGCTGGACATGGTCAAGGTCAAGAAGGCCCTGCAAGGCAGCAAGTCGCGCCTGATCGGCCCGAACTGCCCCGGCGTTCTGACGCCCAAGCAGTGCAAGATCGGCATCATGCCGGGCTCGATCTTCTCGGAAGGCTCGGTCGGCGTCGTGTCGCGCTCGGGCACCTTGACCTATGAAGCGGTTTTCCAAACCACGAACGCTGGCTTGGGCCAAACCACGGCCGTGGGCATCGGCGGCGACCCGGTCAAGGGCACCGAGTTCATCGACGTCCTGGAAATGTTCCTGGCCGACGACGCCACCAAGTCGATCGTGATGATCGGCGAGATCGGCGGCTCGGCCGAGGAGGACGCCGCCCAGTTCCTGAAGGACGAAGCCAAGCGCGGCCGCAAGAAGCCGATGGTCGGCTTTATCGCCGGCCGCACGGCGCCTCCGGGCCGTCACATGGGCCACGCCGGCGCCATCGTCTCGGGCGGCAAGGGCGGCGCCGAGGACAAGATCGCGGCCATGGAGAGCGCGGGCATCCGCGTCTCGCCGTCGCCGGCCAAGCTGGGCGAGACCCTGCTGGAAGTGCTCAAAGGCTGATAAGACACCGAAACCCCGCCTCGCGCGGGGCCCAGGTTTTTTGCGACCGCCAGTCGACGATCCGAAAAAATCACCTGGGCCCCGCCAAGCGACGGGCGCTCGGGTGATTGAGAGACTATATTTACGGCCCGCGGGTTAGCGGTCCCGTGAGCAGCGGATCTGAAGGCGACAATTCCATGGCGGACGACGCAGGCATCATCAACCAGGTCTTGACCGAGACCAGCTTCCTCTACGGCGCCAACGCCGCCTTCGTGGAAGACCTCTACGCCCAGTGGGCGGAGAACCCCGGCTCGGTCGATCCGTCCTGGAACGCCTTCTTCGCCAGCCTGCAGGAGCAGGCCGACCAGGTCAAACGCGCCGCCCAGGACCCGGCCTGGACCCCCAAGAAGGTCCCGACCGCCCGTCCGGACTGGCTGTCGGCCCTGGATGGCCAGTGGGCCACCGTCGCCCCGGCCGTCGAGGCCAAGGTCTCTAAGGCCATCGAGGCGAAGGCCCCCGGCGCCAATGCCGAGGCCGTCCGCGCCGCCACGCTGGACAGCCTGCGCGCCATCATGATGATCCGCGCCTACCGCATGCGCGGCCACCTGGCGGCCAATCTCGACCCGCTGGGCCTGGATCCGCCCAAGGACGCCAGCGAGCTGGATCCGGCCACCTACGGCTTCACCGAGGCCGACTACGACCGTCCGATCTTCCTCGACTTCGTGCTGGGTCTGGAGACCTCGACGATCCGCGAGATCCTGTCGATCCTGCGCCGCACCTACTGCGGCAATGTCGGCGTGCAGTACATGCACATCTCCGACCCGGCCGAGAAGGCCTGGCTGCAGGAGCGCATCGAGGGTCGCGACAAGGAGATCACCTTCTCCAAGGAGGGCAAGGTCGCCATCCTGAAGAAGCTGATCGAGGCCGAGGGCTTCGAGCGCTTCCTGCACAAGCGCTTCCCCGGCACCAAGCGCTTCGGCCTGGACGGCGGCGAGGCCATGGTTCCGGCCATGGAGCAGATCATCAAGCGCGGCGGCGCCCTGGGCGTGAAGGACATCGTGCTGGGCATGCCGCACCGCGGCCGCCTGAACGTGCTGGCCGCCGTGATGGGCAAGCCCTATCACGTGATCTTCCACGAGTTCCAAGGCGGCTCGTCGGTGCCCTCGGACATCGAGGGTTCGGGCGACGTGAAGTACCACATGGGCGCCTCGTCGGACCGTGAGTTCGACGACAACAAGGTCCACCTGTCGCTGACGGCCAACCCCTCGCACCTGGAAATCGTCAACCCCGTCGTGATCGGCAAGGCCCGCGCCAAGCAGGCCTTCGTGCTGCGCGAGCAGCCGGACGCCGGCCGCGGCCACGTGCTGCCGCTGCTGCTGCACGGCGACGCGGCCTTCGCCGGCCAGGGCGTGGTGGCCGAGTGCTTCACCCTGTCGGGCCTGAAGGGCTACCGCACGGGCGGCACCATCCACTTCATCGTCAACAACCAGATCGGCTTCACCACCAGCCCGCGCTATTCGCGCAGCTCGCCCTATCCCAGCGACATGGCGCTGATGGTCGAGGCGCCGATCTTCCACGTGAACGGCGACGATCCGGAAGCCGTCGTCTTCGCCGCCAAGGTCGCGACCGAGTACCGCCAGAAGTTCGGCAAGGACGTGGTCATCGACATGGTCTGCTACCGTCGCTTCGGCCACAACGAAGGCGACGACCCGACCATGACGTCGCCGCTGATGTACGCCAAGATCAAGGGCCACCCCTCGACCCGCGAGCTCTATTCGAACCGCCTGATCGGCGAGGGCGTCATCACCCAGGCCGAATCCGACGGTTGGGTCGGCGAGTTCGAGAAGTTCCTCGACGCCGAGTTCGAGGCCGGCAAGACCTACAAGGCCAACAAGGCCGACTGGCTGGACGGCAAGTGGGCCGGCCTGACCCTGCCGGGCGACGAGGATCGCCGCGGCAAGACGGCCTTCCCCAAGACCCGCCTCCTGGAGCTGGGCCGCCTGATCACCACGATCCCCGAGCGCATCGACGCCCACAAGACCGTCAAGCGCGCCATCGAGAACCGCCGCGAGGCGATCGAGAAGGGCGAGGGCATCGACTGGGGCACGGCCGAGCACCTGGCCTTCGCCACCCTGCTCGACGAGGGCATTCCGGTCCGCCTGTCGGGCCAGGACTCGGTGCGCGGCACCTTCACCCAGCGCCATTCGGACATCATCGACCAGAAGACCGAAGAGCACTACACGCCGCTGAACAACATCCGTCCGGGGCAGGCCAATTACGAGGTCATCGACTCGGCCCTGTCGGAAGAGGCGGTGCTGGGCTTCGAGTACGGCTTCTCGCTGGCCGATCCGAACACCCTGACCCTGTGGGAAGGCCAGTTCGGCGACTTCGTGAACGGCGCCCAGGTCGTGATCGACCAGTTCATCAGCTCGGGCGAGCGCAAGTGGCTGCGGATGAGCGGTCTCGTCATGCTGCTGCCGCACGGTTACGAGGGCCAAGGCCCGGAACACAGCTCGGCGCGCCTGGAGCGCTTCCTGCAGCTGTGCGCCGAGGACAACATGCAGGTCGTCAACTGCACGACGCCGGCCAACTACTTCCACGCTCTGCGCCGGCAGATGCATCGCGAGTTCCGCAAGCCGCTGATCGTGATGTCGCCCAAGAGCCTGCTGCGCCACAAGCGCGCCGTCTCGAACCTGACCGACTTCACCGAGGGCTCGACCTTCCACCGCGTGATGGTCGACGGGGCCGAGGCCGGCTGCGACGTCGGCGGCATCACGCTGAAGAGCGACGATCAGATCAAGCGGGTCATCGTCTGCTCGGGCAAGGTCTATTTCGACCTCGTCGACCAGCGCGCCAAGACCGGTCGCGACGACGTCTATCTGCTGCGTCTGGAGCAGTTCTATCCGTGGCCGATGAAGTCGCTGATGAACGTGCTCGGCCGGTTCAAGAACGCCGACCTGGTCTGGTGCCAGGAAGAGCCGAAGAACATGGGCGGCTGGACCTTCGTCGATCCGTGGATGGAGCTGACGCTGGACAAGCTGGACATCAAGGCCAAGCGCGCCCGCTATGTCGGTCGTCCCGCCTCGGCCTCGACGGCGGCTGGCCTGATGAGCCGCCACCTGAAAGAGCTCGAGACCTTCCTCAACGAGGCCTTCGCGTAAGCGTCGGACTTCACCGCTAAACCTCGCCGGACCAAACAAGAGAGACTCGGAACAGCCCCCATGGCCGACATCATGACCCCCGCCCTGGGCGAATCCGTCACCGAAGCGACGGTCGCCCGCTGGACCAAGAAGGCCGGGGAGGCCGTGAAGAAGGACGAGATCCTCGTCGAGCTGGAAACCGACAAGGTTTCGCTGGAAGTGGCCTCGCCCGCCGACGGCGTGTTGTCGGCCATCGGCGCCGAGGAAGGCGCGACCGTGACGCCGGGCACGGTGCTGGGCGTGATCGCCGAAGGCGCCACGGCCTCGGCCGCGCCGGCCGCCGCGCCGGCT